>NZ_JBIVMZ010000011.1:94876-320700 GCF_044753355.1 Streptomyces sp. NPDC088400 | reverse complement strand
TTACGGGGAAACTCGTACGGCGGGTTCGGAGGGGGGCCGTGCGGAAAAGGGCCTGCATATGGCAGGCACCTCGTCGCGCGGCCTACCCAACCAACCGGCTGAAGGACTGGCGCGGCATCGCCACACGCTTCGACAAGACCCCCGAGAGCTACCTCGCCGGCCTCGAACTCCGCGCCTCAATGATCTGGCTCGAAGACCTCTTACGAGCAGCCGATTGATCACGACATCACACAGGCCCTAGGCCGTGTATCGAAAGTGGATCATGAGGCATGGATGATCGCGGTTCATGGGGCGGGGAGATCTCACGGACGAGCAGTGGGTGATGTTGGAGCCGTTGCTGCCGAAGGGGACGAAGGCGGGACGGCCGCCTGTCTGGTCCCGGCGGCAGTTGATCGACGGCATACGGTTCCGGGTCCGGCCTCGGGGAACATCGGTACAGCGGTTATCGGTGAGAACGATCATGGTCCGGTTGCGAGGGCGCTGACCCGGTTCTCGTACTCGCGCCGGGCCTTGCGCTGGGCCGGGACCGCCATGACGTCCTGGACGCCGTCGAGCGGCTGGCAGTGAGCAAGGAACTGGCGGTGTACGGCGGGGACGGCGCTGACGCGCAGGGTGTAGCCCTGGCCGCGCCGTACGGTCGTCCCCTGGTCGAGCGCGGCGCGCTCGGCGGGCTCCAGTTCGGTGGTGCGGAGGTAGTCGGCGGCCTTGCCTGGCATGTCGAGGGTGACCGGCAGCTTCGGGACGGGCGCGTCCTCCTCGATTGTGGTGTGGTCGGGCAGGAGGTCGGCGACGGCGGTACGGATCGCGCCGCGGCTGAGCCCGTGGTCGCGGGCGAGGGCCGCGATAGAGCGGCCTTCCAGGTACGCGGTGCGCACGGCGTCGGTCTTGTCGGCCGAGACGGCCGGGCGGCGTCCGCCCTTGCTGCCCTTGGCCTCGGCGGCGCGCAGTCCGTCGTAGGTCAGTTCCCGCTGGAGGTCGCGCTGGAGTTCGCCGGCGGCGGCGAGAGTCTGCACCATGACCTTCACGGTCGACAGCAGTTCGCCGGTGCGCGGGTGGCGGGCAGTGAGGTCCATCGCGGAGAACGCGCCGTCGTGGATGCGCAGGGCGACCTGGTCGCGATGGAGGACGTCGAGCTGGTCGAGGATGTGGCCAGTGCCGCGTACGAGGCGGAACATCTCGGAGATGTGCACGGTGTCGCCGAGCCGCGCGTAAGTGAGCAGTTCACGGAACTTCGGGTGCTGCGGCTGGAGGTGCCCGGGTCCTCCTCGAAGACGACCGGGTCCTCGATCCCGGCCTCGTGAAGGACGAGGTCCTGGCGGGCGGTCGACTGCTGGTCGGTCGAGACCCGCTTGTAGACCAGGTTCGCCACTCGTGGGCCCCTTCCGTACGGAGGATCGGACCCTATCTGTCGTCAAACCCTGTCAGCAATTGCCATCGGATCTGATTGGATTCGGGCCGCCGCGAACCCCCGGATTGCACGGGTTCATTGGACGCTCGGGCCTCCTGTCGTCATTCGATGGCGAGCTCAAGCGGTCAGCGCATCACCGCTGTTCAGAAGGTCAGCGTAGACCTCCGCCGGAGTGCGATAGCCATGGATCTTGCGCGGACGATGGTTGAGCTTGTGGGCGATGGCGTCCAGGTCGGCCTGGCTGAACGTGCGGAGGTCCGCTCCCTTGGGGAGGTACTGCCGTAGCAGCCTGTTGGTGTTCTCGTTGGTGCCGCGCTGCCACGGGCTCAGTGGCTTGCAGAGGTAGATCGGCATCCCGGTCTCGGCGGTTATGGCCTGGTGCTCGGCTATTTCCCGGCCCCGGTCCCAGGTGAGTGTCCGTCATAGCTGGGGCGGGATGCCGAGGAGACTCCTGGTGAGGTGAGGAGTGACCTGCTCGGCCTTGATACCGTCCGGCAGCGCGACGACGGCCGTGTAGCGGCTGGTGCGCTCGACCAGCGTGGCCACGGCCGAGGGCCGGGTGCCCATCACAAGGTCCCCCTCCCAGTGGCCGGGGACCTTGCGGTCCTCGACCTCAGCTGGGCGGTCGGTGATGGACACCATGCCGCGGATGATGCCCCGCCCAGTGGGCTGGCGGGCGAGCTTCGGGCGGCGCATGGGCCTGCCTGACCGCAGCCGCTGGGTGAGGCTGCGGTCGATGGCCTGGCGCCGGCGGGGGTCGTAGAGCGAGAGGTAGATCGCTTCGTGCGAGATCTGCATGGCGGCGTCACCAGGGAACTGTCGTCGCAGCCATCCCGCGATCTGCTCCGGTGACCAGCACAGAGCCAGCTTGGCTTCCACCAGGACGCGAAGAGCAGGCTGTTGGGCGAGCTTGGCCTGCTTGGGGCGGCGCCCGCGCTCGTAGGCGGCTGCATCGGCCGAGGCAGCTCGGTAGCGGTCCCGGCAGCCGTTGCGGGCGATCTCGCAGGAGACGGTCGAAGGCGATCGGCCCAGCCGCTTGGCGAGTTGCCGGGCCGATTCCCCGACGGCGATACTGCGGGATATCTCCTCACGCTCGCTGCCGCTCAGATGCCGCTCTGTCCGCGTCTGCGGGGTGAGGCGGACGCCGCCGCTCTAGTAGAGGAACCGACGGGCGTGCTGCATCGGAGCCCCGAGCGCCCGCCCTATCAAGCTGAACGACTGCCCTTCGCGCCAGCGCCTCCAGATCTCATCCTGTTGAGCTGGCGAAAACCCGTAGTCACGCACCTGTACCTCCACGATCACATGATCATCCGCGGGTGGTGCGTTGATCACTTGAGGGTGCCATCGTTTGCCGACACAGGGCCTATTTCTGGCGATGCCCGCGGGGGCTTGCAACAGCGTTCGCTCAGTCCTCGGGCCTGGGGGCGAGAGTGATGAGGGCGGTGGCAATCTGGTCGAGGCGGGCAGGGGCGAGGGCGTAGAGAACGTAGTAGCCCTCGCGCTGGGTGGTGGTGAGTCCTGCCTGGGTGAGCTGATGGAGGTGACGGGAGGTGACGGAGGGGGACAGGCCGAGGAGAGAGGCGAGTTCTTGTGTGGTGCGGCTCTGGGCGGCGAGGTGGGTGACGATCCGCAGGCGTGGGGCGGCGGCCAGAGCCCGGAGCGCGGTGAGAGTGTCTTCCTGACTGGCGGGGCGGGCGGTCGAGGCGGGCGCGAGGGGCAGAGCGGGGTAGGTGATCCGCAGGGGCCAGGGGGCGTCGCAGGTGACGCGGACGTGGGGCCAAACGTAGTGGCTGGCGGTGAACGTCACGGGGTGGTCGCGTGTGACGGAGATGTCGTGGTCGTGCGGTCGGTCGAGGCGCAGGGTCCGGCGACCGGGGTCCACGCGGATCTGGGGAGCGAGGGTGCGGAGCATCGGGAACAGGCCGTGGTGGGCGATCCGGGCGCCTGAGCGGGTGATCGACTCGTACAAGGAGGGCTCGATGCGCTCCCACTCCTGGGCGAAGGCGGCGTCCCAGTAGTCCTCCAGCACGGTGAGCGCGTCGTCGAGGACGGGGAGGGGGTCGGTGAGGATGCCCTCCAGGCGTGCCGCCCGGCTTGGGTCGCTGTTGCGGTACTCGGTGAGTACCGCGTCGCGGGTGGCGTGGTCGTCGACGAGGTCGTCGCCGGTGTGGCGGGTGGTGTCGACGAGCGTTCGGGCGAGTTCGGCGGCCAGCAGAGCGGGCGGCAGGCCCCGTACCGCCGCGAGCTGGTCCGCGAAGTCGGCGTCGTGATCACCGGTGCGGCTTTCGAAGAGGGCGGGGATGTAGTCGGCCACGACGAAGTCGTGCCCGCGCATACGCCGGCGCAGGGCGGCGGGCAGGCGGCGGCACCGCCTGACCCAGGGGACGTGCAGGGCGTGGTGGCCGGGGTCGGTGAGGACGTGCCAGGAGTGGACGGCTTCGAGCAGGGGGGAGACGGAGAAGGCGATGTCCTCCTCGGCCGTCTCGGCGAAGCGCAGGGTGATCACGATTGCAGGATTTCACAATCAGTTGATCGGAACCGGTCGTCCCGGTCAGGCTCAGGAGCGGATCGCGCGCCGTCCGGCCGCAGGTCGACTCCCCTCCGTTTTCGAGCAAAGGCTGCAGGTGACTCCATGAGTACGCCCGAAGCGCCCTGGCAGGCCGTACTGGACTCTGACGGCTGCCCGTACACCGTCCACCAGCATGCCGCCGCGCACAGTGTCGCCGAGCGCCAAGCCTTGCCTTTCCCCTGGTCGCAGGCGGTGAAGACGCTCGCCTTCGCTACGTCGGACCTCTCGCTGTTGCTCGTGGTGCTGCGGGCGGAGGATCGGGTGGACTTCGCCCGTCTGGCGGCTCTTTCGGGCACTAGTCGTTCCCGGCTGCGCGCGGCGGACGCCGGCCTGCTCGCCGCGGAGGGCCTGGTGCCCGGTGGCGTGCCTCCGGTCAGCCACCGGCCCGGGGTGCCCTGCCTGATCGATGCCGCGGTCGCCAACCCAGGCCGGCCCGTCTACTGCGGTGCCGGATCGGCCGACCGCACCCTCCAGATCAACTCCGCCGACCTGGCCCGCCTCCCCCGCGCCCAGGTGGGCGCCCTTTCTCGGTAGCGGTCCCACCTGCGCGCCGGGCCCACCCCTCGTCACTGCTCACACCACAGCACCGCCCTTCGTCGGTTGCGCGGCACAGATCAGGAAGTCCCAGCTCATGGTGAAGACGGAAAGCCTTCTCGCGTTCGCCTCGATGTCCCTCGTCGTGATCGCGATCCCCGGCCCGAGCGTCCTGTTCGTCGTCGGCCGCGCCCTCGCGCACGGCCGCCGCACCGCGCTCGCCACCGTCCTGGGCAACCTCCTGGGCTGCTACGCCCTCGTCCTCGCCGTCGCACTCGGCGTCGGCGCCCTGGTCCAGAGCTCGACCACCCTGTTCACCGCCGTGAAGCTGGCCGGCGCCGTGTACCTCGTCTACCTCGGCGTCCAGGCGTACCGCCACCGTGGCCGGCTGCGCGCCGATCTAACGACCGGGGAGGGCGAACGGCGCGGTGATCTGCACACCGTCCTGGACGGCCTGCTGGTGGGCGCCACGAACCCCAAGGGCCTGGTCTTCTTCGCCGCGGTCCTGCCACAGTTCGTGAACCACGACGCGGGGAACATCCCGTTGCAGATGATGGTCCTTGGCCTGATCCATGCCGGGATCGGCCTGGTCTGCGACACCGTCTGGGGCCTGGGTGCCTCGGCGGCCCGAACCTGGTTCGCCGGCTCCGACCGGCGCCTGTCGATGATCGGCGGCACGGGCGGCATCGCACTGATCGGCCTCGGGCTCGCCGTCGCCACCACCCGCCACTGACCCCGCTGCAACGTCCACCCCGCGCGCCCCGGCTCCGCCCGCAGCCGCCTGCCTGTCAGTCTCCAGTGCCGTCGTCTTCGTCCAGCTCCGGCGCGTCCGGGTCGCGCAGCGGGCGCAGGGCGCCGGCTGCCGGGGTGGAGGCGGTGAAGCTGTAGCGGCCGAGCAGGTTGAGGTTGCGGTGCTTGAGCGGGGACAGGCGGGCGACGTCCTCGTCCTGGATCTCGTGGCCTTCGGCGCGGAGCCGGCCGACGGCGGCGTCGATGTACTTCGTGGTCCACAGCACGATGGCGTTGAGGACCAGGCCGAGCGCGCCGAGCTGGTCCTCCATCCCGTCGCGGTACGCCTGGTGGATGTGTGCCGCGCTTGCCGTGGCACACGTCCCGGGCCAGCTTGTGGCGGGACTCCTGCACGGTGAGCTGCCGGTTCATCTGCCGCCGGTAGGTGTCGTCCACCGGGTCGACCACGCGCAGCAGGTGCTCGGTCTTGGCGATCCGCCCGTACTCCGCGAACGCCGCCCCGAGCGGCGTCGGGCGGCCGTCGCGGCCGAACATGCGCAGCAGGTCGTAGGCGCGGACCTGGTTGGTGACCAGGGAACCGGCGACCTTCAGCATGTCCGGCCAGTGCGTGATCACCTTGTTCAGGTTCACGCGGTTGCGGGCCAGGTCCTCCACCGCGCCGTAGGTGCCGGTCTCGACGCCGGGCATCGTGGCCCGCCAGAGCCGCTGGTCGTCCAGGTCGCGGAACCTGGGTGAGAAGTTGTAGCCGAGGATCTTGAACAGGCCGAACACCATGTCGGAGTAAGAGGCGTTGTCGGTCGCCACCATCTCCGGCTTCACGCCGCCGTCAAGGTTCAGCAGCGCGTCCAGGATGTGCAGGGAGTCGCGCGGGGTGCCTGGGACAACCATCTGTCCGATGCCCGCGACCTGGTCGTTGACCGCGTTGAGCCAGGTGATGCCGCGCCTGAATCCGAAGTACTTCGGCGACGGCGCGGCGTTGATGGTGCGGACGGGGACGACGAACCTCAGCCCGTCCACCGAGGCGAGCAGGCC
Source organism: Streptomyces sp. NPDC088400 (assembly GCF_044753355.1). Taxonomy (NCBI): domain Bacteria; kingdom Bacillati; phylum Actinomycetota; class Actinomycetes; order Kitasatosporales; family Streptomycetaceae; genus Streptomyces; species Streptomyces sp. NPDC088400. The sequence goes on along the minus strand of NZ_JBIVMZ010000011.1, from coordinate 314,407 downwards.
CTCGCCCCAGAACTTCACGATGGGCACCTCGGCCTGGGCGGCGATCAGCGCGGTGTTCGCCGCGGCAATGGTGTCGGCGCGCAGGTAGTACTGGTCGACATGCACGAGCCGGGCCCGGGTCAACGCCTCGTAGCCGGGGTTGACCACCGGGGCAAGGCCGATGTTGCATGCCTCGGAGACCAGCAGCGCGACCACCGAGGTGGACAAGTCCTTCATCCGGGTCGTGCCGTCGCCGAGGTGCACGAAGGCGTCGAGGAACCCGGTCCAGGCGTTCACCTCGAACAACAGGTCTGGCAGGTCGATCTTCGGGAGCATTCTCTCGACCCGTTTGCGCAGCCAGGTCAGGGACTTCGGTTCGCCGAGCGCGCCGAGCTTGTCGACGTGCAGCTTCACCCGCCCGTCGTCCTGGACCTCGACGGAGACCTTCGCCGCCGGCCCGGCCTCTTCCAGGCGTTCGGCGAGCTGCTTCCATCCGGCGTCCAGGCCCCGCACCAGTTCCGCCAAGTGCTCGGTGACGGGCATGTCCAGGCTCAGCCCAGCCAGCATGTCCTCCTCAACCGCGTCCCAGTCGGGCCCGTCCAGCAGGCGCGCCCGCGGGTTGGACCAGCGGTGCGACGGTGCGGCGAACACGTCGCGGTTGTTCAGGGCCCGGTGCAGCTGCTCCAGCACGCACACCACGTACGCGTCACGGGACACCACAGCCTGCGGCAGATCGGGGTTGGCGTACACCGCCTTGCGCCACGCCGGAGGCACCAGCTTGTCGTCCACCTGCGCGGAACCGAGCGGCTGCTTGCCGGTCGGGACGCGGCGGGAGCCGCGATCTGCCGGGACTGCGCAGGCATCAGCCGCGACTTCTGCTGCGACCGCTGCGGCTTCGAGGGCCTGCTTCTCGGCGGACGGCTCTGCGAACGCTGCACCCTCTCGTGCCCCGCATCGGGCCGGGCCAGCCGCGCGTCCGTCCCGATCGGGTGCGTGCTGACAAGGCGTACGCCTCCCGCAAGAACCGCGCTTACCTGCGTCGCCGGGGGATCCGCTGCACTATCCCGGACAAGGCCGACCAGGCGCGTAACCGTCAGAAGCTCGGCTCCTGCGGTGGCCGGCCGCGACATTTCGACCCGGTCGACTACCGTGAGCGCCATGCGGTCGAGTGCGGGATCAACCGCCTCAAGAGGCACCGCGCCGTCGCTACGCGATACGACTCGCTGTGCCGCGGGTCGCCAACGTCCTTGGAGTGCCCGAGGAGCCATCCTCGGTCCAGGCCGCATCCTTGCCTGCGTTGCCCACGTACACGCTGTCATTCACGTGGCCGAACGCTAGCAGCGCTCTTGCACTCGCAGTCAGCGCTTTCGATACACGGCCTAGAGCCCCCACCGGATGAACCCTCCCCGCTGGCCCCGCATCGTGGACATTTCCCCCAGGCACTGGGCAACGAGAACGTACAGCACCACGGCGGGGCCGACGTCGAGAACTTCGGGTCCTCGGAGGGCGATGTTGCCACCGCAGGGGTGACATCGGCGCCATCTTCAGGCAGCACGCGCACCTGCGGCGAGCTCGCCGCTCCGCCATAAAGCCCGCCTCGTCGCCGACATTCTCGACCTCACCGCATAGCCCCATCATGCGGCCATCCGCAGCCGCCCTACCGCCTTATTCTCGGGCGGCTCCATGTCCAGGTGCCAGGTCCCGAAGCGGCGGGTCTTGCTGGTGATGTACGGAGTGACGGTGGCCAGGTCCCCCGGGTCCACCTCCCAGCCCTCGTCGATGAGGTCGTTGGCCACCTTCGAGATGCCCACGAACTGGGACAACATGCCCAGCCGGTCACAGCCCGTGCAGCGCAGCCACTGCGGGAACACCCGCGCCGGCACCCGAGGTCGTTGTCCTCGACGGAACGGCTGTGCCGTTTGGGCTGCCACGGGTAGGGGCGCAGCTCCACATCGTTGGAGCGCAGCATCATGCGCACCACGCCCTTCAGGCGGGGCGCGTGGATCGTGGGCGGGAGCGCGTCGCGGCGGCGCGAGATCCGGTCCCAGTCGTCCAGCCCGGTCGACATGATCGTGAACTGCGGCAAGTCCATCATCGCGCCGGGCCCGTAGGTGTAGAGCAGGGAGGATGTGGCCTTCGTCAACGCCGATGTGGCCTTCCATCTGACTGTCGTCACCGCGTCCCGGAACTCCGCGCTCGGGATCGGAGCCCTCTGCCCCGGCGAGTGCCACGCGGGTGTAGCCCATCCGCCACTTCTCGTTAGCCGCAAGGCCCTCCAGCTAAAAGCCTCCTCTGTTACGGATGCTTTAACGATGTTTGGGCAAGTCAGGCGGCAGAACAAGCATAAAACGGATACCCCCAAGACTGGGGCTCCCCAACCGGCACATCGTGGGCTTAACTTATGTCCTATGACCTCCCCCCGCGCCACCTACGGCGGCGGTTACTACACCGCGCCGTCGTTCCCGGACACCCCAATCTACGACTCGCTGGTCGCGGAGCGCGGCACACCTCAGATCGCTCCGATCCGAGTGCCTTCCGCCTACGACACGGGCAACAGCTATCTGCCGGCTCTGCCCTCCGCGCTTCCCGCCCTCCCGGCGGCTCCTTCCCAGCCCTCTCCCGCGTACGGCGGTTATCAGCAGCAACAGCAGATGCCGATGCAGCAGATGCAACAGCCCATGCCCTTGCAGCAGACACCCTCGCCGTACATCCCGCAGCAGGGCGCTCCCCGCGGCTACCCGGGCGGCCAGCCGCAGCAGCAGGCGCCGGCCCAGCAGCAGCGTCCGATGCCGGCGAGCACGGGCTACGAGGCGATGCGCCCGGCATCCCCGCGGCCGGCCCCCGCACAGCCCACGCAGTACGACGACCCGTACAACCGGCCCTACCAGAGCCGGGGGTATTGATCTGCGGGAGCGCGAAGTCCGAGGTCACTGAGATCGTCCGGGCCGACTGAGATGATGGCGTCATGCCTCAGTCAGCCCGCCCCGTCCTGCAAGCCGTGCGGTTCTATCCGGTCAAGTCGATGGCCGGTTGTGCGCCCGACAGCGCCGTCGTGGAGCCCTGGGGGCTCGCCGGGGACCGGCGTTGGACGCTGATCGACGCGACGGGGAAGGCAGTCACACAGCGCCAGCAGCCGCGGCTGGCGCTCGTCCGCGCGGAGCCGCTGCCGAACGGCGGGATCCGGCTGTACGCGCCCGGCCTTGAGCCGCTGACCGTCGCGATGCCCGATCCGGCCGCCGACGGCACGGTCGTGGTGGACATTTTCGGGACCAAGGTCGAGTCGGTGCACGCGGGGCACAGCGGACACCACACGCACCACGGAGACGGGGAACAGCGCGCCGGGGACGGCCGGGGGCGGGAGAGCCGGGATCCGGGCGGGCGGGACGCGGACCGCGAGCTGAGCACATACCTCGGGGTGGAGGTCCGGCTCGCGCATCTCGACGATCCGGCCCGGCGCCGGCCGATCGACCCGCTCTACGCACGCCCCGGGGAAACGGTCAGCTTCGCGGACGGCTTCCCGCTGCTGGTCACCACCACCGCCTCGCTGGACGCCCTCAACTCCCTTGTCTCACAAGGAGACCAGCCCCACGAGGGCCCGCTGCCCATGGACCGGTTCCGGCCGAATCTCGTGGTGGCGGAGACCACGCCCTGGGCGGAGGACGACTGGCAGCGCATCGCCGTCGGCGACCTCACCTTCCGTGTCGCGAAGCCCTGCGGCCGCTGTGTCATCACCACCACGGACCAGCGGACCGCAGAGCGCGGCAAGGAACCGCTGCGCACTCTCGGCCGTTACCGCCGCTTCGGCGGTCAACTGCTGTTCGGGCAGAACCTCGTCCCCGAGTCGACCGGCACGGTCCGCGTGGGCGACCCGGTGACGGTCCTCGACTGACAGCGCCGACCAGCGGCGCTTCCCGCCCGGCGCTTGCCGGCGCCGGTACTCCGGCGGCCGGAACTCCACGTACCGCCGCCGCACACCCGTGTGAGACCTGTCTCCTCGGGAACACGAAGCACCGGTATGCCCGTTGATTGCATACGGCACGGATTACTTATGGCACACAGAACAGAGGTGAGCTTGCTCTCTCCTCACGCCCATGGTGCGTAAAACGTGCCGGGCCGGGCCAAGACGGACACGGAGGACAGGAGAAGGGGGCACACGGCTGTGCGGACCATCGTGGGACTCTGGCGCTGGAGGCGCAACCCTCTGCGCAGAGGAACCGATCTCATCGAGGCGTGGATCGCGCTGGCGGCGGTGCTGCTGCTCGCGCTGGCCACGCCGGTCGCCGGCTGGTTCTGCGGTCGTGCCGTCGACTCGTCGCTGCGCGACACCGTACGTCTCCAGCACGAGCAGCGGCATCGTACGACCGCGGTGGTCGTCGGCCGCTCGACGGAGCCCCGCTTCACCACGTACGACACCGAGTCCGCCGCGACACAGGACGTGGGCACCCGCGTGAACGCCACCTGGCGCGCGACGGACGGCAGCGCGCACAGCGGCACGGTCTCGGCGCCGCTGTACAAACCCCGGCGGGGCGACACGTTCCGCCTGTGGACCGACGACCGGGGCAAGCAGGTGCAGAGCCCGATGAACGCGACCGGCGCCCGCACTCACGCCGTTCTGGCCGGATTCGGGGCGACCGTGCTCGCAGCCGGGCTGGTGGAGTGCGGCAGGCGGCTGATCGTATGGCGGCTCGTACAGCGGCGGTACAGGCGGCTCGACCAGGCATGGGCCGCGGCCGGTCCCGACTGGGGACGTACCGGCGCGGGCAGTTAGGGCCGGTGGGACGAAGTTCCTGGTCCACCGGCTCACCCCGCTGACGAGGGGCTTTCGTGTGACGGAGCGCCGCGCCGGGGCACGCGGGCCCGGCAAGATCCAGACGAGAGGCCCCAACTCGCCCCGGACCTGCCGCTCGCGTCAACTCCGTGGTGCCACGCGCGCTACGGTGGTGCCGCCCGGTCCGCGCTTGCGGCCGGGGGCCGGGGCCGGCACCCGGGACGGCAGAGCACGCACACGCACGAGGTGGGGGCACAGCAGCGCCATGGCACAGGGCACGGTCCAGGTGACGCACACCGGAACATCGCGTTGGCGGCGCCGCACGGGTGAGTACGCCTCTCTCGCCGCAGCCCTGGAGGCCGCCGGCGACGGCGACATCCTCACCATCGCCCCGGGCACGTACCGGGAGAATCTCGTCGTCGGGCGCGCTGTCACCCTGCGCGGCCCCGAGGGCTCGCTCGGCTCCGTACGCATCGCCCCCGTCGACGGGGTGCCGCTGACCGTGCGCTCGTCCGCCACCATCCAGGACCTCCATGTGGAGGGACAGGACACGGCGGCTCCCGCGCTGCTGGTCGAGGACGGCACCCCCGAGCTGACCGGTCTGCGAATCGTCACCCGCTCGGCGGCGGGCCTGGAGGTGCGCGGCGCGGCCCGCCCCACCGTCCGCCGCTGCACCGTCGACAATCCGGCCGGGGTCGGCATCGGCGTACTCGACGGAGCGGGCGGGGTGTTCGAGGAGTGCGAGATCGTCGCGGCCGGACAGTCCGGCGTCTCGGTGCGTGGCGGCGCGCATCCGCGCCTGGAGCGGTGCCGGATCCACCACGCCTCGGGCTCTGGTCTGTCCGTGACCGGCGAGGGCAGCGGTCTGGAGGCGATCGGCTGCGAGGTGTACGAGATCAAGGGCACCGGCGTGCAGATCGCGTCGCGCGGCGCGGCTCATCTCACGGACTCCTCCGTGCACCGCACCTCCGCCGACGGGATAACCCTGGACACCGACGCGGTGCTGACCCTCTCCGACTGCGACATCCATGACATCCCGGAGAACGCGGTCGACCTCCGCTCCCGCTCGGTGCTGACCCTGACCCGCTCGACCGTGCGGCACTTCGGCCGCAACGGGCTCTCCGTATGGGACCCCGGCACCCGTGTCGACGCCAACCAGTGCGAGATCCACGACAGTACGGGCGACTATCCGGCCGTCTGGGTCAGTGACGGCGCCACCGCCGTCCTCGATTCCTGCCGGGTCCACGACGTCCCGGACGCGCTGTTCGTCCTCGACCGCGGTTCCCGCGTCGATGTCGTCGACAGCGATCTCTCCCAGGTGCGCAACACCGCGGTGTCGGTGAGCGACGGGGCGACAGTGCAGCTCGACGACTGCCGGATCAGGGAGGCCTCCACCGGCGCCTGGTTCCGCGACCACGGCAGCGGCGGCACGCTCAACTCCTGCACGATGGACGCCGTCCAGACCGGTGTCATCGTCACCAAGGGCGCCGATCCGACCATCGAGCGCTGCACGGTCACCTCGCCCGCCGAGGCCGGCTTCTACGTCTCGGCCGAGGGCCGCGGCACCTTCCACAACTGCCGGGTGACCGGAAGCGGCGGCTACGGCTTCCATGTGATGGACGGCTGCCGTACGACGCTCACCCGCTGCCGTACGGAACGCTGCGCGCGCGGCGGGTACGAGTTCGCGGAGGACGGTCCGAACGCCGAGGACTGCACCAGCGACGAGAGCGGCGTACTGACGCCGCCTTCCCCGTCCTTGGAGCCGCCGTCCGTGCTGACCGCGACCCAGGCGTCCCCCGGCTTCCTCAGCGCGATCCCGTCGGGTCCCCCCAGCGCCGCGACGCCGCCGCCGGACACCGCCCCCGCGGCCACGGTCGCGCGTGACTCGGAGGACGTCCTCGGCGAACTCGACTCGCTGGTCGGCCTCGACAGCGTCAAGCGCGAGGTCCGGGCGCTCACCGACATGATCGAGGTCGGCCGCCGCCGCAAGGTGGCGGGGCTCAAGGCGGCATCGGTCCGCCGCCATCTGGTCTTCACGGGCAACCCCGGCACCGGCAAGACGACGGTCGCGCGGCTGTACGGCGAGATCCTGCACTCCCTCAAGGTGCTGGAGCGCGGTCACCTCGTCGAGGTCTCCCGGGTGGACCTGGTCGGTGAGCACATCGGCTCGACCGCGATCCGTACGCAGGAGGCGTTCGACCGGGCGCGCGGCGGGGTGCTGTTCATCGACGAGGCGTACGCGCTCTCCCCCGAGGACTCCGGCCGGGACTTCGGCAAGGAGGCGATCGACACGCTCGTGAAGCTGATGGAGGACCACCGGGAGGCGGTGGTGGTGATCGTCGCCGGGTACACCGCCGAGATGGAGCGGTTCCTGTCGGTCAACCCCGGTGTGGCGTCCCGTTTCTCACGGACCATCAGCTTCAGCGACTATGTGCCCGAGGAGCTGTTGCGGATCGTGGAGCAGCAGTCCGAGGAGCATGAGTACCGGCTGGGCGAGGGTACGGCAGAGGCCCTGCTGAAGTACTTCACGGCCCTGCCCAAGGGGCCCGCCTTCGGTAACGGCCGTACCGCGCGCCAGACGTTCGAGTCGATGGTGGAGCGGCACGCGGGCCGGGTCGCCCACCTGTCGGAGTCCAGCACGGACGACCTGACCCTGCTCTACGCGGACGACCTGCCCGAGCTGCCCTGAGGCCCGGACTGGCCAGATTCCAGGACTGCCCGGATTCCCGGACTGTCCTGAGGCCCGGACTTGCCCGAGGCTCCTCGATGTCGGAGGAGCCGGGCCGGTGGCAACACGCCCTGGTGCCGCGGTCTTTCCCCTGTTACACCTGCTCGTTCCGTTGCCGCGTCGGCTCGTTGCGCTGCTGCGGCAGTACGGGTGGCGGCAACCGGTCCAGCAGGGCGGCGCGTTCCTCGGCGAAGACGGGGTCGGCCTGGTAGTCGGAGTGGCCCAGGATCGGCTCGGGCAGCGGGTGCAGCACCGTACGGTCGTAGGCGAGCGGGTCCATCAGCGGCCCGCGGTCCACCTCGGGGCGGTCGCCGTCGGCCGGGACCCGGACCGGGCCGCCGATCGGGTCGGTGGACCGCCACAGATTGCGCCAGCAGTGCACTTCCCGGCTCAGGTCGCGCAGCGGGCCCGCGCCGAAGTACACGGGGAACCAGCGGCCGTACAGCCGCTCCAGCGGTGAGCCGTACGTCAGCAGCGCCACCCGGTGGCGGGTGGCGGCCTGCAACTGCCAGACGGCGGCCGCCGCCAGCACGCTGCCCTGCGAGTGACCGGAGAGGACGAGCCGGCCGCCGGTACGGCGGGTCCACGAGGCGATCCGCCAGGTGAGGTCAGGGACCGCGCGCTCGGCGTAGCAGGGCGGCGCGAAGGGGTGGGCCGCGCGGGGCCAGAAGGTGCCGACGTCCCAGAGGATGCCGATGGTGCGCCGGGCGGAGGCGTCCCGGTAGGCGCGGCGGCCCCAGGTGACGAAGAGTATGAAGCCGAAGCTGATCAGCCAGGAGCCCAGCGCCTGCGCGGTGTCGGCCACGGACTCGACGAGGGAGACGGTGCCGTCGGCGGCCCGTCCCGGAACCTCGCCGCTCAGCCAGGAGCCCGCGAGCGCTACGGCACCGAGCAGCAGGGCGGCGCCCGCGATCAGACCGACGAGCCGGGGCGCGAAGTCGGTGAGCGAGGCCCTGGCCCAGGCGCCCGCGATCCGGCGGGTGCGCAATGCGTCCACGGTCACCTCTCCGTACTCCGCCTCGACCACTGGTTCCCGCGCACGGGTGGTGCGTACGGTCCGTACGACGAGGAAGACGACGGGGACCAACAGCAGTGCGAGCAGTACGGGGAGGGCCGCGGCCTGCCAGCTCAGCAGCACCGGAGGGCCCATGATCGCGCCCCCGCCCATGCCGGGGGTGGCGTCCCCGTCGAACCAGTCGGCGACGCGCTGGGCGACCCCGCCGGTCATCACACCGCCCAGGGCGCAGGCGAGCATCGCTACGGCGGGGCCGGCGAGTCCGCGCATCGCGGTCCTCACGTCCCGCGCGCGGCGGTGCAGGACGTGTGCGGTGACGGCGAGCGTGACGATCAGTGCCACCTGGGCCAGAGCTATCACCCGGAAGGTCAGGTTGCCGGGGAGCCCGCCGCCGGAGACCCAGTCGGGCCGGGACCAGCCGGTGTGCACGAGGGCGAGGGCGAGGATCGTGAGGGAGGTGACGGGCAGGTACGTGACCAGCATCCGGTCGAGGCTGCCGTCGCTTCTGCGCTCGCTGCGGCCCCTGCTGCACACCACCCAGAGCACAACGGCCGCGCAGACGGCCTGTGTTGCCTGGAGCAGCAGGCCGAGGCCGTACATCGTGGTGGTGGTGTCGGCGCGGTCGTGGTCGGTGGCGGCCGCCGTGAGCGCGGCGGCGATGGTGAGGAAGCCGGCGGCGGTGTGCGCGGCCCGGAGCCGGGCGACGAGCCGGCGGCCGTACCAGAAGCCGGGGCGGGCGAGCGCGGGCCTGACCGTGGTCCGGGTGTTCCCCGAGTTCTGGTCCTCCTCCGGGTCCGGAGTGCTCCCCGAGTCCTGGGCGGCCGGCTCCATGGGTTCGTCGAGGCCGTCGTCGTCCGTGTGCGCGTGGGGGCGCTCGTGGGCGTGGGCATGCACCCGGCCGTCGGTGTGGGCGTGCTCGTCGGTGGGCGGGCGCTGGGCCTCGTACGCGCTCCACGTCCGGTTGGAGAGGTACCACAGCAGCACCGTCAGCGCGGTGGGCACCACCGCGGCGAGGGCCAGGCGCCGGCCCGGCTGTGACCACCAGCCGTGCCGTTCCGGCGACAGGAAGCCGAGCCAGGACTGGTCCGCGACACACGCCGTCGACCCGGCGCACTGCCACGCCGTCAGATCGAGCGCGACCTCACAGGCCGCGGCCGTCAGCAGCACGGTGAGGGTGAGGGCCACCAGCCGTACGAGCACGCCGTACAGCCGCTGGGACTTCCCGAGTCCCTTTGTCGCGGGCCGCATCCAGTGGGCGAGGTTGACCACCATGAAGGGAAGCAGCAGCAGCCACAGGGCGCGCGATCCGTTGCCGGAGGTGAGATTGGACCAGCTGTAGGCCTCGGGTACGGGCCGGTCCTGGTAGCGCTCCGGGTGCAGTTCGGCCTCGGCGTCGTCGGCACGCCGGTACACGGCGGCCGTCTTGTCGCCGGTGATCCTGACCGTACGCGGATCGTTGAGCATCTCCTGCGGAGTGGTCCCGCCGACGCCGTGTACCAGCAGTTCGAGCGCGGCTCCGCCGTCGCGCGGATGTGGTGATTCAGGGGGCACTTCGGTGACTCGCTCTCCGGGTGACAAAGTCGGCCTGCGCGGTAGGGCGCGACGGGAACAGCCATCACAGTCCGGGATACCGCTTCCGGGCCAACCACCGCGCGCCCTTCCACGGAATCTCCCCGACGTCCGCCTCCGCCAACCCCGGAGCGGGTGACCGAACCCCATGGGAGGATGAGACCCCCGTGCTGATCGGACAGCCATGACCATCAGCCATGACCGTCGGGCACGACGACGGACGGACGACGGGGGCATGACAATACGGAAGGACCGGCCCGGCGGTGAACGACAACCAGAATCTCCTTGCGGAGCAGCGCCGTTCCCTGATTCTCGACGAGGTGCGCCGACGTGGCGGGGTCCGGGTCAACGAACTGACGCGCAAGCTCAACGTCTCCGACATGACCGTGCGCAGAGACCTGGACGCGCTGGCCCGCCAGGGCGTCATCGAGAAGGTGCACGGCGGCGCGGTGCCGTTGGTCGAGGCGAGCACGCACGAACCGGGTTTCGAGGCGAAGTCGGCGCTGGAGCTGAGCGCCAAGGAGGACATCGCGCGGGCGGCGGCGACGATGGCCGTACCCGGCAGCGCCATCGCACTGTCCGGCGGGACGACGACCTTCGCCCTCGCACACCATCTGCTGGACGTTCCGGATCTGACCGTGGTGACCAACTCCATGCGGATCGCCGATGTGTTCCACATGGCGCAGCAGGCCGGGGGCGTGGGAGGCCGGCGTTCCGGCGCGGCCATGGTGGTGCTGACCGGAGGGGTGCGTACGCCGTCGGACTCGCTGGTCGGTCCGGTGGCCGACCAGGCGATCGGCTCGCTCCACTTCGATGTGGTCTTCCTCGGGGTGCACGGCATCTCGGTCGAGGCCGGTCTGTCCACGCCGAACCTCGCGGAGGCGGAGACCAACCGGCGGTTCGTGCAGTCCGCGCGGCGGCTGGTGGTCGTCGCCGATCACACCAAGTGGGGCACGGTGGGGCTGAGTTCCTTCGCGACACTGGACCAGGTCGACAGCCTGGTGACGGACTCGGGGCTGTCGGCCGGGGACCGCGAGGAGATCGCCGAGCATCTGCCGGGTCTGGTGGTGGCGGGCGGGCCCGAGGACGATTCCCTTCCGCCGGTCTCACGGGTCGGGCAGGATCCGCTGGACGCACCGGCTCCGTAGGCCGGTTCACGGGCTCACCGGCTCCGTGGGCCGGTTCCCCGGCGTCGTGGGCCGGTTCCCCGGCGTCGTGGGCCGGTTCCTCCTTCCCTGCTCCTCCCTTCCCTACGATCGCCGGGTGACCGTCTTCCGTATCGACCGCACGACACCGCTGTCCGCCGACGAGGCCTGGCAGCGGCTCACCGACTGGCCGGCGCACGCGGACGGGGTACCGCTGACGAAGATCTCCGTTCTGACACCGGGGCCCACCCGCGTCGGAACGGTCTTCGTCGCGCGCACCGCCCTCGGACCGGCCGGGTTCGACGACCCGATGGAGGTCGTCCACTGGCAGCCGCCGACGGCAGGGAGCCCCGGCCACTGCCGGCTGGAGAAACGCGGCCGGACCGTCCTGGGCTGGGCCGAGATCCACGTACAGCGCACGGAGGGGACGGGGACGGCGGGCATCACCCGGGTGCGCTGGGAGGAGGACCTGCGGGCCGGCCCGCTACCGCGCCTGTTCGACCCGCTGACCGCGCGCGCCGGCCGGGCGGTATTCGGCCGCGCCGTCGACCGCCTGCTGCGCGGCTAGAGCGTGTTGCGAAAGTCCCGCCTCCCGCGGATCGGCACATCGCCGCCTCCGCTCTCGCCCTCTCACCATTGACCGGAGCAATATCTGGCATTGATGCAAGGCGCCCGAAAACCATGGCATCGCCCATGCGCCGTGCATTAAAAATTGACGAGCGACAAAGAACGGCCAGCCACCCCGAAGAGAGGTACGCACCCATGCGCGTCGTCAATCCAGATCTTTCCAAAGCGAAGGTGAATCTCGTCGCCCCGAATCCGTGGGGTTATATTCTCCTGGTGTCGGAGACGAACCCCGCTTCGGTGGCGACCGATGCGAACCAGGCGGAAAACATCTCGATCCAAGGCGGCCCGGAATCGGTCAGTGACCTGCGTTCGGATCTCTACAAGACGATCGACCCGATCCGTAACGCACTTGGCTCCCTCGACGACGTACACGCGGTATCGGTGTTCGAGGCGATCCTGTTCGCTCCCGGCAGTCTCGACACGTACCCGCCCCGCAGTCCCGACGGGCGTCCGGCCCGCTTCGACAGCATCATCGTGATCGAGACGCGCTCCCCCGCGGACATGGATGCGGTCCGGTCGACGCCCGCTTTCGGTGAGCTGCTGGACACGGTGCGCGGAAGGAGCACCTACACCGAGGTCATCACGGTGACCAACGTAAAGAAGATCGCCGACGTCGACCGGCGGAACCCCGGCGTATTCCTGTTCAACTTCTTCTTCGCGGAGGATCCCCAGCGGCTCCTGGACATCTGGGACTACACGGCGGGCTGGTGGGAGACCGTGGGGAAGATGCACAACTCCGAACTCCTCGTCCCGACCAGCCCCCAGGGCACGCCGTACGCGATCATCAACAACGCACGCTGGGACACGGCGCGGCCGGCGCTCGACGCGTTCCGGGACACGAGCTACTCCGACTACGTACTGGCCAATATCGACGCCAGCAAGGCGAGCGCCATGCCGTCGCTCTACCGCTGGGTCCAGTAGCCGACCGGTGGCGTCACGGCCGGTGCGGAGCCCGTGCCTGACGGGCCGCGCGGTCCGTCAGGCACGGGCCGGGTTCCGACGGTTCCGGCCCGGGCGCCCGGGCCCCGGTGCCTCACAGCCGCCTCGCCTGACGCAGCAGACACGAGCGCAGCCAGCGGTGGGCCGGGTCAACCGAATTGGCCGGGGTCCAGTGCGCCACCTCCACCAGCGGTTGCAGCTCCACCGGAGAAGGCATTATCCGTAAATTGGCCTGCTCGCACACCGCCCGTGCCAGCCGCTCCTGAATCAGGCCGACAAAACGGGTCCCGGTGAGCAGAAACGGGATATTGACGTGTGCCTGCACGGCGAGTTCGGCGGTACGCAGAATTCCATGGGCAGCGAGTTGAGCATCGACCAGCAGGGGATTCCCTACGTACCGCAGCGTCCGGAATTTCTCGATGTCGACCGGGCTTTTCAGGTCGGGGTTGTCCCGGTCACCGACCAGGACGTACTGGTCCTCGAACAGGATGGCCCGAGGCAGGTCGTCGAGCGTGCCGGACAGCTGCATGGGGCAGATGAGGAGATCGACGCCGGCCCGCCTGAGCCGCTCCTCGAAATCGTCGGCGAATGCCGTCACCCTGAACCGGATACCGGGCGCTTCGGCGGTCATTTCGGCGAGCAGTGGTTTCAGCAGCAGCATGGTCGCGTAGTCGCTGGTCATGATGGTGAACGTCCGCTCGGCAGTGGCCGGTTCGAACGAGTTGTGCTTTCCCAGAATGCCGTCGGCGGCGGCCAGCAGGTCCCGTACCGGATCGACCAGCGACTCCGCCAGCGCCGACAGCCTGTACTCGCGCCCGGCACGGACGAGCAGCGGGTCGCCGAAATGCCTGCGCAGCCTGCCGAGCGCCGAACTCATCGCGGACTGGCCGATGGAGAGGCGCTCGGCGGCCCGCGTCACATGACGCTCGCTCAGCAGCGCGTCGAGAGCCGGCAGTAAGTTCAAGTCCACATTGGTCAGCGCCATGACCGGCGAGGATACCCGCGGGCGTCGAACGCCCCCCGGTCGACTTCCCACGACCGGCCCTGGGCCCACGGGGTCACTCCGGCCAGACGCCGTGCGCCAGGAAGTGGTCGAGCGTGATGGTGTACGGGACGATGTCCAGGCCCTGTTGGGCCAGCCAGGCGTCCGAGTAGTACTTGTCGAGATAGCGGTCACCGGGGTCGCAGAGCAGCGTGACCACGCTTCCGGTCCGCCCCTGCGCGACCATCTCGGCCACGATCTTCAGCGCGCTCCACAGCCCGGTCCCGGTGGAGCCGCCCGCCTTGCGCCCGGTGGCCCGCTCCAGGGCGCGTACGGTGGCGACACTCGCCGCGTCGGGCACCTTCATCATCCGGTCGATGGCGCCGGGCACGAAGCTCGGCTCCATCCGTGGCCGTCCGATGCCCTCGATGCGGGAGCCGCGCTCGCTGCGCGCCAGCGGGTCGTGCCGGGTCCAGCCGTCGAAGAAACAGGAGTTCTCCGGGTCGGGGACGCAGATCCTGGTGTCGTACTGCATGTAGTGGACATAGCGCGCGATGGTCGCCGAGGTGCCGCCCGTACCCGCCGTGGCGACGATCCACGCCGGCTCCGGATAGCGCTCCAGCCTCAATTGCTGGTAGATGGATTCGGCGATGTTGTTGTTGCCCCGCCAGTCCGTCGCGCGCTCCGCGTAGGTGAACTGGTCCATGTAATGGCCGCCGGTCCTGGCGGCCAGCCCCGCCGACTCCTCGTACAGCTTCCGCGAGTCGTCCACGAAGTGGCACTGTCCGCCGTGGAATTCGATCAGCCGGCACTTCTCGGCGCTGGTGGTGCGCGGCATGACCGCGATGAACGGAACGCCGATCAGCTTCGCGAAGTACGCCTCCGAGACGGCCGTTGATCCGCTGGACGCCTCGATCACCGGCTTTCCGGGCCTGATCCAGCCGTTGCACAGTCCGTAGAGGAAGAGCGAGCGGGCGAGCCGGTGCTTGAGGCTGCCGGTCGGGTGGGTCGACTCGTCCTTCAGATACAGGTCGATGCCCCACTGTTCGGGCAGTGGGAAGAGCAACAGATGGGTGTCGGCGGAACGGTTGGCGTCGGCCTGGACCTTCCGTACGGCTTCTTTGAGCCACGCGCGATACCCGGGATCGCTGCGGTCCACGTCGACGGTGGCCCGCGCCCCGGCGTCGACCGTCGGCACTGCCCCGGCGCCGGAAAACGCTGTGGCCTCGCCGGTTCTGTCTCGTTGCGTCATGCGCGCCGTACCTCGCCTCGTCAACACCGGCCCCCTATCTCCACGGTATCCCCACCACCTGCACAAACGTTGACTTTGGGGCTCCATAGCGATGCCTTCTGGACCCTGCCGAAAGGGCGCACTGGTGCGCAGCCGCATACTTGTGCACACTACTTCCAGGGGTACGGTGCGGAGGGGGCGAAAAGCCATGGCTGAGCCGGAGTTCAGCGCGCGCGGGGTGCGGATAGAACGGTGGCCCCGCTCACTCACCAGCGCGGGCCAAGTGCTGATCCAGGACGGCAGGCTGGCCTTGCTGACCAGCTACGGCCGGGTGATCGACAGCGCGCCTCTACGGGCCGTACGGGCCGCGAAGCCCTGGTTCGCGGGGCGCGGCAGCACGGTCGCCACCGTCAACGGGACCCGCTACCGGCTGACCATGGGGCAGCGTGGCCGGCTTCCCGACGCGACGGCGCTGGCCGGGCGCTTCATGGAGGCCGTCAGCCGGGCCAGGCGCGCCTGACCGGCGCTCCGTCCGCCGGACCACGTCCGGCTGGGGCCGGGTGGGTCGCGGAAGCGGCACCGTCCGCCCGGGGGATCATCCGCGTACCGGACGTGCCCCGGTGATCGTGACAGTGCGGCGAGCGCCCGTACCGGGCGCCGCATACCGGGCGGAGCCTTCACCGCACACCCCCGGGACGCGCCCGTCGGGCTCCGCGCCGAGGCCGTCCCGTACCTCCGCCGTCCCGTACCTCCGCCGCTCCGACCTCCCGCCGCCCCGCCGCGAGTTGCGAAGCCAAGCCCCGAGGTTCACTCTGGTTTCACATCACTCAGGGTGAACCGGCGGTGACGCTGCGAGCCAGCCCCGCCGGGCCGGAACAGCAGCAAGCCCGTTGCTGGATCCGATCCTTCGTCTTCTTCCGGACCTCAATTCGGGGAGTCGCAGCCGTGATCAGCCAGCCCAGCAGGCATTGCACGGTGGAGCTCAAAGCCCTGCCGTCGCGGATCGGACAGGTCCGCAGAATCATTTCCGCGCAACTGCGCTACTGGCACCTCGATCCTCTGATAGACCCAGCGGCACTCGGTGTCACCGAGCTGCTCACCAACGTCCACCGGCACGCACAGCCGGACAAGATGTGCACCGTCGACGTCGAATTGCGGCCCGAACGGGTCACGGTCTCGGTCAGTGACCACGACCCCCGGCTACCGGCCGTCAACCACGCCCTGCCCTTCGACACCTGCGGGCGCGGTCTCGCGCTGATAGCGGCCGTGAGCGAGAGCTGGGGCATACGCCCCCAGGGCGACACCGGAAAGAGCATATGGTTCACGCTCCCCGCGTCGCCGGCGGCGCTGGCCCTCGCGCTGCGTCCGGTGTACGGGGCGACGACCGACGGCCCCTTCCTGGGAGTCGCGGCGCTCGGCCCCGGAACCGGGGAACACGGACGCACGGCCGCCCGATCGGCCGTGTTCGGCTGACCAGGGCGCACCCCGCGCCCCGGCCGCCTTGACGATCACCGAGACGTTCGGCGATCACCCGAACGGCCTACAGTCGGCGCCGGCAGTCGTCCTCGTCCATCTCTCTCACCGCGAACCCGCGGCCGGGCATCGCGATCAGCGA
Source organism: Streptomyces sp. NPDC088400 (assembly GCF_044753355.1). Lineage (NCBI taxonomy): Bacteria > Bacillati > Actinomycetota > Actinomycetes > Kitasatosporales > Streptomycetaceae > Streptomyces > Streptomyces sp. NPDC088400. Next base: position 297,809 of record NZ_JBIVMZ010000011.1, on the reverse strand, counting down.
CCCACGGGCCGACGGGCCGGGGCCACCGTGGTGGTCTCTGACCGCTGGTGAGGGCGCCGCAGCGACACGCAAGACCCGGGCCAAGGGTGATCGACTGTCCGGGCAAGATGGACGCATGGACCTTCGAATTTTCACCGAACCACAGCAAGGCGCCACCTACGAGACGCTGCTCCGCGTCGCGCGCACCGCCGAAGACCTCCGGTTCGGGGCGTTCTTCCGCTCCGATCACTATTTGCACATGGGATCCACCGACGGGCTGCCGGGCCCCACCGACGCGTGGATCACTCTTGCCGGGCTGGCCAGGGAGACCAGGACCATCCGGCTGGGAACCCTGATGACGGCCGGTACGTTCCGGCTCCCCGGTGTTCTGGCCATCCAGGTGGCACAGGTCGACCAGATGTCGGGCGGGCGCGTCGAACTGGGTCTCGGTTCGGGGTGGTACGCGGAGGAGCACGAGGCATACGGCATCCCGTTCCCGAAGGAGAAGTTCGGGAGGCTCGAAGAGCAGCTCGCGATCGTCACGGGGCTGTGGAGCACGCCGGTCGGCGACACGTTCGACTTCGCGGGCGAGTTCTACACTCTCAAGAATTCCCCGGCCCTTCCGAAGCCGGCCCAGCAGCCCGTTCCGCTTCTCATCGGAGGACACGGCACCAAGCGGACTCCGGCGCTCGCCGGTCGGTTCGCGACCGAGTTCAATATCCCGTTCGCGTCCGTGGACACCTCCGAGCAGCAGTTCAAGCGGGTGCGGGTCGCCGCGGAGGCCCATGGCCGGAAGCCTGACGACCTCGTCTACTCGACCGCGCTCGTCGCCTGCGTGGGCGGCACCGACGCCGAGGTGAAGCGGCGCGCGGACGCCATCGGCCGCGATGTCGAGGAGTTGAAGGCGAACGGCCTGGCGGGCTCCCCGGACGAGGTCGTCGAAAGGCTCTCGCAGTACAAGGCAGTGGGCGCGAGCCGTACTTATCTCCAGATGCTGGACCTGGCCGACCTGGACCACCTGGAGCTCATCGCGACGAAGGTCATGCCCCAGCTGACCTGAGCCGTGCGGCCGACTTGAATCCCTCAGCCGCTCCGGGTCCTCAACCGCTCCGGATCCTCAACCGACCGGTGGACGACGCCAATGAGCGGGTGAGCGGGGTCAGTCGGTGAGCGCGCCGAGCGGGTCGTCCAGTACCGGCTGCCACGCCACCTCGGCCGCGCCCACCAGGCTGTTGTGGTCGAGCGTGCAGGGCAGGATCGGCACGCCGCCACTGCGGCCCCACAGACTGCGATCGGCGACAACGGCACGCAGCCGCTCCGGGTCGGCGTCGAGCAGCTCCTGGTGGAGTCCGCCGAGGATGATCCGGTCGGGGTTGAGGATGTTGACCAGCCCCGCGAGTCCCAGCCCCAGCCGGTCGATCAGCTGCTCGGTGGCTCTCCGTACGGCAGGGTCGGCGCGCTCGGTACGGAGCAGATCACGCGCCTGCTGGAGCAGGGAGACCTCCGGGCCCGGGGCGCGGCCCGCGGCGGTGAGGAAAGCGAGCGGGTCGGCCTCGACATCGAGGCAGCCCTTGCTGCCGCAGTAGCAGGGCCGCCCCTCGGGGTTGACCGTGAGATGGCCGACTTCCAGAGCGAGGCCCGAACTGCCGGTGTGCAGGCGGCCGTCGAGGACGAGCGCGCCACCCACACCACGGTGACCCGTGGCGACGCAGAGCAGATGCTGGGCACCGCGGCCGGCGCCGTGGCGGTGTTCGGCGAGGGCGGCGAGATTGACGTCGTTCCCGGCGGACGCGGGGCCCTCGATGCCGGCCGCGCGCACCTGCTCGGCGAAGATCTCCCGGACCGGGGCGCCCACCGGCCAGGCGATGTGGAGCGGGTTGAGGGCGGTGCCGTCCGGCTCGGCGACCGCCGAGGGCACGGCGAGACCCGCGCCCACGCAGCGCCGGCCACTGGCGCGCAGCATTCCGGCCCCCGCCTCGACGACCTCGCCGAGCACCTGGGCCGGGTCGGCCGTGACCGTACCGCGAGCGGGCGTGGTGGCGACGATCCGGCCGCCGAGTCCGACCAGCGCGGCCCGGAAGCCGTCCGCGTGGACCTGGGCGGCGAGCGCGACGGGCCCCTGGGCGTCGACGGACAGCCGGTGCGAGGGGCGGCCCTGGGATCCGGCCGCCGCACCGGGCCGGGAGTCGACCCGGATCAGACCGAGGGCCTCCAGCTCGGCCGCGACAGCACCGGCCGTGGCGCGGGTGACACCCAGTTCCGCCGTGAGCACGGCGCGGGTGGGCGCACGGCCCGTGTGAACCAGTTCCAGTGCCGGGCCGAGCGCACCCCGGCCCCTCTCCAGCCTCGTCCGGGTGGTGCTCCCCTTGCCGTTCATGGGGGCGAGTCTCCCATGATCCGGAGGGGTCGCGGGCGTCGCCGGAAGGGCGCGGACGCCTTGTACTGCTCAAGGTGCGGGCGGGCGCGCGGGCGGGGCCCAGCGAGGTCGTCGCCGCGTCCACACTCGGGTACGGCGGCATGCTGCTGGGCCCGCCCGCGATCGGATTCCTCACGGACCGGTTCTCGCTGCCCCTCGCCCCGACCACGGTGACCCTGCCGGCGGCGGCCTCGCTGATCGCGTACGCGGCGCGGCACGCATCGGCCCGACCGGCGAATGAGTAGGCGTACTCAGGCACATCCGTTCGAGCCGTCCCACCCTGGAAGCACCACCACTTCAAGGGAGAACGTCATGAGCTCGGAACGGCTGACCGGACACGCCCTGGCTCGGCTGGCCTTCGGCAATCGCGCTTCTCAGGTCTACCTGGGCCTGGTCGCCGCGACAGCCGTGTTCGTCGCGGTCGACACGCTCTTCGTCCAGCACGAGGACGCCTCGTTCGCCGGGGTGTGGCTGTTCTTCCTCGCCGCTCCGAGCATCTTCGCGTTCTTCATGGGCGGCGGGCTGCTCGGCGACGCGGTAGCCGGATCGGCGCCTTTCCTCTACCTCGCGCTGGTGTTGTCGGTACTGATCCAGTCGACGGCGCTCGGAGCCTTCGTACGACTGCTGCGCGACCAGCCGCGGGCTTCCCACCCCCGGCAGGCCTGATTTCCCGCCCAGGCTCTCGGGCCCGCGCGTCCCGGCTCCGCGTCTCTCCGGCTCCCGCACCTCGGCTCCCCCGAGGAGCCTCATATCCCGGGGACGCACGGTCCGCCACCTGGCACAATGCCCGGCATGGAACCCATGGAACACATCAAGTACCTCGCCCGTGACGGTCGGTTGCTGGCCGACGCCGCCGCCAAGGCAGGTACGGACGCGGAGGTGCCCACCTGCCCCGGCTGGCGGGTCCGCGACCTGCTGCTGCACACCGGCGGGGTTCACCGCTGGGCAACGGCTTTCGTCGTGGAGGGCCACACGACGCCTCCCGCACCGGGCGCGGAGCCGGACCTCGACGGTGACGAGTTGATCGAGTGGTTCCGCGAAGGGCACGGACTTCTGGTCACCGCGCTGAGTTCGGCGCCCGACGATCTGGTGTGCTGGACCTTTATGCCCGCCCCCACTCCACTGGCATTCTGGGCCCGGCGGCAGGCGCACGAGACGGGAATCCACCGCGTCGACGCGGAGTCCGCGCTCGGCGCGTCTCCCGCTCCGTTGGGCGCCGAATTCGCGGTGGACGGAATCGACGAGCTGCTGACGGGCTTCCACGCCGGTGACCGCAGCAAGGTCCGGTCCGACGTGCCGCGTGTGCTGCGCGTACGGGCCACGGACACGGACGCCGAGTGGACGGTACGGATCTCCGGACAACCGCCACGCACCGAACGCACCGAAGGTACGGAACAGGCCCCGGCCGACTGCGAGTTGAGCGGCACCGCCGAGCAGCTCCAGCTGACACTGTGGAACCGTCTCCCCTTGGACTCCGTCACCCTCACCGGCGACGCCGCACTCGCCCGGCTCTGGCGCGAGACCTCCGCCATCGTCATGTCGTAGCCGGCGACGGCTCTCCGACACCGGTTGGCCCACCCGACCCGGTCAGCCGAGCCGGCCCGGCTGGCCCCGACTCGTAGGCCAGGAGCACCAGTTGGGCCCGGTCGCGGGCTCCCTGTCCGGCCGACGCGTTCCGGGCGTCGACGGGCGGGGTGCTCACGCGTACTCCCTGGGAAGTACGCCCGACGGTCACTGCCCGACGTCACTGCCCGCCAGGCGCTCCCCGTCACGCGACGTCGCTCGCCTCGGCGCCGCTCACCGCGGTGTGCCCACCTCCGGCGTGCCGTCCTCGGCCGCGGCGGACTCCCGCTCGTCAGCGGCGTCCGCGGCCACGGCCTGCTTGCGGTCCAGCACGTCCAGCGCGCGCCGCGCGATCGGGCGGGTCCGTACGAGACCGGCCAGCGAGGTCGACCCGCGCACTATGTCCGCGAACGCGTTCCAGGCGGGCCGCAGCCCCGTGACCGCCGCGTGCATCAGCGCCGGCCGACGCTCGAAGATCGCGAGCAGCCGCCGGCCGACCCCCATCTCCACGCCGAGGCCCGCCTTGATGGCAAACGCGTAATTCAGCGCCTGGCGCCGGGCGTCCACGGCATCGTGCGACTCCGAGATCCGTACGGCCCACTCCCCCGCGAGCCGCCCGGACCGCAGGGCGAAGGAGATCCCCTCCCTGGTCCAGGGCTCCAGCAGACCCGCCGCGTCGCCGCACACCAGCACCCGGCCGCGCGACAGCGGTGAGTCCTCGCTACGGCACCGGGTCAGATGCCCGGACGAGACCGACGGCTCGAACCCGGCGAGCCCCAGCCGGGCGATGAAGTCCTCCAGGTAACGCTTGGTCGCCCCGCCCTCGCCACGTGCCGAGATCACCCCGACGGTGAGCGTGTCGCCCTTGGGGAAGACCCAGCCGTAACTCCCGGGCAGCGGACCCCAGTCCAGCAGCACCCGCCCCGCCCAGTCCTCCGCGACCGTCGGCGGAACCGGGATCTCGGCCTCAAGACCCAGATCCACCTGATCCATCTTCACCCCGACATGGGCGCCTATCCGGCTGGCACTGCCATCCGCGCCGACCACGGCGCGCGCCAACAGCGTCTCGCCGTCCGAGAGGACGACCGCGACCGTACGGCGGTCGGGCACGGCGGGGCCGTGCTGTTCGACGCGTGAGACGGTCGTGCCGGTACGGAGCACCGCGCCCGCCTTCTGCGCGTGTTCCACCAGACTCGCGTCGAACTCCGGGCGGTTGATGAGCCCGAAGAGCATGCGCTTGGAGCGGCGGGTACGGGACAGCTTCCCGTTCAGCGAGAAGGTCACCGCGTGCACCCGCTCCTTGAGCGGAAGCTCGAAGCCCGGAGGCAGCGAGTCGCGCGAGGGGCCGATGATCCCGCCCCCGCAGGTCTTGTAGCGGGGCAACTCGGCCTTCTCCAGCAGCAGTACCTGACGGCCCGCGACGGCCGCCGCATAGGCCGCCGACGCACCCGCAGGTCCTGCGCCGACCACCACCACATCCCACACCGGCTCGTCGTTCACGCTTCCGGCGTCTGCGTTCTCGCTGCTCACGATGTGCTTCTGCTCCTGATCCAACCGGTGGCCCCTGCTGTCGATCCGCATCCTACGGCGCGGGACCGGTGATCCTGCTGTGGGAGGATCGACAGCGCCTTCGACGTACACCCACTCGAAACAACGTCGTACCCACGAGGAGCGTGCCCATGACCGCGAATCCGATCGCCGAGACCGTCGCTTCCCTGATGCCTCGCGCGCGTGCGGAGTTGACGGAACTGGTGGCCTTCCGTTCGGTGGCGGATCCCGAGGTGTTCCCGAGGAGCGAGTGCGAGGGCGCCGCCGCGTGGGTGGCCGACGCGTTGCGTACGGAGGGCTTCCAGGACGTCGCCGTCCTCGACACCCCGGACGGGACGCAGTCCGTCTACGGCCTGCTGGCAGGTCCCGAGGGCGCGCCGACGGTGCTGCTCTACGCCCATTACGACGTGCAGCCGCCGCTGGACGAGTCCGCCTGGCTGACGCCGCCCTTCGAACTGACCGAGCGTGACGGCCGCTGGTACGGGCGTGGGGCCGCCGACTGCAAGGGCGGCTTCCTGATGCATCTCCTCGCCCTGCGCGCCCTCAAGGCGAACGGCGGGGTGCCGGTGACCGTCAAGGTCATCGTCGAGGGCTCGGAGGAGCAGGGCACCGGCGGTCTGGAGCGCTACGCCGAAGCGCACCCGGAGTTGCTGGCCGCCGACACCGTCGTCATCGGCGACGGCGGGAACTTCCGGGTGGGGCTGCCGACGGTCACCGCCACACTGCGCGGGATGACGCTGCTGCGCGTAGGGATCGACACGCTCAAGGGGAATCTGCACTCGGGTCAGTTCGGCGGGGCCGCGCCCGACGCGCTCGCCGCACTCATCAAGGTGCTCGACTCGCTGCGCGCCGAGGACGGCTCCACCACGGTGGACGGCCTGGCCGCCGACGCCGAGTGGGACGGACTCGACTACCCGGAGGCCGACTTCCGCGCGGACGCCAAGGTGCTCGACGGCGTCGGCCTGATCGGTCGCGGATCGGTCTCCGACCGGATCTGGGCCCGCCCCTCCGTCACCGTGCTCGGCATCGACGCCCCGCCGGTCGTGGGCGCCGCCCCGTCCATCCCGGCGGGCGCCCGGGCACTGGTCTGCTTGCGGGTGCCGCCGGGCCAGGACGCCACGGAGGCGACCCGGCTGCTGACCGCGCACATCGAGAAGCACACCCCGTGGGGCGCGCGGGTCACGGTCGAACAGATGGGCCAGGGCCAGCCGTTCCGCGCGGACACCTCCAGCCCCGCGTACGCGGCGATGGCCGACGCGATGCGGATCTCGTACCCGGGCGAGGACATGCAGACCGCCGGCCACGGCGGCTCCATCCCGCTGTGCAACACCCTGGCCGCGCTGTATCCGGAGGCGGAGATCCTGCTGATCGGGCTGAACGAGCCGGAGGCGCAGATCCACGCGGCGAACGAGAGTGTCTCGCCGCAGGAGTTGGAGCGCCTCTCGGTCGCCGAAGCACATTTCCTGGCCAACTACGCGCGGTCCCGGCGGACCTGAGGCACGCCCGTCCCGGCCGGAACGCCTGCCGGAGGGCCGAGCCGCCCGGCAGGCGTTCCGGCCGGGCGGCTCAGCCGACCGGAACTCCGTCCTCCAGGTTGAGCACCGCCCCGCGCTCCCGCGCCCGCAGAGCCCAGCGCAGTCGCTCGTACCGTGCGGGCGGCAGCATTCCCGCCGCCTCGTGCTCGGCGACGAAGCGCCATCCGCGTAGCTCGGGCCCCGGCAGCAGCAGCCGCCCGGCCAACTGCGCGGGCAGCAGGCCACCGTCGAACAGGAGCCGCAGTCCGCCGTATCCCGGTGGCCGGGGCGGTTCCCAGTCGACGACCAACAGCCGGGGCACATCGGTGAGTTCTATCCCTATCTCCTCGGCGACCTCACGTATCCCGGCTCGCGCGGGCGCCTCGCCCGCCTCCACCACACCGCCCGGAAACTCCCAGCCGGGTTTGTACGTGGGGTCGACGAGCAGGACGCGGTCCTGTTCGTCGAAGAGCAGCACCCCCGCCGCGACGGTCTCGGCGGTCGGCTCTGGTGTCTGCACGATCTCGCAGACAACGGCCGCACCCGTCTGCACCGCCGTCGCGAGGGACACAGCGGTCTCCCTGGCCGTGAGACCGGTGCTGTCGATCACATGGGCGTCACGGTTGAGCCAGTCGAGGGCCGCGCGGTAGGGCTCGATGTGGTCGTAACACCACTGCCGGTTGCGCTCGTTCGCCTCCAGGTCGTCCTCAGCGGCCTCACGGGCCGCGATCCGTCCGCGCAGTATCGTTTCGTCAGTTGCCAGCAGCACATGCCTGACCGGGATACGGCGAGCGGCGAGCCCGCCGAAGATCTCGTCCCGGTACTCCTGGCGCAGCAGCGTCATGGGGACGACGAGCGTCCCACCCACCTCCGCCAGCAGCGCGGCCGCGGTATCGACCAGCAGCCGCCGCCAGATCGGCAGGTCCTGGTAGTCGCTGACCTCGGCGAGCCGCTTCCGCGGCAGCAACCGCTCCAGTTCCCCGCCGATCGACTCGGGTTCGTAGAGCGTGCAGTTCGGGATCAGGTCGATCAGTTCGCGTGCGGTACTGGTCTTGCCCGCTCCGAACGCACCGTTGATCCAGACGATCACGGTTCCCCCTCTTCCATAGCCCCCAGTGGACTGCCCGCAACACCCTGCCACGGAAACCCTTGTTCGGATCAGAGCGCCTCTGTGGACTTCTGTCTGTGGCCGAGCTGTGGCCGGTTCGAGGTCGACCCGATGCCAGCTGTGGCCGGTTCGAGGTCGACCCGATGCCGACGAAGGGTCGACCGCACGCGTCGATGTCCGCGGCGGGCCGGACCACACCCCTGAGGCACATCGTCGGTGCCCGGCCGCCGGCTCAGCCGCGGACCGCCGCCGCCCTCGCCGTCGTCCCGTCCGGACTGTGGAGGGCCGCGGCCGCCGCCGCGCCCACCAGGCCCGCGTCCGTACCGGTCAGCGCGGGCGCGACCTCGATCTGCCGTACGAAGGAGAGCGTGGCGTAGTCCTGGAGCGAGCGGCGCAGCGGCGCGAAGAGGACCTCGCCCGCGTTGGCCACTCCCCCGCCGATGACCGCGACGCCGATCTCGACCAGGGTGGCCGTCGCGGCGATACCGGCGGCCAGCGCCTGCGCGGCCCGGCCGAAGGAGGCGATCGCGATCGGATGTCCGGCTCGGGCCGCGGCGGCCACACCGGCGGCCGAGGTGTCACCGTCGGGGCCCGGCTCCCAGCCTCCCGCCAGCGCCCTGCGGGCGATGTTGGGGCCGCTGGCGATGCGTTCCACACAACCGCGCGATCCACACGGACAGAGATCACCGTCCAGGTCCACACTGATGTGGCCGATGTGCCCGGCGTTGCCCGTCGGTCCCGAGTGAAGCTTGCCGTTCAGGATGAGGCCGCCACCGACGCCCGTGGAGACCACCATGCACAACGCGTTGTCATGACCGCGGGCCGCGCCCTGCCAGTGTTCGGCGGCGGCCATCGCGACCGCGTCGCCGACCAGCGTCACCGGCAGTCCTCCGGTGGCCAGCCGTACCCGCTCCACCAGCGGAAAGCCCCGCCAGCCCGCGACATTCACCGGGCTGACCGTGCCTGCCAGGGCATCCACCGGACCCGCGCTGGCGACGCCGACCGCCGTGGCCGACGCCCAGAGCGGGGACGCGGACACCTCGGCGAGGACCTCCGCCACCGCGCGCATCACCGTCTCGCCGTCCTCCTGCGCGGGCGTCGGCCGCTGAGCGCGTACGAGGATCCTGCCGCCCCCGTCGACCAACGCTCCGGCGATCTTGGTGCCGCCGATGTCGAGTGCGACGACGGAGTCGGTATGCATCAGTGTCGGATCTCCAGGGGAGGCAGTTGGCATATCCCCATGTGTACAGGGGATGGAGGCGGCGTACGAGCGATGAGCGAACTGTGGCTCTGATGGTCCGACGAACAGTCTCCATTCACGTGACAACGTTGTCCAGGGCCTATGCTCGACGGCACCGCTCCGGACACCGCCTGGGCCGCCTTGTTGGACGGCAGACCTATGGCAACCCACCGACGACAGGACTGCGCACTGTGGCCGACACCACCCGCCGCCCCGAGCCCCGCTACGGCAACCGGCCCACGATGAAGGACGTGGCCGCGCGTGCCGGTGTGGGGCTCAAGACGGTCTCACGCGTGGTCAACGGAGAGCCGGGTGTCACGCCTGACACCGAGCGCCGGGTGCAGGAATCCATCGACGCGCTGGGATTCCGCCGCAACGACTCGGCGCGTGTGCTGCGCAAGGGCCGTACCGCCAGCATCGGCCTGGTCCTGGAAGATCTCGCGGACCCCTTCTACGGGCCGCTGAACCGTGCCGTGGAAGAGGTGGCCCGCGCCCACGGCGCGCTGCTCATCAACGGTTCGAGCGCCGAGGATCCGGACCGCGAGCAGGAGTTGGTGCTGGCGCTCTGCGCACGCCGGGTGGACGGTCTGATCGTGATCCCGGCCGGGCACGACCACCGCTATCTGGAACCGGAGATCAAGGCCGGGGTGGCGACCGTCTTCGTGGACCGGCCGGCCGGCCGGATCGAGGCGGACGCGGTGCTCTCCGACAGCTTCGGCGGGGCCCGTTCGGGAGTCGCCCATCTGATCGCGCACGGTCATCGCAGGATCGGCTTCATCGGCGACCAGCCCGGGATCCATACGGCGAGCGAGCGGCTGCGCGGCTACCGCACCGCGATGGCCGAAGCGGATCTGGCGATCCAGGACGAATGGGTTTCGCTCGGTACGACGGCGGCGGAGCGCGTACGCGAGGCCGTCCTCGCCATGCTCGGCGGCCCCGACCCGGTCACGGCGATCTTCGCGGGCAACAACCGTGTGACGGTGACGGCCGTACGGGTCCTGGCCGCGCACCACCGCCCGGTGGCCTTCATCGGCTTCGACGACATCGAACTCGCCGATCTGCTGGACCCCGGAGTCACGGTCATCGCGCAGGACGCGGCCACCCTGGGACGTACGGCGGCGGAGCGGCTCTTCCAGCGGCTCGACGGCGCGGCCGACGCCCCGTCCCAGGTGGTGCTTCCCACCCGGCTGATCGCCCGGGGCTCGGGCGAGATCCCGCCGTCAGCACTCCGGTAGCCCCGGCAGAGGGCGGTCGTTGTCACCGCCCTGGATGTAGACATCGCTGATGAACACTCCGGTGTTGCCACTGTCGTCGTCCGTCTTGGCCCACCAGGTGTTGGTCCACCGGCCGGAAGTCTCCCGGCGGCCCAGGTTCTGCTGGCAGTAGAAGTAGTTGGTGCCCGCGTTCAGGACTCCGGCCTCGGCGCCGGACGCGGTGTAGGACGTCGCGGCGCGGTAGACCTCGCAGTTGTACTTGCCGCCACCGACGGAGTGGCAGACCGGCTCGGGCTCCGGATCGGAACCGCCGCCCGGAGCGCCCGTGCCACCAGACACGCCGGACCCGCCGGTTCCGCCCGTAGCGCCGGTGGACCCACCGCCCGACGATCCCCCGGACGCCCCGCCACCACCCGATCCACCGCTGTCCGAGCTGACGCCGTCGGAGCCTCCCGCACCGGCATCGCCCTTCCCCGCCGCGGGCGGCTTGGCGTCGGGCGTCGCGGACTCCTTGTCGCCCTGCCCGGCCGCACCGGCGTTCGGGCCGCGCGTCTTCCCGGACGGGCCACTGCCCGGGTCGAGACTCCGTCCGGATTCCGGCGAGGCGCTCCCCGACCCGGCGGAGCCCTCCACTCGCTGTTCCACGACGGACTTGTCCCGGCCGATCAGGGCGTACGTGAGCCCTCCGCCGACGAGCAGAACCGCGACGACCCCGGCGGCGATCAGCACCTTCGAACGGCTCGTGCCCCGGCGCGGTACGCCCGCACCCGGGTCCGGGGCCCGGTTCGAGTCCCGTACGACAGGCGGAACCGCCTCCGAGGCCGCCGACGAGGCGGCGGACGCCGGCCCGAAGCCCTCCGGCCGGTGCGGCTGCGCGTCGAGCGTCGTCGGCACCCTCGGTGGAGGTTCCGGCACGGCGGCGGGTTTCAGACCCACCGTGGCCACGTCGCCACCGGCACCGGAGCCGGCACCGGCCGTACGTTCCGCACTGCCCGCGTCAACCGCACCACCGTCGGCCACGGCCGTCAGCAGCCGGGCCGCCGCGACCGCGTCGGGGCGCCGCGCCGGGTCCTTGTGCAGCAGCAGTCGGAGCACCGGAACGAGCGGCCCCGCCAGGCGCGGCTCGGGCAGCGGGTCCGTGACGATCGCGCTGATCGTCGACCATGTCGACGTGCGGCGGAAGGGCGAGGCGCCCTCGACGGCCGCGTAGAGCGTCGCGCCGAGCGCCCACACGTCGGACGCCGGTCCCGGCTCCTGGCCCTGGGCGCGCTCGGGGGCCAAGTAGTCGAGCGAGCCGACCAGTTGACCGCTGCGGGTCAGATGCGTGCTGGAGCCGTCGCCCGGATCGTCCATGGCGGCGATCCCGAAGTCGGTGAGCACGACTCGGCCGTCGCGGTCGAGCAGCACATTGCCGGGCTTGACGTCGCGGTGCAGTACGCCCGCGCGGTGGGCGGCGCCCAGCGCCTCCAGCACCGTGGCACCGATGGCGGCGGCCTCGCGCGGGTCGAGCGTGCCGCGCTCGCGCAGCACGTCGTCGAGCGAGGGGCCGTCGATGAGTTCCATGACGATGACGGGACGGCCGTCCTCGTCCGCGACGTCGTGCACGGCCACGACCCCGGGGTGTCTGACGCGCGCGGCGGCCCGTGCCTCACGCTGCATCCGCAGCCGCAGGCCGGCCAGTTCGGCCGCGTCGGCGTCGGTGTACGTCCGCAGTTCCTTGACGGCGACCTCACGGCCGAGGACCTCGTCGACCGCGCGCCAGACGACGCCCATGCCGCCCCGGCCCAGCGGGGCCACCACCCGGTACCGCCCGGCCAGCAGCCTCCCCGGCCCCTCGCTCCGCCCGTCCCGCTCGTGCTCCCCCGTCGGCATCGCTGCCCCGTTTCCGTGCTCGACGACTCCGCGACTCCGGTCGGGCACAGCCTAATTCGTGCTCGGAGCGGCGCGGAGCCCGGCACTTACGGGGTGGTCACCGTCAACTAGGTTCTGTCCGGTCGGTCTTGTCGGTCGGCCCGGGGCGTCTGGTGCGGTACGTCGCAAGGCGCCGGTGTGCCCGCAGGGTGGTTTCCTGTGGGCATTCCGGCAACGCGGCGAGGTGCCGTGCCGGGCGTTCCGGGCCCGGCAAAGATCGGCCGGACAGGGCCTAGGCGCGGCGCGGCATCGCGAAGCCTTCCAGGTCGGCGCGGGTCAGACCGGTCAGCCGGGCGACCTCGTCGCTGTCGAGCGCGCCGCAGTCGAGTCCGCGCAGCAGATAGCCGCTGAGCGCCTTGGCGGTGGCGGGCTCGTCCATGACGTCTCCGCCCGCCTTGGCCACATAGGCGGCCAGCCTGGCCGCGGCCGGCTCCAGGCCTTCCCGGTAGAAGGCGTAGACGGCCGCGTAGCGGGTCGGCAGATGGCCCGGATGCATGTCCCAGCCCTGGTAGTAGGCGCGGGCGAGGGCGCGCCGGGTGAGGCCGTAGTGCAGTCGCCAGGCCTCGTGGACCTGGGCGGTCGGGCCGACCGGGAGGACGTTGGTGGAGCCGTCACAGACCCGTACGCCCGTGCCGGCCGCGGCGACCTGCATGACGGCCTTCGCGTGGTCGGCCGCCGGATGGTCGCTGGCCTGGTACGCGGCGCTGACGCCGACGCAGGCGCTGTAGTCGAACGTTCCGTAGTGCAGCCCGGTGGCCCGGCCTCCGGCCGCGTCGATCATCCGGGCCACGGTGGCGGTGCCGTCGGCGGCGAGGATGGACTGGCTGGTCTCGATCTGGATCTCGAAGCCGATCCGTCCCGGCTCCAGACCGCGTGCCTTCTCGAACTCCGCGGCCAGCCGCGCCATCGCGGTGACCTGCTCGGCGTAGGTGACCTTGGGGAGGGTCAGGACGAGTCCGTCGGGGAGCCCGCCGGCCTCCATCAGCCCGCTGAGGAAGATGTCGAGGGTCCGGATGCCCCGGTCCCGTACGGCTGCTTCCAGGCACTTCATCCGGATGCCCATGTACGGGGCCGCCGTGCCGTTCTCGTACGCCGCGTGGACCAGGCGGGCGGCGCGGGCGGCGGCCTCGTCCTCCTCGGCGTCCGGGCGTGGGCCGTAGCCGTCCTCGAAGTCGATCCGCAGGTCCTCGACGGGCTCGCTGGTCAGTTTGGCCCGGACGCGCTCGTGCACGGGCCCTGCCAGCTCGTCGGGGAGGCCGAGGACGCGGGCCAGGGAGGCGGCGTCCGGGGCGTGTTCGTCGAGGGCGGCGAGGGCCTGGTCGCCCCAGGAGCGGATGGTGCCGGCGTCGAAGGCGTCGGCGGGCACGTAGACGGTGTGGACCGGCTGGCGGGTTCCGGGGTCGCCCGGGTAGCGGCGGGCGAGTTCCGCGTCGACCGCCGCGAGGGAGGCGCCGACGGCCTCGTTGACCGCGCCGGTGAAACTCGTGGCCACCTTCTCCTGCTGCCCCATTCCCACGCCCACACCCTTCTCGCGCTCTTGTTTTCCGCTCTGCGGAATCAATAATCCGCTGAGGGAAGTTAATCGGCAGATTCACACCGCGTCAATGGTGGACCGGAAGGACGCCGACGGGTCCGACGGACGCGACCGACCGGAGAGCCGGAGAGCGTGAAACGGCCCGGGGCCGCGCGGTGAAGATCACCACGCGGCCCCGGGACCCGTACGACAGCGGCAGCGGAGACGGCCGCCGTCGGCTCAGCCCTTGCGGCTGTTGACCTCTTCGGTCAGCTGCGGGACGACCTCGAAGAGGTCACCGACCACGCCGTAGTCGGCCAGTTCGAAGATCGGCGCCTCGGCGTCCTTGTTGACGGCCACGATCGTCTTCGACGTCTGCATACCGGCACGGTGCTGGATCGCACCGGAGATACCGGAGGCGATGTACAGCTGCGGGGAGACCGACTTGCCGGTCTGACCGACCTGGTTGGAGTGCGGGTACCACCCCGCGTCCACGGCGGCACGCGAGGCGCCGACGGCCGCGCCGAGCGAGTCGGCCAGCGCCTCGATGACGGCGAAGTTCTCGGCGCCGTTGACACCACGGCCGCCGGAGACCACGATCGCGGCCTCGGTCAGCTCCGGACGCCCGGTCGACTCGCGCGGGGTGCGCGAAACGACCTTCGTGCCGGTGGACAGCTCGGAGAACGAGACGGACAGCGCCTCGACCGCACCGGCGGCCGGGGCGGCCTCGACCGGGGCCGAGTTCGGCTTCACGGTGATGACCGGAGTGCCCTTGGAGACACGGGACTTGGTCGTGAACGCGGCGGCGAACACCGACTGCGTCGCGACCGGGCCCTCGTCACCGGCCTCCAGGTCGATGGCGTCGGTGATGATGCCGGAGCCGATACGGACCGCGAGACGGGCCGCGATCTCCTTGCCCTCGGCGGAGGACGGGACGAGGACGGCGGCCGGCGAGACGGATTCGTACGCGGCCTGGAGCGCGTCCACCTTCGGTACGACGAGATAGTCGGCGAACTCGGCGGCGTCGGCGGTGAGGACCTTCACCGCGCCGTGCTCGGCGAGCGCGGGCGCGGTGGACTCGGCGCCCGGACCCAGCGCGACCGCGACGGGCTCACCGATACGGCGGGCCAGCGTCAGCAGCTCCAGGGTGGGCTTGCGGACGGAACCGTCCACGTGGTCGACATAGACGAGGACTTCAGCCATGGGAATGCTCTCCTGCGAGTGCGAGGGATCTGAGGATCTGGGGCGGTTGCGGCGACTGCGACGAAGCCGGGGCTCGGATCAAATTCCGGCCGTCCAGGCCTTCGTTCAGGGCCTGTTCGGCGAACAGGACCCGGGCCGCGTCAGATGAACTTCTGCTCCGCGAGGAAGCCGGCCAGCTGCTTGCCGCCCTCGCCCTCGTCCTTGACGATCGTGCCGGCCGTACGGGCCGGGCGCTCCGTCGCCGAGTCGACCGCGGTCCACGCGCCCTCGAGGCCGACCTCGTCGGCGTCGATCTCCAGGTCCTCCAGGTCCAGCGACTCGACCGGCTTCTTCTTGGCGGCCATGATCCCCTTGAAAGAGGGGTAACGGGCCTCGCCCGACTGGTCCGTCACCGAGACGACGGCCGGCAGGGACGCCTCCAGCTGCTCGGACGCGGTGTCGCCGTCGCGACGGCCCTTCACCGTGCCGTCCTCGACCGAGACCTCGGAGAGCAGCGTGACCTGCGGGACCCCGAGCCGCTCGGCGAGGATCGCCGGCAGCACACCCATCGTGCCGTCGGTGGAGGCCATACCGGCGATGACCAGGTCGTAGCCGGTCTTCTCGATCGCCTTGGCCAGCACCAGCGAGGTGCCCATGACATCGGTGCCGTGCAGATCGTCGTCCTCGACATGAACGGCCTTGTCGGCGCCCATGGACAGCGCCTTGCGGAGCGCGTCCTTGGCGTCCTCGGGGCCGACGGTCAGCACGGTGATCTCCGCGTCGTCCGCCTCGTCGGCGATCTGCAGCGCCTGCTCCACCGCGTATTCGTCGAGCTCCGACAACAGGCCGTCGACATCGTCGCGGTCGACGGTCAGGTCATCGGCGAAATGCCGGTCGCCGGTGGCGTCGGGCACGTACTTCACACAGACAACGATCCTCAAGCTCACGCCGGCTCTCCTACTGCATCGTCTTTTCCGGGCTGCCTTGTTGCATACACGCGTTGTACGCAGCATAGGCGCCTTTATCGGGTGGTTTCCGATCGGGGAGACCGGAGCACCTGAGTAAATATTACTCGCCAGTACACCCAGACGGTTCCCGCTGAGCAAGCGCTTTGAACTGTGACCTTGCCAACCTGCGGGAGGGCGCGCCCGGGGAACTCTCAGTCGCGCAGCGCGTTGAAGCGCCCCTGGTGGTAGAGGAGCGGACGGCCGGCTCCGGCCGGGTCGCCGGCGACGACCTGGGCGATCACCAACCGGTGGTCCCCGGCCGGTACGCGGGCGACAACGCGGCAGACCAGCCAGGCCAGTACGCCGTCGAGCACCGGCACTCCCCTGGGCCCGGTGCGCCAAGAGGTGGGCGGCGCGAAGCGCTCGGCTCCGCTGCGCGCGAAAGTGGCGGCCAACTCCTCCTGGTGGTCGCCCAAGATGTGCACGCCGACATGCTCGGCCTCGGCGAGAACCGGCCAACTGGAGGACGAGACGCCCACACCGAAGGAGACCAACGGGGGCTCGGCGGCGACCGAGTTGAGCGAGGTAGCGGTGAAGCCGACCGGGCGCTCCCCCTGGGCCGTGACGACCGCGACGCCCGCCGCGTGCCGCCGGAACACGGAACGGAGGAGATCGGAATCGGAAGGACGGGACTCGGAAGGGACGGACGACTGAGAAGCGCCGGACCGGGAGGGATGGGCCCCGCGCTGCGAGGGGCCGGCACCGCGCCGGGAGGTGTTGAGGTCGAGCCGGGAGGTGTCGAGATCGGGAGTGGCCGTCATCGAGTGATCCTTCTACGAGAGGTACGTACGGGTCCGTGGCTGCTCAGACACCCGGACAGCGCGCACTCGCGTTGCGGGCCAGGTCCACATGGGCCCGCCCGTAGAGAAGGAGTTCTTGGGGCACCTGGCCAGCGTGACGACGCAGGGCGGGTGCGGTCAAGTACGGACCTCGCACGCACGTTCCGCCGGGCCCCCGCGAGAACCCCGGACGCCGTGATCCTGGGGCGCCGAACTCCTGGGTTTCGGCGCCGAACTCCTGGGTTTCCGGGGCCTGTCGCGCGGGTCTCACACCGCCTCACCCAGGGCCGCGATCACGTCCGCCTTGCGGGGCTGCCCGGCGGCCCTGCGCACTACGTGGCCCGCCGCGTCCAGGACGAGCACCGTCGGAGTCTTGACGATGCCCAGGTCCCGTACGAGTTCCAGCCGGTCCTCGGCGTCCAGTTCCACATGGGAGACACCGTCGACCATGTCCGCCACCTCGGCGAGCGTGCGCCGGGTGGCCCGGCAGGGCTGGCAGAACGCGCTGGAGAACTGGACGAGCGTCGCCCGCTCCCCCAGTTCGGCTCCCAGTTCGGCCGCCCCGAGCCGCCTCTCACCGTCCCCTTCACGCACTCTCTGCCTCCCGTCGCCGCCCCACGTCATCGGCGGTGTGCAGCGTTCAAGGAACCGGAGATTATTCCGCGGCCCGGGGGTCGGCCTCGGCGACGGATCCGGGCCGCACCTCTCTGACGTGAGCAAACACGGTCCGATACGCGCCCCGACGTGACAAGAATCTCGCCCTACGAACAGACCAGGACTGGCCAGAGAGCCTCGTATACGGCACGATCGGCCCAATGCCGAAAACCTACGGCTGCGTAACTTCCGCCGGGAGAACCCTCCCCGGAACAAGAAGGGTCCTCACCTGATGGCAGAGCTCGTCTATCGGCCGGTCATCGGCGCCGCACGCACCATGTTCAAGGCGCTGGACCTGAAGATCGACACGCAGGGTTCCGAGCACATCCCGCGCACCGGCGGTGCTGTACTCGTCAGCAACCACATCAGCTATCTGGACTTCATCTTCACCGGGCTCGCGGCCCTCCCTCAGAAGCGCCTGGTGCGCTTCATGGCGAAGGAGTCGGTCTTCCGCCACAAGGTCTCCGGGCCGCTCATGCGGGGCATGAAGCACATCCCGGTGGACCGCAAGCAGGGTGAGACGGCCTACGCGCACGCGCTGGACTCGCTGCGTTCCGGCGAGATCGTCGGGGTCTTCCCCGAGGCGACCATCTCGCAGTCCTTCACGCTCAAGAGTTTCAAGTCGGGCGCGGCGCGCATGGCACAGGAGGCCGGCGTGCCTCTGATCCCGGTGGCGCTGTGGGGCACCCAGCGGGTGTGGACCAAGGGCCGGCCGCGCAACTTCAAGCGCAGCCACATCCCGGTCACGATCCGGGTCGGCGAGCAGATCGAGGCTCCCGCCGACCAGTACGCGGGCGCGATCACCCGGCGCGTTCGCGACCAGGTGCAGGAGCTGCTGGAAGCGGCGCAGCGCGCCTATCCCGTACGCCCCAAGGACGCGGACGACACCTGGTGGGTGCCCGCGCACCTCGGCGGTACGGCTCCGACCGCGGCCGAGGCCCGCGAGGCCGAGATCCGCGCGGCCGGCTCCAGCTGAGCCGAGTCCGGCTGAAACGTCTCTCCGCCCGGCCCGGGTTTCTCGGGTCGGGCGGTTTTTTGGGTCGCATCGACAGCCTTTAGAGCATCTCGTACGCCTCGTACCCCGGACGTATCGCAAACAGAGGTCCCGACGTAGGTCGACGCGACGGTGACGCCGACGTGACGTGGGGGTCGCGGAGCTCTGACGCGCTGGATGGCACCGTGTTTCCGTCCCGATGGTAGGAGCGTCGCCTGCCAGGAGCGCGTCCTGCCCCGCCTGACGATCAGAGGACGCGTCGGATGCCTCCGCCAGCGAAAGCCCCCAGGCCACCGTTGTCCGCTCCTGCTCTGGCGATGGCGTTACGGGCGACGGACACGCGGCGGCCGGCCCAGGCGAACACTCGGCGTGGCAGCGGGCGAGTCTCCCTTCCGGGGACGGCCGATGCGGGGATGGCGCTGCCCCTGGTGGGGAACGCGGCGACGACGGCGACCTTGAACAGTCTGCCGCCGGGTGCGCCGAGATTGCCGGGGCAGGGGTTCCCGGCCTTGCAGGGCCTGGCCGGTCAGGGGACGGTGGGGAACGCGGCGGTCGCGAGTGGTGCCGTCGCCGCACCTCGCGGGCCGGTGGCGCCCGGCACGAAACAACCCAGAGCCGGGGCGGCCCGGCCTGCCGGGACACGGCCGGTCGCGGTCAAGGCGAAGACTCCGCCCACGGCTGCCCCGGACACACAGGAGCAGGGCCGGGCCGATACGTCCACCGAGCAGCGGCCCGAGAAGACCAAGGCCAAGACAGAGGCTTCCGGTCGCCGGTCGCCGGGGGCCGATCCGAAGTTCCAGGCGCTCAAGAAGGATGTGGCCGCCAAGAAGCAACTGGTGGGCACCAGTCATCCGCCCGCCCGGACCGAGGCGACCGCGGCGCAGGAGGCGGCAGTTCCGCCCGCGGACGACCAGGAGGCACGGGGCAAGGCCGCCCATGCCGAGGACATGGACGCCGCCCAGCCCAAGGAGTTCAACAAGGACGCCTTCGTCGCGGCGGTGGAGAAGGCCATCGCGGACCGTGCGCCCAAGAACCTTGACGAGGCTGACAAGTTCGGCGACTCGGGCAAGGCGGAGGAGGTCAAGCAGGAGGTCCAGGGCAAGGTCGGCGAAGGCAGAGAGACCGCCGCACAGGAGATCGCCGACACCACCGCGCAACCGCCCCAGCCCGCACCGGACGCCAAACCCGTGGTCCCGCTGAAGTCGGACCGGCCACCGGGCAGACCCGCCGGGCCCAACGCGAACCAGGCGGTGCCCGACACACTGCCCGCCTCGGCCACCGACATGTCCGCCGGCCCCGAACAGGTCAACCGGCAAATGGCCGACGCGAAGGTCACCGAGAAGCAGCTGGCCCGCTCCAACGAACCGACGTTCAAGGCCGCGCTGGCCAGCAAGAAGACGATGGACAAGCACTCGGCCACAGCTCCCCGCGCGTTGCGGGGCGCCGAGGCCCAGGAAATCAAGTCGGTCAAGAACAACGCGGCGGCGATCGGGCCGGCCGCGATGACATCCATGGCAGGCACGCGCGTTGCCGCCGGCCAGCAGGTGACCGCGGGCAAAACCCGGGCCAAGGGCAGCGACGAGGAAAAGCGGGCCACGGTCACCGCGCTGCTGCAGAAGGTGTTCGACAAGACCAAGACCGACGTCGAAAAGATCCTGACCGATCTGGACACGACGGTCGACACCGACTTCACCCGCGAAGAGAAGCGCGCCCGCGACCAGTTCACCCGTGAGCACGAACAGGGGATGGAGGACTACAAGGACCGGCGCTACTCCGGCTGGGCGGGCAAGGCCCGTTGGGTCAAGGACCTGTTCGCCGACCTGCCCGAGGAAGCCAACCGCGTCTACGAGCGGGCCAAGGCCAACTACCTCACCGCGATGCGGCAGGTGATCACCGATATCGCCGGCACCGTGGAGCGCGAACTGCGCCGGGCCAAGGACCGTATCGCCGACGGCCGCAAAGAGCTCAAGGCGGCGGTGGACAAGCTGCCCAAGGACCTCCAGGCCATCGGCCGGCAGGCCGCGGGCGAGTTCGCCGACAAGTTCGACGAGCTGCGCGACACCGTCAACGACAAGGGCACCGAACTCGTCGACACCCTCGCCACCCGCTACACGGACGCGGTCAAGGAGGTCGACAAGGAGATCGCCGCGGAGAAGGAGAAGAACAAGGGGTGGGTCAACAAGGCCAAGGACGCGATCGCCGGCGCCATCCAGGCCATCAACGAGCTCAAGAACCTCCTGATGGGCGTGTTGCGCAAGGCAGTACAGGCGATCGGAATGATCCTGACCGATCCGATCGGCTTCCTCGGCAAACTGGTCACCGCCGTGGGCGGCGGACTGGAACTGTTCAAGAAGAACGTCGGCAAGCACATGCAACAGGGCGTGCTGACCTGGCTGCTGGGGGTCGGCTCCTCCGCGGGCGTGCAGATCCCCGCCAAGTTCGACATCCGCGGAATCCTGCTGATGATCGCCTCACTGCTCGGGATCAGTTGGCAGAACATCCGCTCACGCCTCGTACGCAAGGTGCCCGAACAGGCCGTGAGCGCCGCCGAGACCGCTGTACCGCTGGTCTCGGCGGTCAAACGTCAGGGCGTGGCCGGCGCCTGGGACGACCTGAGAAGCCGCGTCGGCGACCTGAAGAAGGACCTGGTCGACCGACTGATCAAGTACCTGACACCGACCGTCGTCCTCGCGGGCATCACCTGGATCCTCTCTCTCCTCAACCCCGCGTCGGCGTTCGTCCGCGCCTGCAAGATGATCATCGATATCGTCCGCTTCATCGTCACCCAGGCCCGCCAGATCATCGAATTCGTCAACTCGGTTCTCGAC
Source organism: Streptomyces sp. NPDC088400 (assembly GCF_044753355.1). Classification (NCBI taxonomy): domain Bacteria; kingdom Bacillati; phylum Actinomycetota; class Actinomycetes; order Kitasatosporales; family Streptomycetaceae; genus Streptomyces; species Streptomyces sp. NPDC088400. The sequence continues at coordinate 276,359 of NZ_JBIVMZ010000011.1, read as the reverse complement.
GCGATCATCGCCATCGCCCGCGGCGGCACCGGCGGAGTCCCCGCCATGATCGAACGAGCCCTGGCCCGCTCCATCCCCGTACTCATCGGCGCCCTGGCGGCGATCCTGGGCATCGGCGGCATCGCGGGCAGAGTCCGCCAGATCTTCCAGCAACTGGCCGCCCCCGTGAACCGCGCCATCGACTGGGTCATCGACAAGATCGTTGGCCTGGTCAAAAAACTCTGGGCGAAAATCAAACCCAGAAAAAAGCCCGCGGCAAAGCCGACGAGGCGCGGGCCGGACCGGAAACGGCCCGGCAGGCGTCGCCCAGACAGGTCCCGCAAGCGCCGCAAAGACAAACGGCCCAAGCGCGGGGCCGGGCCGGACCGGAAGAGGAAGCGTCCCGACAAGCGGTCCGAGCAAGAGAAAAAGCGCGCTCTCGACGCCGCCGTTCGCGACGCGACGCGTCTGCTCGACGGCGAATCGGCCACGGTGAAATCCGTACGGCGAGGGCTTCCTGACATCAAGAAACGGCACGACCTCACGCGAATCCAGCTCAAGAAGGTCGCGGAGGACAAATACCGGATCAAGGTGGCCATCAACCCCGAGGCGGAGACACCGGTCGAGGATCTGGGAGACAAGTTCCCGTACCACGTCGGTCCGGCCGAGGGGAATTTCAAGATCAGGAAGCATGGGAAGGCGGTCGACCAGCTCAACAAGGTCAAGGTTCCGATGGAGGGGCTCGACCGGCGGACCGGCTTCGTCATCAACATGGCGGCCGTCCCCGGCGAGGTGAAGCAGAACCCGGACATGGCCGCCCGGTACCTGCACAGCGCCTGGAAGAACCCGCAGACCAAGGAGATCGCGGCGGCCAGGACCGCTGTGGTGATCGGCGTCAACACGTTCGAGCATCTCGACCCGAAGAACGACAGCAGCGTTCTCAGCGGAGCCATCGACAGCGTCAAACGACCGCTCAAGCTCATCATGGCCGTGTTCGGCTTCGTCTGGACGCCCAGGTGGCTGAACAAGGAGAAGCGCGAAGTCCCCATGTCGGAGGTGCGCAAGGCCTACCGGGAGCTGTCGGGCACCGAAAGGACGCTCGCCGAATCCCATGAGAAGGGTCTGCGCGACAAGGGTGCGCTCCCCTACGGCCTCTTCCGGGAGGAGGTGCTCAACTCCTCGTACACCCGCCAGGCGGTGGCCATCCTGTCGGCGGTGAACGACCAGGTCCACGTCGTGGGCCAGGATGCCGACACCGGTGTCGCGGTCTCCGAGACGTTGGGCGTCCTGGCCGTGTACAAGAAGGCGCTGGACGAGATGGAGAAACACCCGCTGATCACGATCGGCGGCTACCACTTCAACGACTTCGACTGGGGTGAGCACGGCGATCCGCGCGCGAAACAGCTCACTCTGCTGGCCAATAAGCTGGACCGGGCGATCCGGGCCGCCATCGCCAAGCTTCATCCGCAGATGCTCTACCCGACCGAGCCGAACATGCTCATCAAGGCGTGGGACCGTCACCAGGCGGACGGGATCTTCCAGAACGAGCGGCTCCGCGCCCTGCGCGGTGTCCAGGGCGCGCTCTACGGAATGCGCAGTGCGGAGGGACGCGCCTTGCGGAACCGGTTGATGGAGGTCTTCGGCGAGGAGTTCACCGTCGCCTACACCCCGGAGGCGAGCACCACCACGAGCCCGCTGCCGGGTGACCGTGACCGGGGGCTCACCCGGACGCCGGCGGACGTCCAGCTGGCCGATCAGGGCCTGATGCGGAAGAAGGGCGGTGGCGAGGCCGCCATTCGCGTCAGCCACCGGATGTACGCGCTCATCATCCAGTCGCAGTCGTATGCCAGCGCCCGAACCCTGGCGAGGGAGTTCATCCACGCCAACCCCGGGCTCAACGACCGTGTCCAGAGGCGCCTGGAGGGCAAGATCTTCGTCCACGTCGAGAACGTCGCCATGTTGATGGCCGACAACCCGAGGCTGACCGTGAACAGCTGGGAGATCAAGGCGTGCCTCAAGGAACTCAGCGACGACGTCAACGCCCTGGTCGGTGAGAGAAAGCAGGGACCGAACAAGGAACGGGCCCAGCAGTCCTTCCGGAAGGCGGAAGCGATCACGCAGGAGATCGTTTCGGCGATGACCGCCACAGAGCTCAGGGAAGACTGGGAACGCATCCGGACACTCTTGGACGACATCGTGCGAGATGCGCCGCCGGAGCAAGGAGAATCGCGATGACCCCGGAGGCCCTCGACCGGCTGCGTGCGGAGGCGTCACGCGCCGACTACGCGTCGATGGCCCGCCTGGCGCGGGCGTTGTACGAGAACGGTCTTGGCCCGCGCGAGGTGCTGCGCGAGTGTTACGACACGGCCTTTCCCGAAGAGTTCTTCGTCGTTCTCGACGCCGGACCTTGGGAACTGGATCTGTTGGCGAGTTTCACCAACCAGCCCTGGCAGCTGGCCCTCCCGCTCGATCTGGGAGGTCCTGATGCCACACCCGACACCTTGGCGAGCACCGAACTGCGGCTCCTGGCCCGCGATCCCGACCTGATGCCGCTCATGGTGATCCCCGGCGCCGAGGCCGGGCAGGAGGACCTGATCGTGTGCTACCGGATCAGTGAGCTCCGGGCGGACCGCCCAACAGCCTTCTGCCTCCGCGGAGTTACCGGTTCCGGCGAAGCGGTGCACTGTGGTGAGTCCATGCTCACGGTCCTGTACGACGAGCACGCCGACGCACTCCGGCTGCTCGATGAGGAATTTCGTGAGCCGTCGAACCGGGGCGCCGGGTCGGTGGACGGTTCGCAGGTGGAGCAGGCGAACGAGTCCCTGGAGCGGGTCCGGGAACTCCAACGGCAAGCAGCCGCACGTCAGGGCGACTGAACGGCCTTCGGCGTCGGTGCAGGGGCCGGGGCCACGACCATCAACGGGGGCGTAGCGGGGCTCGTCTGGGCCGCCGCGCCCGCCACCGCCGCGTTGCCCACCTGGTTCTGGCCGACCAGAAGCATGTGTTCGAGAGCGGTCGGCGGTTTGGCGTGGGCCGCCACGGGCGTGGTCTCGGCCGCGGGCCGCCGCTGAGCGGTGACGGCCGCGGTCCCGCTGTCCTGGACCCGGGCCGGTGGTGTGGGCGCCACCAGTCGGTGGAGTGAGAGCGGAGGTTCCGTGGGCAGCATCGGCGTCACCCCTGTGATCCGTCGTCGAGCAGATGGGCGTGCGGGCCTAGTTCGGAGGGGCGGAGCAGGCGGGCCTCGCGCTGGTACTGGCGGGTCACGCCGCGCACGATGTGGCGCATGCCGATCGCGTCGGCGTCGGCGTCCGCCGCGGACAGCGCGGCGGTGCGGGCGGCTGCGGCGATGGCCGCGCCCGTCATGTCCAGGCGGGCCAGGACGTCCAGGTCCACGTCGGGGCCGAGCGGGGCCTCCTCCGGGAAGGCGAGGCGCCACAGTCTGCGCCGCTCGGGGGCGACCGGGCGGGGGAAGTTGACCACGAAGTGGAAGCGGCGCGTGAACGCCGGGTCGATGTTGTCCTTGAGGTTGCTCGTCAGGATCACCAGCCCGTCGCTGGCCTCCAGGCGCTGCAGCAGGTAGCCGACCTCCAGGTTGGCGTACCGGTCCGTGCCGTGTTTGACCTCGCCGCGTTTGCCGAACAGGGCGTCGGCCTCGTCGAACAGCAGGACCGCGTGGCTCTCCTCGGCCTGCCGGAACGCCTCCTCCATGTTCTTCTCCGTCTCCCCGACCCATTTGGAGACCACTTGCGCCAGGTCCACCTTGAGCAGCTCCAGGCCGAGCATGCCGGTGACGATCTCGGCCGACATGGTCTTGCCTGTCCCCGGCTCCCCCGTGAACAGCGCCTTCACGCCGCCGTGCGCCGAGCGGCGGGCGAATCCCCAGGCCTCGGCGACCCGTGGCCACGCGCGGGCGGCCGACGCGATCTCCAGGATCTGCTTGAACTGCACGTCGGGCAGGACCAGATCGTCGGCCGTCCGGCGGGGCACGATCGACTGGACGGTGCTGCCGCCGCGCCCCCTGGTCACCGTGGCGATGGCGGGGTGGACATGGTCGGCGACCGGTTCCGGGTGCCCGTTGCCGGCGAGGCGTGCCCCGGCGTCCGCGACCGAGGCCACGGCGCGCAGTTCGCCGCCGCTCATCCGGTACCGGACGGCGAGGTCCTCCAGGACGGTTCCGTTCAGGTCCGGGAGCGCGGCCGACCACATCGCCCGCCGGTCGGGCAGATCCGGTACGGGGACGGTGAGTTCGGCGTAGGACCGTACGGCGAGCAGGCCCGCCGGGCGCCATGGCTTGAGGCCGGTCAGGCAGACCGGGGCCCGCGACCGGAGCAGTACGGCGGAGACCGCTTCGGCCGCCTGCCGGTGCGCCTCGCCGTGCAGGTCGTCGGTGGGGATCCACAGCACGCTGCCCAGCGACGCGGCCGTCCGCAGGTCGGTCTCGGGGTCGAAGGTCAGGGTCCGCAGTGGTGCCCCCGCCGCTCGGGCCAGTGCCTGTACGGCGTCGAGCTGGCCGTCGGGCGGGCAGCCCCACATCCCTGCCAGGTCGATGTCTCCCGAGCCCAGCGCGCGGCCCAGTCGTACGAGCCGGTCCGAGGACAGGTACGGGGAGAGCACGCGCGGTTCCGGCTGTACGACCTCGCCGGGGTCATGGCCGAGGAGGCCGACGTCTCCGCCCCAGCCCAGCAGGAACTCCAGCACGCCCGGCCCGAGGACCAGTTCCTGGGCGAGTTCGACCGCGGCCTCGCCGTGCGGGCGCAGCAGGCCGTAGCGGCGCAGCGGTCCGGCCGGGCCGAGGGCGCGGCGGCGGGCCAGCCGCCGCGCCGCGTTGTCGGCGCCGACCGTCACCAGCAGTTCCACGCAAGGGAGCCGCCGGTTGAGGTTGTCCACGATGTACGCGTAGATCCGCTCGTAGCCGCGGTCCAGTTCGGGCGCGGCGGCGAGCAGCAGGGCGTCCTGGTCCGCGCGGGTCAGGCCGAATCGCGTGGCGAGCGCGTCCAGCGGCAGGGTCAGTCCTTCGGCCGCCGCGCGCCGCCGCAGGTCGCGTTCGCCTTCCGACTCCGGCTGATCGGGTACATACGGCTCGGCCATGGTGTCCGTGAAGGTGTGCACCTCGCCGAGCAGGACATCTACTTGTTCGTCGGTCACGCAGTACGGCGTGAGGTCGGGCCGGGTGAGCAGCCCGGCGATCCGTGACTGCCGCTCGACGGCGTTGCGCAGCGCGCGATGTACGTCGGCGAGGCGCATCCGCAGGTGTTCCGCCGCCGGTTCGCCCGTACCGCTCATGGCGCTCATCCCCCTCACCCGCCCGAGAAGGTCAGGGTCCGGCCTCCCAGCCACACCACATCGGGTACGTCGGCGAGCAGTCCGCCGCGCAGCAGGTCCGTGTGGCGCCGGCCCAACGGGACTCGTACCCGTACGGCCGTGGGCTCGAACCGGACGGTGGCGTCCAGATCGGCGAACCGGCTCAGGGCCAGCAGCGGATCCGGTGTCTCCCGGTCGCGCCAGAGCGTCCAGGCGATGGTGCTCAGGCCCAGTGCGGCGGCGAGGGTGACGGTACGTTCCAGGCCGCCGTCCCGCGCGAGCGGTGCCGCCCGGCGCTCGACGGCGAGGGCGGTGATCAGGCCGGCGAGGCGGGCGGTGTGGCCGGGCAGTTCCGCGGCCAGCCGTACGTCCACGCGCCCGCCCGGTGCTGTCCACAGAGGGGTACGCCAGGGCAGCCGCGTCACCGGATCGCCGCGCAGCGGGCGGATGCCGGTCATGAACGGCACGCCCGCCTCGGCGAGTTCGCGCAGGGATCCGGTGGGCAGGGGGCCGTCGCAGATCAGTACGTGCGGTTGGCCGCACGCCTGCCAGTACGGCAGCAGTTCCCGGGCGGTGGCTGCCCAGGCGATCGGGAACAGGCCCTGGGCGTCGGCGAGGAACAGCCGGTCCTCGGCCCCGGTGATCAGCAGCGGGGCGTCGGGGTCGTGGCCGCGGCACACCGAGAGCGCCAGGACGCCGTCCAGTACGGGGAACGCGGGCGCCGCGACGCGGGCGAAGTCGGTCAGCCGGTCCTCGGGTACGGGTGAGCCGAGACCGGCGAAGGCCGCCGCGGCCTCGGTGTCCTGTTCGGTCCGGCGCCAGCCGCGTCCGGTCACGCCCAGGACCTTGTACGCCAGCGCCGCCGCGAACAGGGGTGCTTCCTCGGCGAGTTCGAGGCCGGCGAGGGCGGGTCCGATCGCGTCGAGATACCCGATCCGGGCCAGCGGCCCGGCGAGCAGGAAGGGCAGCGCGGACCACACCCGTACGTCGCCGCTCGTACGGGGTACGAGGGCGCCGCCCGTTGCCGGGGGCGGCTCCTCGGCGAAGGAGCCGGACCGACCGGACCGACCCGCCAGGTCGGACGGGTCGGACGGGTCGCTCAGGGAGTTCCGGTCCGCCGTCGCGAGGTACTCGGTCAACAGCCGGGCCAGGGCGGTGGTGTCACCATCCGGAGGGTCCCCGGGCAGAAGTCCGCGCAGCGCGGCGGGCAGTTCCCCGGCCGGTGTGTCCGGGAGGGCGCGTCCGGCGAGCTCCGCGAGCAGCCGGCCGGCCGTCGCATCACCGTCGCCGTCGCCGTCGCCGAGCAGTGCGAGCAGATAGACGCGGACCGAGTCGTCCGGAAGCAGTGCGAGAAGCGCGTCCAGTTCGTTCCGCTCGGCGAGTTCCGCGAGGAGCGCGGCGACGGACGGCGCGGACCATGGGTGCACCGCCGACCCGAAGGACTCCTCGAACGACCTCCCGAAGGACTCTTCGAACGCCTCCGCGCCGACCGCAGAATCGCCTGCGGCGGACGCGTCGGCGGACATGTCATCGGGGATCTCCACCATCTCCGCCGGTGCGAAGTGGACCTCGACGGGCATCCGGCCGGGACCGGTCCACCCGGTCCTGCCCGGCCGGACGGTGACGGTCAGCGGCTCGGTGATCTCCACGTCCGGCCCGTCGCCCGCCAGTTGCTCCGCGAAGTGGTCCGCCAGCAACTCCGGGAGAACGTCGATCACTTCGTCCACCAGGCCGCGTGGATCGGGTCCCCAGCTCCACCCGCCGCGGCGGACCACCGTCACGGCGCAGTGGTGCACCGTGATCTCTCCGGTGGTCCGCGCGGTGGGCGTGTTCACAACACCTTCGCCTTCTCCAGTCGGCCTGCCCAGCCGCCCACGAGTACCAGGACGCCGTGTTCGCTCGCCGTGGCCAGGGTCACCGGCAGTTTGACCTTGGTCTCCCCTGCCGGGATCTCCCCGGCGAGGACATGGGTGTCCTGCTCGTCGGAGACCAGCGCGACCACTTTGACCAGCCTGTTCGTGGCGACGGGCAGGGTGATGGCGAGGCCGTCCGTCGCCAGTGCCAGTCCGTCCTTCCATGTCGCGAGGCGCAGCAGCGTGGGTTTGGGTCTGGGGGGTGCTTCGGCCGTCAGCTCGACCGCGTAGGCGAGCGGATCGGCGAGGGCGCCCGGTTCGTCGTCCGCCGCAGCCACGGCGAGTTCGCGGGCGTTCAGCGGGAGGGTCGCGGTCCTGCCCGAGCCGAGGGAGACGCGCAGCGGGAGCGCGAGTCCGACGAGCGAGGCCACATCGGGCAGGGTGCTCGCGCCGGTCAGGGCGAGCGCGCCCACCACATGGCCGGTGTCGGCCACGTACACCACGGAAAGAGCCATCGTCAGCCACCGCCGTTCGTCGCCGCGACCGTCGCCAGGACGAGGAAGTCGACCGTGCCTGGCCGTTCGACGACCTCGCCGGGGGCCATGACCGGGTCGTACAGGCGTGCCCGGCACCGGACCCTCCGGTCACTGTCCACACTGGCCTCCACCGGGCTGTACAGCGTCGTGTCCGCCGAGGCCGGCGGCGTGCGCGGGGTCAGGTGGACATGGACGACGACCCGGCCGTCGGCGACCTGTTCCGCGCTGACTCCGGAAGGCAGCGGCAGCAGCATGCCGTCGGTGGCCGTCCCGGAGGTGACCAGCGTGGTGCCCGCCGAGATCCGGCCGCTGAAGCTGCCCTCGATGGCCAGGTTGCCGTTGGCCGCCACGGTCATCAGCGGCGCGATCGTGCCGCCGCCCTGGTACAGGCCGAAGACCAGGCTGGGCGGGTCGCCGCCGGTGAGCACCAGCACCGGTCCGCCCTCCTGGACGGCCTGGCTCGTACGCAGGGTCAGCGCGCCCGACCGGGCCGAGACGGTGTCCGCGCGGACACCGGCGTAGCGCACCGCGACCCCGCGGGCCGTGGTCTCGATTCCGCTGAAGTGGCCGTCCGTCCACCGGACATAGCCGAGCAGGACGAGCCAGCGGGCCGGTGGGTCGGCCGATGGGGCGCCGATCGCGGGTGGCTGCTGGTCGGCGACCAGCAGTTCGTCGCCGAGGCGTCCGAAGAGGATCTGGTACGACTCCTCCACCCGGGTCTTCGTGGCTGCGCCCGCGCAGGAGTCCGGCCGGGGGGACGTGGCCGGTTCCCGGTCGGCCGCGGTGAGGAAGACCGGGTAGGGGTCGTCCGTCGGCTGGTCGGCGCCGTTGACCTCTTCGAAGCCGCTCTCGCGCAGGACGACCGGTTCGGTGAGGACCACCTGGCGGCCGGTCCCGTCGATCGCGACGCCCGGCTCCACGCTCACCTCGACGAAGCGGGCGTTGGTCCGCGGGTCGGTGCGGTTCGCGGTGACCAGGCCGAGGCCTTCGGCGATGCCCCACGCGTGCAGGTGCCGCGCGTGCAGGGTGGTCAGACCACGCGCGTACTCCACCGAGGCCGACAGGTCCGCGGCGGCCAGTACCTGGCCCTCGTGGAAGGCGGGGCGCAGCGGGCCGGTCATGGCGTCTCACCGGGCTTCTGGGTCCGGGGAGACCGGCTGCGCTTGGCCGCCGGGGGCTTGGCTGCCGAGGGTTCGGCCGGCTCGCCCGCGGGTGGTTCGGCGGGCTCGGCCTCCTGTTCCCGCGGTGCGCTTTCGAGCTCCGCGAGGCGGGACCCGAGCCGTTCCGGAACTTGCTCCTCCAGGCGGCTCATCTGCGTCCGAGAGGCGTCCAGTTGTACGCGCAATCCCTCCAGGACAGCGGTCAGATCGGCCACTTGTGTCCTGAGCATGCCCAGTTCCTGCATGCTGTCGGTCACTTCGCTGGGTGTGGTGTAGACCTGCTCGTGCAGGACCTTGGGCGGCGTCTCCCCGGGCGCGGGGGTGAGCAGCAGGGACAGCATCTCCTCCAGGTCGCCGGTGCGCGGCCAGTCGGCGAGGAGGCCGTCGGCGTACGGGCGGGACACCGGGCCCGCCGCCGGGAGGTCCGGCCTCCGGTGGCTCGGCAGGGGCTGGCAGCAGACCCGCTCGGCCAGTTCGCGCAGCCGGTAGAGCTTGGGGAGCCACTCGCCGTAAGCCGATCCGCCCGGCAGTACCTGTTCCCGGGTGGCGGAGCAGATCCGTACGACGTCGCAGCCGTCCAGTTCCACCTCGGCGAGGAGGACGTCGGTATCGGTGCAGTCGTCGCACGGCGGGTTGAGCGTGGCGCATGCCGCGTCGGTCACGAACCGGCGCACGGCGAGGGAGAGTTTCTCGGCCGCTTCGGCGATCCGCAGCAGGTCGGCGATCGTCGTCCGCTCCACGCTGTCCGCCGGTGGGGCCGGCAGGCGCGGCGGTACGTCGATGGCGGCGACGTACGGGCGCAGCGCGCAGTCGGCGAGTCCGGTGGCGTGGTCGAGGCGGCCGAGGAGCCACTCGCGCATCAGGGCGAGGTCGGCGCGGAACTCCACCTGGAGCGCGTGGCCGAGCGGCGTGCCCTGGGCCAGCATGCGTACTTCGAGCTGCGCGTCCGGGTCTCCCCGTTCCGGTACGACGCGGGCCGCGGTCTCGGTGACGACCGCGCGGGCGATCGTACGGCGCAGCGGGTCCGGCCACGCCGCCCCCATGTCGGCGCCTTTGAGGCGCCCGCACGCCGCTCCCAGCACACCGCGGGCGTCCTGGACCTCGGCGAGGCGCGGGTAGTCCTTCTTCAGCTGGGCCTGCCCGGCGGCGTCGTAGGTGTCGAACCGGGCGACGGCACTGGCCAGTGCGCGTACGTGGTCGGTCATCTCGGGCACTGTCTGCGGCGGGGGCGGCCCCTCTCCGCCCGCGTTCTGACGCAGCCAGTCGAGGCCGTCGGTGAACCTTTTGTTGTCGGCCGCCTCGAAGCCGATGGTCCGGCCGGTGGAGACCGACGCGGCGAACATGGCATCGACATAGTGCCCGAGCCGCCGGTCGCGGGCCCTGGCCTCGTCGGCCCGCTCAAGGCTGCCGAGGTTCGCCAGGAGGGTGGTGCCGGGATTGTGCCGGTGGTCCTCGAAGACGCCGTGCTTGACGAGGAATCGGTACCCTTCCCGGATCCGCGACGGCACGCACCCCGGAGTGGGGCAGGGCTCTTCCGTGGCGTACGGCGCCACCGGGTCGACGGAGAGCTCCTGGTAGCGCACGAAGAGGCCGTAGCGGCGCTCGCCGTCGTCGTCGCAGGGGTCACCGCAGTCGACGCCGAGGCCGCTGACGCGCCGCTCCCGCACCAGTGCCCGTACATCGACCCGTTCGGTGCAGGACACCACGATGTCGTTGCCCGCGCAGTCGAAGGCGTGTCCGGGGTGCACCGCCACGGTGCCGCCCCCGCAGGGGTCGCAGGTGACGCCGAGGCCGCGGACGACGCCCGGCCCGGACAGGGAGCGGTTGTGCAGTCTGCTTTTCGCCGTCACATAGTCGACCAGCAGGCCGAGATCGTCCTCGGTCAGCAGTTGTCCGGCGAAGAAGCGGGGGCGTACGAAGGCGGAGGTGCGGGTGGCGTCACCACCGCAGCCGCAACCGCAGTCTGTTCCCATGATCAGCGCTCCTTCACGAAGAACCAGCTCTCGAAGACGTCTCCGCCCGAGCCGGTGCCGGACGTCCAGGGCCCGATGCCGGACGGCGGGAGGTCGCAGCCGCGCCGCCCTTCCGCCTCGGTCACCTCAGTCGCCCCGTCGTCGATGGTCGGTACGCGTCCACCGACGTGGGTGCCGTCGACCGGACGGCAGCAGCGGTCGAGGAGGAACGCGGCGCGGACGGTGACAAGGACGCGGTCGCCGTCCTGAAGCGTCTCGCGTGTGGTCTGGCGGTAACGGAATTCCCGGGTGAACCTGCGTGACGCGGTTGACTCAGTTAACTCGGTTGACTCGGTGGTCGCTTCAGCAGCCGGTTCAGCGGCTGATCCGGTATCGGATCCGGTATCGGATTCGACGTGCGGGTCGGCGAAGGCGCCGCCCATGTACCAGGTGGAGGCGTTGCGTCCGCTGCCGCCCTCGATCACCTGGATCTCCACCACGCCGCGTCGCAGCGTGTCCCTGCGGACGCCGTCGGAGAAGCGCACGACGAGCCCGCCGTCCTCGTCCTGGGTGCCGAGCAGGGCCTTGGCCTCGTCGACCGTGTAGGTGTGTCCGTGGATCCAGTTGATGCCGGTGATCACCGTGGGTACGTGTGTGCCGAACGGGCGGCGGATGTTCATGTGGATCTGGTCCGCGCGCACCGGCTCGTACCAGTCCACGCAGTCGATCCTGGCCAGCCACAGCACCTTGTGCTCGCACCGGGAACAGCAGGTGTCGCAGCGTTCGTCGGCCGGCGGCTCGCAGCCGGTGACGCGTACGGTGCAGCACTCCTCCGTCCAGCCGTATTCGCAGTCGGAGGTCTCCCCGCAGGCGTCGTTGTAGACGGCGCGGGTGGGCTCGACGGGCCGCTCGGCGTACTCGATGCCGATCCAGACCGTGTCCGTGTCCCGTTCGTCCCGGGGCAACGCCTTCCACAGGTCGATCACGCAACCGCCCCGGACCACGACCTCGTTGCCGTCGCAGTCCACGGCGAGACCGGAGGTGAGCCTCACTTCGGCCCTGCGCCGGCCGCGCTCCGCACCCCCTTCCGGGCCCTCGGCGTCCTCCGCCACCTCGTGGTGGTCCGGTGGGCAGTCGTCGTCGTGACGCCGCACCGGCCGCACGTACAGGCCGCACACCACCCCGTAGCCGAGCAGGGAGCGCATGCGCAGCTTCAACTTCTCGCGGACGTACTCCTGTTCACGCTGGAAGTCCCTGGCACCCAGATTCTGGCCGTGGAAGTACCGCAGCCTGCGCAGTGGCGGCGTGTCGAACGCCTCCGCCGATCCCGGCCCTGTCCCTGTCTCCGTCATCGCACTGTCCCTTCACCACACTCGCGTATGCACACCGACGGCGGAGACGACTCCCACTCCGACCCCTCGGCGCGATCCTCTTGGTCCTGGCCTGAGCACCCCGTCGCGGTTCAGCCGCAACGGGTGTTCGCCGCCCAGCACGGGCGGCGGCAGCGGGACGAACGCGGTGTCCACGCCGACCGTGGACCGCGAGCCGACGACGAAGCCCGCGCCGCCGGTCCGAACCGACCCCACCGTGTGCGCGGGCGCCTGCCGCTCCACCAGCCGCCGCAGCGCGCTCTCGTCCGCCGCGCCGGCGGGCAGAAGCACCCGGAACCGGTGTGCGTGCGCGGTGAGCGGGTCGTTGTCCGGCTCGCCGAACGCGCGCAGCGGCGCGGCGCCCAGTTCCGAGCCGCCGACCCGGAACCGGCTCGCCGACCGGCCGAACAGCCGTACGGAGCCGAGCCCCGGCCCGGTGCCGCCGACGGTGTCGCGCAATTGCGCCCAGAGGCGGTCCCGTGCCAGCTCGTCGATCACCGGGGCCACCCCGAACACGATGCGTACGGCCTCGCCCAGCGCCCACGACGTGCCGCGTCGCCGGTACAGCTCCGGGGCGGCGGCCAGCAGCTCACGCCGGGTCTTCGCGTCCCAGCCGGCCTCGAACGACAGGCCCAGCAGACCGGCCAGCCACGGCAGCACCCGGTCCGGCACGCCGGCCGGGTCGAGCAGCGCCGGATACCGCTCGATGACCCGGTCGAGATCGGCGAGCGAGGAGTCGAACAGCGACAGGAAGCGCTCGGTGAAGTCGTCGGCCGCGGGGTCCTGGCGGAAGGCCGGGGGCAGCAGGTCGGCGCTGGTGACCCGGGGGAAATCCAGCCGGATCCGGTGGACGACCGGGGTCGCGCCGCCGTCGCCCGACAGCCGCAGCCGTAGCCGCAGAAAGCGGCCGGGCGGCTGGTCGACGAGGAAGTCCGTGGCTCCGGGGGCCGATGTCTGCCAGTCGGTCTCGGCGTACTGCCCGTCCTCGGAGACCACGATCCGGACGGCGACGGCCGTACCGGTGGGCACGTCGGCTTCCACCCGTACGCGGTGCCAGCGGCAGCGCGAGATGCCGCTGTCGATCAGGGCCGTGACATAGGACCCGTCGGTCACATAGGGGGTGGTCGCCGGTGGAGTGGTCGCACGGGCCAGACCCTGCCAGGTGTAGCAGCTGGTCACGTCGGTGTCGGGGCCATTGTCCCGCAGGCAGAAACCGTCCCCGTCCACCGAGGTGAGCGTGGACGGTGGCAGGGCCGCGGCCAGTTCGTCGTAAGTGACGGTACGGAACGGGCGGTGGCGGCCGCCCCGGTGGATCCGCAGCCGTTCGCCGTCGTCGGTGAGCAGCCAGATCGTGCGGTCCGGGCCGGTGCGCAGTCCGATGATCTCGCCGTGCGTGCCGGTGCGGAGCACGCCGCGGAAGCCGCCCGCCGAGTCGTACCGGCGCAGGTCGGTGGTGTCCTGACAGGCCACCAGGACCTCGTCGTCGGGGGCCGGGGCGGCGAGGCTCGGCCGGTGGACCCTGATCACACCGGAGAGTTGTTCGCCGTCGCGGCGCCACACCAGCACCCGGTCCGGCTCCACGACGGCGAGCCGGTGTCCGCGCGCTGCGACGGAGACGGGCTCGCGCAGCGGGCCGGGGTCGCAGTCGGGCTGCCATACGGGGACCCAACCGCCGGTGCAGGTGTCGCGGCGAAGCAGCCGCGGCGCGTCGGGAACGAGCAGGTACCAGGCGCACGGCCCGCACCCGGGCGCGAGTCTCGGGTCGGGGAACCACGGCAACAGCCGGGCTCTCGTGGGACCTTCCGGCTCGGAACCCCGGAAGGCCAGCCGGATGCCGTCCGGGGCCTCGAACCCGACGATGCCGTCCGGCCCCGACTCGCCGTCCCCGCCGGTGAGTTCGTCACCGGTGAGTTCGTCCCAGCCGACGTAGGCGTCCAGCAGACGGAAGGTCGCGTTGTGCGGTGCGCACGTCATGGCCGGTCTCCTAGGTCCTGCCGGACAGGGCCTGCCTGTCCGGTCGGTCTTGCGGGCCCGGCAGAGACCGGCCGGACAGGATCTACGGGGATCAGCAGCGGGCGTTCCGGCCAGACGAGGGTGTGGGGGCCGATCGCGTGGTCGGTGCAGGGCGGCAGCCGCACTCCGTCCACCGTGAGCGAGAGCTGTGACACGGCCAGGACTCCGTCGACCGCGAGCAGCGCCCGGACCAGAGCCGAGTGCCGTAGCGCGCCGCCGAACGGCCAGCCGGCACCGTTCTCCCCGCCGGTCAGCGGATCCAGGTGGGCGCGCACCGCGTCGCCCGCCCTGGCCAGGACGGCGGCACGGTCGTGGTCCGGGTCGAGGGTGACCCAGGATTCCACGGCGACCCGCCGGTAGCGCGCGGGGGCGGCGACCACCGTGACTCCGGCGGGGGCGACCTCGCGGGTCAGGTAGTCGGCGACGGCGCGCAGTGAGGCTGCGGTGGGCACCGGCGGTTCGGCGGGGTCGTCGCCCGGCGCCACGGCCGGTACGACGAAGACTCCTACGACGCCGGGGATGGGCACCCCGGCGAAATCGGGGTGCAGGCCGGGCACACCCTGGGCGCGGGCCACGGACGCGCCGGGCGCTCGGGTGGCCAGCAGGCCGTAGTCGGCGGGCGCCACGGCCCGGCCGCGGGCGCGGAGTTCGCCGACGCCGCGGCGGATCGTGTCGGCGTCGGACTCGGCGTCCGTTCCTCCCGAGGCCGGGAAGGGGTTGTTGACGCCGGTGACGAACGGCAGGGCGGTCACCACCCCGTTGACGGCACCGGCGCGTACGGCGCCGTCGCTGCCGCCGCCGACGCGGTACCGGAGGGCGCGGACGTTACGGAACCCGGGCGGCACGGCGGTGCCGTTGACGCCGTCCCCGAAGGTCACTTCGCCCGTCGCGTGGTCCACGGTGAAGACCCGGTCGTCGGCGCCGTACGCGGCGAGGCTCTCCACTTCCCGCCACCGGGACGAGGATCCGGCCGGGGAGCCGGTAGCGGTACCGAACACATCGCCGCCCGTGTCGTCGTCGACCTCGATGACCACGGAGCCGGTGAGGATGGGCAGTTGACTGAGCCTCATGCGGCTGCCGCCGGTCCGCCCAGGGTCCTGGACCGGCTGGAGCGGTTCGTCCCTGACGGTACGGGCGGCCGTGGCCGCGACCATGTTCAGCCGCAGTCCGGACAGCACCGGCCCCGGTCCGGTGAAGGCCCCGTGCGCGATCTGGAGGCGCAGCCAGCGCAGCGGGGGTCCCGGCCGGAAGCCGGGCGGGCTGCCGGGCGCCCAGGAGCGCGGGACCCGCAGTTCGACGGTGCCGCCGGCGCGGAGCCCGGCCGTGGAGTCGCGCATCAGTTCGGCGCGTACGAGCCGGGTGCCGTCCAGCACGTCCCAGCGCAGCAGCGGTACGGACGCCAGTTCGCCGGAGCCCGCCGGCGCGGGCGGTGCGGCGACGACCACGAAGCCCAGGGACAGCCGCGGGTAGGCGGCGGCCGTCCCGGCGAGTCCGATCCACAGGCCGTTGCCCGGCCCGGGGTCCCGGCCGAACGGCGCGAAGGGGCGGCTCGGTCCGGCGGGTCCCAGCGGCAGGTTCTCCAGCGTTCCGGACTCCTGTACGGCCAGTGCGCCGAGCGTGGCCGGTGTGGCGTACAGGTCCTCGTCGGTCTCGTAGATCACCTGCCCCGCCGGACTCGACGCCCCGCTCTGGAATCCGGCCGGGACGAGCACGGAGGTGCCGTCCGGCGGGTTCACGGTGAACTCGAGCAGCGTGGCCGCCGCACCGGCCGGGCGCCGTCGTACGCCCGCCGTCGCCAGATGCTCGGCCAGCACCTTCTCCGGCAGCCGGTTGACGCGGCCGAGCACGGGTTCGAGCTGGGTGCCGAAGAGACGTACGAGCGCGACGCCCGCGTCCTGGCGGTCGGGGTCGGTCCAGTCCGGGGTGTATCCGGCGATCCGGCCGCGTACGTCCGCACGTACCGCCTCACGGGTCGCCTCGGTCAGCTCCGGCTGGACGCCGGACGGTCCGGGGCCCGGTACGAGCCTGTCCTCGGCCCGCGCGTCCCGCTCCCACCACACTTCGCCGGTCATTCCAGCCCCTCCCCCGGTTCGACGGCGGGAGCGGTCCGGATCCGGACCGCCCGCAGGACGGGCAGGTCACCGGCGCGCAGCTCCACCTCGTCGCAGTCCTCGGTCGCGTCGGCCCCGTCGAGGCCGATCGCCACAGCGGCGACGTCCGCGAGGTCGCCCAGCGCTCGCTGCGCGGCCCGCAGCAGGGCGGAGGGGCGCAGTGTTTCGCCGAAGGGCCAGCCGTCCTGTTCCTCGCCGCCGACGAGCGGGTCGAGGAAGCGCCGCAGCGCCATGCCGACCACGGCGGACACGCGGGTGCGGTCGGCCGGGTCGCCCGACAGGTCGACGCGCAGCGTCACTTCGCGGTAGGCGGGCGCGCGGACGAAGACCTCGGAGGTGAGCAGCCGCGCGCACTCCAGGCGGGCGGCGACCGCGCACAGGGTGCCCGGGTCGGGCTGTGGCGCGGCGACGAGGTCGTCCCGGTTGAAGTCGTCCCGTGGCACCGAGGGGACAACGTGGACGGTCACCGCGCCGGGCACCGTGGAGCAGGGGAAGCCGGGGTGCTCGCCGAGGGACGCGTACGCGCGGGCGACGGCGACGCCCGGTGTCGTACGGGCGAGGGTGACGAAGTCGTCGGCGGTGACCGCGCGGGTCACCTCTCCCAGGGACGCCGCCGCGCGCTGTCGCGCCGCGCCGACGGTCTCCGGATCCTGGCCGCCCTCGGCCGGTACGAGGTTGGCGGCCGAGATCGCACCCTGATCTCCCGGCGAGTCCCAGGCCGGCTGCCAGTTCGCGGTCAGTCCGCCGTTGCCGGACCGGCCGCCGCCGAGTACGTAGTCGACGGTCACGTAGTCGTCGGTCACGTAGTCGTCGGTCACGTCCCGGACGGGCCGGGGGATGCGCCCGGTGAGTCCGTCGCCGAACACCAACGCGCCCTCCTCCCGGTCGATCAGGAAGGTCCGGTCGGCCGACGCGCCGAAGGTGAAGTCCGGCACCGGCAGCCACTTGTAGCCCGCCAGGCGCACGCTCGCCTCCAGCAGGAGGCCGGCGGCTTCCGGCAGGACGAGGTGCTGACCGGGCAGCTTGAGCCAGGCGGTGATCTGCTCCGCCAGGTCGGTGCCGCGCGCGGTGCGCCGCAGGAGGTGGTGCGCGGCCGACACGTTGAGGGCGAGCTGACGGAGGCGGGGTGGGGCGGCGTAGGTCGCTGCCGGGGTCGACACCAGCAGCCCGGTGTCGCGGGTGGACCAGCCGGACGGCGGGTGCAGCCGGACGACGCCGGACCGCCGTAGCCCGGCCGTGCCGTCCTCGACCTTCTCGAACTCACCCGACACGTCGGAGTCCGGCCGGAACCAGGACCAGGTCAGTTCCGCGGGCGGCTTCACCCCGTCGGTCGCCCCGGGCAGCCACGACGGCACGGACGCGGCGGGCGCGGCCAGTTCGACGAGCAGACTGAGCGGGCCGGACGCGGGCAGCTCTCCGGTGAGCGGCAGGGTGAAACGGGCCTGGGCCGGGGCGCCGTCGCTCGCCAGGAGCGCGACGTCCCGGCGGGCCCGCAGGTCAGCCGTACGGTCACGGTCGGTCCATACGGTGACCTCACCGCCCTCGGCGAGCGGGAAGACGGCGACGTCGTCGTCGAGGGTGAAGACGACGCGGCCCATGAGGTCGCGGGACAGGGCCGTCCCGGCGGGAACGACCGGAACAGCGGCCGTGTCCGTCCGGGCTGCCAGCCGCAGCACCGTGGCCGCGGGGCGGGCGGGGCGCGGAGTTTCGAGGCCGAGCAGCCGCAGCACGGCGACCACGAGCGCGTCCGGCGCCTGGTCGAGCCAGTACAGCCGCTGTTCGAGGAGGTAGGCGAACAGTTCGAGAAGGGTGACGCCGGGGTCGGCGGGCGCGTGCAGCGTCCAGGTGCCGCCCGACTCGGCGGGGATCCGGCGGCGGATGGCCGCCATCATGTCGTCCCAGGTGAGGTCGTCCAGTCTGGGCGCGGGCACGGTCATGGCGTCCCCCCTGTGAGGCCGGTGAGGCCGACGTAGAACGGGAACACCAGGTTCGCCTTGGTGTTGCTGCGGCGGATGCGGTAGACGACCGAGACGGTGACCCGTGACTCGTCGGCCGGGTCGGCCTCCGCGCGGACCTCCTCCAGCTCCACCCTGGGTTCGTGGGTGCGGACAGCCTCGGCGACCGAGTTCTCCAGGTCGCGCAGGTTCTGCACACTGCCGGGCGCGAACACCAACTCCTGGGCCCGGGTGCCGAATCCGGGCCGCATGACGCGCTCGCCGGTGCCGGTGAGAAGCAGCGCCCGCAGACAGTGCTCGATGCTCTGCTCGCCGACGGCGTACCCGAGCCGCCCGGATTCGTCGGGCAGGATCGGGAACCGCCAGCCGGTTCCGAGGAAGTCCTCGCTCATGCCGTCTTCGCCTTCTTGGCCAGTACGGAGGCCCCGAGTTGCGGGGCCGGCGGGGCGGACTGCCCGGCGGGGCAGGTGTGGGTGTGACTGTTGAACAGCCCCACCAGCATGTTGCCGAGCACGAGTTGCTGGGATGCTCCGGCGCCCAGCTCGATGTCGGAGGAATCGACGGTGACCTTCGGCGCCTTGAGAGTGATCTCGCCCTGCGCGGACACGGTCACGCTCCCGCCCTCGGCCGCCGTGATCCGGATCGCCTTGCCCTCGTCGTCCAGCTCCACCACGTGTCCGGCGGCGGACTTGATCCGTACGGCGGCCTTGGACTCCGTGTCGTCGAGGAGCACCTCGTGACCATGCCTGGTCCGGATGATCTTCTGGTCCCGCCCGTCGGTGCGGGCGGTCGGCGGCTTGTCCTGGCCGTTGTACAGACCGCCCAGAACGATCGGGAACCGCATGTCCCCGTGGACGAAGGCGACCAGCACCTCGTCGCCCTTCTCCGGGACGAACACCGAGCCGTAGCCGTTGCCCGCGTAGAGCTGACTGACCCGGCACCAGTCGGTGACCGTGGTCTGGTCGAACCACGGGAACTGGAGCTTGACCCGGGCCTCGTCGTCGCCGTCGTTCTCCACGACGAGCGCTTCCACGACGCCGTAGTACCGCTTGTCGGTGGAGCGGGCGCGTGGCGTGGTCCTGGTGGTCACTGGTCCCCCTGGTGGATCCGCCGTGCGGTGAACTGGGTGAAGAATCCGCTGGTGTTGAGCGTGTGCTCGACCCGCTTGACGAAGTACGTGCCGGAGAACCGCTGCCCGAGGCCGTAGATCTCCAGGTTGTCGCCGGGCCGCAGTTCGGGGAGTCCCGCCACCCGGCCGGTCGCCGTGATGAACTCGTAGGCGCGCTCGCGCAGCAGACTGATCGCCAGCTCACGGGCCTCCTGGTCGCTGGTGACCGGCGCGTCGACCAGGACGTCCTGGCGGCCCCCCAGCGTGGAATCGGCGACTTCCGGGCCGCTCTGCCCGTCGGCCGTGTTCTGCCCGGCCGGCAGGTTCTCGGCGGTCGCGGTGAACGCGATCGGCTGTTTGGTACGGGGGTCCCAGCCGCGCACGGTGAGCTTGCCGACCTGCTGGGACACCGTCAGTGTCGGGGTGAAGTCCAGCAGGTTGGGGATCAGCCCTTCGGGCAGGCCGGAGGGTCCGGTGGACAGTCCCGGCGCGTAGGCCAGCCGGTACACCCGGATCGGGCGACCGTCACGGCCGTCCGTCGGTCTGATGAAGTACAGCGTGTCCTCGCCGGACTGCGGGTCGGGCAGGACGTAGCAGTCGAAGTCGAGCCGCTTGGCCCGTTCCATGAGGAAGCTCGCGTCGTCCTGGTTCTTCTGCACCACCTGGTCATGAGTCGGCCCTTCCTTGGTGACCTCGATCCGCAGGTGGTTGCGCTGGGCGATCTGCTCCGCGATCCGCCAGTCGGGCAGATTGCGGTAGATCTTGGCCTCGTTCTCGGCTGGCTTGCGGTCCTTGAGCCGCAGCAGCCCGTCCACCCCGCTGACCTGGACGGTGGGGGACGCGCTGTCGGAGAACTTCGGGCTGAGCGTGCTGATGGTCCCGGTGGCGACGGTGAGCAGCTTGTCCGCGTACCCGAGCCGCACCGAGACCCGGCCGCCGAGCTTGAGCCGCGGCGAGTCGCTGTGCTTGAACTTCAGGTTGACGTCGTCCCAGTTGTTCAGCGTGAGGTCGAAGCCCGACATCTCGTCGATGTCCCGGTTCACCTTGACGTCGATGATGTCGTTCTTGGTGCTCGGGTCCATCTCCAGGCCCTCGATGCGGACCTCGAACTCGGGCGCGTACCGGTCGGGGGAGGCCACTTCCGGCGTGGGGGCGCTCATCACACGCTCCTCATGGCAGCCGGGGCACGGTCAGCACCCGGCCCGGCCGCAGGTCCCGGGGATCGGTGATCCCGTTGGCGCGCGCCAGTTCCCGCCAGGCGTCGGGCCGCCGGTAGAGCGCGGCGGAGATGGAACTGAGCGTGTCGCCGCGGCGCACCACATAGCTCTTCTCCACCGTGGGCGAGGAGCGTGGTGTGCCCGCGACCTGTGCGGCGGCCGTACGGAACTCCTTGAGCGAGAGGTCGAGCATGGCCCGCAGGGGCACACCGTCCGGCCGGAACAGCTGGTAGTTCACGTCCAGCTTCTCCACGACACCGGTGAAGACCTCTTCGTCCCAGACGAACCGGACGATCGGCGGCGCGTGTTCGCGGCTGTCGGGGCGCAGCAGGTTGCGCAGCGCGTCGACGTAGGCGGTCCGGACGTTCTCCAGTGTGTCGGAGGTGTCGACCAGCGCCTGGACGGTGAGCGTCTCCGTGCCGCCGCGTACGTACTGGAGCGGCGGTGTCTCCAGGCCGGGGATGGTGATCTCGGCGAAGGTGTTGGACTTGCTCAGCTTGTAGTCGGTCGGGTTGAACCGCAGCGGGATCCGCCGCTTGCGCTCGTCGGCGATCACCGGCCGGACGATCTCCAGCCGGGCCTGGGCGCCCGCCTGGCGGGCGAAGGACACGGGTGTCACGCTCACGGCCGGCCCTCCCCGTCACCGAAGCCGCGTTCGGCCGCGGTGTGTTTGACGCGGGCGCACTCGTCCTCGTACAGCTTCGCCCAGGCCTGGATGTGCTTGTTGAACAGGCGGGTGAAGACCGCGCCGTCGTCGCCGTCCACCTGCATGCGGACTTCGAGGTTGTGAATGATCACCTTCGGCACGCCGTCACCTTCTTCCTTGGTTCAGCCGCTCCGCGGCGGACAGCACGTCCGCCGCGGTGTCCTGGAGGACTTTCGTCAGCCCCTCGTGAGCGATCTCCAGCGACTCGACGGCGATCGCGTTCTGCTCGGCGTGCAGGTCGGGGCCGCTCCATTTGGCGGCGAGGCCGCCGTGGAACGCCCAGGCCGCACCGGGCACTCCGTCCGGGCCGAGGACGATCACCGCGCCGTCGCGGCGGGCGCCGAGCGAGTCGGCCAGTCCTGCCTGGTACCAGGCCCACAGCCCGGGATCCCGTACCACTCCGCGCTTGAGGGTGATCCGGTTCCATGAGTGGCGCAGCGGCAGTTGGTGGACGGAGTCGTTACGGCCGCCCTCCGGATAGCTCGTCACCTCCAGTTGTGCGCCGAGCCCGGTGACTTCCTGGAACGCGCCGGAGGCGACCAGCGGCAGCAGCAGTGCCTGCGCGGACGGCAGATACGCGTCGCCGGGGTCGAGGGTGACGAGGAAGCGGTACTTGGGCAGTGGATCCAGGGTCATGCCTCGATCACCTCCAGGGCACGGTCCTGGCCGAGTACGAGACGCAGCCGGATGAATTCCATGGGGACGGCCGGGGCGACCTCGATCTCGCAGACCAGCTGCCCCGGGTCCTGTTCGGGCGGGTTGTTGGTGTCGTCGCACACCACCCGGAACGCCTGCTCGGGCCGCGCGCCGGCGAGCGCGCCGGACCGGAAGGCCGACAGCAGCACCGAGGTCACCGCCCGTACCAGGGTCAGCCGCAGTTCGGGCGAGTTGACGTCGAACACCAGGGGGCTCGCCACCCGCCGGATGGCGCGCACCAGCAGGTGTACGAGTCTGCGGTGCGCGATGTAGCGGGTGCGGGGATCGGCGGACAGCGTGCGGCCGCCCCACACCATCAGTCCGCGACCGCGGGTGCACCGGATCAGGTCGATGCCCGCGTCGAACAGCCGGACCTGCTGCGGCTCGGGGAATTCGGCCCCCAGGTCGACCGCCTCCAGGATCGTGGCGTTGGCCGGGGTGTGGTGCGCTCCGCGTTCGCTGTCCAGCCGGGCGATGACGCCCAGGACATGCCCGGACGACGGTACGGTCCGCAGCGCGGGCCCGTCGGGTGTCCGCAGCGGCGGATGGTAGACGGCCGCGGTGCTCAGCAGACGGCTGTCGCCCGTGGCTGCCAGGGACCCCACCCAGCCCACCGCGCCGTCCACGGATGACAGCCGTGGCGGTACGTCCAGGACGACGAGGCGGTCGAGCAGTGGCTCCACGGTCCGCAGCACCTCCATCACCATGTCCGTGTGCGTGGTCCCGAAAAGGTCCGTGCCGAGGTCCGGCAACGCCAGCAGGGCCGGTTCCGGAAGCTCCGCCTGTACCGCCACGGCGTCGGAGTACTCGCGTTGCCCCGGCGCCTCGTCGGTGCCGCCGAGGAGCGTCAGGTCCCAGGACATCGAGATCGGTCCTGCCGCTCCCGGTGGTGGTGCGGGCCGGTCGGGTATCAGCCGGATGAAGCGGGACTCGGCCAGCCGGTCGGCCACTTCGGCGGCCGGCAGACCGGAGAACGTCTCGGGCGGCTCGCCGGGCACCGTGACCCGTACGCTCACCGTCGGCGGTCCGGCGACCGTACTGGTCCGGTAACGGATGGCGACGCGGGCGCCGTTGGCCCAGGCTCCCGGGCTGGTGGCGAGCACCTGGTAGCGCCCGGCGGGGAATCCGCCGGCGTCCCCGACCGTCCACCGGGTCCGGGCGGTGACGGCCGGCCCGGACACCCGCAGCACCAAGGCCGTACGGCCGCCGTTCTCGAAGAAGCCGCGCAGTGCGTACGGCGCGGCACAGGCACCGGACGGCGGGCCGAAGGCGCCCACGGCGTCGTTCCAGTTCTCCACCCGTACCGGCGTGGCGACCGGGCCCCGGCGGAACCGGCCGAGGAACGCCGCCACGTCGGTGCGCAGCGGCTCCTCGTCCGGGCCACGGGGAGCGAACGTCAGGGATACGCCGGGAAGCGCTTCGCCGGCCATGTCAGGCGTCGATCTCCAGCTTCTCGACCGCCAGCACGAGTGTCTCCATGGCGATCTCGTTCTTGGTCGAACTGAGCGTCGGGCCGGTGTACTTGGTCGGCCAGCCGCGGTCGAAGTTCCAGCGCATGGCTTCCTGGCGGTTCTCGTCCAGCATCACGATCGAGCCGGAGGCACGC
The DNA here is from genome assembly GCF_044753355.1 of Streptomyces sp. NPDC088400. Taxonomy (NCBI): domain Bacteria; kingdom Bacillati; phylum Actinomycetota; class Actinomycetes; order Kitasatosporales; family Streptomycetaceae; genus Streptomyces; species Streptomyces sp. NPDC088400. The sequence goes on along the minus strand of NZ_JBIVMZ010000011.1, from coordinate 252,796 downwards.
CGCACCTTGCCGTTGAGCGCCTCGACCACCCAGTTCCAGAAGCCGACATGGCCGGTGATGCCGCGTTTGAGGGTGAGGTTGGTGAACTTCTTCAGCCCCGGGATCTTGCGGACGGTGATGTCCTCGCTCCCGTTGCGGTACTCGATCGGCGGGATCTCCAGCTCCAGGCCGCTGACTTCGGTGAAGGAGCCGCTCACCGCGACGCCGTCGTCACTGACGTTGGTCACGATGATCAGGAAGTTGTAGGACGCGTACGGATCGTCCCTGGTCACGGGTGGCATGGTGCCCCCTTCTCAGTCGGGTGCCGCTCAGGCGAGCTGGTTCTCGCGGGTCTTCTGCTGGATCCGGAAGATCACGAATTCGGCCGGGAAGACCGGCGCGACACCGATGACGCAGATGAGCCGGCCGTTGGCCAGGTCGTCCTCGGTCATCGTGGTGCGGTCGCAGGCGACGAAGAACGCCTCGTCGGCGGTGGTGCCGGCGAGCGCGCCGCTGCGCCAGACCGTGGTGAGGAAGTTGCTGACCGTCTGGCGGACCAGGGCCCACAGCGCCTCGTCGTTCGGTTCGAAGACCACCCACTGGGTGCCTTCGTCGATCGACTCCTCCAGGAAGAGGAACAGCCGCCGGACGTTGATGTACTTCCACGAGCTGTCCGAGGACAGCGTGCGCGCGCCCCACACCCGGTGGCCGAGTCCGGGGAAGAACCGCAGCGCGTTGATCCCTTTGGGGTTCAGCAGGTCCTGGTGCCGTTTGGTGATGTCCTGGGCGATGCCGTCGGTCTGCCGGATGCCCCGGATGACGACGTTGGCCGGTGCCTTGTGCACGCCGCGCTCCACGTCCACCCGAGCGTAGATCCCGGCCATATGACCGGACGGCGGCACTTCGACGTCTCGGTTGGTCGACGGGTCGCGGGTGACCAGCCACGGGTAGTAGAGCGCCGCGTACTTGGTGTCGAACGGCTCGCGGAACGCCTGGATGCCTTCGATGTCCAGGCCGTCGCGCGGGTCGAGGATCGCGAACCGGTCCTTGAGGAGTTCACAGTGGGTGACCAGGGCCGATTCGACGGTGCCCGACCACATGCCGGGGACCGCGCAGACGGCGATCTCGTCGATGTCCTCCAGGGCGACGATTCCGGTACGCCGGCCGCTGCCTCCGTCGGTGCCGACGAAGTCGGCCACGCTCAGGGTCCCGGACGCGTCGTCGCCGTCCGTCAGTGTCAGCCAGGAGCCGAGCGCGGGCACCGGGAACCGTGCGGGATCGGTGGTCAGGCCGGGCAGTGTCGTGGCCCGGACCAGCTGGGAGCGGCTCTCCAGGGTGGTCGTCAGGTTCGCCGGGCTGTCGCCGGTGAGCCGGAGGTTGCTGAAGGTCTCGGTCACCGCCGCGCCGCCCGGATCCGTGAACCGGGTGGAGACCTCGGCCTCGATCAGGTGGATCCGGTCGGTCTCGAAGAACGTGCCGGGTACGTCCTGGTCGAAGGTGACGACGTCACCGGCGATCGTGTCGGCCTTCACCGCTGTCAGGGTGGTGCCGTCGTCGAGCTGGACGACGGCGCCCGGGTAGAGGCGGCTCGCACCGCCGACGCGCAGGGTCGGCGCCGTCGCGGTGTTGCCCCGGCGTACCCGGCGCACGGTGAGCCCGCTCTCCCACGCCTCGTGGGTCGTGCCCGCCGGGAAGGTCAGTGTGACCTTTCCGTCCGCCGGCCGGCTCGCCTCTGCTTTGAACCGGCGGGCGCCGATCTGCGCCCAGATCTCGTCGGGCAGGTCGTCGGGGTCGAGCCCGTTGACCGCGGCCACCTGGACCGATTCGCTGTCCGCCGCCGCGTCCGCGACGAGCCGGGTGATGAACAGCGCGCCTTCCTGCGGATCAGGCAGCACGGGCAGCGCGGCGCCGGCCATCGGCCGGATGCGGACCTGGACGGCCCCGCCCCACGAGCCGGGGCTCACGGCGGACAGCCGCAGCGTCTCCTCGGCGTCGCGGGTCCCGACCTGTACGTAGTCGCCGCGGGCCGTTCTGACTTCGGCGGGCAGGGCCGGGTCCAATGTGATCCGGCGAGCGGTCATGTCGTAGCGGGTGACCGCGGCGGTGTGGATCTCCTGCTGGTCGTCACCCCGGAAGACCTTGATCTGCTGGCCCACCCCGGTGAAGCCGATCAGATGGCCGAGTTGGACGCTCGTCGCGCCCCGCGCGGCGTCGCCGGTGACAGGGCTCACCAGCCCGCCGCCCAGCGCGCCCGACGCCGGCTTTGCCTGTCCCGCGGCGACCCGCTTGATGTACAGCCGCTGGCCGCCGTTGTCGAAGAAGCCCTTGACGGCCAGCGGGAACAGCCACCAACGTCCGCCTTCGGCAGGGTCGTTGGCCCAGGTGTCGCGTACGGCCGGGTCCGGCTCGGGCAGGAACCCGCCGAAGGTGTTCTGGAACTCCAGGAAGTTCGTCACCAGTTTGGGCTTGCCCGTGTACGGGCCGCGGGCGGTGACGCCGACCATGCCGGCCGTGCTCGTACTCACCCCCGCGATCGGCCGCGGTCCCGCATCGATCTCCTCGATGTAGACCCCGGGGCTCAGATACTCAGCCATGGACGGCTCCTCACTGCTGCTCACGGATCTCGATGACGTGCCGACGCGCGCTGTCCTGGGGCAGCCGTACGACAAGCTCCCCGCTCCGGCCCGGCTGTTCGACCGCTCGCAGGCGGAACGTCTCCTCGACGGCTTCCGAGGTGGCCTTCTCGCCCTCCCACCGCAGGGCGAGCCGGAAGGCACCCGTGGCGTCGGACAGGGTGCGCTCGCGCCAGGGCGTCAGGTCGTGACTCGTCCGTCCCCGGGCCTCGACGAGCGCGTTCGCGACGGGTGCCCGCGTGGCCGCGTCGACCACGACCCCGTGGACCGTGCGCAGGCCCGGCGGATAGGGGAAGGAGACGCTCGGCAGGAACCGGACCAGCCTCGGGGCGGTCGGCCCGGCCGGCGGGTGGGTGTCGTCGTACGGGTGCACCAGGAACTCGACGCCGACGAGACCGGCCGAGAACGGCTCACCGTCGGCCGGGTACAACGGCCGGTATCCGGCGGCCGAGAAGCGGGCCCGGTGGCGCTCGGGCCCGGCCGTCCACGGTTCGCCGCGTCTGCCCAGACCGGGAAAGGCCAGGGCCCCGCTGGGCGTGCGTACGGCCCTGTCGTCCAGCGGCAGCCAGCCGCCGTCCTGGAACCGGTCCAGCTGGATCTCCACACCGACGGTGCGCACCCGCCCGGTGAAGTCGTCGAACGGCACGAACCAGGCCGGACTGTAGGTGGTCGAGCGGGCCAGTGGAAGGAAAGCGCTCATGGTGTCGCCGTCCCGTCGATGACCCGGCCCTGCACCGGCTGTACCGCCGTCTCGACGGCCGAGTCCAGGCTGACGACGCGGACCTCGTAGTTCAGCGAGAGCCGGTACGGCTTCTGAATCGCGTACCAGATCCAGGACTTCTGATCGAGGGTCAGGGGCGTCAGGGTGAGATGGAGCGAGTCGGTGCTCGCCGCCAGGCTGCCGGTCAGCTGGACACCGTCCAGGATCGCGTCGTCGTAGAAGGTCTGCAGGGCGCGGCCCAGCATCCGGTGCTGGGTGATCGGGTCGCCACCCCAGGGGGTGACCAGGTACCGCAGCATCAGGGCCATCGGCGGCTTACGGGTCGTCAGCGGTCCTGGCGGCAGCGAGCGCACCGGCGGCCGGTTGCGCGACGTGGGGTCCTCGGCGATCTCGTAGAGGAATACGGTGAGTTTGGGCGTCGGTGTCTGCACCGTCTCGGCGAGGTCGTTGAGTTCCGCGATCGGGGGATCCGCCGGATTGAGCGGGCGCAGGGCCCGCGTCAGGGCGCCCACGATGACCGTCGAGACATCGGCGATGACACCGAAGTCACCCATTGGAAGCCTCCCCCCGCCTCGGCACGCACGGATGACGCACACCGAGAGCATGCGGGCTCCCCTGTGATCGGGCCGCGACTCACCCGTCACACCGGCGTCACGAGCGCGTCCTGGGGCCGTGCGATGACGTCAGCGCACACGGAGCGACAACGCCCGGGTGACATCGATGAGGAACACTTGGTCGTTCATGGAGACCCCCTCAGCGCGGTCCGGTGTCCTGATACTCCGGGTGTGGGTGGAAGGCAACGGGGCAGACGGCTTCCGTGCACGCATCATCCGGACGGTCGACGGCGAGCCGTTGACCCCCTCCGCGGCGAGTGAAACCGTCGATGTCCTCATTGCGGTCCGGAGGTGGCTTGATGACCTACTGGAACGGCCCGGGTGACGATGCCGTGACGTTCCAGTGATTCCTTTTTGACACCCCGCACGCTAAGAGTCGACCGTGCGATCACGATTTACTCGCAACACGGCTTCGTGAGTCTTGGGAGACCACCGAAGATCGCCGGAGCCGACATCGTCCGGGGGCGCAGATGAATGGACAATCACATTTTATTACCTTGAGGCTGCTCAAGGGTTTCGCACTGACGATCAGCCATACACGCGTGCCGGTCTGCACCAGCACGCAACGACTCCTCGCATTCCTGGCTCTGCAGGACATCCCACGATCCCGCGCCTATGTGGCCGGAATTCTCTGGCCGGACGTCACTACGGCACGCGCCAACGCGAACTTACGATCTTCCCTTTGGAGAGCGACGCGAACCGGCCATTCCATCATCGAGGCGTCTCCGCAGGAAATGGCGATCTCCAAGGACATCTCCGTGGACCTGCACGAGGCGGTGAGACACGCGCACCGACTGCTCGACAACTCACGCCCGTGCGACGACATCCTCAACATGCGGACACTGGCGGACTTGTCGGCAGATCTGCTGCCGGAGTGGCCGGAGAATGACTGGATGCTGATCGAGCAGGAGCAGTACCACCAACTCCGGCTCTACGCCCTGGAAGCGATGACCGAGCGACTCACGGCGGCGCGGCGCCACGGTGAAGCCGTCGCCGCCGGACTCGCCGCCGTACGCGCGGAGCCCTTGCGGGAAAGCGCCCATCGCGTCCTGCTGAAGGCGCATTTGGCCGCCGGCAACAGGGGCGCGGCAATGCGCCAATACGAACAGTGCCGCTATGTCCTGCGGGAGGAACTGGGCCTGGAGCCCTCCCCCGCGCTGAGAGATCTGCTGCCGTGCCGCGCCGAGCACAATGGGCAGCCACGGCTCCAGCCCAATACCCAGCTCAGAGGGGTGACTTCGAAAAAATCAGCGGCGAAAACCTGAAAACTACGGCCGCGGGAAAGGCGGCCGCACGGACGGGCACGGTTCCGGCTATGTGGCCATCTCCTCCTTGAGCGCCTGTACGAAAGCGTCGACGTCGTCCTCGGTCGTGTCGAAGGAGCACATCCAGCGGACGTCCCCGGCCTTTTCGTCCCAGAAGTAGAACCGGAAGCGCTGTTGAAGGCGCACGGTCACCTCGTGCGGCAGCCGCGCGAAGACGGCGTTGGCCTGGACGGGGTGGAGGATCTCCACCCCGTCCACCGCCCGTACGCCGGCCGCGAGCCGCTGGGCCATCGCGTTGCTGTGCCGGGCGTTGCGCAGCCACAGGTCCTTCGCCAGCAGCGCCTCCAGCTGTACGGACACGAACCGCATCTTGGAGGCGAGTTGCATGGACAGCTTGCGCAGATGCTTCATGGCCCGCACGGCGTCCGGGTCGAGGACCACGACGGCCTCACCGAAGAGCATGCCGTTCTTCGTGCCTCCGTAGGACAGGATGTCCACACCGACCGCGTTGGTGAAACTCCGCATCGGGACGTCCAGGGACGCGGCGGCGTTGGCTATCCGGGCGCCGTCGAGATGGACCTTCATACCCCGCTCGTGGGCGTGCGCGCAGATGGCACGGATCTCGTCGGGCGTGTAGACGGTGCCCAGTTCGGTGTTCTGGGCGATCGACACAGCCTGCGGCATGGCCCGGTGCTCGTCGTCCCAGCCATACGCCTCCCGGTCGATCAGTTCGGGCGTGAGCTTGCCGTCGGGGGTCGGTACGGTCAGCAGCTTGAGCCCGGCGACCCGCTCGGGGGCGCCGCCCTCGTCCACGTTGATGTGCGCGGACTCGGCGCAGATGACCGCTCCCCAGCGGTCGGTGAGCGCCTGGAGCGCCACCACATTGGCGCCGGTGCCGTTGAAGACCGGGAAGGCCTCCGCCGTCTGTCCGAAGTGGCTGTGCATGATCCGCTGGAGGTGACCGGTGTAGTCGTCCTCGCCGTAGGAGACCTGGTGGCCGCCGTTGGCGAGGGCGAGCGCCGCGAGGACCTCGGGGTGGGCGCCCGCGTAGTTGTCGCTGGCGAAGCCGCGCACCTCGGGGTCGTGATGGCGGCGGGCGTCGGTCGTACGGGCGCTCACGGCTCGGGGGTCAGCCACAGACGGTTTCCATTCACTTCCCGGGCGGGCAGGTCCCAGACTCCGGCGATGGCCTCGGCCAGGTCGGTGACGTCCGTGAAGCCCGCGAACTTCGCGTTCGGGCGCTCGGCGCGCATCGCGTCGTGCACCAGTGCCTTGATCACCAGAATGGCAGCCGCGGCCCGGGGGCCCTCGTCGCCCCCCGCCTTGCGGAAGGCGTCACCGAGCGCCAGTGTCCAGGCCTCGGCGGCGGCCTTGGCGGCGGCGTAGGCGGCGTTACCCGCGGTGGGCTTCGCCGCGCCAGCCGCGCTGACCAGCAGAAAGCGACCGCGGCCGCTGCGCAGCAGCCCGTCGTGGAAGGCCAGGGAGGTGTGCTGGACCGTACGGATCAGCAGCTTCTCCAGCAGCTCCCAGTCGGCGAGGTCGGTCTCGGCGAACGAGGCGCTGCCGCGCCAGCCGCCGACGAGGTGGACCAGTCCGTCGATCCGGCCGAATTCCTTCTCGGTCCTGTCGGCCCACGCGCGCGTGGCCGCGGGATCGAGCAGATCCACGGTGTCGCCGGTGACCGTGGCCCCGCCGTGCGCGAACCGGGCCGCGTCAACCGCCTCGGCCAGCCGCTCGGGGTCCGCGTCCGAGGCGACGACGGTCGCACCGCCCTGGGCCAGCCGCAGCAGAGCGGCCCGGCCGGCCGGCCCCGCCGCTCCGGCCACCGCGATCACGGCACCATCGAGCGCACCGCCCGCGCCACCCGCTCCGCCGTTCCCGCTCGTGGCCGTCGTCATACCCGTCGTCTCCTGCCCGCGAGGGCTCATGCGGCCGCTCGCTCGGTGCTCGTCGCGGTGATCCCCTTGGTGGAAGTAATTCGCCCGCCCGCGTCAGTTTTCACTTGATCCTCCACCGAATCGTCGATCACACCGTAAATCTTCATGGGAGGCAGAGTGTAGCCATCGGGCGCATGCACCCCCTCGTACGGACCGTACGCCTCCAGGGCCCTCGCATACAGGCCGGAGGTGAACCAGTGGCGCGCGACGCGACAGAAGACCGCCCAGCCCTTGCCGTCGATGCGCTCGTCGCGGTCGTAGTCATGCCCCCCGTCGTCGCGCAGCTTCTCCAACAGCATGTCGAAGCACCCTCGGTCGTCCGGCTCGGGCTTGCGCCCTCCTGCCAGGATGCCTTCGACCCGCGCCCACTGCTCGCTGGAGACCCCGGTCGGAATGGGGATCACGTTCCGCAGGGGTTCAGCTGCAGGCGGACTCGGCGCGGTCGGGGATGCCACCCAGCCATTCGTCTACGAGCGTCTTGATCGTCTCGGGCTCGCCGGGAATGCTGCGGCAGGCGTGCCCCTGCTTGATCATGGTCGAATTCGAGCAGAGGGAGACCACGTCGCCTTGCTCGGACCACCGTCACAGTTGAGGCGGCAGGACCTGCTTCTGCACAAGCCCCATACGACCGGGTACCAGCTCGTTGTCGCTCCCCGCCGCGAGCGACATGGGTACCGTTCTATTGTCGAGCTTGAATGGAACCAGGAGCCCATCGTGCCGCACGAGTTGGAAGAGCAAGAAGCCATCGGCCTGCGAATCAAGCGCCGCAGGCTCGACCTCGGGATGCCGCAAGCTGATCTGGGGGCAGCTGTGGACAAGTCCCAAGGCTGGGTCTCGCGGGTGGAGAAGGGCCGGATCGAACTGGACCGTGCCTCGCTGATCAACAGCATCGCAGCTGCGTTGCACTGCCATCCGAACGACCTCATCGACCGTCCGTACGTGGGGACCGCACCCGACGACCAGTGGCAGGCCGCCGCCGCATCCATCCTTCGCGAGCTTCGCCGCTACGATCTGACGCCTGTCTTCAACGGACCCCCCCGACCGGCCGCTGTGCTGTGGCAGGACATGAAGCGCCTGCACCGGCTTCGCGATGCCGCAGCGAATAGTGCGATCTTGCGGAGTCTTCCTGATCTGCTGCGTGAGGCTCACGCTCTCGCCGAGGTCTCATCGGGCCACGAAAAGGAAGAGGCTTTCGGCGTCTACGCAGTGTGCTGCAAGTTCGTGCACACTGCTGCCCACGCGCTTGGGCACCCCGAGCTGATCGCCACTTCATGCGAACGCGCCTCCTGGGCTGCCCGCCTGTCCGGCGATCCGATCATGCCCGCCATCGCAGACTGGATGCGCGTCTGGGACATGTGGGCCACCGCCGACTGGGCTGACTCCACTGCCTTGGCTGACAAGGCTCTGCGCGGCATCGAGTCCCACTACGAACAAGGTGAGCCACTCGCGGTGCGCGCATGGGGCAGCCTTCAACTGCGTGCGGCTGTCTCAGCAGCGCGGGCGAACAATCGCGCCGAGGCGTATCACCGAATCAACCTGGCGAAGCAGGCGAGCAAGCGAGGGGAGGGCAGGAGCGGGCCACCCCTCGACGATCGGCACTCCCTTACGTTCTCTGCGGGGAATGTTGTTATCCACGGGATCAGTGTGGCAGTGGAGATGAGTGATCAGACCGAGGCTCTGCGCCGGAACAGGGAGGCCAAGTCCGAGGAGCTTGCGGCGCTTCCCAACTCCCGCAAGGGGCACCACCGTATGGATCTCGCTCGCGCCTGGCTCTGGGACGGGAACCGAGCAAAGGCCCTCGAAGAGCTACGAGAAGCCGAGAAGATCGCCCCTCAGTTGATCCGAAACCACCCCATCGCGAGAGCTACCCTTCGTAAGATTATCTACTCTGAACGGACCGCGACGCGCGAGCAGTTGCGCGGGATGTCGAACCGATTTCACCTGGATGACCAGGAGCTATTCCTCTGATTCATAATCAGAGGTAGCCGCGTCCTTACCGTCTGTCGCATGGCGGAAGGACGATGCACCCCACAGAGAACTCAGCGCCAAGGCGCGGCAGACGCGGCGACTGGTTGGGTCCCGGATCGCGGCGACCTCGCATACGACACAACGCGGGGCTGTGTCGGAGTTGTTGTCGCACTGCCTGAAGACACAGACACCACCATCTTCCACCTGCGACCGGAGGGTGGCGGCGATGGGTGGACAGCTCCTCTCGTCCGCCTCAGGCAGCACTCCGACACGTACGTACTGCCGGCTACAGACGAGGCGCAGCGATGACTGGGCCGACGTTCTTTTCCGTGAGCGTGAACGGCTTGCACGAAGCCGACTCTCTCGTCGACATGGAAGCCGTCGAGGACACAGTGGACTCAGCGCTCGCCATCCGGCTGATGATGCCGGAGCGAGAGCAGATCGACGCCACCACCCGCTCGCTGGTCCGTCACCTTGAAGACCTGCTGACCCTGGATCTCGGCTTCGATGAGGACCCCGATGTCCGCGAGATGTACCGGGCCGCGTATGCGCTGCTGGATCTCAAGCGCCGTCCTACCCGCGAATCCACCCAGTTCGGCGCGAACGAGTACATGCGTGAGTTGGCCCGCCACACGAAACGGCTCGCCGCTGTGTACCGCGAGGAGCGCGGCAACGGTGAGGCGCGGCCATGAGCGTGGATACGAGCGCCATCTTCAGGGAGATGACCGGGTACCTCCACCGCCATCCCACCGATGGAACAGCGATGACACCCTTGTTCGACGCTTTACTCGATCACTCGCGCCACCGTCATTGCCTCCATGAGGGGCGGTGCCCCCTGCTCCGAGTGGGCGCCGTGCTCGTCGATGAACGGGAACGAGCCCTCGCCCTCTGGCACGGAAAGCGGTGGGGGTTCACCGAGGACATCCCGAACGGCGCTGACATCAGCCTCATTCAGACCGCGATCCGGGTGCTGAAGGAGAACTACGGGGTCTACGACACATGGACACCTCCCGGCGCCGACGGTCCTGTCCTGATCGAAGTATCGGAGACCGAGAACAGAACACGTCTGCGATTCGGTTTCCGATACCTCTTCCACACCCACTCGGGCGCCGTCTTGCCCTCCATGGTGGAAACCAGGCAGGTGAGTTGGCTCCCACTGGATGAACTCGGCAGCCCCCTTCTCCACGAACGTATGAGGGCGCAGCTAGCGAGGCAGCCGTGACCCCCAGGAACGAGCAGATCTCCTACCTCATGGCCGTGTGCAGCATGGCTGCCGTACTGATTTACAGCATCTGGAGGGGCTGATGTACGACTACAGGCCGACGGCCCGAGCCAACGCCCCCACGAATCCGCCAGGGACCTTCGCAAGGACGATGGGCCTCGGGATGTCGAGGTAGGCGACTACGTCCAACTCGATGGCGACAGGTACCACGAGATTGCCGACATGAGAGCAACGGGACTCACCGGCAATAAAATTCTGATCTTCGAGAGCCATGCACCATGGCTTATGTCCGGTGCGATGACGGTGTTCCGCCCACTGCTTCGGCTCGGGTCCGCAGGCGAAGTCTCCGGACGGGACGTATTCGTGGAGCTTTCCCATCTGCCGGAAGCCGGGGCCGCCAACGAAGCAGACGTAGGCAGCCCACCAGGCCACACCACCCTTCACCAACACGCGGTGAAGAACAAAGACTCCCGGCCCGAAGCCTGACGGTGGGCTTCGGGAGCGGTTGAGCAAGGCCCCGGTCGTCCACCCCGAAGTACCCAAGGACAGCGGCGCAACCTTCGGTCCGGCCGCCGGGCACCCCAGCAGTTCCCACGAGACAAAGGAGTACTCAATGACTGCCAGTCACGTCACGGACCGCCCGTTCGGGCTGACCAAGGCCGTCCCCGTACGTCCCGACGTGGACGCCTACCCGGCCCTGAACCTCTGCCCGGAACGGCAGATCAGCGTGACCGTGGACGACGGACAGCCGTTCATCCACGCCCCCTCGATGGCCTCGAAGCTCACGACGACGGCCCAGACCAGGGAGGACAGCCAGCTCGATGAGGAAACGGAGAAGGACACCGACTGACCGGCGGCCGACTGAGCGAAGGATTTGACCGATGACTGTCCTGGTACTGACTCGTCCGCGCGATTCGACCGCTGACCTGGTGATCGCCGAACTCAACGATCGAGGCATCCCGGTGCACCGCCTCGACCCCGGAGAGTTCCCCGACAACCTGGTCATGGCGGCGCGCATCGGCCCCCAGAAAAGCGTCTGGGGTGGCGGTTTACGCGGTGAGCACCGGTACTTGGACCTCGGTCAAGTCCGCTCCGTCTACTACCGACGCCCGTCGGAAGTGCGCGTCCACTCCGACGTGTCGGGTCAGGATGCGCAGTGGGCAGCCGCCGAGGCCCGTGCCGGCCTCGGCGGCCTGCTCGCAGCACTGGAATGCACCTGGCTCAACCATCCTCGGATGAACGCCACCGCAGGAGTCAAACCCGTCGCCCTCGCGACAGCAGCCCGGTGTGGACTGAGTATCCCCGAAACACTGATCACCAACAACCCCGGCGAGGCCCGCGCCTTCATCGAGAACCTGCCCGGCCACGTTGCGGCGTACAAAGCCCTCGGCACTGAAGCCCCCAGCGACATCGACGGCGAACCGTACGCACTGTGGACCACCCAGGTCCGTGCCTCCGAGATCACGGACGGCGTCAGCCTCACCGCCCACCAGTTCCAGGAGTGGATCCCGAAGGCGTACGACATCCGCCTGACGGTCGTCGCCGACCAGATCTTCGCGACCAAGATCCACAGCTCGTCGGAGGCCGCACGCATCGACATCCGTACCGACTACGACAGCCACACCTACGAGCCCTGCGACGTACCGCACTCGGTCGCCGCAGGCGTTCGCAAGCTGCTGGACATCTTCGGCCTCCATTACGCCGCCCTGGACTTCCTCGTTGACAGGAGCGGGGAGTGGCACCTGATCGACGTGAATCCCGAACGGACAGTGGGCGTTCATCCCGGAGCTGCGCACCCCCATCACCCACGCACTGGCTGATCTACTGGAAGGCACCCATGACCATCACCGCACCGTCCGCTGACGAACTGCGTCGCATGATGACCGACCAGCTCACGGCCGCAGGAGCTCTGCGTTCCGAGCCCTGGATTGACGCCTTCTCCAACGTGCCCCGGCACGTGTTCGTACCCAAGTTCACCGTACGAGCTCAGGGAACACTGCACGGGTATGACCAGACTGACCCGATGTGGCTCACCGCGGCCTACCGGGACACATCACTGCTGACCCAGTTCGACGCCTCCGGCACCGCCACAAGCTCCTCAACTCGCCCCTCCCTCATGGCCACCATGCTCGAAGCCCTGAATGTGGCGGACAACAACCGCGTCTTGGAGATCGGTGTCGGCACCGGATACAACGCCGCCCTCCTGGCGCACCGCCTCGGCAGCGATCGAGTCGTATCGGTGGATGTCGACCCCGACCTCGTGAGCGCGGCACAGAACCGGCTCGGAAAAGCTGGCTACATCCCCCGGCTGATCGCCGGGGACGGCATGGCCGGCTGCGCCGAGCACGCCCCGTACGACAGGCTGTTGGCCACCTGCGGCGTCGACCGCATCCCCGACGCGTGGCGAGAGCAGGTTCGTCCAGGCGGGGTCATCGTCGCGAACGTGGGCTACGGCATCGCACGCCTGACCGTTGACCGCGACCACCGCGCGGAGGGCCAGTTCCTCCCCGAGTTGGCGGCCTTCATGGGGGCCCGGCCGGACACGGACAGCACCAGTGCCACGGCTCAGCAACTCACCAGGATGCTGATCACGTCGACCGGCAGTATGCGGGAAATCTGTCTGCCCACAGGTCTCGCGGGCGAGATGGCTCAGTTCCTGCCGTCCCTCGCGCACCCCACCGTCAAGACAATCATTCTGAAGAACGACAGTGGCCAGGAGATGAGCTGTCTCTGGGAGCCGAGTACGTCGTCATGGGCCCGCATCACCCTGCTCGACGTCCGAACAGCACAGCTTGAACACGGAGGCCCGCGGGACCTCTGGGCCGAACGCGAACCGCTTCTCACTCACTGGGTGAGTGCCGGCCACCCCAGCGTTGACCGCTACGGCCTGACGGTCGACAAGGACGGGGCGCACACGCTCTGGCTCGATGAGCCCGCGAACGAGGTAGGAGCGCTCCGAACGCTTTGACGGTAACGCCACCGTGCTCACCTTCGCCACAGGCAAGCACGAGCGCACCTAGCATCGCCATGGCGAAAGCCGAAGAGCTTGTTCGTGGCGCCACCCGCCCCTTCTGGTGGCGCCACGGCGCGGGGAAAGCATTGCGTCGAGTCACAACGCCCTAAGCCCCACAGTTCGCCGCTGGCGGCCCGCCGCTCCACTCGATGACGGGCCTGTGCTTCCAGGGCCCTCCCAGGGGCCGGAACGGGCGTCCTCGGGCTCTGGGCAGGCTCCCACTCCCGGCGCAACAGCCGTGTTCCGCCTCGACCTCGACTGCCGTAGCTGCGAAGCCGCCCCGAAACGCGGGAAGGCCCCCACCGGCGAGGTGAGGGCCTTCCCTACAGGTCAGAACCGATCAGCGAAGTTATCTTCGCAGGCAACGAGACGCTGGCGCACGTCCTTGTGGATCATCAATCTCTGGTGGACCTTCGGGCCCCACCCCTTCGGAACCTTCGTGCGCGCCCGATCAAGGCTTCTGACCCTTGGCGATCTCGAACTCGAAACCTGAAGCGGACCCACGAATCCCCTTGGTGGAGGCGATCACGTCCTTCAGCTTCTTGGAGAGTGCCTCGTAGAACATGCTGAGCGGAAACTCGTCCGGCAGCACGTCGTCGACGAGTTTACGGGGCGGCTGCGAGACGTCGAGGGCGTCGGGGCCCTTGGCCCAGCGGGAGCCGGGGTGCGGTGCGAGATAGGTCGAGACCAGGTCGTACGCGGCGAACCAGTGGACCAGTTTCGGGCGGTCTATCCCGGCCCGGTAGAGGTCCTCGATCTCCTCGCAGAGCTGCTGTGTGACCTGCGGGGCCCGCTCCCAGTCGATGTGCAGCGTGTTGTCGGTCCAGCGCACCACCTCGTGCTTGTGGAGGTAGGCGAAGAGCAGCTGGCCGCCGAGACCGTCGTAGTTCCGCACCCGCGCGCCGGTGACCGGGAAGCGGAACATCCGGTCGAAGAGCACGGCGTACTGGACATCGCGGCCCTGCGGTACGCCGTCGGCCTCCAGCCGTACGGCCTCGCGGAACGCGGTGAGATCGCAGCGCAGTTCCTCCAGGCCGTACATCCAGAACGGCTGGCGCTGCTTGATCATGAACGGGTCGAAGGGCAGGTCGCCATGGCTGTGCGTGCGGTCGTGGATCATGTCCCAGAGCACGAAGGCCTGCTGGCAGCGGTCCTGGTCGGCGACCATCTCGCGGATGTCGTCGGGGAGTTCGAGCCCGAGCGTGCGCACGGCCGCCTCGGTGACCCGGCGGAATCGGGCGGCCTCGCGGTCGCAGAAGATCCCGCCCCAGCTGAACCGCTCGGGGGCCTCGCGCACGGCGATGGTCTCCGGGAAGAACACCGCGGAGTTGGTGTCGTAGCCGGCGGTGAAATCCTCGAAAGTGATGCCACAGAAAAGGGGATTGTCGTAGCGGGTGCGCTCCAGCTCGGCCAGCCAGTCGGGCCAGACCATGCGCAGCACGACCGCTTCGAGATTGCGGTCCGGATTGCCGTTCTGCGTGTACATGGGGAAGACGGCGAGATGCTGGAGGCCATCCCTCCGGTCCGCCGCGGGCTGGAAGGCGAGCAGCGAGTCCAGGAAGTCGGGCACTCCGAATCCGCCGTCCGCCCAGGTGCGGAGATCCGCGGCGAGGGCCGCGTGGTAAGCGGCGTCGTGCGGGAGGAGCGGGGAGAGCCGGCCGACCGCCGCGACGACCCGGTCGAGCGTCGCCCCGGCGACGGCGCGCGTGGGCGCGCCCTCCGCGTCGAAGTCGATCGATCCATCCTTCGACTGCCAGGGGCGGATCTCCTCGACGGCATCCCTGAGCTCCGGCCAGGCCGGGTGTTCAACCACCCGGGTGGCATCGGATATGCCTGGTCCAGCGCCGCCCTGCACAAGGATTTCCGTCATGTCACTTCCTCCACAGGAGATCTTGACCTCAAGGCACCGTATAGGCCCCTCGTTCTTCTATACAACCTCAGATGAGAGAAATTATCCTGTTGAGCCCCCATGCTCACCGCCATTTTTCCTGTGACACAAGGGGAAGACACGTGTATCCATCACCTCGCCGCACCCTCTGCCGGCGGCTGTGTGCGGCGGTATCCGTGCGGGAAGCGGACCATTAGGCTTCCGCGCGGGAGTCGCCGTCGACGGAAGCGAGTCAGTCTTGAGTTTCCACACCATCGGTCATCGTGGAGTGATGGGTGTCGAACCGGAGAACACCATGCGCTCCTTCGCGCACGCCGAGCGCGCGGGCATGGACGCCATCGAGCTGGACCTGCATCTGAGCAAGGACGGCGCCCTCGTCGTCATGCACGACACGGCAGTGGACCGTACGACCGACGGCACGGGCGCGATCGCCGACCACACCCTCGCCGAGCTGCGGGAGCTGGACGCGGGCCTGGGCGAGCGCGTCCCGCTCTTCGAGGAGGTCCTGGACGCCGTACGGTCACCGGTCCAGGCCGAGATCAAGGACGCGGCCGCGGCCCGCGCGCTGGCGGAGGTCATGCACCGGCGGGGGCTCGTGGACCGGGTCGAGGTGTCGTCGTTCCACGACGAGGCGGTCGCCGAGATCATCTCGCTGGTGCCCGGCGTGCGTACGGTACTGATCGCGAGCCGCTGGGGCACGGACGTGGTGGACCGGGCCAAGGCGGTGGGCGCCGACCGGCTGGCGCTCAATATCCGCAGGCTGACCCTGGAGGTCGTCGAGCGGGCGCACGGGGAAGGGCTGGGGATCATCGGCTGGGTGGTGAACACCCAGGAGCAGCTGCGGCTGGCGCGGGCCTTCGAGCTGGACGCGGTGACCACGGACTTCCCGGAGATCCGGCGTACGGGGCGGTTCACCGCCTGACCTGTTCACCGCCCGACCGCCTGACCTGTTCAGCGCCTGATCACCGGGCCTGTTCACCGGCTGATCACCGGTCGGCCGGGCAGGGCCCTGAAGCCTCAGGCGAGGGACTTGACCAGCAGCTCGAACGCCAGATCGTCCCGTTGTGGGATGCCGAAGCGCTCGTCGCCGTACGGGAAGGGGGACAGCTTTCCCGTACGGCGGTAACCGCGCCGCTCGTACCAGGCGATCAGGTCCTCGCGCACAGAGATCACGGTCATCTGCATCTCACGGACGCCCCAGGCCGCCCGGGCCGTACGCTCCGCCTCGGCGAGTATCCGCCGCCCGAGACCACCGCCCTGCGCTCCGGGCCGTACGGCGAACATGCCGAAGTAGGCGGCCTCTCCCCGGTGTTCGAGCTGACAGCAGGCGACCAGCTCGCCGTCCCGCTCGACCATCAGCAGTCGGCTGCCGGGCGCCTCGATCACGTCGAGCACCCCCTGCGGGTCGGTCCGCTGCCCTTCCAGGATGTCCGCCTCCGTGGTCCATCCGGTGCGGCTGCTGTCCCCCCGGTAGGCCGACTCCACAAGGGCGACGACCGCCTCCGTATCGGCTGCCACGGCATCCCGGTAGGTGAGTTCGCCGACGGGGCGCGGGGCGGTGTCCATGGGAGGCGGTCTCCAAATCCGGTCTGCGGCGGGAACGTCCGGTCCGAGGCGGGAACGTGACGTCCGCAGCCTAACGCGGGCACGCGGGCCCCTCTCGCCGTGTGGGCGCCCTCACCGCGCGTAGGGACGGACCACGACGGGCATGGTCATCGACGTACGAGGGCAGGACGGACGGCCGTCGGCGCGTGCCGCGCGACTCGACGACCGCGAGTACCCACATGAGCCGCGGTCCACGTGTGCCGCGATGACCGATGGGAGTGTGCGACGACCGTGATATCCGACGCCCGAAGGGCTCTTGTCGTCCGTGGCGGCTGGGAGGGACACCAGCCCGTGACGATCACGGAACTCTTCCTGCCCTTCCTCCGCGACCACGGCTACGACGTCCGGGTCTCCGAGACCCTGGACGTCTACACCGATGCCGAACTGCTCGCCGCCACCGACCTGGTGGTGCAGTGCTGGACGATGGGCGAGATCACCCAGGAACAGAGCACCGGACTCGCAGCGGCCGTTCGCGCCGGCACCGGGCTGGCGGGCTGGCACGGCGGGATCGTGGACTCCTTCCGCGGCGACGTCGGCTACCAACTGCTCACCGGCGGCCAGTTCCTGATGCATCCGTCCGGCTTCCTGGACCACGAGGTCGCGCTGGTCAAGGAGCGCGCCGACCACCCGGTCATCGCCGGACTCACCGACTTCCGCGTCCATACGGAGAAGTACTGGGTGGCCACGGACCCGCTGATCGACGTCCTGGCGACCACCGAGTTCGCGGCGGACGAGGAACGGTCGCGGCCGGTCACCATGCCCGCCGTCTGGACCAGGACCTGGGGAGCGGGGCGGGTCTTCGTCTCCGCGATCGGCCACAAGCCGGACGACTTCGACGTGCCCGAGGTACGGGCGCTCACCGAGAGGGGCCTGCTGTGGGCGAGCCGCTGAGGACCGGTGTGAGAGGCGAACCGCTGAGGGTCGGCATGGTGGGCGCGGGCGCGATCAGCGGCGCCTATCTGGACACGCTGGAGCGGCTGGAGAACGTGACGCTCACGGCCGTCACCGATCTCGATACGGGCCGCGCCGAGGCGGTGGCGGCCCGGGTCCCGGGAGTGGCGGTCGCCGGCTCGGTGGCCGCGCTGGTGGACCGCCCCGATGTCGACGCCGTACTCAATCTGACGATCCCGGCGGTCCACGCGGAAGTGGCCCGGACCGCGCTCGCCGGGGGCAAGCACGTCTACGGGGAGAAACCGCTCGCCACCACCCGTCAGGAGGCGAACGGGCTGCTGGACGCGGCCGCCGGGTTACGGATCGGCTGCGCGCCCGACACGGTCCTCGGCACCGGCCTCCAGACGGCACGCAAGGCGGTGGACGACGGGCTGATCGGCGTGCCGATCGCCGCGACGGCCTTCATGACCACCCCGGGACACGAACGCTGGCACCCCGGCCCGGAGTTCTACTACCGGCCGGGCGGCGGGCCGCTGCTCGACATGGGGCCGTACTACCTCTCCGCGCTCGTCCATCTGCTGGGTCCGGTCGTGCAGGTCACCGGCGCGGCCTCCCGGCCCCGGGGCATACGCGAGATCGGCAGCGGGCCACGGGCGGGCGAGCGGTTCGCCGTCGAGGTGGACACGCATGTCACCGGAGTCCTGCGGCACGCGGGCGGGGCGCTCACCACGCTGGTGATGAGCTTCGACATCCACGCGGCGCGGCTGCCACGCATCGAGGTGCACGGCACCGCGGGATCGCTCTCGGTGCCTGACCCCAACGGCTTCGACGGGCCGGTGGAACTGCACCGGGCCGGCGGGGAATGGGAGCCTCTCACCGTCTCGGCGGGATACGCGGGAGCGGGTCGGGGTACGGGCCTCGCCGACCTGGCCGAGGCGCTCGCCACGGGCCGCCCGCACCGGGCCTCCGCCGAACTGGCGCGCCATGTCCTCGACATCATGCTGACGCTGCTCGACTCGGCGCGGGAAGGCGTGGGCCTCACTGTGGAAAGCAGCTGCGGCAGACCGGAGTTGGTGCCCCGTGAGGACCTCGGGACCGGGGTCCGGGACAGGTAGCCGGAGGCGGAAGCCAGGGGCTGCCCACGGGATCCCCTGCCCGGGAGTCGGCCGCCTGCGAACGCCCGCAAGCGCCCGCGAGCCGAGGGCCTGGGGAAACCTGTCCGTGTCCCCCCGGTGCGCTCCCCCCGTGTCCCCCTGCGCCCGTATACGCCCGTATGCGCTTCGGGCGCGGGGGGCATCACACCTCCCGACACCTTTTGGGCGGGCGGGGACGGGGTGCGCGATGCACGGACCGGTGACGGCCGGCTGGTTGCTTGTCGCGCTCTGCGCGGCGGCCGGGGGCTACTGTCTGCTCCGGATGCGCAGCAGCGTGGACGAACAGCGCAGTTCGGCGGGTGGCGAGGCGCTGATGGGCTTCGGGATGGCGGCCATGGCCGTGCCCGCGGCCGTACTGGCGCCGCCCTCGTGGATGTGGCTGGCGTACGCGGTGGTGTTCAGCGGCGCGGCGCTGCACACGCTCGTCTCGGCCCGCGGAAATTCGCACCGTCCGCACCGCCTGCGCCACCACCTGCATCATCTGCTGGGAACGCTGGTCATGGTCTACATGGCCGTGGCCATGGCCGCCGCGTCCGGAGAGACGGCCGGGACGGCAGGGGCACCCGGGGCGACCGGGGCGCACAGCGGGATGACCGGCACGATGGCCGGCATGTCCGTGGCGGGAGGTATACCGCTGCTCACCGGAGCGCTGCTGATCTATTACGCCGGTTATGTGCTGGGGACCGGTGCCCGGCTGCTGCCGGGACCGGCCACCGCCGGTTCAACGGGCGGTGGCGGGGCCGCCCTTGCCTGGGGCGACCGGCCCGAACTGGGGCTGGCGTGCCGACTGTCCATGGGGCTCGCCACGCTGGCGATGCTGCTCACGCTCTGAGCCCGGCGCAAGTCCGACTGGAATCAGCCCGAATCGGCTCGAATCCCGCCCGAATCGGCTCGAATCCGGTCTGCCCTGTGTCGTCCGCTCCGCGTCCACCGACCCCGTACCGACATCGTCTCGCACATTCCGAAACGTGTCATGGGTCACATGCCAGGAAAGGCCATACCCCTCAGTAGCAAGGCCCTCATAGTCTGTCGTTCATGATGGTCTCCCTGGCGCTGCTACTGCTCGGCGCACTGGCCGCCGTCGTCGCCCCGCGGCTCCTTTCACGCGCCGAGTGGCCGGAGCGAGAGCCCGTGGTGGCGTTGTGGGTGTGGCAGTGCGTCGTGGCTGCCGTTCTGCTGAGCTTCGCACTCTCCATGGTCCTCAGCGCGGCCACCGCCTGGCAGGCCGTACGGGGCCACATCTTCGCGCCCGCGCCGCGCGGCGTCGTGGAGGCCTACGCCTTCGGCTCGCACCAGCCCTGGCCGGCCATGCTCGCCGTGCTCCTGGCGGGCGGCGGCCTGTGGACGGTGGCGATGCTCACCCGGGAGATCCACCGGTCGCGCCGCAGGCGCCGGCAGCGCCGCGCCGAGCTGCTCGTACGCTCCCCCGTCCTGCCCGGCGAGGAGCCGGGCGGCGAGCCGCTCGTGGTCCTGGAGGGTGAGCGCCCCGACGCCTGGTGGCTGCCCGGCGCCGCGCCCCAACTGGTCATCACCACGGCCGCGTTGCGTCGCCTGAAGGGCCGTCAACTCGATGCCGTACTCGCCCATGAGGAGGGCCACGCGCGCGCCCGGCACGACTGGTTGCTGCACTGCTCCGGAGCGCTCGCGAACGGTTTCCCGCAGGTGCCGGTGTTCGCGGCGTTCCGCGACGAGATGCACCGGCTGGTCGAGTTGGCGGCGGACGATGTCGCGTCCCGGCGCTTCGGCCGGCTGACGATCGCGCTCGCCCTGTTCGAACTGAACGAGGAACGTGGCGTGTTCGGGCCCACCACCACTCCGAACGGGCTGTTGCCGCAGCGGGTGAACCGGCTGCTGTCCCCCGTGCCCCGGCTCACCGCGGGCCGTCGGCTGCGGCTGACCGCAGCGGCCGCGGCGGTGCCGGTGATTCCGCTGCTGGTCGCCTTCGTACCGGCACTCCGCGCGCTGGGTTGACGCAGCCGCGGGGCCGGGTTGGCGCGGCCCGCGCGTCGTCGGCGAGGATCACCCCATGCACTCGCCGTCGCTTCCCTCACCCGCCCCCGCTCCCCCGGCCCGGCCACCGCTCGTCACTCCCGCCCGTACGGCCGCCCTGCTGGCCGTCTTCTCGGCCGTGCTCGTCGCTCTTGTCGTCGCACGCTGGGGCCCGCTGTTCTCCTTCGACCGGCTGGTCGCGGACACACTGCACCGCTGGGCGGTGGCCGATCCGGCGCTCACCCGGACCAACCGGGTGTTCAGCGACTGGGTCTGGGACCCCTGGACGATGCGTATCCTCACGGCGGTCGCCGTGGTCACGGTGTGGCTGCGGGGCGAACGGCTGCTCGCCGTCTGGGTCGCGGCGACGAGCGCGGTCGGCGCCGGGATCTCACAGGTGATGAAGGCCACAGTGGGGCGGGAGCGCCCGCACTGGCCCGACCCGGTCGACTCGGCGCATTTCGCGGCGTTCCCGTCCGGACACGCCATGACGGCCACGGTGACCTGCGGGCTGCTGCTGTGGCTGGTACGGCGCCAGGATGTGGCCCGTTGGGTGTGGCGTACGGCGCTGACCGTCGCGGCTGTCTCGGTGGTCGGGGTGGGCTTCACCCGGTTGTGGCTGGGGGTGCACTGGAGTTCGGACGTGCTGGCCGGCTGGCTGCTCGGCGGATGCCTGGTCGCGTTTTCGATCGCCACGTACGGACGCGTGACCTTGTCCAGGGAGCGGTGACCCCGCAAGGATCGGACGCATGACCTACAAGGGTGTGCTCTTCGACTTCTCCGGAACCCTCTTCCGTATCGAATCCGCGGGATCCTGGCTGCGAGCCGTGCTCAACGAGTCGGGTGTCACCATGGCGCCCGACGAGGTACGGCGGGACGCGCTGCGGCTGGCCGTGGCGGGCGCTCTGCCCGGCGGGCCGTCCCCGCAGCAGGTGCCACCGGACCTGGCCGACGTGTGGGCCACCCGCGACGAGAGCGCCGAGCGGCACCGCGCCGCGTACACCGGGCTCGCCCGGCAGGTGCCCCTGCCCTCTCCCGACCTGTACGACGCGCTCTACGACCGTCATATGACCCCGGACGCCTGGCGGCCCTACGGCGACGCCGCCGAGGTGCTCGGCACGTTGCGGCGCGGCGGTGTCGGTATCGCCGTGGTCAGCAATATCGGCTGGGACCTGCGGCCCGTCTTCCGCGCCCATGGCCTGGACGCCTTCGTGGACGCGTATGTGCTGTCGTACGAGCACGGCATCCAGAAACCGGACACGCGGCTCTTCCGGGTGGCCTGCGAGGAGCTGGGTCAGGATCCGTACGACGTGCTGATGGTCGGGGACGACCGCGGGGCGGACGGCGGAGCGGCGGATCTGGGCTGCTCGGTTCATTTCGTGGACCATCTGCCGGTGGAGGAACGCCCGGCGGGCCTGCGGCCGGTGATCTCCCTGGCGGGCCAGGGGCCGCTGCCATAGGGCATGTTGAGCGGCGACGGGCTCACTGATCTTCTTCACCACGCCCGGAGTCCGCACTCCCCGGGGGATCCTGAACCGGGAATCCCCCGGGGACCACCCGGATGAGCGACATCCCACGACGGGGCGGTCCCGCGCATACGCCAAGGCGCCTTGTTGGGGATCACCCCGACGAGGTACTGGCGAACTCGGCGATGGCAGCGGTACTTGGGGCTGCGGTACTTGGGGCTGCGGTACTTGGGGCTGCGGTACTTGGGGCTGCGGTACTTACCGCGGCTTTCGCCAGACGAAGACCTCGGTGCTCGGCAGGCGTTCGGAAAACCGGCCGGAGGGGGAGGCATCCCGAAGCAGCCGATCGAGGTCTGCCTCAAAGGCGTCGCGACGCCCGCCGAACAAGTGCGGCGCCGAGGACGAGAGTGAGAACACCCATGCGGCGACATCCTCGCGGGTACGTTCCCAGACCTGCCCGCCGGGCACGACATGCCGCTGCGGACCGGTGAATCCCGCGCGAGTGAGCACGGCGGCCTCGTCACCGGGTGTTCCGTGCAGGAGTAGTCCGCGACCGGCTCGTCGGACCGGCCCGAGGTACTGCCTGGTGAGGCTCGTGACAGCGGAATACGGGACCACGGGGTGCGGGAGGCCGTCGACGGACGGGGTCTCCGTCTTCACGTCGGCGATGTGCACGAAAGCCCCACCGGTCCGGAGCATGCCCTTGACGGTTGACGCCACCGCGTCGCGGTCCATCCAGTGGAAGGACTGCCCGAAGGTCGCGACGGTGAAAGTCCCGAGGCCGGCGGGGAGTTCCTCGGCACGGGCCCGAATCCACCGGGTCCTGCCGAGCGCGCCCGCCTCGTCGGCCCGTCGCCGCGCTTCGGCGATCATCCCGCTGTCCGGGTCCACGCCGACGACGTCACCGAACAAGTGCGACAGGCTCAGGGCCAGAGTGCCCGGACCGCACCCCACGTCGATGAGGCGCCCCCGGCCGTCGAGCATGAGGTTCTCGGCCAGTACGTCCGGGAGCCCGGGTGCGTACGGGAGCCTCCCCCGCTGGTAATAGGAGGCCGATCCAAGGAACAACGTGTCGTCCCACTCCCAGCCCTTGACCATGCCGACATCCCGTCTCTTTCCGGATCCGCCTCTTTCCGGATCCGCCTCTTTCCGACGCGGACGTGTCCTGCCCACCGTCTCCTGTCCACCGTCGCGATCATTCCACGCCCGGCTCGGACGGCTCGGCGCGCTGAGGCAAGATAGGGGCATGAGCATCGTCAAGATCAATGTGTTGCAGGTCCCGGCGGAACAGCGCGAGGTGCTCGAGAAGCGCTTCGCGTCGCGCGCGGGGTCGGTGGAGAATTCCGACGGCTTCGAATGGTTCGAACTGCTGCGCCCGGTCGAGGGCACCGACCAGTATCTCGTCTACACCCGCTGGCGCAGCGAGGCCGACTTCCAGGCGTGGATGGAGGGTCCGATGAAGGCCGCCCACCAGCGCGGCGGAGACGGCGCCCAGCAGAAGCCGGCCGCTTCCGGCTCCAGCCTGTGGTCCTTCGAGGTGGTCCAGCAGGCCTCACCGAAGGCCGCCGACGGCGCGTGACACGGTGAATCGCCGGGACGCGGACGCGCCTGCGGCGCGCGGGTAGAAGTCAGCAGCTCAGGGCTTATGACGTTTCGTATGGAGGCGCGTCGAGCGTGACGCGCCTCTGCGGAGCTCGAGAACCCGCTGGGCCGACCCGGCGCGTCGGGGAAGTTTCGCTCCCGCCTCGTGCGTTCCATGGCACAACGATTCTTCGACATCACGGAGAGAACGACATGCCACTCAAAGGCGAGTACGAGCCGAGCGCGACGCAGATGGTACGTGACCAGGTGGAGCTGTACGAGAGCTCCGGTGGTACGGAAGGAACGACGCTGCGCAGCATGGTCGGTCCGGACGACGCGAAGCGGCGGGACATGCCTGTCGTCGTCCTGACCACCCTCGGCGCGAAGAGCGGCAAGATCCGCAAGTCCCCGCTCATGCGGGTGGAGCACGACGGCCTCTACGCCGTGGTCGCCTCTCTGGGAGGGGCCCCGAAGCACCCGGTCTGGTACTACAACGTGGTGGCCGACCCCCGGGTGGAGCTTCAGGACGGCCCGGTGCGCCAGGACATGCTGGCTCGTGAGGTGACGGGGAACGAGAAGGCCGTGTGGTGGGCCAGAGCGGTCGAGGCGTTCCCCGACTATGCCGATTATCAGCGGAAGACGGATCGTGAGATCCCGGTCTTCGTCCTGGAGCCGGCGCCCGAGGAGCACTGACCGGGACAACCGCTTCACCGGTGACCAGAGTGTCGCTCTGTCCTTGAGAGCCACTGGTCGCCCCATGACCGGCAAGAGGCCCGCGCGCGTGGCATGGGCACGTTTCACCAGACGTGCCCATGCCAGTGGGCCTGCGGACTCCCGGTCGCCGATGACCGACCCCGTACGGGTGGTCGTGGGCGCGGTCGGCCCCTCCTCGTTCGTGCGCGGGCTACGTTGCTGGACGACCCGCTGCGGATCTCCCGGAGGACACCGATGCCGATTCCCGCCCTGGACCACTCGACGACCCACTACTCTCTCCCGCACGCCTACTGGATGGCACAGGCGGCCGGACTGGCCTCGCTGGACCGAGGCGGCATCGAGGCCCAGGCCTCCGCATGGGGATTCGACGAGGTGCGGCACTTCGAGTCGACGCACCGCATGCCGTTCCCGATCGAGGACACCCAGGCCTACGTCATGGCCGGCGACCGTATGATCGTCGCCGGTTTCCGGGGCACCGAGGTCCTGAAGATCTACGACTGGCTCACCGACGTCAACACCCCGCCCGTTCCCGGACCCGCGAACAAGGGTTTCGTCCACTACGGCTTCCACCAGGCGCTGCAGTCCGTCTATCCCCAGATCCGCGACACCATCCAGGAACTGCGCACCGACGGACAGAGCATCTGGTTCACCGGCCACAGCCTCGGCGGAGCCCTCGCGATGCTGGCCGGCACCCGCCTGTACCTGGAAGAACCGCGACTGCTGCCCGACGGCGTCTACACCTTCGGCCAGCCCCGCACCTGCGAACGGCTGCTCGCCGGCGTGCACAACAAGGCTTTCAGGAAACGCTGCTACCGCTTCGTCAACAACAACGACATCGTCCCGCATCTCCCGCCCGAGCCTGTCTTCACGCACGTGGACGCGCTCCGCTACTTCGACGCCGACGGCAAGCTCCACGAGACCATGCCGCTGTTGGCCGGTCTGCTGGACCGGGCCAAGGGACTGCGCGCCGACCTGTTCGCTCCCGAGACCGACGCCGTCAAGGATCACCATCTGCCGAACTACCTGGCCGCGTTCGAGAAGAACCTCGCCAACACCGGCTGAGCAGCGCCGCGCGGACCGGACACGTCGGTGATCAGTGCGTCGGGCCACCGCACTTCTCCGGGAGTGTGGACCGCTGCGGCACACACACCCGAGCGAAGGCACGCGGCGGGTTTCAGTCGACGGCCGGCACGGCCGGAACACCCGGTGGCATGTTGAACGGCGTGACCACCTGGATCGCCGAGGGCAGCGAGGGGCCGTCGTCGGGGAGCGCCTTGTGGGCGCGCATGATGATCTGGCAGGCGCGACGCATGTCCTGGCGCAGGTCGTGGTGGAGGACCGCGGAAAGGCGGCGCTCCCGCAGTAGCCGGGTGTTGTCGTGGTCGAGGTCGTGCGCGATGAACACCGCGCACTCCTGCCCGAGCGCGTCGAAGGCGCCGAGGGTGGCGAGATTGCCTCCGCCCGCGGAGTAGACGGCGATGATGTCCTTGTCCCGCTTGAGGGCCTCCAGAACGAGATCGTGCTGAGTGGCGTCCAGGCCGTCGCTGTCGGTGACCTCCACCAGGGTTCGTCCGGGATCGGCGAGGCGCATCGTGCTGCGGAAGCCCATCTCGCGTTCCTCCTCGCCCCGGAAAGAGCCCCGGCTGATGGTGGTGAGCACGTTGCCGGGCCGCTTGCCGAGCCACTGATCGAGGAGGTAGGCGGCAGTGGCGCCGGCCGCGCGGTTGTCGATGCCGACGTACGCCAGGCGAGCGCTGTGGGGCAGGTCGGACACCAGGGTGACGACGGGGATGCCGGCCGCGACCAGCCGGCCGACCGCGGCCGCGACCTCCGGCTCGTCGGGGGCCTTGAGGATCACGCCCTGCGTACCACGCTTCGCGATCTTGTCCAGGGCTCCGGTCAGCTCCTCGGGAGGACAGACCTCCCGGAAGTGGAAACGGGAGCGCACATGAGCGGGATGCAGGGAGGGCAGTTCGGCTTCGAGTGCGTCCCGAATCGCGGTGGAGAACCGCTCCGGGGTCTGCATCACGATGTCGATCATGAAGGTACGGCCGCCGAGCCGGACCTGGCTCTGCTGGCGGTCCAGGTCCTTGATGGCTTCGTGCACCTCGCTGATGGTGCTCTCCGTCACGTTGCCCCGCTGGTTGAGGACGCGGTCGACCGTGGCCGTGCTCAGTCCGGCCTGCCGGGCGATTTCCCTGATCGGGTAGCGGTGTCGCATGACTGATCCCAAGAGCCGATGATGGATTTTTGATGCGTTGATAAGCATTGAATGATGGGTTCGGGTTCTCAAGACTGGCAGAAATACACGGACTGCGAAAGGACCCGGATGTCTCCCACAGCCGCGGGATCGCGGACTTGGCTGACCGAGGCGGACTGCGACCTCAAGGCGTTCCGCTCACTCGTGGAGCAGCGCACCGACCCCGCCGACCATCCCTCGGCCGAGCGGGTCGAACAGAACGTCCCGCTCTACGACAGCGAACGGCTCCGCTCCCTGGCGGCCACCCCGGAGGGCCGTCGGAGCGTGCAGGACGAGTTGGTCCGGGCTCTGCTGGACGGGCCCGGCATCGTGGTCCTCAAGCGCGCCTTCACCGACGCGGCCGTCGTGGACAAGGCGTCCGAGGCCTTCCGCGCGCTGATCGAGGAGGAGCGCGCCACCGGCACGGCCCGCGGCGACCACTTCGCCAAGCCCGGTGCGAACGACCGCGTCTGGAACGCCCTGGACAAGGTCGCCGTACGGGCGCCGGAGGTGTTCGCCGACTACTACGCCAACGACATCCTGGAACTGGTCGCCGAGGCCTGGCTCGGCCCCGCCTACCAGGTGACCTCCCAGGTCAACGTGGTCAACCCGGGCGGCGCGGCGCAGAACGTCCACCGCGACTACCACCTCGGCTTCCTCTCCCAGGAGCGTGCCGCCGCCTACCCGGCGCACGTCCACCGCCTCTCGCCGGTGCTCACCCTGCAGGGCGCGGTGGCCCA
Organism: Streptomyces sp. NPDC088400; assembly: GCF_044753355.1. Classification (NCBI taxonomy): domain Bacteria; kingdom Bacillati; phylum Actinomycetota; class Actinomycetes; order Kitasatosporales; family Streptomycetaceae; genus Streptomyces; species Streptomyces sp. NPDC088400. Next base: position 225,177 of record NZ_JBIVMZ010000011.1, on the reverse strand, counting down.
CTGCGACATGCCCGTCGAGTCCGGCCCGACCCTGTACCTGCCGCACTCGCAGAAGTACGAGCCCGGGTATCTGGCGTGGCGACTGCCGCAATTCGTCGAGTACTTCGACACCCACCATGTCCAACTCCCCCTGGAGAAGGGCGACGCGGTGTTCTTCAACCCGGCGCTCTTCCACGCCGCCGGACACAACCGTTCGGCCGGCATCAGGCGCATGGCCAATCTGTTGCAGATCTCCTCCGCCTTCGGCCGCGCGATGGAGACGGTGGACCGCGAGGCGATGGCGAACGCACTGTTCCCGGTGCTGCTGCGCCGCAAAGCCGAGGGCGCCTCGGAGAGTTGGCTGCGCCGCGTGATCGCGTCCGGCGCCGAGGGCTACCCCTTCCCCACCAACCTCGACCTCGACCCGCCGGTCGAAGGTCTCGCCCCGCGCTCCCAGGCGGACACCGTGTGGCAGGCCGTCGCCGAGGGCTGGGCACCCGAGCGGCTGCGCGAGGAACTGCGGGCCGCCGCCAAGCGTCGGCAGAGCTGAAAGGACACAGCACCCATGGGACTCCTTGAGGACAAAGTCGTCCTCGTCAACGGCGGCAGCCAGGGCGTCGGCGCGGGCATCGTGCGGGCAGCCGTCCGGGAAGGCGCGACCGTCGTCTTCACCGGCCGCCGGACCGACCTGGGCGAAAAGCTCGCCGCGGACACGGGCGCGCGCTTCGTACGGGCGGACCTCTCCGATCCGGCGCAGGCACGCGACAGCGCCGTACAGGCCGTGAAAGCCCACGGGCGCGTCGACTGCCTGGTCAACGCGGCCGGGCTGACCTCACGCGGCTCGCTGCTGGACACCTCGCCGGAGCTCTTCGACCAGCACATCGCGATCAATCTGCGCGCGCCGTTCTTCGCGATGCAGTCGGCGGTGGCCGACATGACGGCCCGCAAAGCTCCGGGCACGATCGTCAACATCATCAGCAACTGCGCCCACGGCGGCGCGCCCCATCTCGCGCCGTACTCCGCGGCCAAGGCCGGACTCGCCGGTCTGACGCGCAACGCCGCGCACGCCCACCGCTGGGACCGCATCCGGATCAACGGCCTCAACATCGGCTGGACGGACACCGAGGGCGAGGACGCCACACAGCGCGCCTTCCACAACGCGGGGGACGACTGGCGGGAGAAGGCCGCCGAGGCACTGCCCATGGGCAAGCTCGGGCAGGTCGACGAGATCGCCGACTTCGTCGTCTTCCTGCTCTCCGACCGCAGCGGCGTGGTGACCGGCTCGGTCATCGACTGGGACCAGATCGTCTTCGGCGGGCAGGACTGAGCCGCCCTCGGGCTGAAGGAGCAAGATTCTCATGCGTATTGGCATCATGGGACTGGGCCGGATCGGCAGCTTCCACACACAGACCCTGTCCGGGCTGGACGCGGTGGACTCGCTGGTGGTCACCGACCCGGTGACCGCGGCCACCGCATCGGCCGTCGAACGGTTCGGGGCCACCGCGGTGGACTCCCCCGAAGCGGTGCTCGCCGCCGGCGTCGACGGTGTCGTCATCGCCGCCGCGACCGACGCGCACCCCGGGCTCATCCTCGCCGCCGTGAAGGCGGGCATCCCTGTCTTCTGCGAGAAGCCCGTGGCGCGCGACGTCGAGGAGAGCGTGGAGGTGCTGCGCGCGGTGGAGGGCAGCGGCGTCGAGGTGCACATCGGCTACAACCGGCGCTTCGACGCGGGCTGCGTGGCCGCGCGCCGGGCCGTGCTGAGCGGTGAGCTCGGCGACCTGCACACCGTACGGTCCACCACCCTCGACCCCGCCCCGCCGCCACCCGCCTATGTGGCCGTGTCCGGCGGCATCTTCCGCGACTGCAGCGTGCATGATTTCGACATCGTGCGCTGGGTGACCGGCCACGAGGTGGTCGAGGTGTTCGCGACCGGCGGCAACCGGGGCGTCGAGTACATCCGGGAGGCGGGCGATGTCGACACGGCGTCCGCCCTGCTCACCTTCGACGACGGCACCATCGGCGTCATCTCCAACTCCCGTCACAACGCCCGTGGTTACGATGTGCGCCTGGAACTGCACGGCATGAAGGACAGCATCGCGGTCGGTCTGGAGGACAAGCTGCCGCTGCGCTCCGTCGAACCGGGCGTCACCTTCCCGGCCGGGACGCCGCACACCTTCTTCATGGACCGTTTCGCCGCGGCCTACCGCGCCGAGCTCACCGCGTTCACCGAGGTCGTCGCCGGTACCCGCAGCTCCCCCTGCACCGTCGCGGACGCCCTTGAGGCGAGCTGGATCGCCGAGGCGTGCACCCTGTCGCTCCGTGAGCACCGGCCCGTACGGATCGACGAGGTACGCAAGTGATGACGGACGAGCCTCTGCGGATCGGCGTCCTGGGCGCGGCCCGGATCGCCGAGCTGTCGATCGTCGGCCCGGCCCATGCGGGCGGCCACCGCCTCGTCGCGGTGGCCGCCCGTGACCGGGAGCGGGCCGGGGCCTTCGCCGCTGCGCACGGCGTGGAGCGTGTGGCGGACTCCTACGCCGAGCTCGTCGCCGACCCTGAGATCGAGGTCGTCTACAACCCGCTGGCCAACAGCCTGCACGGGCCGTGGAACCTTGCCGCCCTCCAGGCCGGCAAGCACGTCCTCACCGAGAAGCCGTCCGCGAGCAACGCGATGGAGGCGGCCGAGGTCCACGAGGCCGCCGCCAAGGCGGGCACCGCGTTCATGGAGGGCTTCCACTACCTGTTCCACCCGGTCACCCTGCGCCTGCACGAGCTGCTGAGCAGTGGGGAGTTGGGCGACCTCCGGCATGTGGACACCATGGTCGCCATGCCGGCGCCACCGGACAGCGACGTACGGTGGTCGCTCCCGCTGGCGGGCGGCGCGCTGATGGACCTCGGGTGCTACAGCCTGCACGCCCAGCGCGTACTCGCGCCCTGGGCAGGTGGGGCGCCCCGGCTGATCGCCGCGCGCGGCGGTGAGAGGGCGCAGGCCGCGGGGATCGACGAGTGGCTGGACGCCGATCTGGAGTTCCCGGGGGGCGCCACGGGTACCGCCCGCTGCCACATGGCCCACCACACGTTCGAGATGAGCTGCCGCGTCGTGGGCTCGCGCGGCGAAGCCACGGCGGTGAACTTCGTACAGCCCCACCTGGACGACCGGGTCGTCGTACGTACCTCCGGCGGTGAGCGCACCGAGGAACTCGGCCGCCGGTCCTCGTACACCTACCAACTCGATGCCTTCGCCTCCCACCTGCGGCACGGCACACCGCTGGTGCTCGACGCCGACGACGCGCTGACCACCATGCGGCTCATCGACGACACCTACCGGGCGGCCGGGTTCCCGGTCCGGCCACGTACGGTTCTTCCGGCCGCGCCATAGGACACGGCATAGGACACAGCACAACGAGCGAGGGCGGTACCGGTCCGGTACCGCCCTCGCTCGTTGTGCGTACGGCCTACGGGTAGAAGGTCGGCCGCTCGGTCAGTTCGACCTGGACGCGCCGCCCCTCCCGCTGGGACAGCACGCCCGCCTCGCACACGGCCGCGGCCGCGTAACCGTCCCAGACACTGGGGCCGGTGACCTCCCCGCGCCGGGTGGCATCAATCCAGGCCTGGACCTCGCGGTCGTAGGCGTCGTCGAAGCGCTCGATGTAGTCCGGCGTGATACGTCCGCCCCAGCGGCCATCGGCGCTCAGCCGCGGTCCCGGCTCGTCACCGATACGTACGGTGCCGCGTTCACAGACCGCCTCGGCATGCACTTGGTAGCCGTACCCGCAATGACCGAAGATCTCGACGTCGGCAAGGGCGCCGAACTCGGTTTCGAACAAGACGAATTGAGGGTCGTCCATACCGGCCGGAGCATGCGACGTGGGGGCCGGCTTGTGCACGGTCACCGCGGTGATCTCCTGGTCGAGGAGCCAGCGTGTCACGTCCATCTCGTGGACCACCGAGTCGTTGATGAGCATCTCGTTGGTGAACCAGGGCGGCATGGACAGGTTCCGGTGCCGGTGGTGCAGCATCAGTGCTCTGCCCAGCTCCCCTCCGTCGAGGAGCCGCTTCAGCTTGATGTATTCGGTGTCGTAACGCCGCATGAAGCCCACCTGGATACGCCGGTGCCCGAGCCTCTGTTCCGCTTCCAGGACACGAAGAGCGGAAGCCGCGTCGGGGGTGAGCGGTTTCTCGCACAGCACCGGCAGGTCACGGCCGAGGGCGTCGAGCAGGGCCGCCTCATGGGCGGGCCCCGGTGAGGCGATGAGGACCGCGTCCACGTCCTGCGCCGCCATGGCGGCGGCGGCTTCGGTGTACGCCGTACATCCCTCCACCGCGTCGGCCAGGGTCTTGGCACGGTTCTCGTCGATGTCGACGACAGCTGTCACGCGTGCCCCGCTGACGACGTCATGGAGTCTGCGCACATGATCCGCGCCCATCTTGCCGGTGCCGACCACTGCGATACCCAGCGCTCGCTGAGATGGCATGTTCAGATGTCTCCGGTGTTCGTAGGGTTCAGCCGACCTGGGGCTCGCGGACGTGAAGTTGGCCCTCGCCGGGAAGCCGCTCGACGTCGACGCCACGCACCTTGGCCAACTCGTGCTTGAGGGCCGCGAGTTCGGTGCCGCCGGCCATGTGGTTGGTCAGCTCTTCGAGGGTGATCTCGTTGCGCTCGGCGGACAGATCGAGGGTGCCCAGACGCAGGACGCTGAAGTGGTCGCCGACCATGTAGGCGTGGTGCGGGTTGTGGGTGATGAAAATGACGCCGAGACCGCGGTCGCGAGCGGCTGCGACGTACTTCAGCACCACACCGGACTGCTTGACACCGAGGGCCGCGGTCGGCTCGTCCAGGATCAGGACACGGGCGCCGAAGTAGACCGCGCGGGCGATGGCGACACACTGGCGCTGGCCGCCCGAGAGCGTGCCGATGGGCTGCTCCAGGTTGTCCAGGACGATGCCCATGTTGCGCAGTTCCTCGTCCGCGGTCTGCTTCATCTTCTCGATGTCGAGGCGGCGGATCGGCCAGGGGCCCTTGGTCATCTCGGAGCCGAGGAAGAAGTTCCGCCACACCGGCATCAGGGGCACGGTGGCCAGGTCCTGGTAGACAGTGGCGATGCCCCTGTCGAGGGCCTGACGCGGGGTGGAGAAGCGCACCGGTTCGCCGTCGACCAGGAAGTCGCCCTCGGTGTGCTGGTGCAGGCCTGAAATGATTTTGATGAGGGTGGACTTGCCGGCGCCGTTGTCACCGAGCACGCAGGTGACCTGGCCGGGGTGGACGGCGAGGCTCACATCGTGCAGGGCGCGGATGTTGCCGTACGACTTGCCCGCGTCGCGGAGTTCGACGGTGGCACTGTCCTTGTCCGTGGCACTGTCCGCGAGGATTGCGCCGTGCGTGCCGGATCCGTTGTTCGATGTCATGGGTCGAGTCACCTCCTGGTCGCCGACTGGCGAACCCACAGATTGATCAGGACGGCGCCGAGCAGCATGACGCCGAGGAAGGCCTTGAACCAGTCCGGGTTCCAACCGGCGAACACGATGCCCTGGTTGACCATGCCGAACATGAACGCGCCGAAGACCGGGCCGATCGCCGAACCGGCGCCGCCGGTCAGCAGACAGCCGCCGATCACCGCTGCGGCGATGTAGATCAGCTCCTGTCCCACGCCCTCGCCCGACTGCACCGTGTTGAAGGTGAACAGCTGGTGCATCCCGACGAACCACGCGCCTACGCCGACCAGCATGAACAGGGAGATCTTGGTGAAGGTCACGGGCACACCGACCGCCCGTGCGCTCTCCTTGTTGCCGCCGACCGCGAAGATCCAGTTGCCGTACTTGGTGCGCAGCAGGACCCAGGTGGCCAAAGCGGCGAAGGCCAGCCAGTAGAACACGGTGATCTTCACCTGGACGCCACCGATACCGAACGAGTAGGCGAAGATCTTCTGCGCCTGGCCGAAGCCGTCCATGTCGCTGATGTCGTCGGTCGCCACGTTGCTCGTGACCAGCTTGGTCACCGCCAGGTTGACGCCCTGGAGGATCAGGAAGGTGCCCAGGGTGATGAGGAAGCTGGGCAGGCCGGTCTTGACCACCATCCAGCCGTTGAAGAAGCCGACGGCCAGTGACACGAGGAGTGCCACGAGCACTCCCACCCAGACGTTCATGCTCAGCTGATAGGCGAGCATGCTCGCGGTGAGGGCCGAGGTGATCACGGCGACACCGGACGACAGGTCGAACTCGCCGCCGATCATCAGCAGCGCCACCGGCAGCGCCATGATGCCGATCGTCGACGACTGGTACAGGACCGTCGCCATCGAACTGCCGTCGCGCACCGGCGGAGCGGCGATCAGGAAGAACACGTACACCGCGGCGGCACCGAGAAAGACACCCACCTCCGGCCGCGCCAACAACCGGAGGGCCAGCGGCCGTTCAGATGTGCGGCCGTGCTCTGTACGAGCCGGTGGGGCGGGCGCCGGGGAGCCCGTCGCCGGAGCCGTGGTCTGGGTCATAGTCATCACCGGGTGCCCTTCGCGGCGAATGCGGCGACCTTGTCGATGTTGGACTTGTCGACGATGGCCGGGCCGGTCAGCACGGCCGCCGCACCGCCGCCGCTGTAGTTGCCGTTGTTCTTGTAGAGCCACAGGGAGTCGACCGACAGGTAGCCCTGCAGGTATGGCTGCTGGTCGACGGCCCACTGGATCTTGCCGTCCTGGACGGCCTTCACCATGTCCTTGTTGAGGTCGAAGGTGGCGAGCTTGGCCTTGCTGCCCGACTCGGACAACGACTGTGAAGCGGTGAGTGCGATCGGGGCGGCGAGGGTCGCCACGAAGTCGATGGAGCTGTCCGTCTTGAGCTTGGCGGTGATCGTCGACTTCACGGACGGCATGTCGGTGCCGTTGGCATAGAGGATCTCCGTCTTGCCGGAGAAGGTCTTCTTCAGTCCGTCACACCGCTGGGTGAGACCGATGTTGCCCTGCTCCTGGACGACACAGACCGTGTGCTTGGCGCCGGCCTCATTGAGCTTCTTGCCGAACGCCTCACCGGCCACCGTCTCGTCCTGCCCGAAGAACTCCAGCAGGCCCAGCTTCTTCCAGTCGCTCACACCGGAGTTGAAGCCGACGACGGGGATGCCGGCCTGCCCGGCCCCGGCGACGACGTTCTTGAGCGCATCGGGCTTGGCGAGGGTGACGGCGATCCCGTCGACCTTCTGGTCGATCGCGTTCTGCATCAGGTTGGCCTGGTTGCCGGCGTTCGGGTCGGAGGAGTAGACGAGCTTGATGTTGTCCTTGGCGGCGGCGGCCTGGGCGCCCTTACGGACGGTGTCCCAGAAGGTGTCACCGGGGGCGGCATGCGTGATCATCGCGACCGTCATACGAGGAGTGGAGGCCTTGCCGGCCGAGATGTTGTTGTCGGCCTCGTCGGCCTTCTTGCCGCCGGAGCTGCTGGAACATCCGGCGACAAGCAGTGCGGCGGCCGCCGCCGCTGCGACGACGGGGGTGATTCTGCGGGAACGCGGGTGGGACAAGCGGTCCATCTTTACGACACCTCACTGTGCGGCAGGGGATGGGGGTCCTGCTCCGGGCCGACGTGGCCGGCGACGGGGAATCCGTCGCCCCAGCCGTGACCCGGGGCAGGTTGATCACCGGGTTCCCTTCGCGGCGAACTGGGCGATCTTGTCGACGTTGGACTTGTCGACGAAGGCCGGCCCGGTCAGCACGGGCGCCTCGCCACCGCCGCTGTAGTTGCCGTTCGTCCTGTAGAGCCACAGGGAGTCGACCGACAGATACCCCTGGAGGTAGGGCTGCTGGTCAATGGCCCACTGGATCTTGCCGGCCTTGATGGCGCCGACCGCGTCCTTGTTGAGGTCGAACGTGGCGAGCTTGGCCTTGCTGCCGGACTCGGCGATGGACTGGATGGCGGTCATCGCGAACGGGGCGCCGAGCGTGGTGACGTAGTCGATGGAGGAGTCCGTCTTGAGCTTGGCGCTGATCGTCGACTTCACCGACGGCATGTCGGTGCCGTTGACGTAGAGGATGTCGGTCTTGCCGCTGAAGGTCTTCTTCACGCCCGCGCAGCGGGCCTCCAGAGCCACCTGCCCCTGTTCCATGACCACGCAGACGGTGTGCTTGGCGCCGGCCTGGTTGAGCCTGCGGCCGAACGCCTCGCCGGCGATGCCCTCGTCCTGGCCGAAGTACTGGAGCAGGCCCTGCTTCTTCCAGTCCTGCACACCGGTGTTGAAGCCGACGACGGGGATGCCGGCCTTCTCGGCCCGGGCGACCACGGTCTTCATGGCGTCCGGCTTGGCAAGAGTGACAGCGATGCCGTCGACCTTCTGGTCGATCGCGTTCTGTACCAGGTTGGACTGGTTGGGGCCGCTGGGGTCGCTGGAGTAGACCAGCTTGACGTTGTCCTTGGCGGCGGCGGCCTGTGCGCCCTTGCGGATCGTGTCCCAGAAGGTGTCACCAGGGGCCGCGTGCGTGATCATCGCGACCGTCATACGGGGGGTGTCGGCCTTGCCGGCCGAGACACCGTTCCCGCTCTCGTCTGCCCTCTTGCCGCCGGCGCTGCTGGAGCATCCGGCCACAAGCAGTACGGCGGCTGCCGCCGCTGCGACGACGGGAACGATTCTGCGGGAGCGGGTGTGTGACGAACGGTCCATCTTTGCGGCACCTCACTGTGCTGCGGGGAACGGGAGAAGCAACTGGCCGAGCGAACACTGCGGATCACATGCTGTTAACACGGCTGTTTCCTATGACGAGATAGAACCGTCACGTCATCCTGAGGTCAACGTTTGTAATGACATTGATGACATCATTTATCCATCAAGGCAAGATGTCCGAAGAATTTCTTGACGCCGGTTGTGTGTGCCCTCTGCACGCGAAAATGAACGCTTCCAGGGGTCGAGAGCTTCGGCGCCTTCCCGGGCGGCTCCGCCAACAATTCTCGCGGTCGCCACAGCCCCTCTCGGGCGGTTCCACCACGATGATGAGCCGGTCCGCACCGGCAGATGGAAACAGGGGTGGCGGGGACGACCGTGGTTTCGCCCCCGCCACCCCTGCGGCTCTTACTTCAGCAGCGTCGCCGCAGTCCGGTAGGCGGCCGCGGCGGCCTCCCGCACCGGCAGCACACGGTGCGTGTCGGAGAGGATCTCCACACCCCAGGGGCCGTGCCAGCCGGCCGTACGGAGCGCGGTGACGATTCCCGGGAGGTCGAAAGAACCCTCTCCGCACAGGCGACGGCGGTGGACGGTGTCCTCGAAGAGAGTGCCGACGACCTGGCTGTCGGCGTCGTTGAGCTCCACACCCACGATCCGCGACCCTGGTACGTCCGCCAGGTCGGCGGGTGGGGTGTGGGCACGCTCGGTGTGCCAGACGTCGATGATGAGGCCACCCGCCGGGTGGCCGGCGGCCTCGACGAGCCGGAGTCCGTCGTGCACGGTCTTGAGGTTCGACCAGGGCAGGAACTCGATCCCGAGCCGGGCACCCACACCGTCGGCCTGCGCCGCCAGCGTGGCGAACTCCTTGGCCCAGACGTCCAGGTCCCAGGGCTCGTCCGCCACATCGGGCCCGATCTTGAGCGTGCGTGCGCCGAGTGCCTCGATGGCCCTCAGGAGTCCGCCGCGGACAGCGTCCGACGCGGCCCGCCGGGGTCCTTCGGTCCACCAGTCGGTCAGGAGTTCCAACTCGATGTGACTGATTCCGTTGTCCGCGAAGAGGGAGCGGACCCCGGCGAGCCCGTATTCGCGCTCAGCCTCCACCAGGTCCGCGTACAGCAGCCCGAAACCCTTGAAGCCGGCGGCGCCCGCCGCTTCCGCCCGTTCCCGCAGACTCAGCGGACTGCGTTGGTCATTCTGATCGGGAGCGGCGTCGCCCGCGGTGGTCCAACACGTGGCCAGAAATTCGTCAGTGGTCATTTCTGTTTCCCGGATTCCTCATGTTCGGAAAAGCGCCGGCACACAACGAATAGCAATTCCAAGAACTGGCAGGACCAGGCAACAGGTCGCCCCGGCATTCTTGGATGCCCCGCACGTGCCGGTCAACCCCTCAGCGGACATCAACTACGCATCAGTCCTGTATACGGCTACGCGACATCGCCCAGCACCGCGCGCAGATGCTCGGCGCTGGCCCACACATCATCGACCGGTCCCTTTCCTGTGGGCTCCTCGGTCAGGATCGTGTCCTGTTCCAGGACGTACCAGCCGTCGTAGCCGCGTGCGCCGAGATGCGTGACGATGGCCTGGACGTCCACGTCTCCCGCTCCCAGCGGGCGGTACATGCCCTTGCGCACGGCCTCCGTATAACCGAGTCGTCCGGACTGGACCTTGGCGGCGAGGGAGGCGTCCACATCCTTCATGTGAGTGTGGGCGATACGTTCGGGCGCCTGGCGGGTGAGCTCGGCCGGGTCGGTGCCGCCGATGAGCAGGTGCCCGGTGTCGAGGCAGAGCGAGATCGCCGAGTGCTCCAGGACGCGTCGGACCTCGTCGCCGTTCTCGATCATCGTGCCGACATGCGGGTGCAGGACGGCACGTACGCCGCGTTGAGCGGCCAGCGAGGCCAGCCGGTCGAGGTTGGACAGCAGCAGCTTCCAGCCGTCCGCGTCGAGTTCAGGGCGGGAGTCGTAGCCGTCCTGGCCGGTGACGGCCGACAGGACGAGGACTTCCGCGTTCGAGGCTGCGTAGCTCTCCAGGAGCTCTTCGACCCCGGGCAGCGGGTCGTGTCCGGGCACGTGCAGCAGCAGCGGGGTGAAGCCGCCGACCGCGTGGAGGTCATGGTGGGCGAGAACCCGGGCCATGGCCTCCGGCTCGCCGGGAAGGAAACCTTCGGGGCCGATCTCGGTGGCGGCCAGGCCGACCTCGCGCATCTCGTTCAGTACCCGTTCGGGCGTCAACTGGTAGCCCCAGCCGGGGACTTCGCACACACCCCAGGAGATGGGCGCGCCGGCGATCCTGTTCAAGGGTGACGTGGTCATGCCGAGGCCTTTCGTTGATTCCAGTCGGGGTTGGCCACCGCGGCCGGCGAGCGGCCCGCGAGGATGTCCGCGACACCGCGGGCGGCGTCGACGAAGGTCAGGGTCATCGCCCGGCGCGTCATTCCCATCACGTGCGGGGTGAGGACGACGTCGGGGTGGTCGAACAGCGGATGGTGACGGACCGGCTCGGGGTCGAACACGTCCAGCCCGACGCCCGACAGCCGGCCCGACTCCAGGGCGGCCAGAGTGGCGGCCGGGTCGAGCAGGCCGCCCCGGCCGCAGTTGATGAGGACCGATCCCGGTTTGACGTGGGCCAGCAGCCGCTCGTCCACGAGGTGCCGGGTGTCCTCGGTGAGCGGGGTGTGCAGGGTGAGTACGTCGCTCGCCCCGACGAGTTCGCTGAGGTCGGCGCAGGCGAACTCGGGCGGCGGCGGGCTGAACGGGTCGTACGCGAGCGTCCGCATCCCGAAGGCGGCGGCGAGTTCGCCCACCCGGCGGCCGATGCGGCCGTAGCCGACGATCCCCAGGGTGGCGCCGTCCAGGTCACCGGCCGGTACGGCGTTCCGCTCGGCCCAGCGGCCGTTCCGCACCAGGTCGGTCAGCGGTCTCAGCCGCTTGGTCAGGTGCAGGGCCATGGCGAATACGCCTTCGGCCACGGCCCGGCTGCCGCTGTTGGGGGTGATGACCACGGGGATGCCGCGGGCGGAGGCCGCCGCCACATCGACCAGGTCGACGCCGACGCCGGTGCGGGCGATGACCCGCAGCCGTGGCGCCCGCTGGAGGAAGTCCCCGTCGACCTGTCGGTCGGCACGGACGATGGCGCCCTCGGCGATCGCGAGTTCGTCGGGTGTGGGGTCGGTCACGAAGGTGACCCGCTCGCCGAGGACGGGACCCACCGTGTCGGCGTCGACGGGGCCGAGTGCCACTACGACGTGCTCGGACATGCGATCAACTCCGTACCGGATGACCGAAGTTCGCCGCCGGTACCTCGGCCACCGGCTGCCAGGAGCCGCTCTCCGCGGAGGCCGCCGCGGCCGCGATGACCTCGGCGACGGCGTGCGCGTCCTCGATCGTCGAATTGCGGTGCTCGATACCGGCCACGGCGGCCAGGAACTTCTTGGCCTCGATCACCTTCAGGTCGTCGTAGCCCATGCTGTTGCCGGGTCCTGGCTGGAAGTTGGCGTAGTCGCCCATGTGTCCGTTGCCGAGCACGGTGGTGTAGCCCTGGTGGGGCCTGCCGCGGTCGAGTGCGACACGCAGCTCGTTCATGCGCTCGAAGTTCCAGGCGACCGAGCCGTCGGTGCCGTAGATCTCGAAGCCGATGCCGCACTGCGGGCCGACGATGACCCGGGACGCCTCCAGGGTGCCGACGGCTCCCCCGCTGAAGCGCACCAAGGCGGCGCTGTAGTCGTCGTTCTCCACAGTGGCCATCTCACCGTCCTCGATCACCGCGAAGTGCGTGCCCGAGCCCATGGGCAGGATCGGACGCTCGGTGTAGACGGTACTGGTGAGGGCGCAGACCGCGCCGATCGGAGCCACGACGTAGCTGACCAGGTCCACGACGTGGCTCATCAGGTCGCCGAGCGCGCCGTGCCCGGCCAGGTCCCGCTTGAAACGCCAGGACAGGGCGCCCTTGGGCTCGGCGGCGTAGCCGGAGAAGAACGTGGCGCGCACGTTGGTGATGCGGCCGAGTCGCCCCTCGGCGATCAGCTCGCGTGCCCGCTCCACGGCGGGGGCATGGCGGTAGTTGTAGCCGATGGAGGTGACGACCCCGGCCGCGCGGGCCGCGGCGGCGACCTCGGCGGTCTCCTCGGCGGCGCGCCCGACGGGCTTCTCGATCCAGAACGGCTTGCCCGCCTTGGCGGCGGCGATGCCGATCTCGTGGTGGAGGAGGTTGGGCGCGCAGATCGAGACGACCTCGACGTCCGGGTCGTCGAGGACGGCACGGTAGTTGGTTCCGGCCTTCGCGTAGCCGAGGATGTCACGGGCGTAGGCCGCGCGATCCTCGGCCGTGTCGGCGGCATGGACGAGGCGGGGCCTGAGTCCCAGTTCGGGGTAGACGGAGGGCAGTGCCTGGTAGGCGCGGCTGTGCAGCTTGCCCATCCAGCCGACGCTGATCAGTCCGACGCCGATCTCGCGCGCGGCGCCCGGGATGGTGGTCATGGGTGCGTCTCCTTGTGGTCCTGTGGCCGGGGCCCGGCCTCGGCGAGCGCGGCGGACAGGGCGGCGGCCAGCAGGGTCGAGTCGGAGCCGATGGCGATGAAAGCCCAGCCCTCCGCTCGTTTGGCGGCTGCCGCCGTGCCGTCGGGGACGAGCAGGCCACAGGCCTTGCCGTGTGCGGTGGCGGCCTTGCGGACGCGCTCCAGGGCTTCCCGGTAGACCGGGGCGGTGAACTCGCCCGGTACGCCGAGGTCGTGACTGAGGTCGCGGGGGCCGACGAACAGGACGTCGACGCCGTCCAGCGCCGCGATCTCCTCGGCCTCCCCCAGCGCGCTCGCCGACTCGATCTGGACCACGCCGAGGATCTCGCCCTCCCGGTCCAGGGCTGCGGAGTCGAGCCCGAAGCGGCACGCCCGGTTGTAGGTGGCCACGCCCCGGTCCCCGGTGGGCGGATAGCTCAAGTGCCTGAGTGCGTCCCGTACTTCGGCCGCCGTGTCGAGTCGCGGCAGCATGATCCCGGCGGCGCCCAGGTCGAGCACGCGGCCGATGCGGATACGGGCCGCGGACTCGACGCGTACGACGGTCGGAACACCGTAGGCCGCCGCAATCGGGACAGTCGTACGGGCCTGTTCCTCTCCCCCCGCACCGTGTTCGAGGTCGAGCAGCAGCCAGTCTGCCCCGGCGGCGGCGCACACCTCGGCCGTGACCGCCGAAGCGGTGCCCACGAAGGTGCCCAGGGTGACCTCACCGGACGCGAGTCGGGCACGCAGGCGGCCGTGATCCAGCGGAGAGCTGTTCATCCGTACCACCTCTGGGACGCCAGACCATCTTCGTACTCGCCGCGCAGCCGCGCGACCGTTTCCTGCTCGGAGACCTCGGCCGGGGCCACGTCCCACCACACACCGGCGCCGGGAAGGTCGGCGTGCGGGATCACGGGGACGACCAGGACGACCGGGCCTTCGTGGCCGCGGGTCTCGGCCAGCGCGGTACGTACCTCGTCGGCGGTGGTGGCGCGGATCGCGCGGGCCCCGAGGCCCGCCGCGGTCTGGACGAGGTCGACCCGGAGATAGTCGCCCTCCAGGCGGGCGGGCTTGCCGGAGCCGATCTTCAGGCCGCCGTCGCGGTAGCGGAACTCGTTGCCGAACTCCCGTCCGCTGCGGACCATCTGGAGCCGGTGGATGACCTGGTAGCCGTGGTTCTCCGGGATCACGATCGTGACCGGGAGCCTTTCCTGGGCGGCCGTGACCAGCTCGGTCGGCGCCATGAGGAAGGTGCCGTCGCCCAGCAGGGACAGTACCCGCCTCGACGGGTCCGGCTCGGCGAGGCGGACGCCGATCGCGGCGGGCAGCTCGTAGCCCATGCAGGAGAAGCCGAACTCCAGGTGGGCGAAACGGCCTTCGGTGGCGTCCCACACCTTCAGCAGGTCGCCGGGCGGACCGCCGGCGGCGGCGATGATCGTGTCACCGGACCGCGCGTGCTCCTGGAGCAGGCCTATCAACTGGCCCTGAGTGAGGGCCGCGTCGGTCCCCCGTACGACATCGGAGTCGTCGGGCAGTGACGCGAAGTCGAAGGAGGTGCCGGGGTCGAGCGCGGCGGCACGTTGCTCCCGCCACTGCTGGTCCAGGGCGCGCACCCTCTCCTGCCAGTCGGCCGGGGTGGTGGTGCCGTTCGCCCGTACGGCGTCCGTCAGCGCGGCCAGGGCTCGCTTGGCGTCTGCCACAATGCCGGTCGCGCCCAGGCGGCCCGCGTCGTGCGCGCTGACGTTGATGCTCGCGAAGCATACGTCCGGGTTCTGGAAGACGGAGTGCGAGGCGGTGGCGAAGTCCGTCAGACGCGAGCCCACGGTGAGCACGAAGTCGGCTTCCCCGGCAAGGACGTTGACTGCCGGAGTGCCTTCCAGGCCGATGCCGCCGAGCTGCCACCAGGCGCGGCGCTGGACAGCTCCCTTGCCCGCGAATGTCTCCGCGACGGGGATGCCCGCACCGTCGGCGAGAGCCTCCAACTCGTCGGTGGCACCGGAGTACACGACCCCGCCACCGGCGATGATCAGCGGCTTCTCCGCCTCGGCGAGCATCCGCGCGACCACCGCGACCTCGTCGCCGTCCGGCGCCGGACGGCGGATCGGCCAGTCGCGCTCGGTGAAGAACTCCGCCGGGTAGTCGTAGGCGTGGGACTGGATGTCCTGCGGGAGGGAGACGACGACCGCGCCGGTGTCGACGCCGGTGAGGGCCCGCATCGCCGCGGGCAGCGCGGTGAGCAGCTGCTCGGGCCGTGTGATGCGGTCGAAGAAGCGGGAGACGGGACGGAAGGCGTCGTTCACCGAGGCATCGGCCTCCACGGGGTGCTGCAACTGCTGCAGTACGGGGCCCTGGTGACGGGTCGCGTACGTGTCGCCCGGCAGCAACAGGACAGGCAGCCGGTTGACGGTGGCGAGGCCCGCCCCGGTCACCATGTTGAGAGCGCCCGGACCGATGGAGGCGGTCACGGCGAGGGTCGCGTGCCGCTTGGTCGCCTTGGCGTAGGCGGTCGCGATGTGGACGAGCGCCTGCTCGTTGCGGCCCTGGACGAAGGGGAGTTGGTCGCTGAGCTGGTCGAGGGCCTGGCCGAGGCCGGCCACGTTGCCGTGGCCGAAGATGCCCAGCGCGGCCGGTATGAGTCGGCGGCGGCGGCCGTCGGCCACGGAGTACTGCCGGGAGAGGTAGGTGACGACGGCCTGGGCGACGGTGAGGCGTACCGTGCCCTGTTGCGTCCGGTCGGTCATGAGTCGGCTCCTGCTCGGGGATGTGTACGGGGACGCGGCCGCGTCACCAGGGGCGGCCGTGCAGGACGACGGTCTTGACCTCGGTCATCTCGCTCACCGCGGCGCGGGGGCCTTCCTTGCCGTAACCGCTGCCCTTCAGACCCCCGTACGGCATGAGGTCGGCACGCCATAGAGGCGTCCAGTTGATGTGGACGGAACCGGCGTCGATCTCCCGGATGGCACGGACCGCGCCGGCCACGTCGGAGGTGAAGATCCCCGCACCGAGGCCGTAGGCGGTGCCGTTGGCCTGGGCGATGGCGGACTCCCAGTCGGCGGCCGAACTGACGGCGACCGCCGGACCGAACAACTCCTGCTGGCTGAACGAGGAGTCGGGATCGACATCGGCCACGACGGCCGGGCTCACCACGGTCCCGTCGCGCTCGCCGCCGGTCAGGACGCGTGCGCCGTCCGCCCCGGCCCGCGCGATGGCCCGCTCCACCCGTTCCGCCTCGGTGGTCGTGATCAGGGAGCCCATGGTCGTGTCGGGGGACGACGGGTCCCCGGTCCTGATGGCCCGGACCTTGGGGACGAGGGCGTCGAGGAAGTCGGCGGTGACCTCGGGGTGTGTGATCACTCGCTGGACGGAGATGCACACCTGCCCGGCATTGACGTATCCGCCCAACGCGACAGCGCTCGCGGCCAGTTCGAGATCGGCGTCGGGCAGTACGACGACCGGGCAGGAGGCGCCCAGTTCGAGGGAGAGCTTCTTCACTCCCGCGGCCCGCGCGATGTGCTCGCCGGTCGCCGTGGAGCCGGTGAAGGAGATCTTCCGTACGCGCGGGTCGGTCACGAGGGCGTCCCCCAGCACCCCGCCGGAGCCGACGAGCACCGAGAGCACGCCCTCGGGAAGCCCGGCGTCCACGAAGCACTCGGCGAGTTCCAGCGCGGTCAGCGGTGTCGAGGTGGCCGGCTTGAGGACCACCGCGTTCCCCGCCGCGAGCGCGGGCGCCAGTTTGTGCAGCACGAGCAGGGCCGGGTAGTTGAACGGTGTGATGGCCACCACGACACCGCACGGCTGGCGCAGCGTGAAGCCCACCTTGTCCTGCCCGGTGCCACGATTGGCGTCCAACGGCAGTGTTTCGCCGTAGAGTTGAGTGCCTTCGAAGGCCGCGAGACGGATCAGATCCCCGGATCGCGCCGCCTCGCCGGTGGCCTCCGTGATGGTCTTGCCCGACTCCGAGCTGATGGTCTGCGCGATCTTGGCGGCTCGCTGGTCGGCGAGTTCCGCCGCGCGCAGCAGGATCGTCATCCGCTCATGAGCTGAGGTACGCCGCCAAACCGCGGCGCCCCGCTCCGCCGCCGCCAGGGCCACCTCGACGTCCTCGGGGCCGGCCTCCCCGACGGTACCGACGGTCGAGCCGTCGAAGGGCGACGTCACATCCCGGGTCCGTCCCGACCCTGCCGACGCTTGCCATCGGCTTCCGATGAGTAGTTCCGCAGGCGCCATTGCCCTCTCCCTCCAGAAACCCGTCAGGCTGATCAGCA
This sequence comes from Streptomyces sp. NPDC088400, assembly GCF_044753355.1. NCBI lineage: Bacteria > Bacillati > Actinomycetota > Actinomycetes > Kitasatosporales > Streptomycetaceae > Streptomyces > Streptomyces sp. NPDC088400. The sequence continues at coordinate 207,806 of NZ_JBIVMZ010000011.1, read as the reverse complement.
GCTCCCCGAGGAGCTCCCGAAAGACTTCTCACAAGGTCGAAGAAGTGCTGATCAGCCGACAGCCAGGCCGTTCACATGGCCGCAACGGTAGGTGGGACGCCAGGCATTACTGAAGGGGCAGAAACCATCATTATCACGTCATTGGATACATCTTTGTTCCATCATCTGTGACGGCAGTGCGCTCACACAGGGTGGATCATGCACGCCGATGGGCCTCGGTGCCGCGAGTGGGACGGCGGTCCGGCATGGGGCCAGGATCGTCGGCGCCAAGGGCCGGCCGAGTCGAGGAGGCCGGCACTTGCCTCCCCTCCCCTTCGGGGGAAGTCGTCCACCTCGTCGGTGGCGCCTCACCTGGAGGTAGCGCGCCCTACAGGAACCGGCGGATGGGCCGGACAGCCGCTTCCTTCGTCCGTTGTATCGCCGAACGGCCCTTCCAGCGGCGCCCGTCGATCGGTTCACTCACCGCCAGGTCTTCCTCGAAGTGCCGGTCCAGCGTCGCGGTGAACCGCTCGTCCAGGACGGCGAGCATGACCTCTTCATCATGGTCGAGCGAGCGGCGGTTGAAGTTCGTCGACCCGATCAGGGAGGCGACCCGGTCAACCGTAATGATCTTGGCATGCATCATGGTCGGCTGGTACTGGTGGATCTTGACGCCGCAGGCTGTCAGTTCCTCGTAGTGCTGCTGGCCGGCGAGCTGGGAAACGCGTTTGTCGGTGTGCGGGCCCGGCAGCAGGATCTCCACTTCCACCCCACGACGGGCGGTCGCACACAGCATCGCGACGAAGTACGGATCCGGCGAGAAATACGCCGTGGTCAGTCGCACGCGTTCCTGGGCGGACTCCAGCATGACCCGGATCAGGGTCTGCATGTCCTGCCAGCCGAAGCTCGCCGACCCCCGCACCACCTGCACGACCGCATCGCCAGGCCGGGAGTGCTCGATGAAGCGGTCCCGCTCATCGAACAGTTCGTCATGACACTCCGCCCAGTTCTGGGCGAACGCCGCGGCGATGCCGTCCACGGCCGGGCCACGCACCTGGACGTGCGTGTCCCGCCATTCACTCTCGTCTCGTGCGTTGCCACACCATTCCTCGGCGATACCCACGCCACCGGTGAACGCTGTTTCCTCGTCCACGACGAGGACCTTTCGGTGGCAGCGGTGATTTTGCTTGAAGGGCGAGAGGTGAAGAGGCTTACGGAACCAGGCAACCTGCACGCCCGCCCGTTCCATGGCTTCCAGCTGATCCTTCTCGATCAGCCTGCTGCCGAAGCCGTCCAGCAGCAGCCGCACCCGCAATCCGGCGCGGGCCCGCTCGGACAGAGCCTCGGCGAACCGGTGGGCTATGTCACCTCGCCAGTACACGAAGGTCATCATGTCCACGGTGTGCTCCGCGGCACTGATTCCCGTCAGCATCGCCGCGAAGATCTCATCCCCGTTACGGAGTGGAAGGAGCGAATTACCTTCGGTGGCCGCGATGCCGATCAGTCGCTCCAGTCGGCGCCGTATCCGTTTCGCGCGTTCCGCGGTGTCCGGCATGGCCGGCTCCGCCGGCTCGGGATCCTGCTGCTGGTCTCGTGTGCTGGTCATCCGCCACCGTCCGAAGTGAAGTGGCAGAGCCGCGAAATTGCGGGAGGTGTCTGCCGAAGGGTGAACTGTACCGGTGCCCGACCGGAGGGTGAAACAAGGGATCCACTCCGGACGGCCACGTCATACGGAAATTACAGATTTTCCGGCCGCCGCAACCCGGGCAGCCGGAAAATCCACGATCAAGGTGGAGGGCGGCCCTTTAAGGGCCGCCCTCCACCGGTCTGTTCACGTCGCAGTAAAATGCAGGCAAAACCGGAGCCCGCACGAGCGGGCCCTCTGCTTGCCTGCCTGCTCAGTGGCGGCCGTGTGCGCTGTCGGAGGCTCCACCGAAGAGCCGGGCAATGGCCCGGAACGGAAGAGTGACGACGGTGGCGACAGCTCCGCCGATGGCGCGGAATACATCTGCGATGGCCTTGAGCATGCGATCCTCCAGTAAATGTGCCCGGCCCTGCCGGGCGAGGTGCCGCTGTGCGGCCGTCCACCTCCCCTGCCCCGGCAAAACAGCCGGAAACAAAATGAAACTCATGGCATCACTTATCAGGGATCCCGCACGAAAATCAAACCGGGTACGCCGTCTGACCGTAAGTGAAATCAAGTGACATGGAAACTCGGTCCATGACGTTTCGAAGAAAAATGACGGGTTTCCTGATTGAGCGGAGTACGGCGGGGCACACGACCGTCCGGAGGTTGATAACTATGGTTCCCCTACTTCTCGTTCTGCTTCTCGCCCTGATTCTCTTCGGTGCCGGGTTCGCACTCAAAGCCTTGTGGATCGTCGCGGTGATCATCATCGCCGTCTGGCTGCTGGGCTTCGTGATGAGGTCCGTCGGTTCCGGCGGAAAGCGAGGCCGGTGGTATCGCTGGTAGCCGGGCGACAAGCAGCACCGCGCGAGTTATTACGTAGCGCTGTCACTGGGTGCGGCAACGAATTTTGTTGCCGCACCCAGATCGCGTTTCCCGCCGTCGCACCACCCGGCGGGAAACGACAGGACATCGGACTCACAGAGGTTCACGAGAAACGACGTCATTCGTGCGCCCGCCGCGTCAGGGAACCGAGCCCACCCGCTTGGAAAAGCCGGTCCAGGTGGTGGTTCAGCACCGCGGCGGCGGAGTCCGGGCCACGCTGGCCGACAAGGACGCTGATGCCGAGTCCCGCAGACATGGCGAGCAGGCTGACCGCCTCCAACTGGACGTCCGCACCGGGCTGAACGAGATCCGCCTCCTGTGCCTGCCGGAGAAGTTCGGCCAGGGCCTCCTCGGCGGCATCAGGGTTCCGGATGAACGGCTGGGCGGCGAGCGCCTGATCGGTCACGGCCAGAACGGCGTACGACGTGTACACGAGGTGGAAGGCGCGGCTCTCCTCGTCGGTCGGCAACGACTCCATCAGAAGCGCCTCGATCATTGCGCGCGGTCCCTGGCCGTCGCCGACGGCCCGGGATCTGGCTGCGACTCGTTCCCCGAATTTCTCCGCCAGCTGCTGCAGCCCGTACAGCAGCAGCTTTTCCTTGGTCTCGAAGTAGTACTGCACCAGTCGCAGTGACACCCCTGCCTCCGCTGCCACGTCACGCATCCCTACGGCGTGCAGGCCGCGTCGTCCGGCGACCCGAACGAGTGCGTCGGCGATCTCGCTACGCCGTTCCGCGTGGTCCACGCGCTTGGGCATCGGCCGCCCCTCCGCTCGTCGATTGCCCTGTCCGGGGCCTTCCTGGACATGATGATACAGCCGTACCAACAACGTGGTACGTTCGTATCACCAAAAATCGAAATCCCGGAGGTGGCCGTGTCCGAGACCACGACTCACACCCAGGCCGATGTCGGCCGCTATGTGAGCGATCGCTTGCGTGACCGCTACTTCGCGGCCTGCGACGCCGTTTATGCGCTGGGGGCGCCCACGCTCGCGGAAATGGACGTGGAGACGTCCTTCGGCACCACGCACGTCTACCGGTACGGCCCCATGAACCCAGCGGCCCAGTCCCGCACTCCCGTCGTCCTGGTCCACGGAGCGGGCTCCTGCTCTGCCATGTGGTATCCGAACACCCCCGCCCTCAGCGCCGACCGCCCCGTCTACGCGATCGACACCCCAGGCGATCCAGGACGCAGCGTGCAGCGCGAACCCATCCATCAACCCGACCGAGCCGCACAGTGGCTGGACGAGACACTTACCGGGCTCGGGCTTGAGCGCGTGCACCTTGTCGGCGCCTCCTACGGCGGATGGCTCACCCTCAACCAAGCGCACCGCAGGCCCGGCCGCCTCGCCTCGGTCACGCTGCTCGACCCCGGAGGTCTGGAAAGGGTAGGGCTGCGTTTCTTCGTCTGGATCTTCGCCAGTCTCTTGGCGACCTTCGCCCCCAAGGCGCTTCGCCCACGGTTGGCAGCCTGGCTGGAGCAGCCCGTCCTCATCGTGCCGGAGCTGCGCACGATGATCAGATCGGGTGTCCGCGCCTACCGCATACGCCGCCCGGCTCCACTCCCTCTGTCCGAGGACGAACTGTCCGCCATTCGTACCCCGCTCCATCTGGTGCTTGGCAAGCGAAGCCTCCTCGTGCACCCAGAGCGGCAAGTGGAGCGGATTCCACGCCTGATACCCGGAGCCCGCGCCGAAATCGTCTCCGACACCGGCCACGGACCGCAGATCGATCACGCGGAGGAGGTCAGCCGCCGGATGCTGAGCTTCATGGACTCCGTCAGCTGACAGCCGGCAACGCTGACCGCCCACGGGAGCCCTGGCCTCGTGGCAGACCACGGCCCCCTGGCAAGCCCCAGTGCGTCAAAACTCGGATTCTGGCTCACCTTCTGTTTGCGCCGTGGGGCACTGGTGGTTCGAGTACCTCCCCCGACTCGTGAACAACCGCCTTCACGACTCGTGGGCAAACCTGTTGGTGGCTTTTGATGTGCCGGGGTGGAGGGTGAAGACCCGGTCCAGGGTGGGAACCGGGGCGGGCACGCCGAGGGCGAGAAGCGCTGTGTCGTCGTCGAGTCCGTCACCGAAGCCGGCGAGGAGCCCGGTCAGAGCGGTGACAAGGGCCCGGGGTCCCGCGGCGGGCTGTTCTGCGGTGAAGGCGCGCAGGGCATCATCACCGTAGAGCTCAAGCTTGGGGCCGGTGCGGGCTTCGGTCAGGCCGTCGGTGTAGAGCAGCAGGGTGTCGCCGGGGAACAGTTGGGTGCGGGCGGCCGTGAACTTTGCGTGGGGCAGTGGGCCGATGAGCATGCCGCCAGGGGTGGGCAGGTACTGCGCGGTGCCATCAGCGCGTTGGATCAGTGCGGAGGGGTGACCACCGGAGGCCAAGTGCACGCTGACATGGTCGCTGTCCGGGCGCAGGACACCGAATATGGCGGTGCAGTACCGAGTGTCGCCATTGGTGTAGCGCTCGTGCAGCACGGTGTTCAGGGTGGTCAGCACGGTGACGGGGTCGGGGTCGTACAGGGCGGCCGCCCGCAGTGTGTAGCGGGTCAGTGAGGTGACCGCGGCGGCCTGGGGGCCTTTGCCGCACACGTCGCCCAGGAAGAACGCCCACTGGTCCGCGCCGAGCGGGAACAGGTCGTAGAAGTCTCCGCCGAGAAGATCCGGAGAGGCCGTGTGGTAATAGGATTCGGCTTCCAGGCCCGGGACCGTTGGCAGCTCGGCGGGCAACAGGCTCTGCTGTAGGACGGCGAGGGCTTCCTGGAGTTGCTCGCGGTCGGCCTCGGCCTGTCGGCGTGCTTCTTCAGCCGCCTGGCGTCCACGCAGCAGCTCGGTCTCGTAGGCGCGCCGATCGCGGGCATCGAAGACTGTGGTGCGGACGAGCATCGGTTCGCCGTCGTCGCTGGTCTTCACCTTCGAGGTGACGAGCACCGGCACCCGCTGCCCGTCAGTGGCTTTGATGTCCAGGGCGATGCCGCTGACCTCGCCGTTCATTTGCAACAGCGGGGCGAAGTGCGTCTCGTGGTAAAGCTTGCCGCCCACGGTGAGCAGATCGGTGAACCGCATCCGGCCCACCACCTGCCGCCGTGAAAGACCCAGCCACTCCAGAAGGGTGGTGTTGATCTTCGCGATGGTGCCGTCCATCAGCGTTGACAAGTAGCCACAGGGCGCCTGCTCGTAGAGCTCCTCCGCGCTGTCCTCCAGCAGGGCGGTGAAGGCCACGTCGGTGACTTCCATGTCTTGCTCCCCGTCCGGATTCTGATCGGTGAGGCACATCAGCGGGCCGATTTTATGAAGTCGGTGATCGCCACCGCGGTGGCCTGCGGTGCGCTCAGCTGTGGGCAGTGCCCCGTCGCCTCCAGCGTGACCAGGCGGCTGCCCGGGATCGCGTCGTTGACGTAGGCGCCGACCTCGCGGGGGGCGATCACGTCCTGCGTGCATTCCAGCACCAGCGTCGGCACCGCGACCTTCTTGAGGTCTTCGCGGCTGTCCGACAGGAACGTCGTGCGGGCGAAGACCCGAGCCATCTCCGGGTCGGTCGCGCAGAACGAGGTAGTCAGCTCCTGGCCGAGTTCTGGCCGGTCCGCGTTACCCATGATCACCGGGGCCATCGCCGCCGACCAGCCCAGATAGTTCGACTCCAGCGACTCCAACAGCTCACCGATATCGTCCGCGCTGAATCCGCCCCGGTACCCGTCCTCGTCGATGTAGCGGGGCGACGGAGCCACCATCACCAGGCGGGAGAACCGCTGAGGTGCCTTGGCCGCTGCGAGAACGCCGACCATGGCACTGACCGAGTGCCCCACGAAGATCACATTGCGCAGGTCCAGCTCCTCGCAGACATCCAGCACATCCGAGGCGTAGCCCTCCAACGAGTTGTAGCGCTGCTCACTCCAGGCCGAAGGGTCCGAGCGGCCGGAGCCCACGTAGTCGAAAAGCACCAGCCGGAAGTCCTCGGCCAGCATGGGGACCACCAGGCGCCACATGTTCTGGTCACAACCGAACCCGTGGGCCAGCAGGAGCACCGGCCCGTCCACTCGGCCGGTGACGATGATGTTGTTCCTGCGACGGATATCCATGCCCACCCATTTCCCATCACTCGGGGCGAACGAGCCGAAGCGGCTGACCCGGCCCGAACCGGAGCCAAAAGCAGTGCCGCTGGTCCGATTGTGGGAGGAATGGTCGTCCGTAGGTACGGGGTTCATTCAGAACCTTCCTTGGTACGGCACGTATCAAGAAATTCCCACCGAGCAAGAGCAGCACGGGGATCACAAGAATGAGCCGAATGAAATGCGAAGGAAAATCCGGCCTGCAGTGAATCCGGTATGTGGATGCAGGCGACGAAAAGGGTGGCGTCACGCGTACGTGAAATACCGGACTTCAGACAAGTGCAGCTTCGAGGGAGGCCCGCATCGCTGGATAATGCCTGCGGCGATGGTAGTTCCACGTGATTCCACCATGCGAAATTCCGGCGGCGGAGGCCCTGCATCTTGAGGGATGCGGGCCCCCGCCGCAGAGTGCACGTCAGGGTCAGGCGGGAACGATGTTCTCGGCCGTCGGGCCCTTCTGGCCCTGCGCGATGTCGAAGGTGACCTTCTGACCTTCGAGCAATTCACGGAACCCCTGGGCCGCGATGTTCGAGAAGTGGGCGAACACGTCGGCACCGCCACCATCCTGCTCGATGAAGCCGAAACCCTTTGCCGCGTTGAACCACTTCACGGTGCCAGATGCCATGCCATATCTCCTTTGGGGCAGTACGCCGGTACCCGCAATGTACGGATACCGGGTCGCCGCGATGACACCCCTCCGGAATGACCGGAAACACAAAAACGCTTCCAACGACTGAAAGTACCGCTGGAGGCGCTTGAATTTGGGAACCAAGACTGCAACTGAGAGCGACAGTAGCATGCCCTGATAACCGGCGTACGTTACATAATTCAATTCCGCTCGTTGCGATAAAAACACTCCCGGCGCGGCGCATCAAACCCTCACCTCGCGGTCGTAGCTATTAATCCAACCGGAGCACAACGTTTCGGGAAGAGCGGTCGCTGTTCACCAACACGTCAGCACGCCGCCGTCCTGCTCGATGAAGCCGACGCTCTGTTCTCCTGCCGCACGGCACAGCGAAACGCGCACACCGGAGGACCCGGGCGGACCGTCTCAGGACACGGGCGGACCGGAGGGTCCGGCGGTCCGGCGGTGTTCGGCGTTGATGCGCTGGGCTTCTTCGAGCTGATCTTCGAGGATGACGATGCGGCAGGCGGCCTCGATGGGGGTGCCTTGGTCGACGAGTTCCCTGGCGCGGGCCGCGATGCGCAGTTGGTAACGGGAGTAGCGGCGGTGGCCGCCCGCAGAGCGGAGCGGGGTGATCAGGCGGGCTTCTCCGATGGCGCGGAGGAAGCCCTGGGTGGTGCCGATCATTTCGGCAGCCCGGCCCATGGTGTAGGCGGGGTAGTCGTCGTCATCGAGACGGCCGAACGAGTCGTTTGCTGTCATTGCACCTCTCTGTGAAACGCGTTGAGGGGCCCTGGCGCCGTACCGGCACCAGGGCCCCGAAGGAACTGCTACACCATCTGCCGACCCTGATACTGCGCCGGCCCTCTGTTTCCGCAGACCCGACCTGAACGCTGTCGGGGGCGCGGGGATCGCGGTTGCTCGACCGGAGACCACCTCACTATCGATGTCCTGCGGTACCCGGGGCGAAGACTCCTCCCGGGCGATCCTGATGGCGTCAACTCCTCCGTTCTTCCCTCGAATCAATCACTTACCAAGCGGAACTGCGTACTGCTGGTGATGCGAACTACACCTACGGAACTGCTGTTGCGCGAAGTGCGCCACTGCTCATGGCGGCCCCTGATCACTACGGGCCACCCGGTCCGGTCGTCAGTCCCGTCACCGTCTTGCGAAAACAATGGCTCCGGAACTCCACTACCGCACCGTCCTGCGAACTGCGTCTACCACTGCCCGGCAGTTCATCTCTGCCGGGCCTCGCTCGATCTCGGCTACGAGAGAAACCATAACCACACCACCACCCAATGTCTACTCCAGCCGACATAGATTTCCGTGAGCCAGCCGGGGAGATAGTCGACCTCGACCACTGATGGGGTACTCGGCATCCCCGCTCCAGCCAGGACACCCGCTCCGAGCAGCGCCGATACGCCGCCATCGACACCGCGAACACGGTGGCCAGCCCGTCCGGCCACGTAGATGATCAGCTGGACACGCTCCACAGCCGCGCCCGAAGATCAGCGCAAGGGCACGAGCGGCAGAGGCCGCCGCCGCACGCGCGCACGCCGGAGCGGGGCCGGTGCGACGCGATGTGCGCTGGGGGCAAGCCCGTTGCAGCGCCAAGCCCGGCTGCGCACCGCCGGACACACCAACCTGCTCAAGCCTCGCACCGGCCTCCGCCCACAACGTGGCGTGGCCTGGTCAGCGCTTGAAGCTGTCCTTCGACCTCTCCTTGGTGCCCCGGGCCTTGCCCCGGGCTTCCAGTGCGGCTCCCTTGGCTGCGGTGGTCTCGTTGCCCATCGCGTGGGCCACCTTCCTCACGGCCTTCCCGACAACCTGCTCGGTCTTGGCCTTGGCCTTCTCTCCGGCACTCATGTCGGTCCTTTCGTAGGCACTCACTCATCCGCCTGCCCCCGGCCCCGGAGCGGAAACAATGGGCACAACACCACCGCGCCGCCTCCGACAGCCGTGCTCTCCAGCAGCTCGCCGCAGCGATACCCACACACTTCATTGTGTTCCCGGAAGAAGTGTTTTGGTGGCGCTCGATGTGAGGTTTCTGGGGCGCAAGTGCCCTGACCTCAGCGTTTTGCTCGGTTCGGCCGGGCTGGGTCGCTCACTCCGAGACGCCCGTGGACCAGATCTAGCATCACGAGTTCCGCACACCGCCGCGTGGTGTCACGTGGAAGTCGAACCCCACGGTCCCGGGATCCAGGGCTGTCGCCCCACCATCAACGGTGAGCACTGCGCCATTGACGTAGGACGCCGCTGGAGAGAGCAACCAGCCAATCGCCTCGGCGACTTCACGTGGCTCGCCCGGCCGCCCCATGGGCAGGAACCGAGTCGCCTCCTGGTACGCGGACTCCACGCTGCCGTCCGCCAAGTCCGCTTCCTGAGCGAATCGCGCCATGCGCCGGTCGGCCATCTCGCTCTTCACCCAGCTGGGGCACACGATGTTGGCGCGCACTCCCCGAGTCCCGTAATCGATGGCGACGGAACGGCACAGCTGCAGCAGGGCGGCCTTGGACGTGGCGTACGGAACGTTGCTCGCGCCGTTGCGCAGTGCGGAGACCGACGCCACGGCGACTACCGATCCCCGCGCCTGCAACAGGTGTGGGATCGCCGCACGCAGGAGCAGCAGTGGACCAGTGACGTTGGTACGCATCACGTCGTCCCAGTCCTCCAACGACAAGTCGCCAACAGCTCCACCACGCCCGATACCCGCGTTGAGCACAAGACCATCGAGCCGCCCGTGGGCAGCGAGGGCCGCGCGGACGAGACCGTCTGCCGCATCGGGATCACTCACATCGGACGGATACGCCAGTACCTCGATCTCCCGTTCGAGTTGCCGTAACGGTTCGGCTCGCCGCCCGGAGACCACCACATGGTGGCCACCCTCGCGCAACAGCCGGGCAGTGGCTGCGCCAATGCCCGTTCCTCCACCGGTCACGACGATAACTCGCTTGTCTGCCATGGTCGTTCGCCTTCCACCCCGAGATCAAAACGGAGCCCATGGTAGAGGGGGCTACGTGCCCAGCGCCTCACTGCCGACGATTCGAAAGACTCCGCGCAGTGTGTGGAAGGTGGATCCTTACGCCCCTCCTGACCGTCCGATGCCCAGGGGTCGAGAGAGGAGCCCGACGTCGCGATCAGTGCGACTCACGGCTCACTTCAGAACCGCTGGAGCCGACGAGGAAGTCGAGGTCGGCGCCGGTGTCGGCCTGGAGGACGTGGTCGACGTAGAGCCGCTCCCAGCCACGTCGGGGCTTGGCGAAGCCGGTGACGGTGGCCTCGTTGGGGATCCTTCGGGCGAGTTCGTCGGCGGGTACGTCGACATCGATGCGGCGGGCCTCGACGTCGAGGGTGACGAGGTCCCCGGTTCGCACCAGCGCGAGGGGCCCTCCGGCCGCGGCCTCCGGCGCCACGTGCAGGACGACGGTGCCGTAGGCGGTGCCACTCATGCGGCCGTCGCAGATACGGACCATGTCGCGGACGCCCTGTTCGAGCAGCTTCTTCGGCAGCGGCATGTTCGAGACCTCGGGCATGCCCGGGTAGCCCTTGGGGCCGCAGCCGCGCAGAACAAGAACCGAATCGGCGTCGACATCGAGTTCCGGGTCGTCGATGCGGGTGTGGAAGTCCTCGATGGAGTCGAAGACGACGGCCCGGCCGCGATGCCTGAGCAATCGCGGGGAGGCGGCAGCCGGTTTGATGAGCGCGCCGTCCGGAGCGAGGTTGCCGCGCAGTACGGCGATGCCGCCCTCGGCGACCATCGGCTCGGCGCGCGTGCGGATGACATCGCCGTCCCAGATCGAAGCGTCCTCGACGAACTCGGCGAGTGGTCTGCCGGTGACGGTCAGCGCGTCGGGATCGAGCAGGTCGCGCACCTCGCGCAGGACGGCGAGCAGTCCCCCGGCTCGGTGCAAGTCCTCCATGAGGAAGCGGCCGGCCGGCTGGAGGTCCACCAGGACGGGAACGCGGGAGCCGATGCGGTCGATGTCGTCGAGCGACAGATCGACCCCCAGGCGGCCCGCGATCGCGAGAAGATGAACAACCGCGTTGGTCGAACCGCCGACGGCGGCCAGCGCCACAATCGCGTTGTGGAAGGACGCCTCGGTCAGGAAGGAACCCGGCCGCCGGTCGGCGGCGACCATGTCCACGGCCAGTCGGCCGGTGTGGTGCGCGGCCTCCAGCAAACGGCTGTCGGGGGCGGGGATTCCGGCCGTACCGGGAAGGACCATGCCCAACGCCTCGGCGACGAAGGCCATCGTCGAGGCGGTGCCCATGGTGTTGCAGTGTCCGCGGCTGCGGATCATCGCCGACTCGGATCGGGTGAACTGCTCCGAGGAGAGCGTGCCGGCCCGGACCTCCTCCGACAGCCGCCACACGTCGGTACCGCAGCCCAGCGGCGTGCCGCGGAAAGTCCCGGTGAGCATCGGGCCGCCGGGCACGACGACGGCGGGCAGGTCCACCGAGGCGGCGGCCATGAGCAGCGACGGGATGGTCTTGTCGCAGCCGCCCAGCAGGACGACGCCGTCGATGGGGTTGGCCCGCAGCATCTCCTCCGTGGCCATCGCGGCCATGTTGCGCCAGAGCATGGCAGTGGGCCGCACCTGCGTCTCGCCCAGCGACACCACGGGCAGGTCCAGCGGGATCCCGCCCGCCTCGTACACACCGTTACGGACCGAGGCCGCGACCTCGTTCAGATGCGCGTTGCAGGGAGTCAGGTCCGATGCGGTGTTGGCGATGGCGATCTGCGGCCGACCGGTGAAGGCCTCGCCGGGCACGCCTCGTCGCATCCACGCCCGGTGGATATAGGCATTGCGGTCCTGACCCGCGTACCACTGTGCGCTGCGGAGCCTCACCATGGAACGCCTCCCAGTAATTGGTAGCGATCTAGAGTTCGGAACGTCAGGAAGCGTACTCAGCCGTACGACGGATCGACAGCCCCAGGCCGACGGCACACCGAGCACTCGATGCCCTGCGCCGGACCCCGGTACGGCCGGAGCCTTCGGCGACTTCGCGGAGAACAACACCACGTACCGGAGCCGCCTGATGACCAGTCGGGGAGGACTACGGGCGGCGTCCCCGAATACGGGCGGCGTCCCCAGGCGGAGATCATCGGGGCGGTGGCCAGGTCGATCCGTCCGGCGGCGACGTTCGCCGGATGACGGTCGATCTCCTCCACACAGTCCGTCAACACGACTGCCGAAGATTCAGCACCCGCACCGCGGACGCGGTGTCCGACCCCACGCCATCGAATGATTGTCAGTTACTGAGGTTGAAATCGTGGAGTCGTAGGGGCTGACGGGTGGTCATCCGCTGCGGTGTCACCGGGGTATGCGGTATCCACAAGGGGCGGCCTGACCGCCGAACGGCATTAGTTCCGCGAGGAGTTACGGCTCCAGGCGGCTGACGGGCTGGGCGAACAGCAGGACCAGACGGGCTGCCGCTGGGTCGGCACCGAGGTGCGGGCGGCCGCCACACCGGGTGGGTGCGTCGGCCGTGGGTGGGATCGGCTCCTGGTCCGAGTCAGTCAGCCCGGAGCAGGGTGCGCAGCTCGGTGGTGTCGATGATGTGGGCCCGTGAGGGGAAGACATGGTGGAGCAGGACGTTGTGGACTTCGGTGTCCGGGTCGGCGACGCCGTCGGACAGGACGTAGAGCTGGTAGTCGCGGTCGGCCGCGTCGATGACGGTGGACAGGACGGCGCCGCTGGTGCTGGTGCCGGAGACGACCAGAGTGGTGATACCGCGCTCGCGTAGCTGCTGGTCGAGGCCGGTGGTGGACATACCGCCGTGGCGGATCTTGCGCACGATGATGTCGCCGTCCTGGGGAGCCAGGCGCTCGGGGATGGCAGCGGCGGGGTCCTCGTGGTGCATGACGCGGTGTTGAGCCAGCGGGGCGAAGGACTTGCTGGAGGCCGGGATCGCGTCCCAGTCGGCATCGGTGAAGCCGACGCGTACGTAGGCGATGGTGCCGCCATGTGCGCGAACGTCGGCGATGGCCCCTCCCACACGACCGAGCAGGGCGTTTCGGTCCTCGCCTTCGGGCACAAAGGCCACGATCGCGGGCTGGTAGTCCATGACGAGAAGCGCGGTGTGGGTGGGGTCAAGCGCGGGGGCAGTGCTCACGCGAGTGTTCTCCTTAACCGGTGGTGTGCCAGGTCGACGCGGACGCGCACCGGCGGATCGCTGCGGCCTGCGGGTGGCAAGTTGTGGTGCCTCATGAGTGGCTGCGGGACAGTTCCGGCTCGTGCTGCGACGTCTGGTCCTGTCGGGGAAGCAGGAGCGGGGTGGTCAGGATGAGCAGTCCCGCGACCGTGAGAGCGGTGCGTGGGCTGGTGACGTCGGCGAGCAGCCCGGCGAGCGCGGTGAGGACGGCGATGGAGGCCTGCTGACCGATCGACCAGGCCGACAGGGTGCGGGCGACGAGATGCTTGGGAGTGTGTTCGAGCCGGTAGGTGGCGAGTACCGGGCTGTACAGGCTCATGTTGATGATGATCGCCAGTTCGACGGCGATCACGGTGACGAGACCGATGACGCCAGGACGGACAAAGGCCAGGCCGATCAGCCAGATGGCACGCAGGGTGCCGACGGTCCGGAAGACCCGGTGCCGGCCGAAGCGGGCCACGACACGGCGGGCCAGCCGGGAGCCGATGAGTCCACCGAGGCAGGGGGCGGCGAAGGCCAGGGCGTACTGCCAGGGTGGGAACCCGAGCTGGCGAAGCAGGAGCACGGCCAGCAGCGGCTCGGTAGCCATGATCAGACCGGCGACGAGCATTTGGTTGAGGTAGAGCGGCCGCAGACCGGGGTGGCCCATGATGTGTCGCCAGCCGTCGAGCAGTGCGCCCGCCCGGAGCGGGCTCTGGTCGGTCGTTCGCGGCGCTTCTTCCCGGCCGCGGATCGCGGTGATGCCCAGCGCGGAGAGGAGGTAGCTGAGCGCGTCGGCCACCACGGTGGTGACCGGCCCGAACAGGCCGATCGCCGCCCCGCCCAGCGGTGGCCCCACCGCGATGGAGCTCCAGTTCGTGGACTCGAACCGCGCGCTGGCCACGAGCAGGTCGTCCGGCCGCACGAGGGCCTTGAGGAAGGCGCCGCTGGCCGCGTTGAAGACAATCTTGGCTGCGGCGACCACGGCCGAGACCACGAGCAGCTGGACGAAACTGAGCCATCCGAAGGCGTAGGCGACCGGGATCGTGGCCATAGCCGCAAACCGGGCCAGGTCCATCATGATCATGACCGGGCGCTTGCGCCGAAACTCCACCCACGGCGCAAGCGGCACGGCGATCAGCGCACCCACCGCAGGCCCCACCGCGGACAGCGCGGACACCTCAGCGGGTCCGGCATGCAACACCACCACGGCGATCAGCGGCAACGCCCCGAATCCCAGCCCGGCCCCGTAGGCGCTCACCGCATATGACGCCCACAGCCAGCCGAACTGCCGGCCCAACCGTCTCCTGCCCACCATGCTCAGCGCACTCCCCTTGAGGTCCCACCCGAACAAACTGACGTTGACCAATGAGAGGTAAGCGGGCAGGACAACAGCAGGTCAAACAACTGACCTGTCAGTGATCCACAACCATCAGTTGTTCACTAAGGTGGATCGGCGTGGACCTCGAAGCTGTACGTACCTTTGTCGCCGTCGCGGAAGCGGGCCAGTTCCAGAAAGCCGCCACCGACCTGTCGATCACCCAACAGGCTGTCTCCAAACGCATCGCCGCGTTGGAGAGCAACCTCGGCGTGCGGTTGTTCACCCGTGCCCCACGCGGCGCCGAACTCACCATCGATGGTCAGGCGTTCCTGCCCCACGCACGCGAGCTGCTGCGCGTCGCCGAGCGTGCGGGCGCGTCCGTGCGTCCCGGCCGCCGTCCGCTGCGCGTCGACGTGATCGCCTCGCGCAGCGCGCAGTCGGGCCTGATGCGCGGCTTCCACCGCGCACACCCCGGGATCGACCTCGACGTGATGATGCTGTTCGACATCGAGACGGCCGTCACCGCCATCCGCTCCGGTGCGATCGACGCGTCTTTCCGCGCCGTCGCCGCGCCCGGTCGATCCCTGCCCGAGGACATCGCCTCCGTCCGGGTGCTCGACGAGCCGCTCCAGCTCCTCACCGGCCCCGCCCACGCGCTGGCGAGCGCCCGTTCGGTGACCGTCGCCCAGCTCACCGGGCACCGGATCTGGATGCCCGGCATCGCCCCCGGTACAGAGTGGGGCGCCTACTACGACGACCTCGTCGCCGAGTTCGGCCTCACCATCGAGGTGACCGGCCCCAACTTCGGCTCCGACGCGCTCCTCGACACCATCTCCGACACCCCGGCGCTGGCCACCTTCATGGGCGAGCACACCCGCCTCATCTGGCCCGCCGACCATGGCCTGCGCCGCATCCCGGTGACCGACCCGACGCCCGTCTACCCGCACTCGCTCCTCTGGCACCGCGACAACCCCCACCCAGCGCTGGCCACCCTCCGCACCCACCTCGCCGCCACGACCGCCGGCCACGACATCGCCGGGACCTGGACACCGGGCTGGGCGATTCCTCGCTGAACGGCGAGGAGATCGTTTCCCGGTGAGCGGCTCGTTTGCGGAGCTCTTCCAGGGCGGCCCGGTCTCAAAACCGTTCTTCGGGCTCGCGGGCCTGGTCGCGGATCTGACGCTCGGAGGCTGCCTGGATCCGCGGACTTGGTCTTGCTCTTCTTGCTGGCCTGGTGGGCGGCGAGCGCGGCCACGTATCCGGGATTCCGGGGACGGGGCGCCGCTGGCTGTCCGGGTGGCGAGGGCATGGCGTGGGCTGGTGCGCCTGCGTGCGTCGGAACGGCAGGGGAGCTGACGGTGCCGGGGCAAGGATCCTCCGCGGGACGGCCAGTGCGTTCCGGTGATGTCGAAGGGCACGCCCGCCTCGTGGGCGGAGATCAGTTTGCCCAGGGCGTGGCTGGGCCGGCGCAGCTGGAGGCCGGTCCGTAGCTGGGGGTCGGCGCCGATGGGATTGAAGTAGCGCAGGGACAGGATCCGGATCGGCTGGGTGGCGGCGATGTCGGCGAACATGCCTTCGCACACGGTTTTGGTCCGGGCGTAGGGGCTTTGCGGGGCGTGGCGGGAATTTTCGTCGACGGTGAAGTCCTGGCCGGTCCGGTAAATCGACGCGAGGAGCTGAAGATCATGCGGCGGCAGTTGTTGCGAGCAGGTGCGTGACGAAGTCGAGGCTGCTGGTGACGTTGTCGCTAGTAGCCGACGGGGTCGGTCACCGAGTCGGGGACGACGGTCATTGCCGCGCCGTGGATGACCTCCGGCCGACCAGCGGCCCTGGTCCCATGGACCGCGCCCAGGGCCGCGAACGCCGCCTCCGAGATCGTGCTGCCCCCAGCCGAAGACGGCGGCTGACCGAGCAGCAACTGCCGGCGTCAGTTGGTTTCACTTGCCTGGCCGAATCGGCCAACTCTGGCTGGGCCGCCTCAGTTCCGCCGGAAACCCTGGATGGTCTGCCCATCTGAGGTGGAAATGATATGGAATCGCATGGACTATCAGGTTATCGATTACGCCCTTCGGAGGCGTAGTCCCGAGCATCGAGGACAGAGATGACGCTTGCGACCTCCCGCGCCTCTCTGCGGGGCATATCACTCGCGACGGCGCTCTGCGCCGTCGCCACGGCCGGTGTGCTGACCATCCCGAACGCGTCGGCGACCCTGAGGACCGGCGGCCCGTCGAATCCGCAGGCAAAGCCGTCGGCGAGTTGTACCAGCGCGAGCGGGGTGAAGCCCACCGTTGTTCTCGTCCACGGAGCATGGGCCGACGCCTCGAGCTGGAACGGCGAACTGAAGCTGCTGAGGGAAGCCGGGTATCCCGTCCGCGCCATCGCCAACCCGCTGCGGAACCTCACCACCGACTCCGAGACCGTCGCCGATTTCCTGCGGACTCTCCACGGTCCGGTGGTACTGGTCGGCCACTCGTACGGCGGCTCGGTCATCACCAACGCGGCGGCTCAGGTGGACAACGTGAAGGCCCTGGTCTACGTCGACGCGGCAGCGCCCGCGGTGGGCGAGACCAACGGATCGCTCAGCGGCAAGACATCCGCCCTCAACGCGCCGCCCAACACGCTGTTCGACAACGTGGCCTACCCGGGCGCCCCGGCAGGTGCGAAGGACCTGTACTTGAAGAAGAACATCTTCCTCAAGAACTTCGCCAACGACCTGCCCAGGGATCAGGCGACTGACCTCTGGGCGTCGCAGCGGGCGGCTTCGACCGTGGCGTTCGGCACGCCGTCCAAGTACGCGGCATGGAAGAAGATCCCGTCCTGGTATTTCATCAGCACGGGCGATCAGATCATCACGCCACAGTCCGAGCTGAGTATGGCCCGCCGGGCCAAGTCCAAGATCACCACGTTCCAGGGCGGGTCGCACCTGACACTCATCTCGCACCCGAAAGAGGTGACCGCCGTCATCACCTCGGCCATCTGCTCGGTCCACTGAGCACGGGCAGACCAAGACCGTCCACGTCTGCTCAGAGTCTGCCGTCCAAACGGCGCCCGGTCGACCCGCCCGGCCTCACCCCGTACGGCGTGAGGCCGGGCGGGGGCAAGTCGTCTGCCGACCCGCGCGTTCGGCCTGCACCTGCGCCGAGCCCGCCAGCCCCAGCAGTTTCCGCTCGGGGAACGGTCACCGTGCCCCCGAGGGAGGGAAGCGGTGGGTGCCGCGCGAGCGTGGTCGGCACCACCTGGCACGGTCCCGACAGCATTTCTTTAGCTGATGGAGCGTCAGGAAGTCAGCAAGAGTACGGTCAGAGATGACCAGATACGGCCAAACCTGCACACCATCTACGCTCCGCCGGTCTTGGGCGATCCCCCGCGTCGCCCAAGACCGGCGGCTGCCCCGTACGCACAGACCCGGAAGGGGCCCGCGACGGGACGCACTGAGTATATTGGCTGAGAGCCAGTCAACGCAGGAGTCAAGCATGTCCCCGCGGAGCGCATCGGTCAATGAAGAGCGCCGTCGGCGTTCCCGGGAACGGCTGCTGCAAGCGGCGGTGGAACTGGTCGCCGAGCGTGGGTACGAGGCCACGACGCTCGCCGACATAGCCGACCGGGCCGGTTCCGCGCGCGGTCTCATCTCGTACTACTTCCCGGGGAAACGGCAGCTTCTCCAGTCCGCCGTGCACCGGTTGATGCACCGCACCCTGGAGGCAGCGCTGATGCGCGAGCCGTGCACAGACGACGGGAGGGAGCTGATGGCGCGGGCGATCGACGCCATCCTCGGCCTCGCGGCCGACAGCCCCGTGGTGATGCGGACGCACATGGCAGGCATCCTGCAGGCCGAGGGCTTCGTACAGTGCCCCGAACAGCAGCGGCTGGCAGGGCTGTTGCGCGAGACGGTGGCGCGGTACGGATCACGGGACGCGGAGAGCGACTATCCGATGCTGCGCGCCCTGCTGATGGGCGCGGTCTTCGCGGTCCTCATGCCGGGGGCCCCGATGCCGATGCCGCGACTGCGCGCCGAGCTGTTCAAACGCTACGAGCTCGCCTGGGAGTCCGGCGTTCCGCCGGGCGGGGAGCCGCCCGGCGGAACGAGTCAGGACATCGTCCTTCAGTGGCCGAAGTCCTTGAAGTAGTCGGGCTGCGTCTGCACGTTCAGCTCGTCCATCCGCACCCGCTTCGCGGGATCGGTCGTCCGGTCGTCGAGCTTCAGCACGTCGAAGCCCTTGGCGATGTCGTTCGAGAAGATGTGGCCGTTGTAGTAGTACGCCGACCAGGAGCCTCCGCTGACCATCGTCTCGGTCGAGATCGGACCGCGCTCGAAGTAGGCGATCTCCTTCGGCTTCGAGGAGTTGGTGAAGTCCCATACGGAGACGCCGCCCTGGTACCAGGCCTGGACCATGATGTCGCGGCCCTTGACCGGGATCAGCGAGCCGTTGTGGGCGACGCAGTTCTCGGTGTCCGCCTGATGGCGGGGGATCTTGTAGTAGCCGCGGAAGACCAGCTTGCGCTGATCGCCCTTGCCGACGATGTCGTAGATACCGTCGGCGCCCCGGTTCGGGCCGATCTCGGCGTTGCAGGTGGCGGCGCCACCGCCACCCAGCTCGTCGGTGAAGACGACCTTGTTCGCCGTCTGGTTGAACGTGGCCGAGTGCCAGAAGGCGAAGTTGACATTGTCCTGGACCCGGTCGATCACCCTGGGGCGCTCCGGGTTCTTGATGTCGAAGATGATGCCGTCACCCATGCAGGCTCCGGCGGCCAGGTCCTTCGAGGGCAGCACGGTCAGGTCGTGGCAGCCGGTGGTCGCGGAGACACCCGGATTGGTGGGCGCTCCCGGGTTGCCGCCCTCCGGGAAGAGCACATCGAACTTGACGAGCGCGGCCTTCTGCGGGGCCTTGCGCGGCACCTTGATGATGGAGATGCCGTCGTGCGGCGGCTGGCAGTCCGGGAAGGACGCGCTGGGCGAGTACGAGGAGACGTAGACGTAGACGTTCTTGCGCTCCGGCACGAGCGTGTGGGTGTGCGAGCCGCAAGCGGTCTCGACAGCGGCGACGTACTTGGGGTTGCGCTTGTCGCTGATGTCGAAGATCTTCATGCCCTCCCACGAGGACTTCTCCGTGGCGGGCTGCGCCGCGCTGTTGCAGGAGTTGTCGCTGCGCGAGGAGTCGGTGGAGAGGAAGAGCAGGTCACCGGAGACCGAGATGTCGTTCTGCGATCCGGGACAGAGCACCTGCGCGACGGTCTTCGGGGACTTCGGGTTGCTGACGTCGAAGATCCGGAAGCCGTCGTAGTTGCCGGCGAAGGCGTACTTGCCCTGGAAGGCCAGGTCCGAGTTGGTCCCCGCGATGAGGTCCTTGGGGACGTTGGTGAGGTGCTCGATGTTCTTGCTGTGGACGACTTCGTCCACTCCGGGTATCTCCCCGTTCTGGACGGCCTCTCTGGCCTCGGCGGCCTGGCTGGAGGAGATCTTCCCCTTGACCGGGCTGTCGCCGGGGTCCGGTGTGGCGACCGCGGGTCCCGCGGTCAGCAGAGTGGCGAAGAGCCCGGCCGCGGCTGCTGCCACGCCCAGACGTCTGCGCCGCACGCGAGTGGTGTGCAACGAGGTCACTGCGGTTCTCCCTTGTATCCGTTCGGAGTTGAACGGGGTCATGGACCTCGGCAGTATCGTCCTTCGCATGTCCATCTCAACAGATGGCAACACAGACGTAATGAAAGTTTTTGATCACTCGTGTGCGGAAGCATGCTAGGACGGTCTTCACCACACCATCTGCCGCAGGAGGTCGCCGTGTTGATCCGTCGCAGAAGTCCGCGAGTCCGCCAATCGGCGGTCGCGGCGATGGCCGCTGTCGCCGTACTCGCCCTGGGGGCCTGCGAATCGGGCGACGACGACACCGCGGCCGGGACAGAGAGCAAGGCGGATCAGGGGCCCGGTGTGGTGGCGCCCGGCAAGCCGGGTGAGGCGGCGAGGACCCTCTCGCCCGAAGAGGCGGTGAAGGCCGCACCGGACAACACCCCTAATTCCGCCGATTTCAGCTACGCACAGATGATGATCGTGCACCATGGCCAGGCACTGGACATGACCGGACTTGTGGAGAAAAGGGCCGGATCGGATCAGGTGAAGCGGCTCGCCGCACGGATCGCCGCCGCCCAGAAGCCCGAGATCGGGGCGATGGAGGCCTGGCTGAAGAACAACGGCGGCGCGAAGAAACAGCGGGGCCATGACCACGGCACGATGCCCGGCATGGCCACGGAGGCCCAACTGACCCAGCTGGGGGCGGCGAAGGGCAAGGCCTTCGACCAGCTGTTCCTCACGCTGATGATCACTCACCACCAAGGCGCGATCACCATGGCCACCGAGGCGCTCTCGGAAGGCAACAACGTCCAGGTCGAGGAGATGGCGAACGACGTCATCTCGCAGCAGACCTCGGAGATGAACCGTATGCGTTCGATGTGAAGCCCGCGACGAGACCCGGAACGGGTCCCGACGCGGGCCGGGGGCGTGTTGCGATCCGGCTGGTCAGCGCCGGTGGTGGCGTGGTGTCAGATGCCCCTCGTCGCGCGCCCCCGCGATGAGCCTGAGCGACTTGCGGCGGCTGAACCCGGTGGCGGACATGACCGCGAGCACCGGGTCCGTGCCCGCACGCTGGGCCGCACGGTAGATCTCGGCGACGGTACGCCGGGCAGCGCTCCCCCGCGGCAGATTCGGGCGGGCGCGATGCCGGCCGGAGGAGTTCTGTTCCCGCTGCTCCCGCGCCGCCCCTTCCGCCCGCTCCATCGGCTCCACCCACTCAGACACGGGCTCCGGATCTTGATCCGCCCCCGACTCCAGTACCGGCTCCGACCCCGATTCCAAGCCGGTTTCCAGCCGCGACCCCAGCTCTCGTTCGCAGTACGGCGCGGAGTCCGCGACGGCGTCGAGCCCGCCCACGACGGGCTCAGAGACGCCAAAGGACTCCGACCCCGTCACCTCCGGGCCCGTCACCTCCGGGCCCATCAGCTCCGGGCCCATCAGCTCCGAACCAGCCGGCTCACCCCACACAGCTGCGCTCCGGCCGGGTTCGCTCCGCTCGGTCCGTCCGTCCTGGGCCCCCGATTCGCTCTGGGCCGATTCGCTCTGGGCGGCCTCACCGCGGGCGGACTCGCCAACCGCCGGCTGCGGCGCGGGCGGCCGGTGCGGCCCCACGATCACCTGGCAGGCGCTCTGGAGCGGCGCTTCGATCGCCTCGGCGAGGGCGGCGAAACCGTCCAGGGCCAGTGGCGGGTCGGCCTGCGCGTCCTCGATGGCGATCCGGCCGTCCCGTACCACAGCGAGTACGTCGACCCGGGCGCCGTCCGCGAACGTCAGCCGGATGTCGACCCAGGGCGGCAGAATCTCGTGCCGCGCGGCACCGTCGCGGGGATCGCCGGCACCGGTGACGGTGCCGTGCCCCTGGACCTCCCACACGGGCCACTCGCACGCGTCGCGCGCATCGCGCTCATGAGGCTCCTGGGCGGAAATCGATTCATGTTCCGACACATTCGCAACTTAATCAGGCAATCCGCCCTTATTGTCAGGGCACGCACACGTCGGCCCCGGACGGCACCCTGTCGGCGCATCGCACCGGAATCCGGCCTCGCACCCGCCTGGCCCGCCCGACCGGATCAGGCGCCGCCGAGCCGCTCCGCCTGGGCCGTGGCGGCACCCAGGACGCTGTCGAGCAGACCGGGAAAGAGAGCGTCCAGGTCCTCCCCGCGCAGCCCGTTCATCTTGGCCGTCCCACGGTAGACCTGCCGGATCACACCGCTCTCGCGCAGCACCCTGAAGTGGTGGGTGGTGGTGGATTTGGTGACGGGCAGATCGAAACACGAACAGGAGAGTTCGCCGTCCGCGGCGGCCAGCTCGCGGACGACACGCAGGCGCAGCGGCTCGGAGAGGGCGTGGAGCACGCTCTCCAGACGGATCTCCGCCCGCTCGGGGTGGGCGAGTTCGCGCGTACTGGTCGCGGTGGTCACTACGGCTCCACTTCATCGAGGGAACCTCATTGTACGAGGATTCCCGTAGTTTGACATTCACCTTACTACGATGGGTATCGTACGACCCGTTGGCCGGCCTCACCCTCCGATGCGCCGGCCCGTCCGCCACGTTCTGAATGGAGTCCGCCGTGAGCGCGCTGTTCGAGCCGTACACCCTTCGGTCGCTGACCATCCCCAACCGGGTCTGGATGGCGCCCATGTGCCAGTACTCCGCGGCCGACACCGGACCTGACGTCGGCGCGCCGAACGACTGGCACTTCGCCCATCTCGCGGCTCGCGCGACCGGCGGCACCGGACTGATCCTCGTCGAGGCCACGGCCGTCAGCCCCGAGGGCCGGATCAGCCCCGCCGACCTCGGCATCTGGAACGACACCCAGGTCGAGGCCTTCCGCCGGATCACACGCTTCCTCGCCTCACAGGGCACCACATCAGGGGTCCAGTTGGGTCACGCGGGCCGCAAGGCCAGTACCGACCGCCCCTGGAAGGGTGGCGGCCCGGTCGGCCCCGAGGCCGACGGATGGGAGCCGCTGGCGCCCAGCCCGGTGCCGTTCGCGGACGGTCACCTGGTGCCCGCCGAGCTCACCGTGGAGCAGATCAAGGAGATCGTCGGACAGTTCGCGGCGGCGGCGAAGCGCGCGCGTGAGGCGGGCTTCGAGGTCGTCGAGGTGCACGGCGCGCACGGCTATCTGATCGGCGAGTTCCTCTCCCCGCACAGCAACCGGCGTACGGACTCCTACGGCGGCTCCTTCGAGAACCGCGCGAGGTTCGCCCTCGAGGTCGTGGACGCCGTACGCGCGCAGTGGCCCGACGAGCTGCCGGTCTTCTTCCGGATCTCCGCCACCGACTGGCTGGACGAGGACGGCTGGAACGCCGACGACACCGTCCGCCTCGCGGACGAACTGCTGGCCCACGGCGTGGACCTGCTCGACGTCTCCAGTGGCGGCAACGCCGCCGACGCACGGATCCCGGTCGGCCCCGGCTACCAGGTGCCCTTCGCTGCCCGGGTCAAGGCGGAGACGCGGCTGCCCGTGGCGGCCGTCGGTCTGATCACCGAGCCCGAGCAGGCCGAGAAGATCCTCGCCAACGGTGACGCGGACGCCGTACTGCTCGGCAGGGAACTGCTGCGTGACCCGTCCTGGGCCCGCCGCGCGGCCGGCGAGCTCGGCGGTACGGTGCACACTCCGCAGCAGTACCACCGGGCCGTCTGAGTCCGGACGCCCATGGCCCCACGCACCCTCGGCGGACAAACGCCGTACGGCGTGGGCGGGTTGACAGGCATGACGACGGGGGTGCGCGGACAACTACCGCGCGCCCCCGTGGAGTTGCACCTTTACGGCAGTCGCCAGTCCACCGGCTGGGCTCCCTGGCGGACCAGAAGGTCATTGACACGGCTGAACGGACGCGAGCCGAAGAAACCGCGGTCGGCCGACATGGGAGAGGGATGAGCCGACTCGACCGCCGGGAAGTCACCGAGGAATGGGCGCAGGTTACGGGCGTCACGCCCCCACAGCACGGACACCAACGGCTTGCCCCGCGCCGCCAGAGCACGGATGGCCTGCTCGGTCACCTCCTCCCAGCCCTTGCCGCGATGAGCCGCGGGTTTGCGGGGAGCCGTGGTCAACGCCCTGTTCAGCAACAGCACGCCCTGGCGCGTCCAAGGCGTCAGATCACCGTTGGAGGGCCGGGGCAGACCGAGATCCGCGTTCAGCTCCCGGAAGATGTTCTCCAGGCTGCCCGGCAAGGAACGCACGTCGGGCGCGACCGCGAAACTGTGCCCGATGGCCATTCCTGGAGTCGGGTAGGGATCCTGACCCACGATCAGGACCCGCACCTCGTCAAAGGGCTGTTGGAAAGCACGCAGGACATGCGCCCCGGCCGGCAGATAGGTCCGGCCGGCCGCGATCTCCGCACGCAGGAAGTCGCCCATCGCGGCGATACGCCCCGCCACGGGCCCCAGCGCGTCCGCCCACCCGGGCTCGACAAGTTCGTTCAACGGTAGTGCTGCCACAGCTCATCACCCTACCGGCGCACGAAGAGCGCTCCCCAATCCGGAACCCCGCATGGCGGCATGGTGTATGGCGGCCGGTCTCTCGCCCCGCACACAGGCACCCCCCACACGTACGGGCCGGGATACGCTGCCGAACGTCATTCCTCCTTCATCCTGGGGACGGTCCATGAGGTCACGCAGACACTCGCCGGAAGGCGGCGGTGCTCGTTGCCTCCAGTGATCAGGCCTTTCGGCTTCCTTCATCGGCACAGGTCGGCCGTCTCGCGCGAGAACGACCGGGTGCCGCGATGAAATGGGTACTCGGCGTGGACTCGGGTGGTTCGGGTCTGCGGTTCGCGCTCGGCTCGACGACTCCCCGCGAGACGGACGGACCGGGCGGCGTGGGCGGTCCGGGAGGGGTCACGGTCGTGGCCACCGCCGCATCGGCCGAGCCCGTACGCACCGGCCCGTCGGGCATCGACCCCGGGCACCTCCTCGCCCAGTTGCTCCCCGCCGTGGACACCCTGCTGGCACAGGCCGGAGCGGACACCGTATCTGCGGTCGCGGTCGGCGCGGCCGGGATGGCGACGCTCGGCGACGGGCTCCGCGCCGAGCTGCCCGGCGCGCTGGAGCGTTCCCTCGGCGTACGGCGCTCGGCCCTCGCCGCCGACGCGGTCACCGCGTACGCGGGGGCGCTCGGACAGCGTCCCGGTGCGGTCGTCGCGGCCGGTACGGGCATGATCGCGCTCGGCACCGATCTGACCAGCTGGCGTCGCGCCGACGGCTGGGGCCACCTGCTCGGAGACTGCGGTGGCGGTGCCTGGATCGGCCGCGCCGGCCTGGAGGCCGCCCTGCGCGCACACGACGGGCGGCGCGGGGGTTCACCCGCACTGCTGTCCAGGATGAGAGAGAGATTCGGGCCCGCCCCCGAGCTGCCGGGGCTGGTCTATCCACGCACCGACCGGCCAGCCGTACTCGCCTCGTTCGCACCGGAAGTGGCCCGTTGCGCGGCCGTCGATCCGGTCGCGGCGGAGATCCTCTCGGCGGCGGCCCGGCATGTCGCGGAGTCGGCGGCCGCGGTCTGCCCACCGTCCGGTCCGTGTGAAGTGGCCCTCACCGGGGGCCTGTTCAGGCTCGGCGCCCCGTTGCTCACCCCGCTGCGGGCCGAATTGGCAGGTCAGCTGCCGCATGCGACGACAGTCTCGGCGGCGGCCGATCCGGTGACCGGGGCGCTGATCATCGCGGGGGCGCTCGCCACGGATTCGCTGCGGCTACCGCACGATCCGCTCCTGTTGCACATCCCGGCACAACAGGACAGATGAGTAGAAAAATAGCTAAAGGATAAATAAGGACAGACGGCTCCCGACTGCACCCTCACCGAACAGCCACACCCATAAAACCAGTAGCATTCGACGCCATGAGCACCCCCACTGGGCCCGCATCCGGCCTGCCTGTACGAATGCCGCGACCCCGCCAGTCGGGACGCCACCGCCGCCCCGAACCGGTTGCGGCTCCCGAAGGTGCGCCCGCGCTTGTTCTCGCCGTTCCCGGCACCCCCTCGGCCGCCGTCCGTCGGCTGGTCGAGGAGACCGTCAGCATCGCCCGCTCCGAGCTGCCCGGCCTCAACGCCGGCATCGGCTTCCTCGACGGGGACGACGACGAGTACCCCACGCTCCAGAGCCTGCTGGCCGGGGTCGTGGCGCTGCGTACCGAGCGCTACGAGCTGGCGAAGGCCGCGGGCCGTGAGGTCAGCGAGCCCGAGGGGCCCGCCGCCGTCGTCGTACCGCTGCTCGCCGGCCCCGACAGTGACCTGATCACGCGGATAGGCGAGGCCGTCGCGGAGAGCGGCGCCGACGCGGAGCTGACCGATGTCCTCGGCCCGCACCCCCTGCTCGCGGAGGGGCTGCATGTGCGCCTGTCGGAGGCCGGTCTGGCCCGCGCCGACCGCGCCAGGCTGTTCACGGTCGCCACGGCCGCCGACGGGATCATCCTGGCCACGGTGGGTGGCGAGGAAGCGGTCCAGACAGCCGGGATCACCGGAATGCTGCTGGCCGCGCGCCTCGCCGTACCGGTGATGGCCGCCGCGCTCGACCAGCAGGGCTCGGTCGCCGCCATCGCCGAGCAACTGCGCGGATCCGGTTCGACGCAGCTCGCGCTCGCGCCGTATCTGGTCGGGCCCGAACTGCCCGAGGGCCTGCTGGAGTCGGCCCTCAAGGAGGCTGACTGCGCGGCCGCCGAGCCGCTCGGCGCGTACCCGGCGATCGGCAAACTGGTGCTGTCGAAGTACACGACCGCGCTGGGCATCACCCCGCAGCCGCAGGGGACGCCGACACACTGACGACACTCCGGCGATCCGCTGGCGGAGCGTGGACCACCGCGCGTACGGCATGCGGGTCAAGGGACAGATCAACGCACGGACAACACCACTGTGCACGGGACGACAGCACGCCCGCGCACCTGGAAAGGGCCCGCACCGGATCTCACCGGGGCGGGCCCTTCCGTGTCGGGCCGTCGCCCCGCCGCACGAGGCCGCGTACCTCAGCAGGAGGCGGGCCGCGCCGGGACCCGCACCGATTCCGAACCAGCCCTTGAACCCCGCCCCCCTGAGCCGCCTTTGGCGAAGTATGCGGGGGCGCTGACATGGGCGGGGTTGCGCCGGGGGGGGGCGCGCGAAACTTCACACGAGCCGTTGCGCCTCCGTGCGCCGGTCGGATCGAATTGCTCTGAGTGAGTGATCCACAGCATGCTGTTAACCAAGCTCTTGGGTGCGTGCCACGTGGGTGCATGGTGCGTGGCACGCCCAGAGAGCGCTCCCAGACGACTCGTCGGTGGAAGGCCCCTATGTTCACTTCGTCGACAGCCGACGGCGACCGCTCCCCATCAGGGCGCGGCGCACGGCGCACGGCGCGGGCGGTGCTGGCCCGGATCGCCCACCCCGTCCTGCTGCTCTCCGTCGTCACCGTCTTCGCCGCGTCCTTGCGGAACGGCTGGGAGCCCGACCGGGTCACGTTCGTCTTCCAGCTCTCGGTTCTCTGCTACCTCGTGGCGCTGGAGTGCCTGATCCCGTACGAGCGCGCCTGGCGGCCCGACCGACGCGAGTGGGGCTGGTACGGCGTGTACTACCTCCTCACAGCGGTGGCCGGGGCCCTGGGCCAGTCTCTGGTACTGGTCGCCGTGGGCGCCGTGGCCCGGCCCCACTCCGTGCTTCCGCTCTGGGCCGAGATACCCGTCGCCCTGCTGCTGGGGTCACTCGCCAGCTACGTGGTGCACCGGCTCGGGCACACCAATCGGTGGCTGTGGCGGCTGCACGGCGTGCACCATGTGCCCGAGAAGGTCAACGTCGCCAACAACGGTGTCAATCACGTCCTCGACGTCCTTCTCTCCCAGGGCTGTGTCCAACTGGCGCTGGCGATCGTCGGTTTCTCGGAATCCGCCGTCTTCGGAGTAGGGCTGTTCGTCGTCGCCCAGGGCTACTTCGTCCACGCCAACATCACCGTACGGCTCGGTCCGCTGAACCATGTCTTCGCGAGCCCGGAGCAGCACCGGCTGCATCACAGCACGGACTTGGCGGAGGCCGGGCACTACAGCTCCGATCTGTCCGTCTGGGACAGGGCGTTCGGCAGCTTCACCTGGCGGCCCGGACGCGAACCGGCCGCGGTCGGCCTGGTGAACCCGGATTCGTTTCCCGGCACCGGCGCCATCATCGCCACCCTGGTGCACCCCTTGCGCCGGTCCGTGAAGGCCGGCGAAACCGCCGGCTGACCCGACGACCACGCTCCACCTCACGTTTTACGCGCACCTCGGCCCCCGCACGGCCGTCGGGCTGGGGCCCGGGGCGCTCACGCTTGTCCTTCTTATGCCTTCTTATGTGCCTTTCTTGCCGATGACGCGACTCAAGGAACCGACCATGGCTGACTCGATCCGGACCACGCCTCCCGAGAAGATCGCGATCATCGGCATAGGCTGCCGTTTCCCCGGAGGCGCGAGCGACCACCGGACCTTCTGGCAGAACCTGCTCGACGGCAAGGACTGCATCACTCCGACACCGGCCGACCGATACGACGTGTCCACGCTGGGCAGCCGGGACAGAGCCAAGCCCGGCCGCCTGGTGGGCGGCCGGGGCGGCTACATCGACGGCTTCGACGAGTTCGACCCCGCCTTCTTCGGCATCAGTCCCCGTGAGGCCAGCCATATGGACCCCCAGCAGCGGAAGCTGCTGGAGGTGGCGTGGGAGGCACTGGAGGACGGCGGCCAGAAGCCGGCCGAGCTGGCGGGCAGCGATGTCGGTGTGTACATCGGCGCGTTCACCCTGGACTACAAGATCCTCCAGTTCGCCGACCTGCGGTTCGACACTCTGGGCGCGCACACGGCGACCGGCACGATGATGACGATGGTGTCGAACCGCATCTCGCACTGCTTCGACTTCCGCGGGCCGAGTGTCTCCCTCGACACCGCGTGCAGTTCGTCCCTGGTCGCCGTGCACCTCGCCTGCGAGAGCCTGCGCCGGCGCGAGAGCTCCCTCGCCCTCGCGGGCGGCACCCTGCTGCATCTCACCCCGCAGTACACGATCGCCGAGACCAAGGGCGGCTTCCTGTCCCCCGAGGGCCGGTCCCGTACGTTCGACGCCGACGCGGACGGCTATGTCCGCGCCGAAGGCGTCGGGGTCGTCACCCTGAAACGCCTCGCGGACGCCGTCCGGGACGGAGATCCGATCCATGCGGTGATCACCGCGAGCGGCGTCAACCAGGACGGCCGCACCAACGGCATCACCGTGCCCAGCGCCGACGCCCAGGTCACCCTGATCGAGCGGGTGTGCGCCGAGGCCGGCATCACACCGGGCAGCCTCCAGTACGTCGAGGCACACGGCACCTCCACCCCGGTCGGCGACCCCATCGAGGCCAACGCCCTCGGCCGGGCCCTCGCCGTAGGCCGCGAACCGGGCGCCGCCTGCTATGTCGGCTCGGTCAAGACCAATATCGGGCACACCGAGTCGGCCGCCGGAATCGCCGGACTCATCAAGACCGCCCTCAGCATCAAGCACGGCCTGATCCCCCCGCACATCAACCTGGAGCGGATCAACCCCGGGATCGACCTCGCCTCCTCGCCGTTCGACATTCCGACCCGGGTCACCCCGTGGCCCGCGCACGAAGGACCCGCGCGCGCGGGGGTCAACTCGTTCGGCTTCGGGGGCACCAACGCGCATGTTCTGCTGGAGGCGCCGCTCCCGTCGCCGACGGACGAACAGGCCGCGGCGGCCCCGGAGTCAGTGCCCCGCGCTCGCTACCGCGTCCTTCCGCTGAGCGCGCGCGACGCGTCCGGCCTGCCCGAGCTGGCCGAGGGGATCCGCCGGGAACTGGCCCAGCCGGCCGACCCGTTCACCGGGCAGCGGGCTCCGTCTGCCGACGACCTCGGCCACACCCTCGCGCACCGCCGTCAGCACCACGACGCCCGGCTGTCCGTGGTCTACAGCTCCCGTGACGACCTGGACGAGGCACTCGCCGCGTACGTCCGGGGTGAGACCCATCCCCGGGTGCTCCTCGACCGTCGTCGCGAGGACCAACAGCGCCATCCGGCCTGGGTGTTCACCGGAATGGGCCCCCAGTGGTGGGGCATGGGCCGTGAGCTGTTCGCCACGCAGCCCGTCTACCGAGAGGCGGTCGAGCGCTGCGACCGCGAGATCGCCGCCCTCACCGGCTGGTCCCTCGTCGAGGAGATGGACGCCGACGCGGCCGACTCGCGGATGGCCGAGACCTGGCTGGCCCAGCCCGCCAACTTCGCTGTGCAGACCGGCCTCGCCGCCCTGTGGCGCGCTCATGGCGTGCACCCCGCCGCCATCGTCGGTCACAGCACGGGAGAGATCGCCGCGTTCCACGAAGCGGGTGTCTACAGCCTGCGCGACGCGGTTCGGATCGTCGTGCACCGCAGCCGCCTCCAGCAACGGCTGGTGGGCACAGGCACGATGCTCGCCGTGGGCCTGCCCGAGGACGAGGCTGCGCAGCGCATCCGGCCGTACGGCGACCTGGTGTCCATCGCGGCCGTGAACAGTCCGACCGCGCTCACCCTCGCCGGCGACGAGGACGCCCTGGCCGCGTGTGCCGAAAGCCTGCGCGCCGAGCAGATCTTCGCCAAGTTCCTCACCGTCCGCGTGCCGTACCACAGCGCCCGCATGGATCTGATCAAGGACGAACTGCTCGTCAGTCTCGCCGACATCGAGCCCCGTCCTGCCCAGGTGCCGCTGTACCTGACCGCGCGGGAGGGACTGGCCGACGGCTCCGAACTCGACGCGGACTACTGGTGGAACAACATCCGGGACAGCGTCCGGTTCCGCGCGGCTGTCGAGCGTATGGCCGACGACGGCCACCGGGTCTTCCTGGAGATCGGCCCGCATCCGGTGCTGGCCCACTCGATCAAGGAGTGCCTGGCCGGCGGACCTGCCGACCGGGCCGAGGACGTGCTCACGCTGCCCTCGATCCGCCGGGAGGAGGACGAGGCGGCCCGGTTCACCACCTCGCTGGCCTCGCTCCACAACCTCGGCTTCGCCGTCGACTGGGACGTACTGCAGCCGGAGGGCCGGACCGTACCGCTGCCGCGCTATCCGTGGAAGCGCGACCGGTACTGGGCCGAACCCCACCCGGTGGCACAGGTCAGGCTCGGCCTGCTCGACCATCCGCTCCTCGGCCGCCGTCTGGCCACCGCGGAGCCCGCCTGGGAAGCGGAACTCGACGTCGAGAGGGCTCCCTACCTCGCCGACCACCGGATCCAGGGCCGGACGCTGTTCCCGGCCGCGGGGTACGTCGAGATGGCCGCCCAGGCGGTACGGGCCATGACCGGCGGCACCGAGATCGCGCTCGGCGACATCGAGCTCCGCAAGGCCTTGTTCCTTCCGAATAACGCGCCCCGCGCCGTACAGTTGTCGTTCTCCTCGCAGAACGCCGCCTTCACGATCGCGACGGGCGCCGGGGACACCGACGAGACGTCCGTCCACGCGTGCGGTGTCGTCCGCACCGCCCACCACCGTTCCGCGCGCACCACCCCGCTGGACGTCCAGTCGGTCAGGGCCCGCAGTGACCGGCACCTCGACGCCACCGCCTGTTACACGGCGTTGAGCGCCCACGGCTACCACTACGGTCCGGCCTTCCAGGGCATCGAGGGAGTGTGGACCGGACAGGGCGAGGCGCTGGCCCGGATCCGGCCGCCCGAGTGCGTCGGTGACGACGCGGCACGTCACCACGTCCACCCCGTCCTGCTCGACTCCTGCTTCCAGGCCCTGCTCACCGCCGGAATCCTCACCGGCGGGACCGACCCGGCCGGCCCGGGCTCAACGGCCGCGAGCGAGAAGGCGGGAGCGCCGGGCACCGGCATTCTGCTGCCGCTGTCCATCGCCGACGTACACACCACCTCGATCGGCGACCAGCCGCTGTGGGTCCACGCCACGGTCACCCGGCAGCGGGACGACGAACTCGTCGGCGACATCACCCTCTACGCGGACGACGGCCAACCGCTCGGCCGTGTCGGCGGGTTCCGGGCCGCCGACGTCGAGAAGGCGTCGGCCACCGTGGGACTCGGCACGATCGACAACTGGCTCACCGAGCTGACCTGGACCGAGGCGCCCCTCGAAGGGGCGCCGCCCGAAGCCGGGCAGGCCAACTCCGAGCAGGCAACGGCGGTGCCGGCCGCGACCGCTGCTCCCGCGACCGCGCCCGGCACCTGGCTGTTGTTCGCCGACGCGCCCGGCGGGGTCGCGGACACGCTGGCGGAGCTCGTGACGGCGCGCGGAGGGCGCTGCCATCTCGTACGCCCCGGCGATCGCTACGCGTTCCGCCACGACACCAACTCCTCGACCGTCGTGCCCGGCCACGCCGACGACCTGCGCGGGCTTCTGGCCGAACTGGCCGAAGGCACCGGGGGCGGCGGGTTCACCGGGGGCGGGGAAGGCGCGTGCGTCGGCACCGTCGTCCACCTGTGGAACCTCGACCTGCCGGCGCTGGACGACACCACGCGCCAGTGCCTCGACGAGCACAGCACCACCGGTGCGTACTCCCTCGTCGCCCTGGCCCAGGCTCTCCAGGACGACCCTCGCCAGACCGTCGCGCCGGCGGCCCTGCACATCGTCACCCGCGGTGCGCAGGCGGTGGATCCGGGTGACCAGGTCGAGCCGCTGGGCGCCCCCGCGTGGGGTATCGGCCGCGTCCTGCGCCATCAGGAACTGACCGGCCACGGCGGCAAACTGATCGACCTCGCTCCGGCCGGCGCGCAGGCCTCCGCCTCGGCCCGCCGAGCCGAGGCGGAGGCCCTGCTGCACGAGATCCTCTCCACCGCCACGGAAACGGGGCTGCCCGAGGACGAGATCGCGCTGCGCGACGGCCGTCGTCTCATCAGCCGTCTCACCCGGCCCGAGGGGCTCACCCGCCCCCTCCCGACACGGCTGCGCCCGGACGGCGCCTACCTCGTCACCGGCGCCTTCGGCTCCCTGGGCCGGCTCCTGTGCCGCTTCCTCGTCCAGCGCGGTGCCCGCCATCTCATCCTCGTCGGCCGCACTCCCCTGCCGGAGCGCGCCACCTGGCGCGACCTCGATCCCGACTCCCGGGCCGGCGGCAACGCGCGCTTCGTCAAGGAGCTGGAAGCCCTCGGCGCCCACCCGGTCCACGCCGCCGTGGACATCACCGACGAACAGGCCCTGGCCGCCTGGCTCGACGCGTACCGGGACCAGGACGCGCCGCCCGTACGGGGCGTGTTCCACCTCGCCGGGCATGTCCAGGACACACTCGTCCGGGACATGGACCGGACCGTCTTCGACTCCGTCCTCGCTCCCAAGGCGGCCGGCGCCTGGCTGCTCCACCGACTGCTGCGTGACGCGCCGCTCGACCACTTCGTCCTCTTCGCCTCGGTCGCCTCGCTGCTCACCACGACGGGCCAGACCAACTACGCGGCGGGGAACGCCTTCCTCGACGCGCTGGCGCACCACCGCCGCGCCCGTGGGCTGCCCGCGCTCAGCCTCGACTGGGGACCGTGGGCGACCGGCATGATCGAGGACCTCAATCTGGTCGAGCACTACCGCGTCAGCCGGGGCATGAGTTCCCTCGCGCCCAGCGCCGGCATGGCCGTCCTGGAACGCGTCATCGGCCAGGACCGCCCGCAACTGCTGATCGCGACGATCGTCGACTGGAAGGTCTTCCTCGCCTGGTACGCGTCCCCGCCCCCGCTCGTCACACACCTCGCCGCCGAGGCGGCCGCCGCCGGTGGCGCGTCGGCCGACGAACACAGCGATTTCCTCGATGTGTTCCGCACGGCGGACGAGGAGCGGCGCACCGAGCTCGTCGCCGAGCGCTTCACGGAGCTGGCGTCGACCGTACTGCGGGTGCGCACCGAGCAGATCGAACCGGCGAGCAGCCTCGGCTCGCTCGGCCTCGACTCTCTCCTCGCCATGGAGCTGCGCGCTCGTATCCACGCCGAGACCGGTGTCGCCCTGCCCGTCGTGGCGCTGCTCAGCGGCGCTCCCACTCATGAGCTCATCACCCAGCTCCACGGCGCCACGGCCGCGCTGGCCGCGGAGACGGCGGACGGGGCCCACGACGCCACGGCGGTCGAGATTCACGAGGACGCGTCCCGGCATCCCCTCACCCAGAACCAGAAAGCCCTCTGGTTCCTCAAGCAGCTCAACCCCGACGGCTTCGCCTACAACATCGGCGGCGCTGTCGAGGTGAGGGTCGCGCTCGAACCGGAGCTGATGTTCTCCGCCGTCCGCACACTCGTCGCCCGGCATCCCGTGCTGCGGGCCAACTTCACGCTGGAGGACGGGCAGCCGGTGCAGCGGGTCTCGGACAGCGGCGAGCCGGACGTGGCCCTGTTCGACGTCGAGGGCCGCGACTGGGACGACATCCACGAGATGATCGTCCGTGAGTACCGCAGGCCGTACGACCTCGAACACGACCCGCTGATCCGGTTCCGGCTCTTCAGGCGCGGACCGGACCGCTGGGTCATCATGAAGGCCGTCCACCACATCATCTCCGACGCGATCTCCACGTTCACCTTCATCGAGGAGCTCCTCGCCCTCTACGAGGGCATGCGCGCGGGCCGGACCGTCCAGCTACCGCCCGTACCGGCCCGGTACCTCGACTTCCTCAACCGGCAGAACCGGTTCCTGGCCTCGCCCGACGCCCGGCGCATGCTGGACTACTGGCGCGGCAGCCTGCCCGCCGAGGTCCCGGCCCTGGACCTGCCCACCGACAAGCCGCGGCCCGCGGTGCAGACCCACAACGGCGCGTCGGAGTTCTTCGTCCTCGACGCCGAACTCAGCGCCCGCGTCCACGCCCTGGCCCGCGAGCACGACGTGACGGTGTACATGGTGCTGCTCAGCGCCTACTACATCCTGCTGCACCGCTACTCGGGCCAGGACGACATCATCGTCGGCAGCCCGGTGACCGGCCGTACCGACGAGGAATTCGCCTCCGTCTACGGCTACTTCGTCAACCCCCTGCCGCTGCACGCCGATCTGTCCGGCGCCCCGTCCGTCGCCGCGCTGCTGGCCCAGGTCCGGCAGACCGTCCTCGGCGGGCTCGACAACCAGGAGTACCCGTTCGTCCTGCTCGTGGAGAAGCTGGGTCTCCAGCACGACCCGAGCCGGTCGGCGGTCTTCCAGGCGATGTTCATCCTGCTGGCCCACAAGGTGGCCACGCAGCAGTACGGATACCACCTGGACTACATCGAACTCCCCGAGGAGGAAGGGCAGTTCGACCTCACCCTGTCGGCGTACGAGGACGAGGCGGAGCGGCGCTTCCACTGCGTCCTGAAGTACAACACCGACCTCTTCGTGTCCGGGACCGTGCGCCGGATGGTCTCGCACTACGTCAACGTCCTGGAGTCGCTGACCCACGCCCCCGCCGACCTGCCGGTGCCCCGGCTGGACATGCTCGGTGCCGAGGAGCGCGACCTCATCCTGCGCGACCCGGCCGCCGTGGGCCGGCCCGTCCCGCACGATGTGCCGGTGCACCGGCTGATCTCCGAGGCCGCCGGCCGCAGTCCGGACACCATCGCGCTTTCTGTCCCGTCCGAGGTGGGCGGGGTGCGCCGGATGACGTACGGCGATCTGGAACACCGTGCCCGGCTTCTGGCGGGCAGGCTGCGCGAGCGGGGTGTGGGGGGCGGGGACGTCGTCGCCGTCTGCCTCACCAAGTCGCCCGAACTGATCGTCGCGCTCCTCGCGGTCCTCAAGACCGGAGCCGCCTATCTGCCGCTCGACCCCGGCCATCCCGTCGACCGGCTCGCGTTCATGACGCACAACGCGGGAGCGGCCCTGACCATCGCCGACGCGTCGGGGAGGGAGCGGCTGACGGCCCTGAACACCAACATCCTGACCGATGTCCTGGACGGTGTCCTCACCGCGGACGACCCCATGGCGCCGGAGACCGACGGCAGCGGCGACGACAGTGACGCCGCCTTCGACATGGACGCGCCCGCCTATGTCATCCACACCTCCGGATCGACGGGCCGTCCCAAAGCCGTGCGGGTCAGCCACCGCGCTCTCGCCGCCGTATACGGCGCCTGGCGCGCGGAGTACGGTCTCGACACGGAGCCGGGTGTCCACCTTCAGATGGCCGGCGTCTCGTTCGACGTGTTCACCGGCGACCTCGTCCGCGCCCTGTGCTCGGGCGGCCGACTGGTCTTGATCGGCCGCGATCTGCTGCTCAACACGGCACGGCTCCACAGCACGATGACGGCCGAGGGCGTCGACTGCGCCGAATTCGTGCCCGCCGTCGCCCGCGCCCTGATGTCCCACTGCGAACTGGGCGGTCACCGGCTGGACTTCATGCGGCTGCTGATCGTCGGCTCCGACACCTGGAAGGTCGCGGAGTACGAGCGGCTGCGCCATCTGTGCGGCCCGGACACCCGTGTCATCAATTCGTACGGCCTGACCGAGGCGGCCGTCGACAGCGCCTGCTTCGAGGGTCCCGCCGACGATCTCGATCCCCATCAGACGGTCCCGATCGGCTTCCCCCTCCCGAACTGCTCGCTGCATATCCTCGACGCCCACGGCGAACTCGTACCGCCCGGCGTCGTCGGCGAGCTCTGGGCCGGCGGCGCGGGCGTCGCGCTCGGCTACGCGGGCGACCCCGAGCAGACCGCCCGCCGCTTCATGTCCCTGACTCTGGGCCGGGGTCCGGGCGCCGCGCCCGAGCGGCTGTACCGCACCGGCGATCTGGCCCGCCGGGACTCGCGGGGCAGGCTGCATCTCCTCGGCCGTGCCGATGCCCAGATCAAGGTGCGCGGCCATCGCATCGAACCCGGCGAGATCGAATCCCTGCTGATGTCGCGGCCCGGCCTCACCCAGGCCTTCGTCACGGTCCGTACCGATGCCCGGGGCGACGCCGTGCTGTGCGCCTACTGCGTCCCGGCCGCCGGGACAACGCTTGACCCGCGCGCGTTGCACCGCCATCTCGCGGCCCAGCTCCCCACGTACCTCATCCCGACGCATTTCACCGCGCTCGACGCCCTGCCGGTGACCTCGAACGGAAAGGTCGACGTCGCCGCGCTGCCGGAGCCCCGGGCCCAGTCGACCGAGGAGGTCCATGAACCACCGGTCACGCTCTACGAACAGCGCATGGCCGCCCACTGGCAGGCGCTGCTCGGCCTGGAACGCGTGGGCCTGCGCGGTGACTTCTTCGAGTCCGGCGGCAGCTCCATCAAACTGATCGAGCTGATCCACCGCCTCCAGGCCGAGTTCAGTGTCGACATCCCGGTCGGCCTGCTCTTCAAGGTCACCACGCTGCACGGCATGGCCGGCACGGTCGAGGACATCATCAGCGGCAAGATCTCCGGCAGTCGGCCCTACCTGACGTTCAACGGCGAGCAGGGGCCCACCTTGTTCTGCTTCCCGCCGGCCGGCGGGCACGGGCTGGTCTACCGCCGGTTCGCCGCCCACCTGCCGAGTTACGAACTGGTCGCCTTCAACCACCTCGACGGCGACAAAGTGATCCGCTACGCCGACCTCGTCGAGACGCTCCGGCCCGACGGTCCCTGCCTTCTTCTCGGCTACTCCCTCGGCGGCAACCTCGCCTTCGAGGTCGCCAAGGAGCTCGAAGCACGCGGCCGCGAGGTCCCCCATGTGGTGATCATGGACTCGTACCGCATCCTGGAGGCCCATACCCTCGCCGACGAGCACATCGAGGCGTTCGAGCACGAACTGCGCGGCCATCTGCGCCGCCACACCGGCTCCGAGAGCGTCGCCTCCGAGACCCTCGCACAGGCCAGGGAGTACCTGGACTACTGCGGCCGCACCCCCAACGTGGGCACGGTGGCCGGCACCGTCAGCGTGATCTCCGACGAGCGGAAGGCGGCCTTCTACGCGGCGGGACAGCGGGGCACCTGGCACGGCAGCTCGACCGGCCGTACCGAACTGCTCCGTGGTTTCGGCACCCACGCCGAGATGCTGGACGACAAGTACCTCGCACAGAACGCCAAGCTCGCCCTCGCGGCCCTCGAAGGCCTCACCGAGATCGACGGCATCACCGGCCTCACCGGCCTTCCCGGAGGCGAGACACATGTCGCGTAACACCCGGACCGTATGGCACGCCCGCGACCGGGCCCCGGGCGACAAGCCCCGTGTCATCGTCATCGGCGCCGGCATCGGCGGTCTGTCCACCGGCTGCTACGCCCAGATGAGCGGCGCCGAGACCCGTATCTTCGAACGGCATGTCCTGCCCGGAGGGTGCTGTACGGCATGGTCCCGCCAGGACTATGTCTTCGACTACTGCATCGAGTGGCTCACCGGCACCGGCCGGGGCAATGACGCCAGCCGAGTATGGCGGGAACTGGGCGCGCTCGACGGCAAGACCATCGCGAACTTCGAGATGTTCAACACCGTCACCGACGAGAACGGCCGCTCGGTCACCTTCTACAACGATCCCGACCGGCTGGAGCGGCACCTGCTGGAGATCTCGCCCGCCGACGCGCGGCCGATCCGTGCCTTCTGCCGCGACCTGAGGCGGTTCATCGACACCAACCTCTATCCGTTCCTCACGCCGCCGCCCCTGCAGACGCCGCGGGAGAAACTGGCGATGCTGCGCGCGATTCTGCCGGACTTCGTGCTCTTCTGGCGTACGGCGGCGACCCGCATGGAGCGTTTCTGCGGGCGGTTCCAGGACCCGCTGCTGCGCCGGGCGTTCCCGTTCATCTTCTTCCAGGACCACGAGGTCTTCCCGCTGCTGCCCTACCTGTTCAACATGGCCAGCGCCCACCACCTCAACGCCGGTTTCCCCCAGGGCGGTTCACTGGGGCTGGCCCGGTCGGTCGAGGACCGCTACACCTCGCTGGGCGGGCAGGTCGACTACCGCGCGCGGGTGGAGCGCGTCCTGGTCGAGAACGACCGCGCGGTCGGTGTGGAACTGCGCGGAGGGGAACGGCACTTCGCCGACCACATCGTCTCCGCCTGCGACGGCCCGACCACGATCAACGGTCTGCTCGACGGCCGGTACACCAGCCCCAAGATCGACACACTCTTCAAGGAGATGGTGAACCGTCCGGAGCTTCTCTATCCCGGGGTCGTCTCGGCCTTCGTCGGTATGAAAGGCGAGTTGGACCCCGGGGAGCGGCACAGCACCACCTATCTGCTGTCCGAGGAGGACAACGCCGCGCTGCCGCATGTGCTCCAGAAGAGCCTCGTCGTGCAGTTGCGTTCCCGCTACTCGGACGGCTTCGCCCCGGCCGGCAAGTCGGTCATCCACTGCACGTACTTCAGCGACTACGCCTACTGGAAGGAGTTGCGGCGTACCGACCGCAAGGCGTACTGGGCACGCAAGCAGGACGTCGCCGATTTCGTCCGCACCTTCCTGGAGCGCCGTTACCCCGGTATCGGCGAGGCCATCGAGGTCATCGACGTGGCCTCGCCCGCGACCACCGAGCGGTACACCGGTGTCCAGGGCGGCAGCATCCTCGGCTGGAAGTCGTTCACCGACGCCGACGACGTGATCACCGGACTGATCAACAAGGACCGGATGCGGCTCCCGGGTCTGGACGGCTTCTCCATGGCCGGACAGTGGTTCGGCGGCGGCAGCCTGATCCGCACCGCCGCGAGCGGGCGGTTCGTCACGCAGTACATCTGCCAGGAACTGGGCCTCGAATTCCGCGCGTGGGAGAGCGGCGGAACCGAACCCTGGCATCCCGGAAAACTGGGCCGGCTGCCGCAGCTCGAACAGCGCAGGGTCCGGTGACCACATCATGAAGGCCCGAGGAGATCACACCATGCCGGCTGCCAAGCCCCGCAGAGAATCCATGATCATCATCGGTGGGGGCCTGGGCGGCCTGTCCACCGGCAGCTACGCGCAGATGAACGGCTACCGCAGCCAGGTCTTCGAGATGCACGACATCCCCGGCGGCTGCTGCACCGGCTGGGGCCGGGGCGATTTCACCTTCGACTGCTGCATCAGCTGGCTGCTCGGCAACGGCCCCGGCAACGAGATGCACCAGATCTGGCTCGAACTGGGCGCGCTCCAGGGCAAGGAGATGCGCCATTTCGATGTCTTCAACATCGTGCGCGGACAGGACGGCCGGACCGTCTATTTCTACTGCGACCCGGACCGGCTCGAAGCCCATCTGCTGTCCCTCTCACCGGCCGACGCCCGCCCTATCCGCGCCTTCTGTTCCGGCCTGCGCAAGTTCCGCGCCTGCCTCCCGGCGTATCCCTTCCTCAAACCCGTTCCGCTGATGAGCCGCCGGGAGCGCTGGCGCATGCTGGCCGGCTTCGTCCCGTACTTCAATCTCTTCCGTACGTCGATGTCGACACTGATGACGGAGTACTCGGCGCGTTTCAAGGATCCGCTGCTGGTCGAGGCGTTCAACTACATCCTGTACGAGAAGCATCCCGCGTTCCCCGTCCTGCCGTTCTACTTCCAGATGGCGGCGCAGGCCAACCTCTCGGCCGGGGTGCCGGAAGGCGGGTCGCTCGGCCTCGCCCGCTCCATCGCGGACCGGTACGAACGGCTCGGCGGCGAGATCACGTACAACGCCAAGGTCGAGAAGATCCTGGTCGAGAACGACCGCGCGGTGGGCGTGCGGCTCTCGGACGGGCGTGAATACCACGCCGACATCGTCGTCTCGGCCTGCGACGGCCCCACCACCCTGATGAAGTTCCTCGACGGCCGCTATATGGACGACGACTGGCGGCAGCTCTTCGAGGAGACCATCAAGGAGCCGGGAATGGTGTTCCCCGGCTATGTCAGCCTGTTCCTCGGCCTGCGGCGGCCGTTCCCCGAGGGCGAGCCGACCACCACGCACCTTCTGGACGAGGCCACGGCCTCCCGGCTGACCGGCATGCGCCATCCGAGTCTCAACGTCCAGTTCCGCAGCCGGTATTACCCCGAGCTGTCACCGGACGACACGACGGTCATCTATGCCACCTATTTCTCCGACACGGAGCCGTGGCGCGAACTGAGCGAGGGCCCCGAGCAGTTCAGCCGTTTCCGCCGGGGCGAGGAGCTGCACACGCTTCCCGTACGGCGCGGTCGCGCCTACTCCGTGGCCAAGCGCCGGGTGCGGGACACGATCGTCGCCTTCCTGGACGAGCGCTACCCGGGTCTGAAGGACTCCATCGCCGTACGGGACACCTGCACGCCCCTCACGCAGATCCGCTACACCGGAAACTACGAGGGCACCTTCCTCGGCTGGCAGCCCTTCGTCGAGAGCGGCGAGACGATGGAGGAGCTCGTCAAGAAGAACGGCCCGGTTCTGCCCGGTCTGTCGAACTTCTACCTCTCCGGTGTGTGGGCCACCACCGGCGGCCTCATCAGGGCGGCGGGCGCCGGACGGCAGGTGATGCAGTTCATCTGCCGGGACGACGGCCGCGATTTCACCGCCTCGGTCGACGACACGGCGCCCCCGCCGACCCATGTCCTCGTGCCCGTGGGCCCGCAGTCCGTCCCGCGCGGCCGGGAGGAGCTGTACGTCCCGGAGCACGCGCGCCTCCTCCGCTGACCACTGCCGACGATCGCCGACTGCCGCTGGCTGCTGACCGGAGTCGGCCACAACCGACCACTGCTGACCAGCGCTGCCCCTTACGAAGGCCCGAACCAGGAAAGGCGGAAACTCTGTGTCTCTCCAGCAGGAACACGACTCCGCGCAGCACCCAGAGCCCCTCGCGTACCCCTTCTGGACCACCGAGGGCCTCGGACTCCACTCCGACTACCGCCCGTTGCGGGACCAGCCCCTCGCCCGGGTGCGTCTCCCCTACGGCGAGGACGCCTGGCTCGCCGTACGTCATGAGGACGTCCGAAGCGTCCTCTCCGACGCCCGCTTCAGCCTCGCCGAGGCCGTCCGCCGCGACCAGCCCCGGATCAGTCCGATGCCGCGTACCGGAGGCGGGGGCCTCATCTCCATCGACGCCCCCGACCACACCCGGATGCGCTC
Organism: Streptomyces sp. NPDC088400; assembly: GCF_044753355.1. Classification (NCBI taxonomy): domain Bacteria; kingdom Bacillati; phylum Actinomycetota; class Actinomycetes; order Kitasatosporales; family Streptomycetaceae; genus Streptomyces; species Streptomyces sp. NPDC088400. The sequence continues at coordinate 165,739 of NZ_JBIVMZ010000011.1, read as the reverse complement.
CCTGTTGAGCAAGGAGTTCACCGCTCGCCGTATCGAGCTCCTGCGCGACCGTATCCGCGCGATCGCCGACGAGTTGCTCGACCGGATGGAGGAGACCGGGCCGCCCTCCGACCTGGTCGAGGACTTCGCCTTTCCGCTGCCCATGACACTCATCTGCGAACTGGTCGGTGTGCCCTATGCCGATCACCGCCATGTGCGGGACTGGGCGGACACGGTCTGTTCGGGCAGTGCGCCGCCCCAGGCGATCCAGCGGCAGGCCGCCGAGTTCTTCGCCCTGATGGGCGGCTGGGTGGAGGCCCGGCGCAGGGAGCCGGCCGACGATCTGCTCACCATCCTCGTCCAGGCCTGCGACCGGGACGAGAGCATCACCGAGGAAGAGCTGACGGGTGTCCTCAACGAGCTCCTCGTCGGCGGGTTCGTGACCACCACCAACCAGATCGCCAACTTCTTCTCCCTGCTGCTTCTTCCGGCCGAGGGCGACGAAGACCTGCTGGCCCGGCTGCGCGCCGAGCCCGGCCTGGTCCCCAAGGCCGTGGAAGAACTCCTGCGGTACGTACCGCTGCTCAACGGGCTGACCCTGCCCCGGTACGCCACGGAGGACGTCGAACTCGGCGGGGTGCTCGTCCGCGCGGGCGAACCCGTCGTCATCTCCCAGGCGGCCGCCAACCGCGACCCCGACGTGTTCCCCGACCCGGACCGGCTCGTCCTCGACCGCCCCGTGACGGCGCAACACGTCAGCTTCGGACACGGAATCCACTACTGCCTCGGCGCACACCTCGCCCGGCTGGAACTCCAAGTGGCTCTGGAGCAGGTGATGACCCGCATGCCGGAACTGCGCCTCGCGGTTCCCGTGGAGGAACTGCGCTGGCGGTCGAAGGAGTTCTTCAGCGGCCTGCGTGAGCTGCCCGTGAGCTGGTGATCCCACCACACGGAGTTCACTCCGCCGCGTCCTGCGGATACCAACGCAGCTCGACGGTGTTGCCGTCCGGATCCCGTACGTAGATCGACTGCGCCTCGCCTCGGGCACCGAACCGTCCGACCGGGCCTTCCAGCACGGTGAAGGTGCCCGAGGCGATGATCTGCTGCCAGTCAAGCGGCTCGACCACCAGGCAGATATGGTCCACGTTCGACTCGCCGCGCGGGCGGCTGAGCAAGTCGATGATCGTGGTCGGGCTGACCCGCACCGACGGGAACGGCACCGCACCGGCCCGCCACTCGTCCACGCGGACCGGCTCCAGGCCGAGTGGTCCGCAGTAGAACTCCAGGGCGCGCTCGACATCGCGCACGTTGAGTACCAGGTGGTCGAAAGCCTTGACGCGCACTCGCATGGGACAACCTTCCAGTGATGGGGCTCCGGGCGGGACCCGACCGGATTCTTGCTCGCCCGTCGGCCGGGCGGTGCGGCGGGTGCCGTTCCAGGGACCCGCCGCACCGCAGGCAGAATGGCAGGCCGCAGGGCAACGGACGGGCCGCAAGGCCGTGACGGCCCGGGGATCCGGACCGTCACCGTCCATGTGGGCCTCTGTCAGGCCTTGTCGCCTTCGCTGTCTTCAGGCGTGTTCGCTGTCTTCAGGCGTGTTCGCTGTCTTCAGGCGTGTTCGCGGGGGAGCCGGCGGCCATGGCACCTCGGCCAGGAGGGGAAGAATCGCCTCCTCCTCGTAGTCCAGATGCGCGTTCAGCTCGGTCGACATCTCTTCCAGCTCGGCGCGGAAGCGCCGAGGGTCGGCGATACCGATGCCGGCCAGCAGGGCCACCAGCTCGCTCTGGATGCGCGCGACCGTGCGGTGTTCGTCACGGAGCCGGTCGAAGGTGCCGGCCAGGTGCGGGTGATGGCGGGCGATTCCGGGGAACACGTGCGCGTCCTCGCTGGTGTGGTGGAACTCCAGGGCCTGACAGAACGCCAGGCAGCGCTGCCGGATCTGCAGCCCGAGGCTCGGGGCAGGTGGCTCACCGGGGCCCTGGTGGGCGGCGCGTTCGGCGAAGTGGGCGTCGGTCTCCGCCTTCACCTGACGCAACTGCCCGCGCAGCCACGTATGGACCTCGATGAGTTTGTCGGCGAGGGTACTGACCTCCCGGGGGCTCTCCCAGCCATCGGGCTCGGCGCGCTCCAGCACCACGACCGGCAGAGTCCGGGTGGTCCCGGCCTGGTGGTCGCCGTATCCGGGCGCCATCCGCATGACATGCTCGAACAGTTCCTCACGCCGCTCTCCCTCGGCAGGGACCGCGAGTGCTTGAAAGGTGCGGGTGCCGATCTCCACTCGCACCACGGGATGGGCGAGCACGTTGTGGTACCAGTGAGGGTGGTGCGGGGCACCGAGGTTGGACCCGACGAGCAGGAGTGAATCGCCGTGGCGGACATAACCGAGAGGAACGGTCCGCTCGGTCCCCGACTTCGCGCCGGTGGTCGTGAGCAGGAGCAGATTCCCGCCTTCGAAGGGGCCGCCTACCTTCCCCTCGTGGGTGCGGAACTCCTCGATGACCGATTCATTGAATGATGTGGGCATACGGTTCTGTGTCTCCGGAGAATGCGAGTGAATCCGCAGTGACTGCGGTCATGGCCGGTGATGACGTGCACAGGTCGGAGCGACCGCACAGCCTCTCGCCGGACGCGGATCGTGGACGGGTGCCAGGGCGCCGTTGAACGTGTCGCCGTAGGGAAACCGTCGGGCTCGGCACACGTGACGGTGCCAGGAAATGCGCGGAGCGAGAGACGACGTGCGGCTGCGCTACGTCATGTACAGGGCGCGGAGTATGAACTCATGACGGACCCTTTGCCTGAAGGGTGTTCGCCCGACCGCCGGCCGGCCCACTGCTCTTTGGCCAGCGTCACGCGACACCGGATCCATTACATGCACCCGAACGTCACCTGTCAACACGGAAGATCATGCACCCTCGGCCGACCGTCCCAGATCATCCGATCAATACGGCGAGCGCTCCGGGCGGTGGCGGGCGGACCCACGCGGTCTGCCCGCCGAAGGCAACTCCCGTCACGCAACACCGCTTTACGCTCAGGCAGGGCGCGATGCGCCGGCATCGCCTTGTTCGGGGCTCTCGTCGGCGTAGGCGAGGAAGTCATCGACCATCCGATGGAACAGCGTGGCCAGTCGCTCCAACTCCTGCGGTGACCACTCCGCCAGGGCCATCTCCATCCCCCGGCAGCTCGCCTCGCGGATGCGGTCGACCGCGTCCCGGCCGAACGGTGTGAGCTCGATACGCTGCGCACGGCGGTCATCCGGATCCGGGACCCGGGTCACGTAACCGGCCTTCTGCAACTGCTGCACCTGCCGGGTGACGTGCGACGCCTCCACGGCCAACTGCGCCGCCAGCTCGCCGAGACGGAGAGAGCGGGAATCGGCGATCTGCCGCAGGAGCGCCACAGCGGCACGGTCCAGCGGCACTCCGGCCAGGGCCATGAGGCGATCGTGCTGCCGGACCCGGCCGGTCAGATAGGCGACACGGCTGAGGGCACGCTCGATCTCGGCCACGTCCGTCGAGACAGAGTCGGCTGCTGACTGCGGTGTAGACATACCAGCCACCCTATCAGCAACTTGCTTGACTCAAGCAATGCAATCATGCTTGCCTGACTCAAGCAGTCCGCTGTCCGCTGCCCTCCGCGGCCGAGGCCGGACGGTCGGTCGGTCACCGAGGCCGACACCTCAACGACACCCGCGGGCGCGCGGACCGGGACAGTCCTGAGCCGATGCCGCCCCGCCGAGAAAAGGGAGTGCCCCCATGAGCAGCACCGGTCTTCAGGGACGCAGCGTCGTCGTCACCGGAGCGGGATCGGGAATCGGCAGAGCCACGGCCCTGCGATTCGCGCAGGAAGGCGCGAAGGTACTGGTCGCGGATCTGAACAAGGAGAACACCGAACAGGTCGTCACGGCCATCGAGACCGCGGGAGGCATCGCCCGTGCGGTCGTCGGCGATCTGAGCGACCAGCAGGTGGTCGACCAGGTCGTCGCCACGGCCGTGGATGCCTTCGGCGGCCTGGATGTACTGGTGAACAACGCCGGCATCATGGACCGCATGTCGGCCCTCGCGGACACCGACGACGCCGAGTGGCACCGCGTCATTCAAGTCAACCTGACGGCACCCTTCCTGTTGACCCGGGCCGCCCTCCCGCACATGCTGGCCGCCGGCCGCGGTGCGATCGTCTTCACCGCGTCCGAGTCGAGCCTTCGCGGCAGCGCGGCCGGTGCCGCGTACACCGCCGCCAAGCACGGCGTCGCCGGCCTCACGAAATCCCTCGCCGTGATGTACCGGAACGAGGGAATCCGCACCAATGCCATAGCCCCCGGCGCCACCGCGACCGCCATCCAGGTCGACGCCCGGGCGGAGGCGCACGGTCCTGGCGCCCTCCGTCCCTACCTCGGGCTTGCCGGCAACGTGGCCACCGCCGAGGAGCAGGCCGCCGCCATCCTCTTCCTGGCCTCGGACGCCGCGTCGAACATCAACGGGGCCATCCTGCCCGTCGACAACGGCTGGTCCGCCGTCTGACGGCTGTGCCGGTCAGGCTCCGGTGAGTGCGGAGCGTGGAGAGCTGCGCAAGGGGGCGGCGAGGTCCGCGAGTGCCCGCTCCAAGCCGTGGAGATGAGCCAGTGCGGGCTCGGCGCCGGCAGGGCGCGGCACGGCGTCGGGTACCCGCGTCTCAGGCCCGCCGTCCGGCGTCGTGAGCGCTTCCACGGCAGTCTCGACCCGTCGGCAGACGACGGCCAGTCGTGCGTCGTACGTGCCATCGGGGATGGCGGCGAGAGCCGCGAGACCGCGGACCTCGCGGGCGCAGTCGTCGAGCAGCGCGAGCACCTGGAGGGCCCGCGCCTTCCGGGCCCTCAGCGGGCTGAGCGGGTGCACCAGCGGCGCGAGCGAGAGCCGGACCCGGCCGAGCAGCAGTTCCAACTCCGCGATGTGGCGGGCGGGGTCCGCGTCCGGGGAGCCGTCGAGCCGCGCTGCGGCTTCGGCGGTGCAGACGTGCACACAGCGCAGCGCACGCTGGATCCACGCGTCCGTCGTGGCATGCGTGGTGACGGGCAGCACGAGAAGTACGGCCAGTGCGGCACACACCGTGCCCGCGCCCGTCTCCGCGACGCGGAGCACGAGCAGGCCGGGGTCCAGCACTCCCAGCAGACCGTAGAGCAGGCCGGCCATGACCGTCACCGCCAGCACCATCCAGGAGTACGAGACCGCGGCCGTGTAGAAGATCCCGAAGACGCACACGGCGACCAGGGCCGCCGTCGGCACGGGGGCGCCGTGCAGTGGGATGGCGACCAGCAGACCGACGGCGATTCCGGTCACGGTGCCGAGGACGCGGCGGAATCCGCGGATCAGCGTCTCGCCTCGGGAAGTCGTGTTGACGAAAATCCACCAGACGGTGCCGACGGCCCAGTACCAGCGGTCTTCGGAGAGCACCTGTCCGATCGACAGCGCGGCAAGGCAGGCAGCGGTGGCCTGAAAGGCCTGCCGGGTCGTCGGCCGGGCCAGGCCGCTGCCGGGCAGGGCCGGCGGAGCCGCGACGGGAGGGGTACGCCGCTCGATGGGCCAGATCAAGAACCGCACAGCACCGGCCGCGAGGAGGGCGAGGCTCACAGAGGCGGACAGCTCGGGCAGTTGGGCGGGGACGGCGTGCAGGAACTGCGTCATGAAGAAGCTCATGAACGCGAAGATCCCGAGGGCGTTGCCGCGTACCCCCCAACGGCGTGCGTAGACCCCGCAGAAGACGACCGTCAGGAACGCGGCGTCGCGGGCCATGGTCACGCCGTGCAGGGTGGTGGCGAGCGCCAGCACGGGGAATCCCACGACGGGAAACAGAGCGGTGGTGATCCGCTGGGCGCGGACGGTCGCGTCGGTGACGGTGAAGAGGGCGACCAGCGCCGCGAGGCCACCGGTGATCGACGCGACGAGCGAGAACCCGCACAGCTCGGCGGCGGCGACAGCGAGGGCGATGCCCATGACGGCGCGGGCCGAGTTCCTCAGCCTCAGACGCCCCGGGTCCGGGGCCACGAACATTCTCTTCACGGCGGTTTGCCGCCCCCCTCGCAGTGGTGCGCGCCGCACCCGCGACCGTCCGGGAGGGGCGGCGGCAGGACGACGAAGGCACCGCGGACCGGATCCGGCTTCGTCGCCGACCGGCGCTGCGCGGCGCCCTGAGTACCTGGATACCGCAAAGAGAACCATCGTTGGCCCCATTGGCTCAACAGCCTCACCACCAACTGCGCCATTGGCACATTCACGCAGCCCCAAACTTGGCCACTGGTAGGCCAACGGCTACGCCCTGGCGGTGCCCGAGCCGCGTACGACCCCGCACCGGTCTCCGTCTTCGATCGCCACACGGCGGCGTCCGTCGTCGATCATCGCCGGTGTGACGTCCACTCCGAGATTCCGCTGCCGGAGGGGGCGGCTCGGGGGCGACCCGGAGAGGCGCGTACTACCACTGGTACGGCAGGTACTTCCCGTCGAGGGTGATGACGACCCGGTCGCCCGCGGGGTCGGGAACGCGCCGGACGTCGAGGCGGAAGTTGATCGCACTCATGATGCCGTCGCCGCACTGTTCGTGGATCAGCTCCTTGATGGTCGGCCCGTAGACCTGGACGACCTCGTAGAGCCGGTAGATCGTGGGATCCACGGGGACGGCGGCGTCCAGAGCTCCGCGGGTCGGCTGGAGTTGGAAAGCAACGGCGGCGTCGTCGCCGAGTTCGAGCAGCGCCGCCGCGGTGGCCGCCTCTTCCTTGCCCATCGGGTGCTGGCCGAGCAGCGCCGCGGTGGTCCAGGCCAGTGGCTTGCCGACCGCGTCGGCCAGTTGGGCCCAGGTGACGCCGGTCTTCACCTTGGCCTGACGTACGGCTTCGGCGGCTTCCCGCTTGCTGAGCATGTGCATCTCCCTTGACGACAGTGGTCCTGGTGGCACGTCACGCACGTCACTTCAGAGGACGCACGTCATTGCAGGGTAAGAGGCCGCGCGCAGGGGCGGGGCGGCGCCGCGCCCCCACGTAGGCGCGGGACAGTGGTTCAAGCGGAGCCGTCGCCACAGTGCCATTGGTACAGTCCTTGCCGGTGGCGTACCGACATCAGGAGGCCAACGGACCATGACCGTGGACACGCTCGACACCCGCATCCTGCGGCTCCTCATCGAACAGCCGCGCACGAGCGTGCGGGAGTACGCCCGGATCCTCGGTGTCGCCCGGGGCACCCTCCAGGCCCGTCTCGACCGGCTGGAGCGCGACGGGGTGATCACCGGCACCGGGCCGTACCTCTCCCCCGCCGCCCTCGGTCACCCCGTACTCGCCTTCGTCCACATCGAGGTCACGCAGGGGCATCTGGACGAGGTCGGTGACGCCCTCGCGGCCGTCCCCGAGATCATCGAGGCGTTCTCGATCACGGGCAGCGGAGACCTGCTCACCCGGGTCGTGGCGCGCGACAACGGTCATCTGGAGGATGTGGTCCAGCGGCTGATCCGTATGCCGGGCGTGGTCCGTACCCGTACGGAGATGGCGCTGCGCGAGCGGGTGCCGCACCGGCTGCTGCCGCTGGTCGAGTCGGTGGGCCGGTCGGCCGAACCGGCTCGACCAGCCGACGTGACGCGCTGACTCGGCATGCTGGGAGACATGAGCGCTTCGCACATCCCAGCCGTCCCGCCGGTCCCGGCCGTCCCCGCGGTCATCTTCGACCTCGACGGAACACTCGTCGACAGTGAACCGAACTATTACGAGGCCGGGCGCCGGCTCCTCTCCCAGTACGGGGTGCACGACTTCAGCTGGGAGCAGCACAGCCGTTTCATCGGGATCGGCACCAGGGAGACGCTGGAGACGCTGCGCGAGGAGTACGGAATCGAGGCTTCGGTCGGCACGCTGCTGGCCGAGAAGAACCGGCTCTATCTGGAGCGGGTGCGCGCCTCGACGGAGGTGTTCCCGCAGATGCGGGTGTTCGTGGAGAGGTTGCACGGCGAGGGCGCCCGGATGGCCGTGGCATCAGGTTCGTCCCGCGAGGCCATCGACGTGGCGCTGGGGGTCACCGGCCTGGACGCGTATTTCCCCGTCGTCGTCTCGGCGGAGGAGGTCGACCGCGGCAAGCCGGAGCCGGATGTCTTCCTGGAGGCGGCACATCGGCTCGGTGCGGAGCCCGCCGGCTGTGTCGTGCTGGAGGACGCCGTGCCCGGGGCGGTGGCGGCGCACGCCGCCGGGATGCGCTGCATCGCGATTCCCTATGTCCCGGATACGGCTTCCGACCCGGCGTTCGGCACGGCGGGGCTGCTCTTCGCGGGCGGCCAGCGCGAGTTCACGGCGCGGGCCGCGTACGCGTGGCTTTCCGAAGCCGGGGAGCGCTGAGGCCGGCTGTCACAGCACGGCTACGGCTACGGCTACGGCGGACGGTGCAGGGCACGTGGGTGTCACGTACCGGTGGCGGTCGGCTTGGCGCGCACGTGCATCCGCTCCCCCTGGGCTCCGAACAGGCTGAGGAATTCGACGGGGTGCGGTCCGGGGTTGGTGAACGCGTGGGGTGTACGGGTGTCGAACTCGGCCACCTCCCCGGCGGTAAGGACAAGGTCGTGCTCCCCCAGGACCAGTCTCAGGCGGCCGGACAGGACGTACAGCCACTCGTACCCTTCGTGCGTCTGTTGCGTGGGCCGCTCGCCGTCGCCATGCCCGGCGGGCAGGATCTGCTTGTAGGCGTGCAGTCCGCCGAGGTGGCGGGTCAGCGGGACGAAGACCTGGCCGAACCGGGTGAAGGGGCGCGGGTGGACGCGCGGGTCGCCGGTCGTCGGGGCGTCCACCAACTCGTCCAGTTGTACGCCGTGCGCCTTCGCCAGGGGCAGGAGGAGTTCCAGGGTCGGTTTGCGCTGCCCCGACTCCAGGCGTGAGAGCGTGCTGAGGGAAATACCCGTCGTTTCACTCAGCTGGGACAGCGTGGTGCCTTTGGCCTGCCGCAGTGCCCGCAGGCGCGGACCCACGGACGTCAGCACTTTCGCGAAATCGTCATCGTCTGCCATCTCTCCATTTGCTGCCCCGGCAAGGGCATTCGTCAAATCGGCGAGTGTGACGACTGGGTCCGTACCCCTTCCGTCCGTGCGCGGCCACGACTGAACGCGACGGCCCGCCGGAGACTCCGGGGGCCGTCGCGTTCAGTCGTATCAGTCGTGGTCAGTCGTGTCGGTCGTGGTCAGTCGTGTCGGTCGTGGTCAGTCGTGGTCAGTCGTGTCGGTCGTGGTCAGTCGTGGTCAGTCGTGTCGGTCGTGGTCAGTCGTGGTCGGTGTTCTCCTACATGCTCCAGGACGGGGTGCCGTCGAGGCTGACCAGGACGCCGAGGACGACGAGGTCGGCGACACCGAGCCCGAGGCCTGCCCAGGCGCGGCCCGGGCGGGCGGTCCCGCGCCACAGGGACAGGGAGGCCAGCACGACAGCGGTCGGCCCGAGCAAGAGGTTCGCCACCAGCAGGCCGGTCAGCCCGAGCATGAACGAGGCCACCGCCATGCCGTCGGCGTCTTTGACGGCTGTGGTCCGCTCAGCCGTGACGGAGATGGTCGGCCGCATGCGGCCCCTCCTCCCGGCGCTTGGCGCGGCGCTCCCGCACAAGGAAAGCGGTCAGCCAACCACCGATGACGGTGCCGGCGAACAGGCTGACAGGGACCGGCAGATGGGCGACCGCACCCACCAGGACCCCCATCAGCAGGAACACGACGACAAGTAGAACCATCTCTGACCTCTCCGTCCTGGTCGTTCCCGTACGCGCTGTTCCTCTTCGGCGCACCGCTCACAGGCCACCGCTCACGAGCCACCGCTCACAGGCCACCCGTCACAAGGCACCGGTCACGAGCGCTGAGCCATGGCGCTCGCCTCCTGCTCCGCTTCCTCCGCCTTCTCCGCCGCCGGCTCTTCGGGGCTGGACGGCCGGGCCGACCGACCGGGCATCCACCAGTTCCAGCTGCCCATGAGCCGCATGGCCGCGGGTACGAGCAGGAGCCGTACGAGGGTGGCGTCCAGCAGGATGGCGATGGCCATGCCGAAGCCCAGTTGCTGAATGGGCACGATGCCGGAGAAGCCGAAGGCTCCGAAGACCGCGACCATCAGCAGGGCCGCCCCCGAGATCATCGGCGCGGTGCGCGCGAGACCGCGTGCCACGGAGATGGTGTTGTCGCCGGTCGCCACGTACTCCTCGCGCACCCGGTCGAGGAGGAAGACCTCGTAGTCCGTACTGAGGCTGAACAGCAGCGCGAGCAGCAGCACCGGTACGAAGTTCTGCAGGTAGTTGGTCCGCTCGAAGTTCAACAGGTCGGTGCCCAGGCCGTTCTGGAACACCAGGACCAGTACGCCGTAGGTCGCGCCGATCGACAGCAGGTTCATGGCGATCGCCTTCAACGGCAGCAGCAGCGACCTGAAGGTCACGAGCAGCACCACATAGACCGCGATGAGCATGATCAGGATGACGTACGGCAGTCCGTCCTGGATGACGCCGTTCGCGTCGATGCCCTCGGCCGTCTCGCCACCGATCACGGGGCTCATCGAGCCCGGAAGCCCGTCCGCCTCCTTCTGCACGCGGTCCAGCAGTTCGCGCGCGGAGTCGCTGGAGGCCCGGCTGTCGGGGATGACCTCGAAGATGACGGTGCGGTTGTCGTCGGCCACGAAGTGGCGGACCGTGTCCTGGGCGTCGCCGGGCAGTCCCTTCATGGCGGCGCTGGACAACGCGGCGAACGGGTCCTGCGGCGAGGCGGACTTCAGCACCGGCAGGGCGGAGTCGACCCGCTCGACGTCCGGGAGTTTCGCGAGCCGGTCGTTGAGACGCGTCAGCTCGTCCGACGACTCCAGGGTGTCCAGCGGCTTCGACGTGGTGACGACGACCTGCATGGGCGAGGTGGTGCCGACACCGAAGGCGCCCTGTACGTGGTCGTAACCGACCCGGACGGGCGAGGAATCCGGCAGGATGCGGGCGTCCGGGGAGAAGGTGCGCAGCCCCGCCGCTGGCGCCGCCAGCGCGAGCAGGATCACGCTGCCGATCGCGAGGAACGTCACCGGGCGTGCCATGACCTTGAGCGCCACGCGGTACCAGGGGCGCGACTCCTCGGACCGGTCCCGCTCCTCCGGGCTCAGCCGCTCGCGCAGGCTCCGGGGCAGCCGGATGCGGCCCGCGTTGATCCGGTGCCCCAGGAAGTGCAGGAGTACGGGGAGGAAGAGCACGGCCGCGAGGACGGAGAAGGCGACGACCACGACGGCGCCGAGCGCGAGCGAGAAGATCACATTGAGGTCGATCAGGAACAGCGTGCACATGGCCAGCACGATGGTCGCGCCGGAGGCGATGACGGTGTGCCCGGAGGTCCGCAGGGTCGCGGCGACGGCATCGTCGACGCTCTCCCCCTTGGCCAGTTGCTCCTTGAACCGTGTGACCATGAAGAGTGAGTAGTCCACTCCGACGCCCAGTCCCAGCATGGTGGCGGCGTTCTCCACGAAGACCGACAGCTCGTACTGCTGGGACACCGGGGCGAGCACTCCCAGCGTGAAGACGATGGCGGAGACGCCGACCGCGAGGGAGACGAGGGCGGCGGTGACACTGCGGAAGAGCAGCAGCAGAATCAGGATGATCAGCGGCATCGTGATCAACTCGGCCTTGGCCAGGCCCTTCTGGCTGAGGTTGTTGATCTCGCCCCAGAAGGAGGAAGGGCTCACCAGGGAGACTTCCAGGCCTTGGTCCGAAAACCGGTCCGTCAGATCCTGCTGTACGACGGGGAGTTCGCGGCGCGCGGACCCGTCGTCCAGGTCGAGCGCCAGCTGGGTGGTCGCCGTACGCCGGTCGTCGCCGAGGAAGGAGGCCCTGTTCTTCTCGCCCAGGGTGACCCAGCCGTAGCTGTCGCTGACCTTCAGCGTGCGGTCCTCGGTGACTTGGCGGGCCACGTCCTTGACCCGTCGTTCGAACCGCGCGTCGCCCGAGGTGTACCGCTGGTCGTGGACGACGAGGGTGACGGTGGTCTGACCACGTCCTTTGAAGCCCTGCTCCAGTTGGTGCGCCGCCGTCGTCGAGTCGGCTCCCGGTGCGAACCAGCCGCCTCCGCTCAGGGTGTTGGCGATGGAGGAGGCGCCGATCCCGCTCACCGCGAGGGCGACGAGCCATACCGCGAGCAGCGGCCATCGGGCCTTCCGCATCCATCGGGAGGCACGCGAGGCGAGATCGGAGGCCGGTGGCGAGGCGGTGGGGGGCGCGGACATGTCGCGGCTCCTAGCGGTGGAGATGTGCGGCGGCAGACTGGATAATGACGGAACTCAGAGTCATAAACCGACTCGGAGACGTTCACCGACTCAGAGTATGAAAATGACTGACGGTCGGTCAGTATCCTTGGAGGCAATATGACAGTCAAGTCAAGGCGTGAGGAGTACGCGGCCCTCACCCGTGCCGCGTTGATCGAGTCGGCCGCGGAGCTGTTCACCGAGAAGGGCTTCGACGTCACGTCCGTCGATGACATCGCGGGCGCGGCCCGCGTGAGCAAGGGCGCCGTCTACCACCACTTCCAGGACAAACGCGCCATTTTCGACCAGGTCTTCCGGACCAGCCAACAGGAAGTGCTGGAGCGGGTCGACAAAGCTCTTGCCGCGTCCGACGACACGGACCCGTCGCCGTGGCAGATCGCCGCGACGGCCGTCCAGAGCTTCCTGAACAGCTATGTCGCCGATGCCCGCAAGCGGTCGCTGCTGCGGCAGTCGGCCGGCGTTCTCGGCGTGCGCCGCTGCCGGGAGATCGATGACGAACTCGCCCTGCCGCTGGTGCTGGGACTGCTCGACCAGCTGGCGGAGCGCGACGAACTGCAGCCGGTATCACGCGACATGGCCGCCAAGATGATCTTCGGAACGCTGTGCGAGGCGGCGACCTCACTGGCCTTCGCCGAGGACCACGAAACGGCCGGGCGGGATGCCACGCAGGTCGCCGGCTACATGCTGGCCGGCCTCGTCAAGGAGGCTTCGTAGCGCGGGTCGGGGTGTTGCGGGACGGTGTTCTGTCCACCCGCAACACCCCGGACAAGCCGCGGCGGGAACGGACGCCGCGGGCGGGCCCCGGAGACCCGCCGGAGGAGGACTTACTTCCGCGACGCCGCCAGCTTGCGCAGGCCCCCGACCAGCTCGACGGGCCACTGCAACCCGATCCGCCAGTTCGCAGGGCGGGTCCGTGTGACGCCGTGGACGTTGACCGCGACGTCCCGGCGCACCGGCTCGCCGGCCAGGATCTGCGCCGTCATCCGGGTGCTGAGCGCCCCGAACAACAGCGAGGCGTAGACGAGTTGGGGCACGCTGTACCCCTCCTCACCCAGGTGCTCGCGGGCGTTGCGGATCATCTCCAGCGGAATGTAGCGGGTGGGGATGGCCCGGTAGAGCAGCGACCAGATCCCCGCCCGCTCGATGTCCTCGGCGCTGATCCGGCCGTCGAACGGGCGGGACCCGCCGCGACGGTAGTCGTAGAACCGGATGTACTGGGTGCCGGCCATGTCGTATCCGGTCAGCACCGGACGGCGCGCCTCGGCCGCGGCCTCGTGCAGCAGGTACTTGGCCCGCCAGCCCGACCTCTCGGTGACGTCCACCCCGTCGATGACCACCGCGCAGTCCTCGACCAGCTTCCTGGCGTTCTCCCGCGTGACGCCCTCGGCCACCACGTCCACAACGGCGTGCGGATTGATCGCGGTGACGCGTCCGGCGGCGACTTCCGCCTTGTGCCGCCCGATGTCCTCGTACGCGGCGTGCTGCCGGTTGAGATTGTTGAGTTCGAACTCCCCGACGTCGACCAGGACGAAATCCTGGACGCCGATACGGGCGAGGGGTTCCACCGCGGCGCCGCCGGTCGAACCGCATCCGGCGATCAGGATCTTCGCCCGGGACAACTCGTGCTGAGCCGCCTCGGAGATGAATCCGCGATTGCGTTCGGTGAATTCCGTGTAGAAATCCTGGCGGACGACAGTATCGGGCATCAGGCGGCCACCTCTATGTGTTCCACGGTCCCGGGCAGACCGGCTATCAGCCCGCGCAGTGCGCGGAACGGCGAATCCGAGGCGGCAGCCTGCTCAAGCAGGTTGGCGCGCATCTCGATTTCTTCCTCGGGCGGCGCCCAGGCGTAGAAGGGAAGCACCCGCTCCCGCTTCGTGTACATGGGGTGCATGACGTTCTGCGGGCTCAGCTTCGGAGTGGTGCCCTTGAGGAGATGAACGGCCAGACCGAGGAGTACGAGGTGGCGCAGGGCCACATGTTCCTCGACATCGCCGATCAGCAGCTGGGTCGGGCAGCCACCCAGCCGGGCCGCCTGCATGATGCCGGCCAGCAGTTCCAGAGTGATCCGCAGGCGCAGCGAGCGGTCGGTGACATCGCGGGCGTGGACGAACCGCTTCACCTCCCTGACCTGGTGCGTCATCAGACCCCGAGTGTCGGGCAGCACCGACTGGAGCCGTAAGTCGTGCGCCTGTTCGCAGGGGAAGAGGCGACGGCCCTCGGCCGCGATCGGCCGGGTCACGGGGTCCTGGCTGTGCGACAACGTCACATATCCCAGGATGCGACCGCTGTTCGAGTCCGTGGTGATGACATGCAGATCGTCGTCGTGGAACTCCCGGACCGGCTCGCAGAACAGGGAGCGGTTGAAGACTATTTCCTCGCTCGCGAAACCGGCCTGAAGGTATTCCGAGAGTCTGAATCCGGCGATCCCCCGCAGGTACCGGTCGGGTACGGAGCGGGAGTTCGCCACCAGGGTGACCACACCGTGCCCGTGATCGGCACGGTAGATGCAGCCGCCGTTCTTCCGCAGTTCCGCGTCCAGCCGGGAAAAACTCAGCCGACGCTGCAGCTGAAGGATGTCCTTGATGTAGCGCTGCTGGATCGAGGACGACGGCGCGGGGGCGGGCACGTCCGCCGTGATCGACGGCAAGGAGGAAACCGGCGGAACGTAATCGGGCACGGCCGGAGCCGGAACAGCGGAATCGAGGACAGCCGGGGCCGGACCAGCGGAACTCGGTACGGTGGAGAGAGTTTCGGGCAGGCCCAGTGGAATACTCCAAGGGCGGGGTACGGGGCGATCCTCGTACCCGATATTCGTTTCCATAGGATTCTCCATCCTTGCGACGGAACCGGCTTTTTAGAAGTCGTCTTCCGCGTACAGCGATTCGGTGATCGCCAGGGCCAGCACCTCCGGGGTGCCCTCGTAGATGCGGGCGCCGAAGGACTCCCGTACGAACTTCTCCATGCCGTACTCCCGCAGGTAGCCGCGCGCGCCCATCAGCGACATGGCCTCCTGGGCCACCTCGATGGCGACCCGGTCGGCGAAGAGCTTGGCGGTCGCCGGCTCGTACACCGGGGCCGGGATCTCGGAGTCCGCGGTCTGGGCCGCCTTCAGGTACATCAGCCGGGACGCCTCGATCTTGGAGGTCATCTCGGCGAGCTTGCGAGCTGTGAACTGGTGCTTGTGGAGCGGCACTCCGCCCTGGACGCGGTCGGCACACCACTCCTTGGCTATGTCGAAGGCGCCCCGCGCGATTCCGGTGGAGATGGCGGCCACCGTGGCACGGGCCATGTTCATCTGCTGGATGTTGATGAGCATGCCGTTGCCCTCGCCGCCGACGACGTTCTCGACCGGCACCCGGACGTTCTCGAACACCAACTCGCTGCCCAGGCAGGCGCGGTAACCCATCTTGTCCGCGACGGGCCCGCGGGTGACGCCGGGCGAGTCCAACGGCACGATGAACGCGGTGAGCCCCGTGGCGCCGGGGTGGCCCTCCAGGTTGGCGTAGACGGAGCCGAACTGCGCGACCTTGGCGTTGGTGATGAAGCGCTTCCGCCCGGTGAGGAGATAGCTGTCGCCGTCCCGGCGGGCCTGCACGACATCGGTGGCGTGCTCGGCGTACTCGGGGATGAGAAGGTCGCAGCCCGCCTGGTCCTCGGTGATCGCGTTGCAGGCCAGGACCGGGTCGTCACCGGAGAACTGCGGCAGGAAACGCGACTGGAGCTGCGGTTCGCTGGAGAGCAGGACCGGCGCCTGGCCCAGCAGTGTGGCACCGAAGATCAACGCCGTGCCCGCGCAGGCCGCGGCTATCTCCTCCAGCGCCACCGCGACGCCGAGCACGCCGAGGCCCAGACCGCCGTACTCCTTGGGAATGACGAGGCGCAGCAGACCGGCCTCGTGCCCCTTGCGCACCAGCTCCCAGTCGAAATCATCGAATGCGGCACGGTCGTTCTCGGCGACACGGGGACGTACATCCTTGTCGACGAATTCCCTTACCTGCTGCCGCAGTTCCTGGATCGAGAGCGGCTCGGTGAGGAAGTCGACCGGGAGGAGACTGTCGGTGGAGGTGCTCATATTGCGTCCAAATCTTTTCGTGAAGTACGTGTATGCGTGAGTGCGGACGTGCCGGCGGAGCGCCGGGCCGGTGTCAGACCGGCAGTCCCTCGGCCTTGGCGATTTCCGGGTAGCGGTCGAAGGCCGGACGCAGCAGCGGAACGAATTCGAGGACCTTGGCCACGTTGCCCTTGATGCGGACCTTTCCGGTGGCCAGCGCCACCGGCATCAGCAGCTTGCCCAGCCAGAGATCGTGTGCCGTGTCGCAGCTCATCTTGATCCGGATGGCGGCGGGCTGCGCCGGCGGACCGGCGGTCACACCGTCGGGAGTGACGAAGAGTTCCACATCCGGCTTCACCTGTATCAGGTGGAGCGAAATTCCGGAGTCACGCATCCGCTGGGTGAAGGTGTCGTCCTGGAGCAGAATGCTGAACAGGCCGCTGAAGACGTGCTCGGCTTTTTCGCTGGTTTCGAAAACAGGCATGACGAAAGCCCCTCTGTGTAGCGATGGAATAAATGGGTTCCGTACAACGCGCCCTGCCACGGGCGCATTTGGTACGGGTGATGAAAATCGGTGGTGTGCTCATCCGCGCGCCGGGTACACCGAACAGCCGACGCGATGGCCAGTTGATCGGGACTGCCGCACATGACGCATCAGGCAGCGCGGCCGGACCGCCGGGCAGGGCGGGCCGGATGGGGCCGCGCGCACCTGAAAACGGCACGCAGGATGTGGTGAAGCGACGGGCACGACTGTGTGCCGTCATGGTGGAGCGCCGAACGCCTCAGCAGCGTACGGAATGTCGCGGCAACGCCGGATCAGGCCGTCAGGCCGAACAGACTCTGCGACTGCGACAGTTCACTCTGCAGACAAAATGAATGGCGACTGCGGCCATGTGTTGCATCTCCCCCGTGCTTTGCCGTTCATAGTCCCAGCCGTCCGGGCCCTCAGCTCCGGGCCCGAACGCTCTCGGCGTCGACCCCGGGAGGGCCGGTGTGCCTTGGACACCCTAGCCACATACCCGGGTTTCTCACCGACGCCGAGTCAGTGACATGGGGAGCTTTGCAGGATTGAGTGTGCGACGTCAAGCCGACATCTTGCGGGTTGACATTTGCCCGGACGCGCCCCGAACGGGCCACTGCTGATGCCCTTTCAGACACCCACAACCGGACGGGCGGCCTCACCCACGCGGTCCCGACTCCGGCCCCCAACTTGCCCTCGGGCACCGGGCAGGCGTCCCTCCGGGCCGAAGTTCCCCGGATCGTCCATCCACGGCGAACACATCGTCAGAAGCGGGAACCGACTGCGCGAACGGGTCGTCTTCTCCGTCGTTCACACCCGAACGGCGTCGCGTTGTGCGGCTGCCACCAACCGGCGACAGCTCTCGGCAACACCCACCACCGAAGCCCTCCCGCCTCCACCTCGCCCGCCGGCGCGGCAGCACCCCGCTCACCGGACTCCGCGACGGAACCGCGCACGCATCTCACACCCGGACAGCGATCCCGACATGACCCGAACAGGCTTCATGAACCGCACAGGCTTAATGCCCCACGCAGGCTCGACGACGAACATGGAACAGGCACCTCCACCGTCGCCGCGCTGCTTCCGCGCTTCACGGCAGAGACGGCAGAGACGGCAGAGACGGCAGAGAACGAGGATGGACGGCGGACGCCCTGACGCCAGGGTGGAGGCGGCGGCCCGATCCAAACGAGAGGCCCTAGAACTCCATCCCGGCGGCGAGGGTGAGCAGGCCGTGATCCGTCCCGGGCGCGCCGAGCAGGCAGAGGCCCACAGGAGCGCCGTCGGCGGACCGCAGCAGGGGCAGTGACAGTGCCGGGGCTCCGGCGAGTCCCGCGAGGCAGGTCATCTTGAGCGTCGTGTCGCGCGCGGCCCCCATCCGTTCCTCCGACGCGTCACGGGCCGGTGCCGGGCCGGATGCCGAGGGGATGACGAGGACGCTGCCCAGGAGCCAGCCCCTGATCCGCTCCCGCGCCTCGGCCGCCGCTTCGCGCGCTGCCGCCGCCTGTTCCTCGCCGACCTCGGATGCCTGGGTGAAGCGCGCGGCCACATCGGCGCCGAGCGCGCCGGGATGGGCGGCGATCCAGGGGCCGTGGACCTGCCAGGCCTCCCACGCCTGGACGGTACGGAACGCCGCAACCCAGCGTTCGAGCAGGTCGAGCGGCAGCTCCAGCGGCTCGGCCGGGGGCAGCTTCCCGGCCGCTGTCAGTTTTTCGACGGTGCTGGTGAAGGCGTCCTGTACATCCGCCGACGCCAGTGACTCGACCGCCGGCAGCCGCACGGTGCGGTGCGGGGGTTCGGCCTCGTCGTCGGCGATCAGCACCCGCGCGATCGCGGCGGACGTACGGACGTCCCGGGTCAGCCAGCCGACGGTGTCGAAGGACGGCGCCAGAGGGAGGACGCCGTCGGTGGCGATCGCGCCGTGCGTGGTGCGCAGCCCGACGAGGCCCTGGTAGGACGCTGGGACCCGGATGGAACCGCCGGTGTCGGTGCCGAGCCCGGCCGTCGCCTGGCCGAGGGCCACCGCGCTCGCCGGTCCGTTGGTCGACCCGCCACTCACCCGGCGGGGGGCGGCGGGGTTCGGCGGGGTCCCGTAGTGCGCGTTGGTGCCGGCCAGGCTGTACGCGAACTCGTCGGTACGCGCGATGCCCACGATGTGCGCGCCCTCGTCGAGCAGCGCCGCGACGGCGGGCGCCGACCGGGTGTGCGGCCGCTGCTCGGCCAGCCAGGCCGGCACACCGGC
This sequence comes from Streptomyces sp. NPDC088400, assembly GCF_044753355.1. Lineage (NCBI taxonomy): Bacteria > Bacillati > Actinomycetota > Actinomycetes > Kitasatosporales > Streptomycetaceae > Streptomyces > Streptomyces sp. NPDC088400. The sequence goes on along the minus strand of NZ_JBIVMZ010000011.1, from coordinate 146,702 downwards.
GCCGATGGGCTGCCCCGCGACCGCGAACAGATCCTTCACAGCGACGCCGGTCCCGTCCAGCGGCCCTCGCGCGCGGGCGCCCACCAGCGGATCGCCGACCGCGCGCCAGACCGTTGTGTCGAAGGGATCAGCGGTGCTCTCGTCGGATCCACGCTTCACCATGCTCGCTCCTCCACCTGTACGACATCGGACAGTCTGATCCGAGCGTGTACGGCTTCGGCCGGGTCGACCACCGGGGAGATCTGACCGACCGGGCCGACCACCGGGGAGACGCGGAGGGACCGGCCGCTCCACGCGTCAGCTCCATGTGGTGGAGTAGCCGGGATACTGCCGCCGCGTCGCTCCGGGGCGCAACCGCCGGGTGGCGAGGAGCCCGAGTATTCCTCCGAAGGTGATCAGCAGTCCCGGACCGATACGCGGGAGGTAGCCGACGATTTCGTCGACCGCCGCCGCGACGTCCTCCGTACTCGGGATGAGGGAGTTGCCGGAGGGAGGAACGGGCGCGGCGGCGGGGACCGCCGGGGCGCCCGGGATGTTCACCCCGAGGGCCCGCAACGCCTCGGTCACCGGCTGGAAGAACGTCACACCTCCCGCGGCGCAGTCGCCGCTGCCGCCGGACGTCAGTCCGAGCGCCAGTCCTTGGGCGAAGAGCGGCCCTCCGCTGTCTCCGGGTTCGGCGCAGACGGAGGTCTGGATCAGTCCGGTGACGGTGCCCTCGGGGTAGTTCACCGTCGCGTTCAGCGCGGTCACCTCGCCGGTGCGGAGCCCGGTGGTGCTGCCGTTACGGAAGACCTGCTGGCCGACCGCCGGGTCCGCGGAGGCGGTGATCCGTACGCCCCGGCCCGCGCCGAGGTTCACCACGCTGCTCCGGTCGAGCGTCCTGTTCTGGTACCGCACGAGGGAGTAGTCGTTGTCCGGGAAACTGCTCGCGACCGTCGTGCCGATGTTCGTGGCTCCCTGGGTGTCCTCGGACCAACTGGTGCCGGTCGGACCGCAGTGCCCCGCCGTCAGGATGAAGCTGGTCTGGCCGTTGGTGACATTGAAGCCGGCCGAACACCGGCCGCCAGGGGTGAAGATCGGGTCGGCGCCGCTGGTCCTGGTGGTGAACGAGCCCGCCGTCCGCCGCATGCCTACTTCGTCGCCCACCCGTCCGGCGACGCCCTTCAGGCGCGACCAGTCGTCGGCGGAGACGGTGCTGTCGGCGAGCACCACCACCTTGTTGGACGCCGCGTCCACCGCCCACGCGGTTCCGGTCACCCGGGGTGCCGCCCTCAACGTCTCGGCCGCGGAATGCAGTTGGCGCATGCTGTGACGTACCAGCTTGGGCCGCGCACCCGCCCGGCTGACCTCGGCCGCCGCGTCCTCGTCGGTCACCGCGACCACCGCGTGTCCGTCGGCCGCGGTCCAACTGCCCGCCGTACGGGACATGCCCAGCTCGGACAACAGGTTCGCGGCCAGGCCGGCGTCCCGTGGCGCCTCGGCGTCGTCCATGTCGTCGGGACCGACCTCGGCGCCCGGATCCACCGTGGCGTCGGGGGAACTCTTGGCGTCCGGGGAGTGCCTGGCGTCCGGGGCGTCTCGCGTGTCCAGGGCCCGGGTGATGTGGCTTCCGTCCGGTTCGAGGGCGGACGAACCGCTCGTCACGCCCTGACCGACCATCAACGTGCCACTGACCACTCCCGCGATGGCCGCGAACCGTGCGCCATGCCACACGTACCGTCGGGTGTCTCTCACCGCCCTGCCTCCTTATGTCGTTCCCGCACGTTGTTCTCGGAGCCTGATCCCGCAGCCTTTTCCCGCACGTCGTTCCCCGCGCCTCGCCGTTGTCCGGCGCCCGGAGAGGGCATCGGACGGCACGGCTCCTCTTCATACGGATCTCGTCGCCGTCCCGCTCACTTTCCCGTCGCCTCCCACATCAGGGCACTCAAGTCCAGAGTTTTGGCCAGAGCTAGAACAATGAGCCATTGACACACTCCGATCGCTTGTTCGATCATCTTTTTTGGGTCAAGTAGTCGGCACAGCACCTGAGTTCAGGAGTGGTGATGCGCCTGTCGGCCCCGCGGTACGGACTGCCACGACTGCCCATGACGCTCAGTCAACTCTGGCTCTCCACAAGGCCGGTGACGGGATGCAGACTCCGGGCACACCGGACACACCGTCCGGCCCTCACAGGTACGGGCGGTGGCCGAGGACATCTACGTGGCGTCACCGCCGGTCCCCGAGAAGCACTGATGCCGCTGTCACCCACCGCAGGAGGACGCAATGGAGCAGTTCGCACTGGACGCGATCGAGCACATCACCACCCGGCCGCAGGAGAACTACGAGACCCTCGTGGCCGATCCCCTGACGCCGTTGCTCGGGGCGGAGATATCCGGGCTCGATCTGTCCAATGAACTGACGCGTCATCAATTCACCGAGGTGAAGCGGGCTTTCCTCACACACCACGTCCTGGTGTTCCGCGATCAGACACTGTCGGCCGAGGACCACAAGCGTTTCGCCGGGCGCTTCGGCCGACTGCACCCCGTGGCGCCGGCTCCCGAGAGCTCCGATCCGTACATCCTCGAAATCAGCGCCACCAGGGAATCGCGCGCCCTGGCCGGCGCCGGGTGGCACGCCGACGGCACGGCCGACGAGGAGCCCCCGCTCGGCTCGATGCTGTACATCACCCGCACCCCGGAGATCGGCAGCGGCGGTGACACTCTGTTCGCCAATATGCACCTGGCCTACGAGATGCTGTCACCGGCCATGAAGGCCTTCCTCGACGATCTGACCGCCGTCCACGACGGCCTGCTTCCCTGGGACGGTCAGACCCCACCGGCCGAATACGTCGTGCCCAAGAACGAGCACCCGGTGGTGGTCCGGCATCCTGACACCGGTCGCAAACTGCTCTTCGTCAACGGCGCCCACACCTCGCACATCGTGCAGCTTTCACGTGGCGAGAGCAGGGCGGTACTCGACATGCTGTTCGCCCATATCGCCCGCACACCCATCCTGAACTGCCGGGTGCGGTGGGAGCCCAACACACTGGTCTTCTGGGACAACCGCTGCGTACAGCACCACGAGGCATGGGACTACCACCCTCACGCGCGCCACGGCCGGCAGGTCGCGATCGACGGCCAACGGCCGCAGGCCTGAGCTCTGGAGGCTCCGGAGACAGAACCGCCCCCGGCCGGACGAATGCCTGCCGGGGGCGGAACGCGTACGAACGGAGGGCGGGCGCCCGGAGTGTCCCTGAGCGCCCGCCTCCCGCCGCAGCGGATGTACCTGTTGTCGCTGTCGCGTCAGCCGAGCGTCGCCAGCGCCTGGTTGAGCGTGGCCGACGGACGCATGACCGCCGAGGCCTTCGACGGGTCGGGCTGGTAGTAGCCGCCGATATCGGCCGGCGAACCCTGCACCGCGAGCAGCTCGTCGATGATCGTCTGCTCCTGCTCGGTCAGCGTCTTGGCCAGGGCCGCGAACGCCTCCGCGAGCTGCGCGTCGTCGGTCTGCCCCGCCAGCTCCTGCGCCCAGTAACGCGCCAGGTAGAAGTGGCTGCCGCGGTTGTCGATGCCACCGACGCGACGGCTGGGCGACTTGTTCTCGTTGAGGAAGGTGCCGGTCGCGCGGTCGAGCGTGTCGGCGAGCACCTGGGCGCGCGCGTTGCCCGTCGTCTGCGCGAGGTGCTCGAAGCTGACCGCGAGGGCGAGGAACTCGCCCAGGCTGTCCCACCGCAGGTAGTTCTCGTTGACGAGCTGCTGGACGTGCTTGGGCGCGGAGCCGCCGGCACCGGTCTCGAACAGTCCGCCGCCGTTCATGAGCGGGACGACGGAGAGCATCTTGGCGCTCGTGCCCAGCTCCAGGATCGGGAACAGGTCGGTCAGGTAGTCACGCAGTACGTTGCCGGTGACCGAGATCGTGTCCTCGCCGCGGCGGATGCGCTCCAGGGAGAACGCCGTCGCGTCGACCGGCGACATGATCTCGATCCGCAGCCCGTCGGTGTCGTGCTCGGCCAGGTAGGTCTTGACCTTCGCGATGAGGTTGGCGTCGTGCGCACGGCCCTCGTCGAGCCAGAAAATGGCCGGGTCACCGGTCGCGCGGGCGCGGGTGACGGCGAGCTTGACCCAGTCCTGGATCGGCAGGTCCTTGGTCTGGCACATACGGAAGATGTCACCGGCGCCGACCGCCTGCTCGAGCACGGCGTTGCCGTCCGCGTCGACAACCCGCACGGTGCCCGTGGCGGGGATCTCGAAGGTCTTGTCGTGGCTGCCGTACTCCTCGGCCTTCTGCGCCATCAGACCGACGTTCGGTACCGAGCCCATCGTGGACGGGTCGTAGGCGCCGTTGGCGCGGCAGTCGTCGATCACGACCTGGTAGATACCGGCGTAGCTGCTGTCGGGAAGGACCGCGAGGGTGTCGGCCTCCCCGCCGTCCGGGCCCCACATGTGACCGGAGGTACGGATCATGGCCGGCATGGAGGCGTCGACGATGACATCGCTCGGTACGTGCAGGTTGGTGATGCCCTTGTCGGAGTCGACCATCGCCAGCTCGGGACCGTCGGCGAGCTCGGCCTCGAAGGATTCCTTGATCTTCGCGCCCTCGGGCAGCGCCTCCAAGCCCTTGAGGATGCCGCCGAGTCCGTCGTTCGGGCTCAGGCCGGCCGCGGCGAGCGTCTGTCCGTGCTCGGCGAACGTCTTCGGGAAGAAGGCGCGGACCACGTGGCCGAAGATGATCGGGTCGGAGACCTTCATCATCGTGGCCTTCAGGTGCACCGAGAACAGCACGCCCTCCGCCTTGGCGCGGGCGACCTGCGCCGTGAAGAACTCGCGCAGCGCGGCCACCCGCATCACCGAGGCGTCCACGACCTCGCCCGCCAGCACGGGCACCGACTCGCGCAGGACGGTGGTGCTGCCGTCGTCGCCCGCCAGCTCGATCCGCAGCGAGCCGGCCTCGGCGATGACCGCGGACTTCTCGGTGGAGCGGAAGTCGTCGCCGTCCATGTGCGCGACGTTCGTCTTCGAGTCGGCCACCCAGGCGCCCATCCGGTGCGGGTGCGCCTTGGCGTAGTTCTTGACCGAGGCGGGCGCGCGGCGGTCGGAGTTGCCCTCGCGCAGCACCGGGTTCACGGCGCTGCCCTTGACCTTGTCGTACCGCGCGCGGACGTCCCGGTCCTCGTCGGTCTTCGGGTCGTCCGGGTAGTCCGGCAGCGCGTAGCCCTGCTGCTGAAGCTCGGCGATCGCCGCCTTGAGCTGCGGGATCGAAGCCGAGATGTTCGGCAGCTTGATGATGTTCGCCCCGGGCGTCTTCGCCAGCTCACCGAGCTCGGCGAGCGCGTCGTCGACCCGCTGGCTCTCCTGGAGCCGCTCGGGGAAGCCGGCGATGATCCGCCCCGCCAGGGAGATGTCCCGGCGCTCCACGGTGACCCCGGCCGTCGAGGCATACGCTTCGATCACAGGCAAGAACGAATACGTCGCCAGGGCCGGGGCCTCGTCGGTGTGCGTATAGATGATGGTCGAGTCAGTCACCGGGTGCTCCGCTCCACGTCTGCAACATTGCTCGACATCAAGATATCTCCTGACGCCCCCCTGTTCGACAGGGCCCCGCCCGCCTCCATCTGTGGCGGAAACCCGCCACGTCGTCCGGGCTTCGGCACGACATACACCATGAGCTACGTCACGATCCGGTCCCGGAGTGTCCGCGCACCCTTGCCTTCCGCTCGTGGAATCGATTCCATCCTCCGTGTAATCGATTCCACGAGGAGGTGGACCGACGATGGCGGGCATCAAGGATGTCGCGGCCGAGGCGGGGGTGTCCGTCGCCACGGTGTCGCGCGTGCTCAACGACCATCCGTCGGTCAGCCCGGACGCCCGGACCCGGGTGCTCAGCGCCGTCGAGACGCTGAGCTACCGGCCCAACGCAGTCGCCCGGTCCCTGCGCACCGACCGGACCCGCACCCTCGGCCTGGTCATCAGCGATGTGCTCAATCCGTACTTCACCGCCCTGGCCCGTGCCGTCGAGGAGGAGGCACGGACCCTCGGGTACAGCGTGATCATCGGGAACGCCGACGAGCGGCCCGAGTTGCAGGACCATCACGTCCGTACGCTGCTCGACCGCCGGATCGACGGGCTGCTGGTGTCGCCCGTCGACCGGGGTTCGCCGCTGATACTCGACGCGGTGCGCGCCGCGACCCCGATCGTCTTCGTGGACCGGTGGATCCCGGGCGTGGAGGTGCCCGTCGTACGGGCGGACGGGCGCGCCGCCGTCCGGGACCTGGTGGCCCATCTGCTGCGGCTCGGCCATCGCCGGCCGGCGATCATCGCGGGTCCCGCCGCCACGACGACCGGCAGCGAGCGGGTCGACGCCTTCCGTGAGGCGCTGAGCGAGCAGGGCGTCGCACTGCCCGCCGCGTACATCGGGCTGGGCGATTTCCAGGCCGAGAGCGGGCGCCGGGTCGCGGAGCGCTTTCTCGATCTGCCCGAGCCGCCGGACGCCGTGTTCGCCGCGGACAACCTGATGGCGCTCGGCGCGCTCGACGCGATCCGCGGCCGGGGGCTGAGCGTCCCCGAGGACATCGCGCTCGCCGCCTTCGACGACATCCCGTGGTTCGTGCACACGGATCCGCCGATCACGGCCGTCGCACAGCCGACACAGGAGCTGGGCCGGGCGGCCGTACGGGCACTGGCCGAGCGGATCGCGGGCCGCGTCCCGCCGTCCGTGACGCTTCCCGCCCGGCTGGTCGTACGGCGGTCCTGCGGCGCCGGCTTCCCCACGGGCCGTCGACAGCCCGGCCCGGCGGCTCCGGCCTCGTCGGCACCGGATCCACCGGCGCCACACCCACCGGCCCTGGACCCAGCAGCCCCGGACACAACATCCCAGGACTCAGCAGCAGTCGCCCCCATACTCCGAACGCGAAGGAGCCACCCGTGAGTCGTCCGGACGAGTTGCTGCGTGTCGAAGGGATACGCAAGACCTTTCCCGGCGTGGTCGCGCTCGACAGCGTCGACCTCGATCTGCGCCGCGGCGAGGTGCATGTCCTGCTCGGCGAGAACGGCGCCGGCAAGAGCACGCTGATCAAAATGCTCTCCGGTGCCTACCGGCCCGACGCCGGGCGGGTGTTCGTCGGCGGGCAGGAGGTCCGTATCCACGGCGCCCAGGACGCGGAACGCCTGGGTATCGCGACGATCTACCAGGAGTTCAACCTGGTCCCCGACCTGACGGTGGCCGAGAACATCTTCCTGGGCCGCCAGCCGCGCCGCTTCGGCATGATCGACCGGAAGAGGATGGAGTCCGAGGCCGCCGGACTGCTGGAGCGCGTCGGCGTCCGCACCCGGCCGCACGCCCTCGTACGTGAACTGGGCATCGCCCAGCTCCAGATGGTCGAGATCGCCAAGGCCCTCAGCCTGGACGCCCGTGTGCTGATCATGGACGAACCGACCGCCGTGCTGACCTCCGACGAGGTCGACAACCTCTTCCGGATCGTGCGCACGCTGCGCGAGGACGGTGTCGGCATCGTCTTCATCACCCATCACCTGAAGGAGATCGCGGCCCTCGGTGACCGCGTCACCGTGCTGCGCGACGGCCGGAGCGTCGGCCGGGTGCCCGCGTCGACGCCCGAGGACGAACTCGTACGCCTCATGGTCGGACGCGGCATCGAGCAGCAGTATCCGCGCCGGACCACAGAAACCAAAGGGACCGGAGGGGCCGGAGAGGCCGGGACGGCCCTGCTGACCGTCAGCGGGCTGACCCGTCAAGGCGCCTTCCACGACGTGGACTTCGAGGTGCGCGCCGGTGAAGTCGTCGGTATCGCCGGTCTGGTGGGCGCGGGCCGTACAGAGGTCGTCCGGGCCGTGTTCGGCGCGGACCGCTACGACACGGGCACCGTGCGGGTGGCGGGCACCGAGGTGCCTCGCCATGACGTGAGCGCGGCGATGGCCGCCGGGATCGGGCTCGTACCGGAGGACCGCAAGGGCCAGGGGCTGCTGCTGGACGCCTCCGTGGAGGAGAACCTCGGCCTGGTCACACTGCGTTCGGCGACCCGCGCCGGGCTGGTGGACCGCGCGGCGCAGCGCACCGCCGCCGCCCGTGTCGCCGGACAGCTCGGCGTGCGGATGGCGGGACTGGAGCAGCGGGTGGGCACTCTCTCCGGCGGCAATCAGCAGAAGGTCGTCATCGGCAAGTGGCTGCTGGCCGATGTCAGGGTGCTGATCCTCGACGAACCGACGCGCGGTATCGATGTCGGCGCGAAGGTCGAGATCTACCAGCTCATCAATGAACTGACCGCCGCCGGTCACGCCGTGCTGATGATCTCCAGCGATCTGCCCGAGGTGCTCGGAATGAGCGACCGGGTGCTGGTGATGGCCCAGGGCCGGATCGCCGGTGAACTCTCGGCGGACGAAGCGACGCAGGACGCGGTGATGGCGCTCGCCGTCACCACCGCCACCGCCACCGCCCCGACAACGGTCGACAACGACATCGAAGAAGAAGGTGAGGGCTCTCGTGGCCACTGACACGCTCAAGAACGAGACAGGTGGCGGTGGCGTCCCGGCGGTCCGTCGCCTCCTGCTCGACAACGGAGCGCTGAGCGCGCTGGTCGTCCTGGTGGTGGCGCTGTCACTGCTCTCGGGCGACTTCCTGACCACGCAGAACCTGCTCAACGTCGGTGTGCAGGCCGCCGTGACCGCGATCCTCGCGTTCGGTGTCACCTTCGTCATCGTCTCCGCGGGCATCGACCTGTCGGTCGGTTCGGTGGCGGCGCTCTCGGCGACGGTGCTGGCCTGGTCGGCGACGTCCGAGGGCGTACCGGTATGGCTGGCCGTCGTACTCGCCGTCGTCACGGGCGTGGCCTGCGGACTCGTCAACGGCGCGCTCGTCTCGTACGGCAAACTCCCTCCGTTCATCGCCACGCTGGCGATGCTCTCGGTGGGCCGCGGCCTGTCCCTGGTGATCTCGCAGGGCAGCCCGATCGCCTTCCCCGGCTCCGTTTCGCGGATCGGTGACACGCTCGGCGGATGGCTGCCGGTGCCGGTCATCGTGATGGTGGTGATGGGGCTGGTCACCGCCGTGATCCTGGGCCGTACGTACATCGGCCGCTCGATGTACGCGATCGGCGGCAACGAGGAGGCGGCGCGGCTGTCCGGGCTGCGCGTCAAGCGGCAGAAGGTCGCCGTGTACGCGCTGTCGGGTCTGTTCGCCGCCGTCGCCGGCATCGTCCTCGCCTCCCGGCTCTCCTCGGCGCAGCCGCAGGCCGCGCAGGGCTACGAACTCGACGCCATCGCCGCGGTCGTGATCGGCGGCGCCAGCCTGTCGGGCGGCGTCGGCAAGGCGTCCGGCACGCTCATCGGCGCGCTGATCCTCGCGGTACTGCGCAACGGCCTCAACCTGTTGTCGGTGTCGGCGTTCTGGCAGCAGGTCGTCATCGGGGTCGTCATCGCGCTGGCGGTCCTGCTCGACACGGTGCGCCGCCGCGCCGGTGCGACCCCCGTGGCCGCCGGAGCGTCCGGTACGGGCGGCTCCGGCCGCAGGGGCGCGCAAGCGGTGAAGTACACGGTCGTCGCGGTGCTGGTGGCCGCTGTCATCGGCGGCATCTCCTTCTGGAACAACGGTTCCTCCGGTGGCGGGACCAAGCTGGGCATGTCCGTCTCCACCCTCAACAACCCCTTCTTCGTACAGCTGAAGGCGGGCGCCCAGGCCGAGGCGAAGGCGAAGGGTGTCGATCTCACGGTCACCGACGCGCAGAACGACGCCTCGCAACAGGCCAACCAGATCCAGAACTTCACCAGCGAAGGCATGTCGTCGGTGATCGTCAACCCGGTGGACTCGGACGCGGCGGGCCCCTCCGTACGCTCCGCCAACAAGGCGGACATCCCGGTGATCGCCGCCGACCGGGGTGTCAACAAGGCCGATGTCGCGACGCTCGTCGCCTCCGACAATGTCGCGGGCGGCAGGCAGGCGGCGAAGACCCTGGCGGACAAGCTCGGTGGCAAGGGCCGGATCGTGGTCCTCCAGGGCACGGCCGGCACCTCCGCGAGCCGTGAGCGCGGCGCGGGCTTCGCCGAGGGCATCAAGGCGTACCCGGGCATCAAGGTCGTGGCGCGACAGCCCGCGGACTTCGACCGTGCCAAGGGCCTCGATGTGATGACCAACCTGCTCCAGGCGCACAGCGGTGTGAACGGGGTGTTCGCCGAGAACGACGAGATGGCGCTCGGCGCGGTCAAGGCGCTGGGCGCCAAGGCGAGTACGTCGGTCCCGGTGGTCGGTTTCGACGGTACGCCCGACGGTCTGAAGGCGGTCAAGGCGGGCACGATGTACGCCTCGGTGGCACAACAGCCCGGGGAACTGGGCCGGCTCGCCGTGCGCAACGCCATCGAGGCCGCGCGGGGCAAGGAGCTCACAGCGGCGGTGAAGGTGCCGGTCAAGGTGGTCACGGCGAAGAACGTCGGCGACTTCTCCTGACGGCTCCGGCTCCGGATCCGGCCGCTCCCCGGGCCGCGCGATTCTGGTCGTCCCCCTACGGAAAGAGACAGCAATGTACGACTACGACCTGCTGGTCGTAGGGTCGGCAAACGCCGACCTGGTGATCGGTGTCGAGCGCCGCCCCGCCCCCGGGGAGACCGTGCTCGGCTCGGACCTGTCCATCCACCCAGGCGGCAAAGGCGCGAACCAGGCGGCGGCCGCCGCCCGTCTCGGGGCCCGTACGGCTCTGCTGGCCCGCGTCGGCGACGACGCGCACGGGCGGTTGCTGCTCGACTCGCAGCGCTCGGCGGGCGTCGACACGGACGGGGTGCTGTCCGGCGGCGCGCCCACGGGGGTCGCGCTGATCACCGTCGACCCGTCCGGCGACAACAGCATCGTGGTGTCCCCGGGTGCCAACGCCCGGCTGTCCCCGCAGGACATCCGGGACGCGGCAGGCATGCTCAAGTCGTCGCGGGTGGTGTCGACGCAACTGGAGATCCCGCTGGAGACGGTCACCGAGGTGGTACGGAGCCTGTCCCCGGGTACCCGTTTCGTACTCAACCCCTCTCCCCCGATGCCCCTGTCCGCCGAGATCCTCGCGGCCTGCGACCCGCTGATCGTCAACGAGCACGAAGCACGGGTGGTACTCGGCGCCCCGGCCGGCGACGACTCGCCGGACGCCGACTCACCGGACGCGGGGCCACGGGACTGGGCGAGAGCGCTCCTCGCGCTCGGCCCGCGCTCCGTGGTCATCACGCTCGGCGCTCAGGGCGCCCTGGTGGCGGACGGCCGTACGGCGACGCTGGTGCCCTCCGTGAAGGTGCGCGCCGTGGACACCACGGGAGCCGGCGACGCGTTCACGGCTGCGCTGGCCTGGCGGCTCGGCGCCGGTGAGGACCTGGCGTCGGCCGCCGCCTACGCGACTCGGGTGGGCGCCGCGGCCGTCACCAAGGAGGGCGCCCAGGCGTCGTTCCCGACGGCGGCGGAGGTGACGTCACTGGTGTGACGGTCGCGTCACACCGGCCCCTCCCCCAACAGCTGCAGCAGACGGGCGACTTCATGCTTCATCGCGTCCCGGGCGGGACGCAGATAGCCGCGCGGATCGACGGCCGTGGGGTGCGAGGTGATCCGGGCGCGGGCCGCCGCGGTGAAGACGGTGTTGAGGTGCGTGGACATATTGATCTTGCGCATCCCGGCGTGCACCGCGTTGGTGAGGGTGGTGTCGTCCACCCCGGACGAACCGTGCAGAACCAGCGGGACGGGAACCGCCGCGTGCAGGTCGCGGATGAGACACAGATCGAGTTCCGCCGTGCGCCGGGTCATCTGATGGGACGACCCCACCGCGACCGCGAGGGCGTCGACACCGGTGTCGGCGACGAACCGGGCCGCCTCCGCGGGGTCTGTGCGTACACCCGGAGCGTGGGCGCCGTCCTTGCCGCCGATCGCTCCGAGTTCCGCCTCGACCCACACGCCGTGGTCGTGACACCAGCGGGCGGTTTCGCGGGTGCGGGCGACGTTCTCCTCCCAGGGCAGGTGGGAGCCGTCGTACATCACGGAGGTGAAGCCGCACCGGACCGCTTCCTCGATGAGGTCGGTCCGGGTGGCGTGGTCCAGGTGCAGGGCGGCGGGTACGGCGGCCTCGGCGATGGCCTCGCGGGCGGCGGCGGCGAGTGGCCCGAGGGCGCCCCGGTAGGCGACGGCGTTCTCGCTGATCTGGACGATGACGGGGCTGTTTGCCTGTTCGGCGCCCGCGAGGACGGCCTCGAGCTGTTCGAGGAGAACGGCGTTGAACGCGCCGACGCCGTGCGCCGCGCTGCTGACGATGTCGCCGGTGGAGGCGAGTGGCATGGTCTGATTCCCGGTGGTGGACGGAGCGTTGGACGCGGGGACGGACGGAGGGACGCGCGGAAGGCCACGTAGTGGGACACGTGGCCCAACACGTATGAGGACGCGCGGTGTTGCGCAGAGGATGCGCGGAACGGCGGGTCCGGTGCGGCGCGGGCAGCACCGGACCCGCGCCGCACCGGGGGGTCAGCCCTCCTGGTCGAGGATGACGGAGCGTGTCAGGTGGGCCGGCCGGTCGGGGTCGCGACCTGCGGCGGTGGCCAGTTCGACCGCGAGGCGCTGTACGACGACGAGTTCGGCCAGCGGGTCGAGCCGGGGCTCGCGCAGATGCGCGCCCGTGGCGAGGATGCCGTCGGCGAGGGCCTGGGGCAGCGGCGAAAGACTCCAGACCGCGCGCCCCGGGGCCGCCACGGCGATGGGGCCGTGCCGGTACTCCATGACGGAGTACGACTCGGTCCACCAGGCCGCCGCCTCCCGCACCTTGAGCGCGGCCTCCGCGGCGACACCGGTGCTCCACCCCTCGCCGAGGAAGGTGATCTGCTGGGCCCGGAGCAGCTCGGGGTCGAGCTCGGTGGTGAGGGCCGTGGCGACGTCGGCGAGCGCGGGGGCCGTGTCGAGTCCCGAGTGGGCGCGCAGGAGCAGGAGTTGGGTGGTGGGGAAGCGGGTCTGGACGACGGACTGCTCGTCCGCGTAGTCGAGGCAGATCACCTCGTGGGCGGCGACGGCCGCCGGTGAGTCGGCGACGGCCGTGACGGTGGTGATACGGGTGCCGGCCGGGGCCCGGTCGAGGGCCGCGAGGACCTCGGTGGTGGTACCGGAACGGGTCAGGGCGAGCACCCGGTCGTACGCCCGGTGCAACTTCGCCTCGGAGGCGGGGTACGCGTCGGTGGGCCCGAGCCCCGCCGCCTCGCGGAGGTGCGCGTAGGCCTGGGCCATGAACAGCGAGGTTCCGCAGCCGATGACCGCGACCCGCTCCCCCGGCGCGGGCAAGGCCGGGGCGTGGGTGGGGAGTTCATTGATGACGCGCTCCCAGCAGGCCGGCTGGGAAGCGATCTCGTGACTGGTGTGCGACATGGTTCTCCGATGTATCCGGTGCAGCTGACGTGCCTGACGTATCTGTCGTGTCTGTCGTGTCTGTCGTGTCTGACATCTGTCGTGTCTGACGTATCCGGTGTAGCTGACGTATCCGGTGTAGCTGACCTATCGGCTGTACGGGAGCACCGGTACGGGGACACGGCCGGCCGCCGGGGTCAGTGGCCGAGAGTGGCGCGCAGAGAGGGCTGGAGCAGATCGGCGTGGGCACGCACCATGTCGTCGCACAGGTCCCAGATGCGTTCGACGGGCAGGGCGGCGGCTGTGGCCGGGTCCATCATGGCCGCCTGCCGGACGGACCGGGGGTCGTCCTCCAGAGCGGCCCGGACGACCAGTTCGTTCATGCTGAGATAGCCCCGGTTGAGCGCGGCGCACTGGGCGGGCAGCGAGCCGATGCGGGTGGGTTGCACGCCCAACGCGTCGACCAGGCAGGGAACTTCGACGGTACCGCTCGCGGGCAGGTTGTCGATCAGCCCGTGGTTGGGGACGTTGCCGTAGACGGTGCGGGGGGTGCCGGTGGTGATGCTGTGGATGATCTGGGGGGCGTACTCCGCGGTGGCCTCGACGGACAGAGGCGCTCCGGAGGCGAGCGCGTCGCGGGTCTTCTCGTACTCGGCGACGTTCTCGTCCACGATGCCGAGGTAGGCGCCGACGGGCAGTCGCAGCCGCTCGATCTCGCTGTCGTGACCGAGATACCAGGGGACGTATTCGGAGGAGTGCTCGCTGGTCTCGGTCGGATAGTGGCCGAGCCGGCGGTACATGTCGACGCGGACCCGGCGCCGCAGCTGCGGATCGTCCGCGATGAGGGCGTCCAGCCGCGGGTACAGGTCGGTCCCGTTGTGTTCCAGACGCAGCATCCACGCCTGGTGGTTGACTCCGGCGGCCAGATAGGTGACTTCCTCGTACGGGACGTTCAGCAGGGCCGAGAGGTCGCGCATGGTCCAGTACACCGAGTGGCACAGGCCGACGACACGGGTCAGTCCGGTGGCCCGGGTGAGGTACTGGATGTTCATCGCCATGGGGTTGGTGTAGTTGAGCAGCCAGGCGTCGGGGCAGACCTCGGCGATGTCCTCGCCGAGGGACTTGAGCAGCGGGAAGGTGCGCAGCGCGCGGAAGATGCCGCCGATGCCGAGTGTGTCGCCGATGGTCTGGCGCAGACCGTAGCCGGCGGGTACGTCGAAGTCGGTACGCGTCGACTCGCGCATCCCGACCTGGACGATGTTGATGACGAAGTCGGCGCCTTCGAGGGCCTCGCGCCGTTCGGCGTGGGCCGTGATGTGCGGTGCGGCGCCGCCCCGTACGGGCTGCCGGTCCGCGATGTGGCGGGCGGCGCCGTGGGCCGTGGCGAGCCGTTCGGCGTCGATGTCGTGCAGGGCGATATGGACGTCCTGAAGGTCCGGGAAAGCGAAGAGATCCGCCAGCAGACCCTGGGTGAATACGACGCTTCCGGCGCCGATGAACGCGATCTTCGTGGTGGTCATCAGTGGTTCTCTCCGTTACGGACGACAGCGAGGGCTTCGTCCCAGGTGGGCTGGGCGGCGGTACCGCCGTGGGCCCGGGTGGACAGTGCGCCGCAGGCGGCGGCGAGTTCAAGGGCGTCGGCGGTGGACAGTCCGCCGAGGGTCGCGGCGACGAAACCGGCGTCGAAGCTGTCGCCGGCGCCGACCGTGTCCAGCGGCCGGGCGGGGATGCCCCTGGTACGCAGCACGGTGTGGCCGTCGTGGGCGAGGGCCCCGTCGGCCCCGTTCTTCACCACCACCAGCGGCCCGCGGGAGGCGAGTTCGGCCGCGGCCGAGTCCAGGGAGGTGGCGCCGGGGGCCAGCGCGCGGGCCTCCCGAGCGTTCGGCAGCAGGAAGTCGGTAGCGGCGAGCACCTCGTCGAAGCCGGCCGGCGCCCATGTCCCGGACGGATCGTCGTTGGTGTCCAGCGAGGTGGTGGCGCCGTGGGCGCGTGCCGTACGCAGCAGACCGGGCAGCCCGCCGGCCAGCCCCGGCAGCAGGAAGTAGGAGGCGGCGTGAACGTGTCTGCCGCGGGAGAGGAGTTCCTCCGGTACGTCGTCGGGTCCGGTGGCGGTCAGCGTGCCGGGCGCGGTGAGGATCGTACGGTCGCCGTCCCCGCGGGTCACGACCACCGTGAGCGGGGTGGGCAGAGCGGGGTCGAGGCGCAGCGCGTCCGTGTCGACGCCCCGGTCCCGCAGGGCCGCGGCGACGAACCGCCCGGCCTCGTCGTCGCCGACGCGCCCGGCGAAGGCGACCTTCAGCCCGAGCCGGGCGGCTCCGCACGCCATGATCGCGGCGGAACCGCCGAGGGTGAGCAGGCCGGTGCCGACGAGTTGTTCGCGCTGCCCGAAGGCGAGCGGGGCGTCGAGCGGTCCTATGACGATGTCGGGGTTGACGTCCCCGATGACGAGCAGGTCGAAGGTGTGCTGCATCCGGCTTCCCGTGGTTGTGGAGAGGTGCGGGCTCGGGTCGGGGCGGGTCGTGGTCCCGGCCTTCGGTCGCGGTCTTCGCTCCGGTGTGCGGTCTCAGCCCTTGAGGCCGCTGGAGGTGATGGACTGGATGAACGACTTCTGCGCGAAGAGGAAGGCCAGCAGAACCGGCAGGACAGTGATCACGTTGCCCGCCATGACCGCGGACCACCGGGTGTGGTGCAGCCCCTGGAAGGTCGTCAGTCCGAGCTGGAGGGTGTATTGGGTGTCATGGTTGATGGCGATCAGCGGCCAGCTCAGGTCGTTCCAGGTGGTCAGGAACGTGAGTACCGCGACGGTGCTGAGCGCCGGTCTCGACAGGGGCAGCACGATGAGGAACAGCACCCGCAGTCGCGAGCAGCCGTCGATCCAGGCGGCCTCCTCCAACTCCCTCGGCAGCGACAGGAAGAACTGCCGCAGCAGGAACACCGCGAACGGTGTGACCAGCGAGGGGACGATCAGCGCGCCCAGCGTGTCGATGAGTCCGAGGTGCCTCATGACCAGGAAGGTCGGGATCATCGTCAGCTGGAACGGGATCGCCATCGTGGCCAGCATCAGCACCAGCAGCACGCGTGAGCCGGCGAACCGCATCCGGGCGAACGCGTAACCGCCGAGCGCGCCGAGCAGCAGGTTGGACGTGACGGCGACCACCGAGACGATCAGCGAATTGGCGAACCAGCGGGGGAACAGGGCGTTGCCGAGCACGTAGCGGTAGCCGCCCAGGTCGATCCTCGACGGCCACAGCGACGGTGGGAACCGGTTGATCTCCGCGTCGCTCATCACGGAGCTGAGCAGCAGCCAGACCAGCGGTGTCGCGAAGACCAGCGCGAGCGGGGCGAGCAGCAGGTGCCAGGGGCTGAAGGGCAGCGGCCGGGCACGGCGCGGGCCGGTGGTGGGTACGTCCCCGGTCTTCCCGGAATCCCTGGCGGTCCCGTCCGTCCTGGCAGTCCTGGCAGTCCCGTCCATCCCGGCGGTCCCAGCGGTCCCGGTCGGGGCGGAGGCGGATGTCCCCGTCGCGGATGTCCCCGTCATCGTGCGGCTCCTTCGAGGCGGTTCTTCTCGCGTCCCCGGATCACCCGCGGGACCGCGCCGAGCACGAGCAGGGCCAGGGCCAGCGCGTACGCCGCCGCCGCGCCGTACCCGGCGGTGAAGTTCTTGAAGGCCTGTTCCCAGATGAAGTAGACGATCACCGTGGTCGAGCCGAGCGGCCCGCCCTTGGTCGTCACGTACACGAGGTCGAACACCTGGAGGGAGTTGATGGTCTGCCACAGCAGCAGGAAGACGGTGACCGGTGTGAGGGTGGGGAGGGTGACATGACGCAGCAGGTGCCACCGTCCGGCGCCATCCAGCCGCGCCGCTTCGAGGAGGGACCGCGGTACGTCCTGGAGAGCCGCGAGATAGACCACCACGCAGAAGCCCGTACCGCTCCACAGCGAGATCGCCACCAGCAGGAACAATGCCTGCCCGGGATCGGTGAGAAAACCCTGGGAGGAGATACCGAGCTGGTGCAGCAGGGAGTTGGCGGCCCCGAACTCCGGGTCGAGGATGAAGGAGAACAGCACACCCTGGGCCGTGGCCGAGATGACGAACGGCACGAAGATCAGTGTGCGGTACAGCCCAACTCCCCGGATGCGCCGGTTCAGGACCAGGCCGAGCAGCAGCCCCAGGCCCATGCTCAGTGGCACGTAGAGCGCCGTGTAGAGCAGTGTGTTGCGTACGGCCTGGCCGAAGTGCGGATCCTGCGACAGGGCGCGGTAGTTGTCCAGACCGACCCACCGGCTGGGCGTGACCAGGTCGTCGGCCTGGAAGGACAGCAGCAGCGACCAGAGGACCGGGACGACACTCAGGCCGATGATGATCAGCACCGACGGCGCGACGAACATCCATGCCGTCGCCGGCTCACCGCGAAGTCCGCGCCCCCGGGGGCCCGTTCGCCGCTTCCGAGAGCCGCGCCCCCACCGCTCGCGAGATGGGCCGCCACCATGCGGGTGCCGGTCGCCGTGTGCCTGGTCGTCGTGTGCTTGGTCGTCACGCTCGTGGCCGTCATCGGGAAGCGTGAGCGGAGTGGGCAGACGTGGCATCGTTCTCTCCTCTCAACGCGGAATGAGCAGCGCGGCGTTGGCCTCGTCGGCGCACTCGCGCATGGCCTTGACCGGTGTGCTCCTGCCGAGCAGCACGGCGACGACGGCCTGTCCGAGGGCCTGGGAGACCTGCGGATAGGCGGGGTGTACGAGACGTACGCGCGCGGTGTCCAGCGCCTTGGAGAACACCGACAGCCCGTCGATTCTGGTGGTCTGCGACTGCCACCCGGGCAGGGCCTGGGTGCTCCTGCTGAGCGGCAGGCTGCCGGCCTCGACGGCCCAGATCACGTCCTGGGCCGGTTGCGTCAGCCAGGTCACGAAGGTGCGCGCGGCCCGTACCCGTGCCGGACCGTTGTCGAACACGGTCCAGGTGTCGGGCCCCGAGATGGTCATCGGTTCGCCGCTGTAGCTGGGCAGTGGCACCACGTGGTAGTCGATCTTCGCCTGGCGGATGTCGGGCAACTGCCACGGTCCCGTGACGACCATCCCCATCCGGCCGGACGCGAAGACCTTGTACATCTGTTCGCTGCCGGGCTTGGGATCGATGTAGACGCTCTTGTCACGCGCGAGGGACCGCACGGTCTCCAGAGCCTGGACACCGGCGTCCGCGAACCCGATGCCGCGGCCGTCCTTTTCGATGACGTCGCCACCCAGGTCCCAGATCATCGGCCACAGCCGCCACACCGTGTCCTCGTCGCCCACCCCGGGCCAGCCGGTGCCGAAGGCGCCACGCACCGAGCCGGTGAGCTTCTCGGCCGTGTCCACGAACTCGTCCCACGTCCAGCCCGGTTCGGGAAGCGGCAGGCCCGCGGCGCGGAAGAGCTTCTTGTTGCAGACCACGGCGAGCGAGTCGACCACCGCGGGAGCCGCCCGTACCTGCCCGTTGAGTGTGACGGCCTGGCGCACGGGGGCCCAGTAGTCGGTCCAGGGAAGAGGCGCGGAGCGGACGGTGTCGGTCAGATCCACCACCGACGGACTGCGCGCGACACTGGCCAGGTCCGAGCCGAAGACATAGGCCACATCGGGAAACGAGCCGGCCGCCAGCGCCGCCGTGATCTTCTGGAGCATCGCGTCGGCCAGCACACCGCCGCCGGGATCGACGCGGATACCGGGATGCGTACGGTTGAACTCCGCGACCAGTTTTTCCATGACCCCGCGGGCGGAGTCCGTCTGTCCGTGCCAGAGTTCGACCGTGACACGGCCGTCGGCGCCGATTCCGTCGTCCGTGGTCGTACCGCATCCGGGCAGTGCGGCCGTGGCCGCGGCGCCGAGCGCCAAGCCGGTGCCGCGCCGCAGGACCTTGCGGCGCGAGAGCGCGGCGGGCATGCGGTGGCCTGCGGGCATGTGGGCCTCCATGGGAAGGGTGGTTCAGCGCGCGGGATCTGCAACTGTCAACGGGGTGCGGCCAGGTCTTGTACGGGTGAGACTCGTACGGGTGAGAGAAGACCCGGCGTACCCAGGAAGAGCCGGGGGTGGTACGCCGGGTCGGTCATGATCGCTCGGGCCGCTCAGGCGGCGTCGGGCCGCTCAGGGGCCGGATCAGCAGACCAGATCAGCAGACCGGATCAGTGGTCTGGATCAGTGGTCTGGATCGACGAGCGCAGGTGATCCCGCAGTGGGGGAAACGGCCGGAGGAGTGACCGCGGCCGTCGCAACATCGGTGGTCATGGCGGGAGTTCGACGGAAACGGACACGATCGGGACGCATCTGAGAGCTCCAGAAGAATGGGGGGTACGTCCCCGCCTCGGGCCCTGGAGCGGCCCTGGCGACTTTGTCCGGACTTGCGGCACATGGGCCGCTTACCGGCTGGGCGTACCTCTGGCGCCGGATGCTCAACCCTGGCGTTGCATGGAGTAAAGCGAGCGGAACTCGTCATGTCAACAGATCGAACGTGCGCGGACTGCGCGTATCAGCAGCCCAGCCAGTCAACGGAATCGGGCATAAACACAGCAAGACGCCCTCTTGTGCGCAGGGTTACGCTCACTTCATGCTGAGAACTGAGCGCCATGAGCGGATACTTGAGCATGTCTCCGCCAAGGGGGGCCTCGACGTCAATGAACTGTCACGGCTGTTGAACGTGTCGGGAGCCACCGTCCGGCGCGACCTCCAGCACCTGAGCCGGCTGAATCTGCTGCGCCGTACGCACGGCGGCGCGGTGATCGGCGGCATCGGTCCGGAGGTGCCGGTCCAGCACCGTACGGAGCACTGCCGGACCGAGAAGCAGGCCATAGCCAGAGCGGCGGCCGCGCTGGTCCCGGAGGGCGCGGTCGTCGGGCTGACGGGCGGAACCACCGTGACCGAGGTCGCGCGGCTGCTCGCCGAGCGGGGTCCCCTCACCATCGTCACCAACGCCGTCAACATCGCCGCCGAACTGATTCTGCACAAGGAGGTCACACTCGTCGTCATCGGCGGCAACGCCCGCAACGCGAGCTACGAACTCGTGGGCCCCATCGCGGAGAAGACACTGGCCGATCACCACACCGACATGGTCTTCATGGGGGTGGACGGGATCAGCGCGGCCCATGGCTGCACGACCCATGACCAGCTCGAAGCGGCGACGGACCGGGCCTTCCTCGGCAGCAGCGGCAGGACCGTTGTCGTGGCGGACCACACGAAGATCGGAAAGGTCACGTTCGCGAAGATCTGCCCGCTGCCCGACATCCACCACCTGGTCACGGACAGCGCGGCGACGGGTGACCAACTGGAACGTATCGCCGACGCCGGTGTCCCGGTGACGATGGTCTGACTCGACGTCAGCAGGATGTCCCGGCACGGCTCTTGTGGTCCTGATGCTGATCCTGATGCTGATGCTGATGCGGAGGGTCAGCCCACAGCGGTCAGGGTTCCTCTGAGCAGCAGCCCGCATCCCAGCAGGAAGACGACGGCCGCCGTGCCGAGCGGGGCCATCCGGTGGGCCCATGCGAGGACCCGGCCGCGCGGCCGCAACGCCAGTCGGCGGGTCGTGGTCTCCCGTAGCCGCACGACCGCGAAGCCCGCACCCGTGAGTGTGAGCGCCAGCCCGGCTCCGTACGCCAGGACCAGCAGGAAGCCGAACCAGGCCTGACCTAGGGCGGCCGCGCCGACGAGTACGACGACCGCGGACGGGCTCGGGACCAGGCCGCCGGCGAAACCGAGGAGGATGATGCCGCGCAGGCCCGGCGCCGGGGGGAGGTGGGTGTGAGTGTGGCCGTGACCGTGAGTGTGACCGTGGTCGTGGTCATGGTCGTGCCCGTGGCCATGGTCGTTGTCATGTTTGTGACCGTGGTCCTGGGCGGGCTGGCCGTCGTGCGCACCGCCATGGCTCTGGACCGCGCCCGCCGCCTGTTCATGCTCGCGTGCGACGCCACCGGACGCGAGCACGAGCACCCGGCCCTCGTCACGCGGGAGTTCGGCGTCCTCACGGTGTCCATGGGTGTGTTCATGGGCGTCCCCGTGGGTGTGCCCGTGCGTATGGCCATGGCTGTGACCGTGACCATGGGTGTGCCCGTGACCATGGCTGTGCCCGTGCGGGTGCCGACGCTGTCGCCACGCCCTGCGCAGCAGCAGCGCGCCCGCGATCGCGACCAGGCTGCCGCTCGCGATGCCCAGCCACGACACGACGGTGGGCGCCGCTGCCGAGCCCGCGGCGATCAGGGCACCCAGCGCGAAGACGCCCAGGGTGTGGGTCAGCGTCACCGAGGCCCCGAGGGCCAGCACATCGCGCAGCGAACTGCGCCCGCCCGCCGTGGCGGCTGCCGCCATCATGGTCTTGCCGTGCCCCGGGGCCAGCGCGTGCATGGCTCCCAGCAGCAGGGACGCGCCGAGAGCGAGTGCCGCGAAGCCGACGGTCAGTTCGTGCCGGGCGACCAGTCCGGTCAGTGCCTGCGCCCAGCGGTCCGCCCCGCGCGGCAGTACGCCCGCTGCCGGGGAACCGCTCTCCGCTCCCCCACTCGCGCTCTCGCTTTCGGAGAGCGCCGGGCCGCCGGGTCGGAGGTCGAAGGCGGCCGACCGGCGGTCGGGCGGTGAGGAGAGCAGATCGCCGGGGTACGCGGTCAGCCGCCGGGAGAGGGAAGCCCGTGGCACGTCCGACCCCGCGAGCGTCATCCGGTCGCCCCGCGCGGTGATCTCCCGCCAGCCCGCCCCGGTCGCGACATCCGCCGGGTGGTACGAGAACCGCGTCCCGTCATCCCGCGGTAGCCGAGCCGTCAACTCGCAGGTCACGCGCAGCGTCTGCAATCCGGCCTGTCCCGGCCGTACCAGCGCCTTCGCGCTCCCCGCCGTGACGGACGCCGGCCTCGCGTCGCCGACCACGAGCCTGGCGCCGTCAGCCGCCGTGTCGCACCGCGTCCGCGCCCACGCCGACAGTTCGGCCGACGCCAGCCGGTCGTCCCCGTCCGTGTCGATACGGTTCCGTTCCTGCGCGGCCGGGATCTCCGCCAGATCCTCCACATGGTCGACGCGCAGCTTCCCCGGAGCGACGACCAGTCCGTCGTACTGATTGACGGTGAAGTTCCCCAGCGGATGGGCTTGCGCCGCCTGGGCGGGGAGCATGGCCAGGGCCGCTCCCGCCACCAGCGTGGCGAGGGTGCAAGCGGCGGTACGGCGGTTCATGAGTCCCCCCGGGACGGAGCTCCGGATGCCCGGGAGGCCGCGGGCCGCCCGGACAGGTCGGAGAGCGCGGACGTCGCCTCCCGCGCGCCCGTGGGCGAGAAAGCAGGGTTCAGGTCGAGCGCGGCGCGCAGATCGCGGCGCGCGGCCTTGTCGTCACCGAGGGCGCGCTCGATCATGCCCCGGTGGAAGAGGAACGACGCGTTGCGATAGCCGGGCGACTCGGCCGTCGCCTTCTTCGCGTACGTCAGGGCCTCCCGGTCCTTGCCGTTCGCGTGGAGCGCCCAGGCGAGCGCGTCCGCCGTGTGAACGCTCTCCCGGCGGGACCATTCGGCGCGCGCCGACGTCAACGCCTCGGCCGCGTCACCGTGATCGGCCTCGATCAGGGCGGACTCCAGATCGGTGGCGACGCCGTTGGCGCGGGCCAACCGGGTCCACACACCGACGAGTTCGTAACTCTCCTCGGCCCGCTCGCGCTGCCCGCCCGCCTCACGCAGTTCGCCGAGTGCGGCCAGTTGGCCCGGCAGCGGGTAGCGCCGTACGACCTCTTCGAGGTCGGTCAGCGCGCGCTTCGTATCGCCCCGCGCGGCATACGTACGCCCTCGCCCCTCCAACGCCGGCACATACTCCGGGTCGGCGCGCAGCGCGGTCGCGTAGTGCCCGAGGGCCCGGTCGTACTCCCCCTGGCTCCAGGCCAGTTGGCCGAGCGCGGTGGCGACGTACGCCGAATCTGCCGTACCGGACGCGGAGTCCAGCGCGCGCAGCAGCACCCGGCGCGCGCCCTTCACGTCGCCGCGCAGCTCCAGCACGTACGCGTACCGTGTGAAGACCGGTATACCGGGGCGCCGTTGGTCGGCGAGCTCGACCGCCCGCCGCGCGTCGTCGTACCGGCCGAGTTCGATCAGCGCGTCGACCCGGCTGGACAGCGCCCGTTCGCTGTACGGATTGACCCGCAGCGCCCGGTCCGCCTGGCTCAGTGCCGTTGTGAAGTCGTGGCGTGCGGCGGCCAGCGCCGCTCGTCCGGCGAGCGCCGTGTCGTTCCGGTCGGCGGGCCGCTGCTTCAGCGAACGCCCGAACGCCTGGTCCGCCTGCGTGTACCGGGTCGGATCCCCGCTGGTCCGCGCCTGTTCGACATACGCCGCACCCAGCGTCGCCCACCCGGTGGCGTCCTTGGGCTGCGCCTTGAGGTGCTTCTGCAGGGCCTCGATGCCCTGCGCGAGGTCTCCCGCCGCCAGCCGCTCGACGGGCACATCCGCCACGACCCCGGGCGCGGCCTGCCCGGACCGGTCCGAGTCACCACCGGCCCCGACGGCCACCGAGGTGCCGGTGATGCCCACGGCGAGCGCGACGACCGCCGCGATCCGCCACCGCGGTCGCGGCATCTGTCCTCGTTCACGCCATCGCGCGAACCGCGGCTTCCCTACGGACATCAGTCTCGCCTTCCTCGGTTTCTCGCTGAGGTGGGTGTGTGTTCCAGCTGAAATGGGTGTGTGTTCTCGCTGAGGTGGGTGTGTTTTCTCGCTGAGGTGGGTGTGAAGGAGCGGGCCCGGCCGCGCCGCGTGTGGACGTACGACGACGCGGCCGGGCCGAGTGCGGATCAGGCGATCCAGGACCGGCGTTCGGGGCGGCGACGGGAACGCAGCCACATCATGCCGAGCCCGAGCAGCAGCACGACCCCGGCCCCGGACGCCGCCGATGCCAGCATCACCGTGTTGTTGTCCCACGACCCGGTGAACGAGGACATCCCGCCCGTCAGCCCCGTGGCGTTGCTCTTGGTTGCCGCCTCGCCCGACTTCACGTCGGACCCGGCGGTGGGCAGGGCGACGTACGGGAAGCTCTTGCCGAACTCCTTCTCGTTGGCGTCGACCGCGTCACCCAAGTCGTTCTTCGAATCGACGAGTTCGCCTTCCACGACCTGCAGGGCGATGTCCAGTACGTCGTCCGTCAGCCGCCGCCCGTTCGGGAAGCCCGCGGTGTCTCCGTCCAGCACACCCAGCCGCTTCGGCTCCGCCACCGGCTTGATGGAGGTGTTGAGACGCAGCATCTCCGACGCGGTCACATTGGGCGGCTGGTTGAGGTCCTCGACACCGGTCAGGAAGACCGAGACGAGGTCTTCGCGCGGTTCGGCCGGAGCCTTGATGTCGTAGATCGCCTCGATGAGCTTCGGCAGCTCCGGTTCGGTGACGTTCTTGAGGAAGTCCCCGTCGTTCTCGGGCGAGGAAGCGTTGAACTTGTCCTTGTCCTTCACCGGGTTGACGACCTCGTTGACCAGGGGCATGCCGAGCCGCGACACCCGTGTCCAGTCGCCGTAGGCGTTCTTGCGCTCCGTCGTCGAGTAGATGCCGACGATCGGCTGCTCCTTCGACTCCTGGATGTACGAGGTCGGCACCTGCAGGGCGATGGTGTTGACGTTGTAGCCCTTGAGTGTGTCGTTCCCGACCTCCGACAGATCGCCGCCGTACAGCAGGTCGAAGACCCGCAGATCGAGGAAGAACGGGTCGTCGGCCTGACCGGCGAAGGCCTTGATACCGCCGGGGACCTTCTTCACCGCCTGGTCACGCAGCTTCTGGTAGTCGGGCATCGACGCCTTGCCGACGTTCGACGGGGCGACCGGCAGGTTCTTCGCGACTTTGTGTTCCGAGACGGTCTTCCCGTGCTCCAGCCGCAGCAGGTCGATGTCGTAGGTCTGGGTGAAGTTGAGGTCAGGGTCGTCCAGGCTCTCCACCGCGCCCGTGTTGTAGAGGAAGGTGTCCTCGTTCTTGCGGTGGTCCTTGAATGTGAACCGGTAGAGCAGGTCGTCCTGGGCGTCGCCGTCACTGTCGATGTGTATGTCGTAGCGCGCGTCGTTGGCGAACGTGTAGAAGTTCGGCCCGCCCGCCGGCTCCTGGAACGGCAGCCAATTCGCCACCAGTGTCGTTGTGTCGGGGTGGTCGGGGCTGACGAACGCGTACAGATCCGTGTTGTCGAACTGCGGCTGCCCCGAGATCAGCGGAGCCTCCCGGTGGCTGGAAGCGCTCGCCGTTCCCGGCTCCAGCACAGCCACACCGGCGGCCGTGAGCCCTCCGGCGGCCAGCGCACCACACGCGAGCAGAGCAACGCTCCCGCGCCCCCGCCATGTCCGCCCGCTTCTGGTGATTGCTGTCATCGCGTCCGTCCTTCATCCGTCATCGCGCCTGTTCGGGCTGCTGTACCTGCATTACGGGCGCCGGACCTGTCTTGTTCGATCGTGATGGCCACAGGTTCGGCGAAGTGCCTTGCGGCGTCTGTCTGTTCGCGAGCCATTCGGAGCCGGGGCGCGGGCGGATTGGTGCGGATGGAAAAAAATTCCGGACGGCGAGCGAGCCGGCCCGGCGTTGGTCCGGTGCCATCGCCCCGGACCAGGACGGTGTGGACGAGCACGCCTCTCTGGAGGAGGCTGGCCTGAGCCGGGACACCGACCGCGCTGCCCACCTGCTCGCCCGGCACATCCGCCACACCGCCGAGAACGTGACCGCACGCGAAGACCGAACGCCTGTAGTAGCCCGGACGAATTCAGGAGACAAGCATGGATATGACCGCCGGCCGCCGCTGTCACAACGCCGTCAGCCCCCTGCACGGAGCCACGTACTTCGCACCGGAGCCTGCGGACGAATTCGCGGCACTCGGGCTGGAGCGAGGGGCCATGAGCTACTTCGCGGGCCGCGCGGCCCCGCTCGGGACGGTCGGCGCGGGCACGGTCACAGCGACGTTCTACAACTTCAACCACGAGCATGTGGCCCGGCACATACCCGCCGCGTGGACGGTCACGACGCCGGAGGCGGTGCTCGCCGCGCGGCTGCGCGGTGCGGACGGGACACTGCGGCGGCTGCTCGGGCAGGAGACCCTCGCGTCGAAGGAGATGGCCGAGACGGCCCAACTGGCGCTGCGCGCCACCGAGGCGTGCCGCCGCGAGGCGCGACCTCTGTACGCCGCGAACGCCGGCCTCCCGGTGCCCGAGGAGCCGCACCTGGCCCTGTGGCACGCCGCGACACTGCTGCGCGAGCACCGGGGCGACGGTCACCTCGCCGCCCTGACGGTCGCCGGCCTGTCCGGGATCGAGGCGCTGGTCCTGCACAACGCCACTGGCAAAGCGGCGACGTCGGCGACGTTCATGCGGACCCGCGGGTGGTCCGCGGAGCAGTGGGCCGCCGCCCGGGACCGGCTGCGCGAACGCGGCCTGGTGGACGGGGCGGGGGACCTCACCGAGGCGGGGGCGGCCCTGCGCGGTGAGGCCGAGGCGCTGACCGACCGCCTCGACGCCGCCCCGTACGACCACCTCGGCCCGGCCGCCACCGCGCGCCTCACCGAGTTGGCCGACGCCTTCACCCGGACCGCGAGGGCCGCGGGCGCCTTCCCCACGCAATTCCTCGGCAAGGGCTGAGGCGCCCGCGGCCGCACCGCCACAACGGCCGTCGAAGCCTCGCGAACCGCCCGGTCAGAGCCGCGCCCCCACCGCCGTCCCGTCTCGCGGTACGAGGAAGGAACGGGACGACGGGAGGGCGCCGTCGGCGGCGCGGGGGCCGGTGAGGGAAGCCGGGTCGGTGCTCAGGACGGACGCCCCGTTCCACGTGCCGCCCAGATTCCAGGAGTTGCCGGTGGCGGCGGCCCCTCCGCCGAGGCTGACGGCCTTCCGGTCCAGGACGGACAGATTGCCCGTGAACACGGCGGCCGAGCCGGACGTGTCGGCGTCGAAGCCGGTGCCTTCGTTACGGAAGGTGGTGTTGCGGGAGATGACGAGCGCGCCCGGATTGCCGTTGTCGGTGATGCCGTGCGCCGCGTTGCCGTACGCGACGCTGTTGCGCACGGTGTGGGCCGCCGCCGGGGCCGGGGTGCCGCCGCCGAGCTTGAAGCCGTTGCCGTCGCCCGCGAAGTCGGGGAAGTTCCAGCGGTCGTAGCCGTTGCCGTACGCGACGGTGTCCTCGATGACGAGGGGCGAGGTGAACTTCCAGGCGTCGAAGCCGTCGTCCACGTTGTTCCACAACCGGGCGCCCCGGACGGTGTTGCCGGTGCCGCTGCCTTCCTTGATGGCGAGGCCGTCGGCGCTCTCACCGTTCTTGCGCGGGTCGCGGTTGGCGTAGGAGTCGAGATTGAGGATGAGGTTGTCGCCGGAACCGCCCTGGAGCTGGAAGCCGCTCTCGTAGTTGTCGTGGGTGACGAGCCCGGAGAAGACGTTGTGGTTGCAGCCGTCGCAGTAGTAGCCGTAGGGGCCGTTGACGATCTCCAGGCCCGACACCCGCCAGTACGACGCCTCTTGGTGGATGGCACCGCGTTCGGCACGCGGGATGCTGCCGCCGACCGGAGTGTGGCCGGCCGGCAGCCGCTCGCCGTCGATGACGACCCGCTCGTCCCGGTACGCGCCCAGGGTGATCGGCCGGCCGGGCTCTCCGGACGTGGTGATGGTGATGTTGTCGCCGTCCAGGACATACGTACCCGCCCGGACGGCGATGACATCACCGGGCCGGGCCCGGTCGACGCCCCGCTGCACGGTGCGCAGGGGCTGCTGGAGCGTGCCGGGCCCGGCGTCGTCGCCGTTCGACGCCACCACGATGGTGGGGTCGGCGACCGCGGCGGGCGGGGCCGGCGCGGCGGGCGCACCGACGGCACCCATCGCAGCGGTCCCCGCCGCCGTCCCGATCCCCGTTCCTGCCGTCAGTACGGCTCCGACCATCACAGCGAGCATGCCTGAGACGCGCATACGATCTCCTCTTCCGCGGCTTGTCCGGAGAGGGGACGGATCAACGGACCCCGACCGGAACACGACCTACCGGAAGTCTGTGGTCACGCACACCCGAAAGGTTGCCGGGGTTCGGAATCACCCCGGGCTCGGCACCCCGCGTCCGGAATCACTCCAACTCCGGCACCACGTCCGCGAAGTAGGCACGCAGCGAGCGGGGTTGGAGACCGTACCGCCGCTTGAACGTCGGGTTGCGCCGGCCCAGCTCGACCCAGTCCAGACCCGAGGCCCAGGCCTCCCGCATCACCTGGGCGAAGGCCACGTAGAACGGGCTGTAGCCCGGGGTGTCCTCCTGGGCGTATCCGACCGCCCAGTAGTGGAGCCGGGTGTCGTCGGTGAGGGTGAGCGCGGAAGCGATCATCCGGTCTCCGACGTAGTATTCCGCGACCTGGACACAGTCACCGAGCGCCAGGACGAAGTCCTGGAAGAGACCGCGCTGGTAGTAGTCGGAGTTGTCGAACTTGGCGGCCGTGGCACGGGCAAGCTCCACGAAGCCGTCCAGGTCCGCATTCTCCGCGTCGGTCCTGTGAACGCTGACTCCGGCTTCGTCGGCCAGGCGCAGGTCGTGTGTGAGGTTGTACCGCGATTTCCTCTTCAGGCCGTTGGCGAGGTAGTCCTCGAACCCCTCGAAATGGTCCAGCGTCATTCCCCATCCCACGTCGATGTCGACACCGGAGAATCCGGCATCGGTCAGCAGCGGGTCCAGCGGGCCGTCGGCGTCCGCGT
This sequence comes from Streptomyces sp. NPDC088400, assembly GCF_044753355.1. Lineage (NCBI taxonomy): Bacteria > Bacillati > Actinomycetota > Actinomycetes > Kitasatosporales > Streptomycetaceae > Streptomyces > Streptomyces sp. NPDC088400. The sequence goes on along the minus strand of NZ_JBIVMZ010000011.1, from coordinate 117,724 downwards.
TGACGACGCCGCACAGCCGGGCGTCCCACTGGGACGCGAGATCCCGCAGCGCCGTGACGGCATGCAGGGCGGCCGATCCGCTGTCGGGGCCGGGCCGTACCGGCAGCACGGTGTCGTAGCAGTGCCAGGCATGGCTGAGCAGTACGGTCCGGCCGACCGCGTGAGGATGGTGATCGGCGAGGACCCGCATCGGGTCGACGTCGCGTTGCAGATAGGCGGGCAGGGCCGCGTGGGCCCGCCCCGACGCGTCCTCGACCACGAGGTACGCGGTGCGCAGGACGGGGTGCAGCGGGTGCTTCTCGAAGGCGCGCAGGAAGGGCCGACGGTAGAAGACAGGGGCTTGGGCGACCGTCATCAGGTCGTCCCACCTCTCGTCGACGTCGTCGATCGTGGTGTGGACGCGCACGGTGTATTCCATGACGACTCCCCTCAGTCCCTCGGCGCCCAGTCGAGGATCACCTTGCCCGCGTCCCCCTGGGACGCGGCGGCGAAGGCCTTCTCGTAGTCCTCGGCGGCGAAGTGGTCCGTGATGATGAACGACGGGTCGAGGCCCTCGTCGAGCAGGTCGGCCATGGTGTGCCAGGTGTCGAACACCTTGCGTCCGCTGATTCCCTGGATGGTCAGCATGCGCAGGGAGATGTTCGTCCAGTCGGTGAGCACGTCCTCGTCGGGCAGTCCGAGGGCGGCGATCCGGCCGCCGTGGGCCATGGCGCCGATCAGTTCGCGCAGGGCGGACGGGTTGCCGGACATCTCGAAGCCGATGTCGAAGCCGTGCTCCAGGCCGAGTGCGGCGGCGTCGATGGGGCCGGCCCCGGCGTCGATGACGAGATGGGCACCGGCCCGGCGAGCGAGGTCGAGCCGGAAGGAGCTGACGTCGCTGACCGCGACCAGGCGTGCGCCCCGGTGCCGGGCGACGGCGGCGGCCATGGCACCGATCGGGCCGGCGCCGGTGATCAGGACCGTCCGGTCACGGAGGGGGAAGGCGTCGGCGACATGGACGGCGTTGCCGAAGGCGTCGAACACGGCGGCGACATCCAGCGAGACGCCGGGGCGATGCACCCAGACGCTCTCCGCGGGCAGCACCACGTACTCGGCGAACGCCCCGTCGCGCTGCACTCCGAGGCCCCGTGCCGCATGGCACAGGTGTTTCTTGTCCGCCCGGCAGTTGACGCAGGTGTTGCACGTCTCGTGGCCCTCCGCACCGACCAGTTGGCCGGGCAGGATGCCTCCGACGCCGGCCCCGGTCGCCACGACCTCACCGACGAACTCATGGCCGATGACGCGCGGCGTCGTCACGGTCCGCGCCGCCCACGGGTTCCCGTCGAGGATGTGCAGGTCCGTGCCGCAGATGCCGGTGCGCAGCACCCGGATGAGGACATCATGGCGCCCCGGCGCGGGGGTGGGTACATCGACGTAGTCCAGACCCTCGCCGGGCCCTGACTTGATGAGCGCCTTCACCGGGCACCTCCCGAACCGTCACTACCGTGGTCGTGGTCGTCGTCGTGGTCGTGGTTGTTGTCGTTTTCGCTGTTGCTGTCGTCGTTGTGGTTGTCGTTGTCGACGTCTTTGTCTTCGTCTTCGTCCTGGTCGCCGACACCGTTGCCGTCCCCGCCTCCGTCGACCGTCGGTCCATCGGTGATCGCCTCCAACGGAACGGCGATGCGCTGGTCGTTCTTGTCCACGAGCCACTGATCGATGTCCAGCAGCCACCACTCGCGGACTTCGAGGCGGTAGAAGCGACGCGGGCCGTCCCCGCGGAACTCGTCCAGCGGCAGCCGCCATTCGCTGCGGACCTCCTCGTCCGGGAAGTTCCGCTCGTAGTACCAGGCACTGAGTGTGTCGAGTTCGTCCGGCCCCACCGGCTTCGCGACGGCGGTGAACTGCGCACCGTCCAGGCCGAATCCCGGCAGCCCGGTCAGGTAGATCGAGCCGGAGATCCGCGGATCGGCCTCGATGTTGCGTGAGTGCCTGGCCCGGCGCAGCGAGTACCAGAGGAGTCCCAGCGGATTCCGCAGCGGTACGTAGTTGACCGTGGAGGCCCACACCCCGTCGGGGCCGTGGGTGGCCAGGGTCATGAAACGTGCGTTCTCGATGAGGAAATCGCTGCGCTCGGTGAGTTCGGCCAGGGGGGTCATGACGGTTCACTCTCCTTGCGGGTGTCCAGGATCGCCGCGTGCGGCGCGGACAGATAGGGCTCCCAGAATTCGGACGGCCCGGCGGCGGCCTTGGCCGACAGGCGGTGCGGCAGCCGGCGTACGGGACCGAACCCCGCCTCGCGTAACGCCTGTTCCAGTGTCGCGGCGCTCCAGTAATGGGCGGCGATGTGAACGTCGTACGCGTCGAAGCACAGTTGGAGATCGATCGGAGAACCGTCCTCGAAGGGCCGGTCGATGTTCAGTCGGAAGCCGTAGCGCTCGTAGTGGCCGGGGTCGCGATGGGCCTCGGGGTGGATGGGCAGGGTGACGAACCTCCCGCCCGGCCGCAGCGCGTCCGCCGCGGTGCGGCAGAGGCCGACGAGTTCCTTGTACGTGGTGGCGTACGGCAGTACGTACACACCGAGGACCAGGTCGAAGCCACCCTCCAGTTCGGCCGGCAGGGAGCCGTCGACGTAGCTGATCTCCGGATACTGTCCGGCCTCGTACGCACGGGCGTGGTCGATCATTCCGGCGGACTCGTCGAGCCCGACGACCCGTTCCGCGCCTCCTCGCGCCAGAGTCCGGCTGTAGACACCGCTTCCGCAGCCCAGATCCAGGACCCGGAGCCGGGAGAGATGGCCCAGAGCCTCCAGCACACTGGGGAATTCGAGTTCTTGGCGAAAAGGCAGCCGGGAGAACTCCTCGTACATTTCGGCGAGTTCATCGAATTGGGTCATCGAAAGCCCTCTTGTCGGGGTTAAGACCGGGGGGTGGTTGTTGTCTGAGGGCGTTTTCCCGACGGGTTCGGAAGGATGTCGCCGCCGGGTCGGGGATGCGTGCACGCGTTGAACGCTTGTGCGTTTGTGCACCGGTTCATCTCGTGAACCGGCTCGTGAACCGGCTCGTGAACCGGTCATCGAGACGCCCTCGGTAAAGAGTTCGAAGAGATGTCTGACCGCCGACTGCCGCAGCGGCGCCGACAGCGGGATGATTGGCCGCAGGATCGAGAGTGTTCCTCCGAGGACCCATAGGCCCGCCCCTGAACGTGGTCCGCCGTGACCGATGCCCGCACGCGTGAAACGCGTGCGCCGTCGCCAACCCGCCGGGCGCGAACAAGGCTCACCCGAGGAGAAAAGGAGCCTTGGCACGCCAACAGCCCAACCACCGCCTCGCCGCCCTGCTCAACGAAGCCGACTGGAACAAGGCGGACCTGGCGCGGGCCGTCAACGACCTGGGCACGGCGCAGGGCCTGCGACTGCGCTACGACCGCACCTCGGTCGCCCACTGGCTGACCGGCTCCCGCCCCCGACCGCCCGTCCCCGACCTGGTCGCCCTGGCGTTCAGTCGCCGCAGCGGCCGTCTCGTCACCACGGAGGAGACCGGCCTCGCCCGGCCCCGGCGGACAGCCGACGCCCCGCTCCTGCGGCAACAGCCCGAGACGGGCGATGTCATGGACCAGCTGGCCGCCCTCTGCCGTGCCGACGCCGACCCCGCGCGCCGGGCGGTGCTCGCCGACTCCGCGTACAGCCTGGCCACCCCGGCCGCGCCCGCCTGGGATCCCGGACGCCCGGCCGCCGTACGATTACGCGCGGCGGGCTCCCGGGCCACGATCGCGGACGTCCATCGGCTGCACTGGATGACCCTCGTCTTCGCGGACCTCCTGGAGCGCCATGGCGGTGCCCACGCACGGTCCGCCCTGACCGCCTACCTCGCCGAGGACACCAGCAGCCTGCTGGCCGCCCCCGCCCCGCCGGCCCTGCGCCGGGAACTGTTCACCGGTGCGGGTCAACTCACCCATCTCATCGCCCGTATGAGCATGGACGCCGGCTATCACAGCCTGGCCCAGCGCTACTTCACCACCGCTCTCGGTCTCGCCCGCGAAGGCGACGACCGCCGTCTCTATTCGATCACCCTGCGCGCCATGAGCCTCCAGGCCGTGTTCCTCGGATTCCGCGCGCACGCGGGGCATCTCGCCGACGCCGCCGTGAACACCGCCGGTCCGCGGACCGACCCGTCCACCCAGGCCTTCCTCCTGAGCCAGCGCGCCCTCACCCACGCCCACGCACGCCACCGTCGCGAAGCCGTCAGCGATCTCACGGCGGCCGAGGCACAGCACGACCGCGCGACCAGCCCACCCGGGCCCTTCACCAGCTATCCCCGGCCCGGACTCGACTACCAGCGCGGCCGGTCCCTCCTCGCCCTGGGAGACTCGTCCCAGGCGGCACAGGCCCTTACGGTCGCGGCCGAGGCCCGCGCCGACGACCGGCACCGGTCCAGGGCCCTCACCCATGCCCGCCTCGCCGAGACGTTACTTTCCCTCGGCCGCCTCGAAGAGTCCTGCCTCCACTGGCACGTCTTTCTCGACCACTACCCGAGCCTGCGCTCGGCCCCCGCCGACCAAGCCCTCAGACACCTGCGCACGTCGCTGCGCGGCTTCCGCCGCCAACCGCATGCCGCCGCCGTCCTCCGGCGCGCACGAACATTCACACCACACCACCAACCCGCCTGAACCGGCCGGGCCTCGCGGATTCTTGGTGGTACACCCCAACTCCGGTGCTCTCAGGCGGAATTCGCCGAGCACCCCCAGGGGACCGAAAGCAAAGGGATCGTCCATGCCCGATGTCTAGCCTCGTCGTACCCCGCGGCCGCGAACGGGCGGCACATGCCGCGGACATACACCCGCAGAATCGATTTGCGCCTGCTCCATCTGGCCCGGGGCCGATCGCGACCACCGCTGGACCGACCACCGGACCTATCGCCGACCACCGCCGGACCGACCACCGGACCTATCGCCGACCACCGCCGGACCGATCGCCGACCCCACCACTTGCCCGACCGCCGGCCCGACCGGTGGCAGCCGAACTCCGGCCGACCCCGTCCCGCGATCCGATCGCCTCCGCCCCGTATTCAGCGCTCGTGCGATGCTGAGGCGTCCGAGGTCATGGCGGGGATCAGGGGAGTTCGGCGACGTGAGGGCAGCGATACGGCGGGTCGGGACCGGCACATGGGATCGCTTCGCGGCGTCCGACCCCGGGCTCCTGCGACTGATGGCGGGGCTGCGCACGGTCGCGGCGATCGCGCTCACCCTCGTCGCCCTCGCCCTGCTCGGCACCGACGTCACGTACATGGTCGCGGGCGCCATGACGGCGATGGTCTCCACCTTCGCCGTCAAGGAGAAGCAGGTGCGCGACCAGGCGATCACGCTCGCGCTGGGCCTGCCGGTCGCGCTCGCCGCGATGGCCCTGGGCGCGCTGCTGCACGCCCAGGTCATCGTGGGGGACGCGGTCTTCGTCGCCCTGATCTTCGGCGCCGTCTACAGCCGCCGGTTCGACGACCGCGGTACCGCTCTGGGCCTGATCGGCTTCCAGATCTACTTCGTCTCCCTGTTCGTGGGCGCCGACGTCTCGACCCTGCCCGTGCTGTGTCTGACCCTGACCATCGCCTTCGCGTGCAGTGCGGTCGTACGGTTCGCTCTCGTACCGGAGGCCCCCGCACACGTACTGACGCGGCTGCGCAAGGCTTTCCGGGCCCGGCTCGCCCAGCTCGTGGCCAGTCAGATCGAGCTGCTCGACGCCGGCCCCGAGCAGCTGGACAAGGTCCTCGACGAGCTGCGGCGGCGCACCGCCCGGCTGCACGAGGCGGCCCTGATGATCCAGGACCGGCTGGAGGAAGGCACACCCGACGCGGCCACGGCGGCGCTGCTGCAACGCCGGGTCGCGGACGCCGAGATCGCCACCGAGCGGCTGGGCATGCTGCTGCTCAACGCCCGCAGTGCCGAACGCGCCGACACCCTCACCCTTCATCTGCCGAACGCGCCCGTGCCCGCCAGCCGAAAGCTGATGCCGGCCGAGGCCGGCACGACCGGCACGCTGCGCCGGGACCTCAACGCGCTGCACCTGCTGGTGACCCGGACGGCCTCCGACGACCGCGGTACGGCGATGGCCCACGTACGCAACAGGCTGCTCGGCTACCGCGACGAGGACGGAGTGCCGCAGGCCTCGACCGCCGTCCAGGACGTCTTCCGCGGCATCGGTGAGGCCGCCCGTTCCGTCCTGGGCCTGCGGCTCGCGCTGGACGGGCCCCAAGACGAATCCGACGACACACCGGCGACGACCCGCTCGCGCGAGGAGTTCGACGCCGAGGACGTCTCGCTCGCCGGCGCCGAGGAACCCGAGGAGGAGACCCGCACCGGGCTGCGGCGTCCGACCACCAGGGCCGCTTTCCAGGTCACGGTGGGCTCGGTCCTGGCCATCATCGGCGGTGAGTTCCTCTCCACCCAGCGCTGGTACTGGGCGGTGCTGACCTGCTGGGTGGTCTTCCTCAACACCTCGTCCACGGGCGAGATCCTCGTCAAGGGCTACCGACGGCTCATCGGCACGGTCCTCGGGGTGGTCGCCGGTGTCCTGCTGGCAGGACTGGTCGGCAACCACACCTGGATCGCCTTCGCCCTCGTCCTGCTCTTCATCTTCGCCATGTTCTTCACGGCTCCGCTGTCGTACGCGTTCATGTCCTTCTTCGTCACGGCGATGCTGGGACTGCTGTACACGCTGCTGAACACGTACAGCTCCGCCCTGCTGGTGCTGCGCATCGAGGAGACGGCACTCGGCGCCGCCTGCGGCATCATCGCGGCCGTGCTGGTACTGCCGGTGCACACCGACCGCCGTACCGACGAGCTGCTGGGCACTGTCCTCGACAAGCTGGGCGACGTCGTGTCGGCGGCGGTGGAGCAGCTCAGTGGCGGGCCCGCGTCCGACCTGCTGACCAAGGCGCGGGACCTGGACACGGCACTGGACGATCTGCGCGCCTCCACCCAGCCGCTGACGCATCCGATCTCCCCGCTGCGCGGGCGCCGTCGGACCGTCCGCTATCTGGTGGCGCTGCTGGAGACCTGCGCCTACCACGCGCGTTCGCTGGCGGCGACCGCCGAACTCGTGCCGCACAGCAAGACCGTCGCGGCCGACCCGCGCCTGGGCCGGGCCGGCCGGCGTATCGCCCGCAACATCGAGGTGATCGCCGCGTACGTCCAGGACGAGGGAGCCGGGCGCACGGTCACGTCCGGCGCCAGCATCGCCTCGATGCTCCAGGCCGACGGGTCCCGCACATTGCCCTCCGGCACGGTGACCTCCCGCGTACTGCGCCATCTGCAACGCCTCGACGAAGGAGTGGCGGGACTGGCCCGGCCGCTCGACGTACCGGTCGCCGACCCTACCGACGCCAAGACCGTACGGGTCTGAAGGCCGCCGACCGGCTCCGGTCGCACACACGCCGGGCGTTCGCTAACCGTCGCACCCGCGGCGGTCGAGGCCTCGGCAGGACAGCTCCGACCCCACACGACACCTGACGACGCGTCATCCAGCGTCAGTGCGCGCAGGAATCCCGCGCGACCTTGCCGGGGTTGCTGTCGGCGCTGCCCCAAGCAGCCGCGTTCGCCTCGAACTTCTGGTGCAGAGCCCCGTCCTTGGCGACCTCGACCAGGCCACCGCCCTGGTCGGCCCAGGCCGGATAGTCGGCGTGACGGTACTCGTCCGTGTAAGCCGAGATGACGTCCTTCTTGCCGCCCTGGTTGTTGTACATCAAGTGACTCCCGAACCCGACGAAGATCCGCGGGTGCTCCAGCCCCCGCGCCGCGTGTCCCCGGTCGGAGTTCCAGCTCTCCGCATCGCCCCAGGCCACGACCCGGTGACCACCGTGGGCGCTCAGCAGCAGCCGGTCGCGGGTCCAGTCGTTGCCGCTCTTCCGCCAGACCACTTCCACATGCTCGAAATCGTGCCGGTGCCCCGAGGGGTTGAAGCCGCTGGTGGCCTGGTAGATGGTGAAGGCCACCCGGATCTCCTCGGGGTCGCACTTCTGAACGGTGTAGTACGTGGGGAAGGGCGCGCCGTGCGGGGCACAACCCCCGTCGCTGTTGGGCCAGTTCTGGACGCCACCGCCGTCGGCCGGATTGCCGTTGCCGTCGAAGGCCGGTTCGGGCCAGCACGGATCGTTGCTGTTGGCGCGGGCGAAGTTCCACTGCAGTACGGACGCGGTGACGAAGTCCTGAAGGGTCGAGGGACCTTCGGGAAGAGGCTCGTTGGCCGACGCTCCCGGGACGTTCGCGAAGAGCAGGCCCGCGATCAGTGACACGGCGGTGAGCGATCCGGGCCGAAGCCGGCGGATTCGGAACGACATGGAATCTCCTCATGCTCAGGACAAGTAGGCAGCTCAAGCATGTTCCATCGACGCCCGAGGAACAGACAACACCCCCCGGCATACGAAGTACGCCCCGCGCATCCTGCAGTTCTACTCTGCCTGACGGGTTTACCTTCGAAGGAAGACCTTCCTTCGCCACGGCGTGGCCGCGGTCGCGGCCACGCCGACGGACAGAGCGATCGCGGCTACAGCCCAGCTGACAAGGTCGGTGGCCGAGTTGGACGTCCAGTCCCACCGGTTTTGCGGGTACCAGATCAGAAAGAAAGCCGAAGCCAGCGGGATGATCCAGCCGAGTTGGTGGCCGAGCAGCCTCACCGACAGCAGGGCGAGACCGAGCCAGATCAGGAGGGATCGCACGAAGACGATCCCGGCTTCCGGGCCGACGGCGAGCGCCTCAGTACTGAAGGAGAAGGCGCAAGCTGTCAGTGTCTGGCCAGTGCAGTACGTGAGGCGGAATCGGTGCATCGCGGATGCGCCCATCTCGTCATGTGCCGACATGTCACCGTCGAGAGACGCAGTGAGGAACACGGCCGAGAGAAGCGGGAGTTCGTGACGGAAGGGCACGCCCGTGGTGACTCCTCCGCTGCCGATGGACGGCAGCGCGATATGAGTACCGCCGAAGAAGGCCGAGAGGAGCGCGATCGCGGCCGTTGCCGCCAGGACGGTTACACCCCGGTGGACTCTTGCATAGCGGAGCAGGTCAGAACCGGTCATCAGGCTTGCACCAGAAAGGGTCTCGAATGATATGACTGCGTTCCTGAGCGAGCCATTTCCGCTGCTCGGCCGCAGGCATCCGTACGACCTTGGTCGCCTCGCGCTGGGCGGCGGAAACACCTTCCATGTGGAGTCCTTTGTCGGCGACAGCCGGGTCCTGGCCCGTGGAGCGGTACTCGAGCCAGAGGCGGATGTTGTTCATGGCCCTCCAGGCCCGGCTCTCCTGGCGGGGCGGTACGCAGAGACCCAGCGACTCGATGAACACCTGGTCGGCCATGGCGATCGCCGCGGTACGGGCGTGACCTTCGGCGATGTCGAATCCGCGGTCACCCCACTTGTTCCGCCGCAGCCCGAACTCGTGGAACGTGTCAGGTGACTTCAACCAGGGCTGGACAGGCCGGGCCAAGCGCTGGGCCATGTCTGTCAGTTCGGGCACGTACTTGTGGTGCTCGGGCCACACGCACACCTGTGGCGCGTCCTTCTCGGCGCGCTCGCACAATGGCGCCGTCGCCGATGCCGGACGCTCGACGCGCAGTTGACCGGAGACCGGCATCGCTACCAGCGCGATGAGGGAGGCTGCTGCCGACCCCATGGCGACACCACGGATGTGCAGGGGCGTTCCCTGACGCGGCATCTGGCGTTCGGCGCTTCTGCGTAGCGGTGGTGCCGTCACCGCCAGCGAAGCGAGGGCGAGTGCGAACAGCAGCCGCACGGCGACTGGAAGGGGACGCAGGTGCTGATCCGGCGACCCCGCGAGGACGTTGAACTTGAAGGGGAGTGCCAGCATGCTGATGAAGCAGCCCAACGCGCAGACGACGGGGGTGAATGCGGCGGAGGGCCACCAGCGGCCGGCCAGATGGCCGACGGACGCGAAGATGATCAGGGTGGAGGCGCCGAGCAGGAGGTAGGAAGGCCACAGGAAGCCGGGGCCCGCCTCGTCGAATGAGATGACCGCAGCGGCCAGGCACCCGATCGCGTACGCGAGGAATCCGAGCGTGAGGGTCGCGGCCAGCCGTGCGGCCTCGATCCGCCAGATCGGTCGGGCGGCAGCGAGCACGGTCTCGGGCATTCCCGCGCGGGAGGAGCGTCCGGCCTGCCACGCTGAGACGCCGGCGAGCACGGGCCCCAGGAAGAGCGTGACGACCTGGGCCGCCACGCTCGCTTCGGGCCACACGCCAATCCAGTACCGGGACCGGCCGAACAGCACCAGCAGGTCCACGGCGATCATCACGGGGAACGCTGCCAGAAGAGGCGAGCGGCGCAGTTCGATGCGGTAGGCATTCAGCATGCGGCTCCCTCGCTGGGTCGGCCGTTGCCGAGTACCGTCATGTAGCCGCGTTCCAGAGGGCTGTCGCCCGGCGCTGTGGGCGTGGCCAACTCTGCCAATTGCTGAGGTGTGCCGCTGTGACGCACCCGGCCGTCGCTCAGCACGAGGACGGTGTCACAGGCGGCGCCAACGTCCTCGACCAGGTGGGTGCTGAGGAGGACGGCCGTTCCCGCGCGGGCGAGGGAACGGATGAGCTCGCGGAAATCGAGGCGCTGCGCGGGGTCGAGACCGACGGTCGGCTCATCAAGCAGGAGCAGGGAGGGGGAGCCGACGATGGCTGCGGCGATCCCGGCCCTGCGCAGCATGCCGCCGGACAGCGACTTCATGCGGTCTCGGGCCCGGTCGGCCAGGCCCACGGCGGCCAGTGCCTCTCTGGTCGCGGAGTCGACGTTCCCGGAGGGGACCTCACGCAGCCAGGCGCAGTAGCGGACGAAGTCCGTTATGGAGAAGGCCGGGTAGTAGCCGAAGTCCTGTGGGAGGTAGCCGATGCGACGGCGGACTCGCCGCGCTTGTCGTTCGTTGGTGACGGGCCTGTCGAACAGCTCCAACTGCCCGCTCTGCGGCGGCGCGATGGTGGCGAGGGTACGGAAGAGCGTGGTCTTGCCCGCGCCGTTGGGGCCCAACAGGCCCGTGACGCCTGGCTGGATGGACAGGTCGAGATTCTCGATGATGCGTCGTCCGCCGTAACCCTGCGTGAGGGCTGTCAATCGGGCGACGGGATATGTCGTCATTGGCAGAATTCCCCGAAATACAGGGTGGGCCCGCCATGCCGGCGGGCCCACCCCGGAGCTGGCCGGTCACGTGCCCACATGGGTTTTATTGATCTTGAATGTGCAATCATGGTCGTCGAACTTGCCCACGAAGCCCCGGTACAGCTTGTCGTGGTTCTGCACATCGAGCTCGACATTGCAGTCATAGCTCGTCCAGTAGTCATAAGACGGGTAGTTCGTCGCGCTGGAGCAGTAGCCGTGACCAGCCGTGGTGTACCAGTACCCACGGCACCCCTCGTTCCAGGACGCCTCGCTGGAAGCGCTCGACACCTGAGCCGCCAGACCGATGGCCGCAGCCACCAGGGCGCCAACGACAACACCCTTGGCGACCTTGGCACCAACTTCGCGCGACGCAAGAGAATTCATGCGCATCCCCCTTGGAAATAGGGCAATGAAGAAACGGAAAGTTGCTAGATGACTACACACGGTGACGATATCATGTCGAGCCGCCTCCTAGAACCCCGGGAAGAACATGGCGACCGTCCGCCAGCGTTGAGCAGCACATAGGCGTTCAAGACGAGCGTTGGCCGCTTTCGGTCAGTGCGGTCGAGGCACGGTGAGCGCGGGGTGACCGGTGAGCCGTCCCTACCGCGCGGGCGCCGCGTCCTCCCGGGCCTGGTACGCACGGACCCGGCTCTCCAATCGACGGACGCACGATTCACAGGCATGGAGGGGCGCCGACCCCCGATCGGTCTGAACCGGCCCGAGCCACATCACCGGCAACTGCTCGCCGTCGCAGAGCCAGCATTCGCCGTCGATCAATCGTCGATTCACGCGGCGCCTCTCGTTCTCCGATGTCGTTGATGCTCCGGCCGCCTTCGCCCGAGCCGAAGCCCCGACCGGCGACGGCGGGGGCCCAGAAGCCGGCCGGGGCGTTGCAGCCCGCGCACCGCGAGCGGTCAGCGGTGCGTGGGGATCAGAGCGTCGAATCGGCGATGCCGCACAGGAGCAGCATCAGTCCGATGAACGCCAGAAATCCGAAACATGAGGGCTGAGCCAGGGTGACGAGGCATCCGGTCTGCTCCGCTTCGTCCACGTCATTTCCCACCGGGGCTGTGCTCCAGCACTCCGTACTCCGCCAGTAGGTAGGCGCATTCGGTGCGCAGGGTGCTCACGTAGACATGGGCTGCCAACGTGCTTTCACCCATCTCCGCGTCGACGTGCCTGCGGATGGACGCCAGACGTGACCGGCGAACCCGCTGGTCCTGGTCGGGCAGAAGGTATGTCGCCGCTTCAGCACCCGGCAGTATTGCCCCTACGTGTGCCCGCAGTTCCTCGGTCACGTGTCTCAACGCCTCGGGACGGACTCGTTCTTGACCCAGCTTCTCCGCCCGGCCGAGGGATCTTCCGATCGCCTGTGCGCGAGCGATCGCCCGACGACACGAGCACGGGCAGGGCTGTGGGTCGCCGGGCAGGAGAACCGCGCCCACGCTGGTGATGGTCGTCCTACCGTCGCATCTGTGCGACGAGACCAGCTCGAACATCTCCGCAGCCATGCATGCCGCGCAAGGGCTGGGCGCAGCGGGGCCCGCAGGCAGGTCGGCGGGTGTGATCGGGGCGCCGCGGAACAGGACGGTCACCCTGTGGTCCTCGCACCGGACGCCCACGTCTCCGTCGAGGGGATAGGCGTGATCGTCGTCGCCAGTGGGACAGTGGGTCATCGCGCCCGCCGTACGGCGTACCGAAGGGCGGTGCCGGTCTCGCAGGACTGAGGAGTCGGCTGGTTACGGCGCGAGTGACGAGCGTCGACCAGGATGCGGGTCACCCGGGCGAGGGCACGCAACTGGACCCAGGCCCCGATGCGATCCTCCTGCGGCGCGGCGGCGAGCAGTTGCGCGGCATCCCGCACTGCTCCGGCCACACGCGCGCCATCCGCGCACTCCCCGGCCCCGGCTTCCTTGACCGCCGACACCAGCAGCGTCAGGTGGCGTCGCAGCAGGTCGGCCCTGTCGGTGAGAGCCGCTTGGGACGCGGCGGACTGATGCGAGGCGAGCGCCGTTTCGCAGTCGTCAGCGATGGCCCGGAGGCTCGTCTCCACCGTGCAGGCGGAGCATGTCTCCAGGTGATCGAGCAAGGCCCGGTGCGCCAACTTCTTCTGCTCCGTCGCCTCCAGGCGCTCGTGCCCGGTCTGGAGGAGCACGGCCACTGCCTCGGGATCACACAGCCGAAAGGGGGTGTCGGCGGGCACGGCCCAGTACGGCCGCCGGCCTTTGGGGGCGGTGTAGTCGGTGCGGGGTACGGCGCACCATGTGCCCGCGCCGCGCGCCGCGCCGTGCCGACAGGTCCACGTGACGGCTGTACCGAGCGGCACCAGGGCGTAGTACCAGATGCGCGGGTCGCAGATCACCGGCCCGCACAGGGTGCGGGAGAGAGCGGCGCAGACGTCAACCGGGGTGGCGCTGGCCACGGCGGCGTGTACGAAGCGGGCCGGCATCTTCACGACATCGAACTTCTTGCCGAGACGAAGCAAGGCGGGGCGGCAGCTGTCCCAGTCGTCCTGTGCGAGTTGCGCGTCGCGAACGGTGGAAAGCAGCCAGCGCTCCGCCGGCCCGACGAATCTTCTTCCTGAAAGGAGAGCTGTCATGGGGGAACATCCCGACGTAGGGGAATGGGGATGTATCCAGACTCCTTTTCACCATTGCGCAGGCATAGGACAGTTGAGCACCCGTTACCGCACGGGGTGAGGACAGGTTTCTCAGGACAGGCGGCTGGACAGCCGTTACGGTGAGAAATGAGCGGTGGGGGTTTTCCATGCCGGGGACCGGACCCAACGAGACACTGCGCGCCCTCATGGCGCAGCACGGTTTCAGTCACAACGGGCTGGCTGACGCGATCTGCACCACCTCGCAGTGGATCACTGCGAAGCCTGTGTCCTGCACAGGCCGACAGATTCGTCGGCTGCTGTCCGGTGAGATCGCCTGGCCCGGAGAGGCATACCGTGCGGCACTGGAACGGATCTTTGGGGTATCCGCCGAGGACATGGGGTTCGTGCCGTCAGCCAGCTACCGGAGTAGGGTCCGGGCGAAGAGAATACAACCGGATCAGCAGGAACCGCCCATGCTTCGGCGTCAGTTCGTCCTCGGTCTGACCGGGGCCGCACTCGCACTCCCCCCTCTCCCCGGCGCCGGCCGCCTCGGCATGAGCGACATCGACCGCATCCAGGCCACGTCCGCCCAGCTCCACCAACTCGACAACGCGCACGGAGGCGAGCAGGTCGCCGAGATCGCAGCGCGCTACATCGAGTATGTGGAGCACGCGGCGCGCCACTGCACGTACGGCGGCGCCGTGCAGACTCGTCTTCACCGCACGCTCGGGGAATTGTGCGCCAGCGCTGCCTGGTTCTACTTCGACGCCGGTCAACAAGAGGCGGCACGCCGCTGGTGGGATACCGGACTCCGCTACGCCCTGCTCGGCAGAGACCGGCTACTCCAAGCGCGTATCTGGTCGTCCATGTCGCACCAGGCATCCGCGCTGGGACATGGAGCCGAGGCGGTAGCGATCGCGCGGGCGGCTCTGGAGGGCACCCGCAACGTACGGGACGGCATGCTCTCCTCAATCCTGCACACCCGAGTCGCCAGGGGGTACTCAGTCCAGGGAGAGAAAGGATGGTGCGGCAAGTCGCTGCACCGAGCGGAGCAGGCGTACGACCAAGAGCCCGCCGAACCCATGCGCTGGCTCAGCTTCTATTCGGCCGGGGAACTCTTCAGCACCACCGCGCTGTGCCACCTTGATCTCGGTCTCTACGACCAGGCGGTGCAGGGCGCCAGCGCCGCACTCGCCGCAGTCCAGTCCACGCCCTTCTACCGCAACCAGCTGGCGGGCCACGTACGCCTCGCACGGTGCCTCGGAGCGGCCGGCGAGTTGGACGCGGCGATGGCAGCCGGGGAAAGCGCGCTCTCCCTGTTACCCCAAGTGCGCAGCCCGCGCATCATGGCGGGTCTCACGAGTTTCCGCGATGATCTGCTCGTCCGCCGCCCAGCCGGGGCGGCAGACTTTTCTGAGCGATACGAGGCGGTAGTGACATGTCCGTAGACCTACTGACCACCAGCCACTACGACGAACTGCTGCCGGCGGTCCGCCGCAGCCTCCTTGACGTGTACGCAGACGTGTACGCCGATGAGATCATCACGGACCCGTTCTTCAGCCTGGAGCGGTTCGAAGAGCGCCTCAACTGGCATTCATCGACGCCCGGTTGGGGCTGCGTCGTAGCGGAGGTGGGCGATGTCGTGGCCGGATTCACGTACGGACGTCCCGATCGGGACACCACCACATTCGGGCTCTGCGAGATCATGCTGCGGCAGGAATGGCGCGGCCGTGGCATCGCAGAGGTGATGCACTCCGAGCTGATGAGCCAGCGGCACGAGGAGCGCTCGCAGCTCCTGGTGCGCCGCGAGCGTCCCCGTATCCGTGCGCATTACGAGAGCTGGGGATACAAGCACGCCGGCGAGAAGCTTCCGTTCCCGGACTCCCCGTTGTACGACGTGATGGTTCTCGACCTTCGCGAGCCCGTGCCAGAGTCCTGACCGCTCCCCGCCCTCAATCCCGCCGGACAGGCTCTAGGAGGCCGGCGAGGCGCCGTGTGGCTCGGCCGTACCGTACGCGTCCTGATCCGGGCAGAGCCCGGCCGCCCGCAGCCAGGTGGTCAGCGCCCACCACCAGTGCAGGGTGCCCAGCGGCCCGGACCGGCCCTCGGGCAGGGGGTCGGTCAGCGATTCCCCCGTGATCTGCTGGAGCCGGCCGAGCCGATAGCGGACGGTGTTGGGGTGGGTGAACAGGGTCGCCGCCGTCTGGTCCAGGCGTCGGCCGTGGTCCAGGAACGTCAGTGCGGTGAGCGCGAGTTGCTGGTGGAAGGCGTCCGACCGGTCGAGGGAGCCGAGGAGTCTGCCGCTCAGGTACGAGCCCAGGAGCGGCTGGTCGGCCAGGGCGATCTCACCGGCGAGGTCGGTGAGATCGTACAGTCCGTGCCGCCCCCGCTGTCCGGCGATGTCCAGGGCGCGGACGCAGAGCCGGTACACCGGGCGAAGTTCGTCCAGGGGAACGGCCGGAGAGACCACGACGAGATCCGCTCCAGCAGGTCTCGCCCCGGGCCCGGCAAAGACCGGGCCGGCGGGGTCCGGTGCGCTCGCCCCGATCTCCTCGTTCCTCGGCGGCCGGGCACACACGCCCACCAGATGCCCTTCGACCAGCCCGAAGACCCCCCTCAGCGGTGAGAGCCGCGGTGCGAGAAGGCGCGTACGCGCGGGGTCACGGACATCCGAGACCAGGCAGTGGCGCACATCGTCCGGTCGTATCCCGGCCCTTGCCAGGTCCTCGGGGGCGGGAGTCACCCCGCCCACCAGTAACTGCCGCAGCAGTCTCGTCCGCAACTCGCCCGCCGCGTACGGAATCCCCCGCTCCGCGCTGCGGTATCCATGGACCACATGGCGTTCGACGGCGTCGCCGTACTCCTTCAACCGCAGGACCACGGTGAGCAGTACGGCGTCGGGCACCCCGGCGGACCGGCAGCGGTCGACGGTGATCTCCACCGCGCGGGTGAGGGCGGCCTGCACACCACGCAGCACAGCGGTCATCGGGACGCCCTGCCCCGCCCGGTCGGCGCCCAGCAGCAGGGCCGCGGCGAAGTCCTGCTCCTCGACGCGGCCGAAGGTGCCGAACCACTCACCGGCCGCCGTGATCATGGCCGCGACATGCCGGTGGCTCGCCGCCTCGGTGAGCCGGGCCACCTCGGGTGAGTGGGTCCTCGCCGCGTGGACGAGTTCGCCGCACACATCCGCGTCGATGGCCATGGCACACAGGATCTCGGTGACCGGCTCGCGTTGATGGGTGACGGTCATGAGGCTCGCCCTTCTCCGTCCGAGCGCTGTTGCCGAGCTACAACGGCGGAGCGGATGCGTTGGCGCCCGGCCACTACCGCACTTCTGTGGCGACCTGATTAGCTGTGAGCTACCGCACAGTAACAGCATGCCCCATCGGGACAACACCCTCCGCGCGCCCGTGGGCGCGCGATCGTCGGGCGCCTCCCCCCGCACTCCGGTCCGGCCCCTTGTCGGGGCGAATTCCGCGGCTCCCCCTTCGGAAGGCAACCCCCATGGAGAAAGCAGCAGATCCGGCCATGTTCAGCCGCCGTCGCGCGCTGTCGGTGGCGGGAGGTGTGATCGCCGGCGCGGCCGCCTTCTCACAGGCGATGCCGGCCTTCGCCGCCCAGTCGTCGGACGCGGATGTGATCGTCATCGGCGGCGGGCTGGCGGGCCTCGTCGCGACGGCCGAACTGGCGGACGCCGGGCGCAAGGTGCTTCTGCTGGACCAGGAACCGGAGACCAACCTGGGCGGGCAGGCGTTCTGGTCGTTCGGCGGGCTGTTCCTGGTCGACTCCGCCGAGCAGCGGCTGATGGGCATCAAGGACTCTCACGAACTGGCGTGGCAGGACTGGCAGGGCGCGGCGGGGTTCGACCGCGGCACCACCGATCCCGGCGGGCAGGACTACTGGGCCTACAAGTGGGCGGAGTCCTATGTGGACTTCGCCTCCGGCGAGAAGCGGTCCTGGCTCTACCAGCAGGGGGTGCGCTGGTTCCCGATCGTCGGCTGGGCCGAGCGCGGCGGCGGACTGGCGGACGGGCACGGCAACTCGGTGCCCCGTTTCCATGTCACCTGGGGTACCGGCCCGGCGGTGATGGAGCCGTTCGAGAAGCGGGTACGGGCCGCGGCGGCCAGGGGCAGGGTGACCTTCAAGTTCCGGCACCGCGTCGATGAGCTGGTGCGGACCGGCGGCGCCATCAGCGGCGTACGGGGAGCGGTCCTGGAGCCGAGCAATGCCCCGCGTGGCACGGCCAGTTCCCGTACGGTGGTCGGCGACTTCGAGCTCCGCGCCCCGGTCGTGATCGTCACCTCCGGTGGCATCGGCGCCAACCACGACCTGATCCGGCAGAACTGGCCGGCCCGCCTGGGCTCCCCGCCCAAGAGCATGATCTCCGGGGTGCCCGCGTACGTGGACGGCCGGATGCTCGCGATCACGGAAGCGGCGGGCGGACGGATCGTCAACCCCGACCGGATGTGGCATTACACCGAGGGGCTGCGGAACTACGATCCGATCTGGGCCAAGCACGGCATCCGTATTCTGCCCGGCCCGTCGTCCCTGTGGCTGGATGCCACGGGCAAACGCTTCGCCGCCCCCAACCTCCCCGGATACGACACCCTCAGCACGCTGAAGGCGATCACCGACTCCGGGTACGACTACTCCTGGTTCGTCACGACCCAGAAGATCATGGCGAAGGAGTTCGCCCTGTCCGGATCCGAGCAGAACCCGGACCTCACCAACAAGGACATCCTGCTGACCCTCTCGCGCGTCTGGCAGACCCCTGAACCGATCGAGAAGTTCAAGAAGAACGGTGTCGACTTCGTCGTCTCGTCGACCCTGCCCGAACTGGTCGCCGGCATGAACAGGCTGACCGGTACGAGCCTGATCGATCTGGCCGACCTCAAACGGCAGATCGATGCCCGGGACCGGGAGATCGACAATCCGTACACCAAGGACGTCCAGGTCATGGGGATCCACAACGCGCTCAGATACAGCGGGGATCTGCTCAGCCGCACCGCCACGGCGCACAAGATCATGGATTCCAGTGCCGGACCGCTGATCGCCGTACGCCTCAACATCCTCACCCGCAAGACCCTCGGCGGGCTCCAGACCGACCTCTCCGGTCGTGTGCTGGACAGTGCCGGCGCCCCGGTCCCCGGTCTCTACGCGGCCGGCGAGGTCTCGGGGTTCGGCGGAGGAGGGGTGCACGGCTACCGGTCCCTGGAGGGCACCTTCCTGGGCGGCTGTCTGTTCTCCGGCCGTCAGGCGGGACGTGCGGCGGCCGCCGCCACCGGGTCCTGACCGGCCGGACAACGCGCAGGTCGCCGGCCGCAAACAGGTCCGGGGCGTCGTGGGCGACGCGCGGGCCGCGCGATTGCCGCGCCGGAACGGTCCTTTCGGACGCGCGCTCGCCAACTCGGGTGCGAGCGCCCCGAATACGCGAACTCACCGAAAACACTAGCGCCCCGACTCAGGTGCGAGCGCCCCGGCCGCACCGACGTCCTGACCCGGTCGCGGGTCTCACTGCCCCTCGGCCGGGTGCTCGGAACAAGCGCAGGGCGGGCTCAGCAGAGGGTCGATTCCCGCCCGGAGGTAGGTGAGCAGCGTGCTGTCCGACGCGGCGACCAGCGCCGGGGTACGGATGGCGATACGCATCAGGGTCGTGCCGAGCAGCCAGGCCGAGAGCAACTCGGCCCGCAGTTCGGCGTCGGGGCCGTCGAGACGCTTGGCGAAGCTCTCCGAGAAGACTTCGGTGATCTCGTCGCGGAGCTGCCCGACGGCCTCCTCCCGGCTGGAGGAGCGGAGCACCGACAGCACCGGATGCGGGAACTCGTCCTCACTGGGCGAGTTGGAGATGAAGTCACGGATCCAGACCGCCACGTCTTCGAGCGGCAGGTGCCGCAGCGGCTCGAACATGGCGGTACGCGTCGTCACCGCTTCGAAGAGTGCTTCTTTTGAGCCGAAGTAGCGGTAGACGAGGGCGGCGTCCACTCCTGCTTCCTTGGCGATATCCCGAACGCTCGTGCCGTTGTAGCCATACCTCCCGAAACGCCGGGCGGCGGCGCCCACCAGAGCCGCGCGCGTACCCGCCGCGTCGTGTTTACGGGCTTGCCGAGCGCAGGTTCCGCTCTGTTCCGATTTCTCCGGACTGTTCACCTGTCATACCTCCGCCTTGATCATGTCGCACGTGCTGTCGACCCAGCTTCTCTCATGTCCAAAAGTCATCGAACGTTGTCACCAAACGTTGACTCGTGCCTGAAGCAACCATATTTTTTGATCAACGGGCGGTGACCTTGGGCG
Organism: Streptomyces sp. NPDC088400; assembly: GCF_044753355.1. Taxonomy (NCBI): domain Bacteria; kingdom Bacillati; phylum Actinomycetota; class Actinomycetes; order Kitasatosporales; family Streptomycetaceae; genus Streptomyces; species Streptomyces sp. NPDC088400. The sequence continues at coordinate 97,714 of NZ_JBIVMZ010000011.1, read as the reverse complement.
TTCCCTTCCCACTCCCTCGGCCGGACGACGGTGTCCGACGCACGCCGGAAGGGCCGATGCATCGGTTCACGTGCCACGCGCCCGCCCCCGAACTCAGCAGAAGTGGTGATCAACTGTGCGTGATCGACACGTCGCCGTCATTGGAACCGGATACGTCGGACTGACCACCGGCGCCTGTCTGGCCTCCCTCGGCCACCAGGTGGTCTGCGCGGACGCCGACCCCTACAAGGTCGAACGGCTCCGGCGGGCGGAGGTCGACATCCTGGAACCCGGCCTGCCGGAACTCGTCCGGGAGGGACTGGACTCCGGCCGCCTGGAGTTCGTCCAGGACACCCCGGGCGCCGTCGGCGACGCCGACGTGGTGTTCCTCTGCCTGCCGACCCCGATGGGAGTCGGCGGCGCCGCCGACCTGGCCGCGGTCGAGGCCGTCGCGGACGAGATCCGTACGGTCCTGCCGCACGAAGCCGTCGTCGTCAACAAGTCCACGGTGCCGGTCGGCACCACCGAGCGCGTCGCGGCGCTGCTCGGGCGTCCTGACGTGACGGTGGTGAGCAACCCGGAGTTCCTCCGCGAGGGCCACGCGGTACGGGACTTCCTCAACCCCGACCGCATCGTGGTCGGCGCCGCCGACCGCGCCGCCGCGCAGCGCGTCGCGGATCTGTACGCCGAACTCGACGCCCCGCTGGTGCTCACCGACGCGGCCAGCGCGGAACTCGCCAAGTACGCGGCGAACTTCTTCCTGGCCATGAAGCTGTCTTTCGCGAACAACCTGGCCACGCTGTGCGAACACTTCGACGCGGACGTCAACGACGTCATCACCGGTATAGGCCACGACCCGCGCATAGGCAGCGCGTTCCTCAATCCGGGACCCGGCTGGGGCGGCTCCTGCCTGCCGAAGGACACCCACGCGCTGCTGACCGTCTGCGAGGAGTCCGGCGTGGAGTTCCCGCTGTTGCGGGCCACCATCGAGACCAACGTGGAGCACCAGCGCCGGCTCGTCGAACGCGTGGTGGCCGGATGCTCGCCGGGTGACGGCTCGCTGCACGGCGTACGGCTGGCACTGCTCGGCCTGTCCTTCAAGGCCGGCACCTCCGACCTGCGCGACTCGCCCGCCCTGGCCATCGCCCGCCTGCTCAAGGAGCGTGGCGCCGAGCTCTACGCGTACGACCCCGCCTTCAGCGAGACCCGCCCCGACCTCAGCGATCTGCTCACGATCGTCGACACCCCGGAGAAAGCGGTCGAGCACGCCCGCGCCTGCGTCATCCTCACCGAGTGGCCGCAATTCCGCGATCTCGACTGGGAAGCTGTCGCCGGACTCCTGGATACCCCGGTCGTGTACGACTTCCGCAACCTCCTCGACCCGGCCCGGCTCCGCCGGGCCGCACTGTCCTGGGAAGGCATCGGCCGCTCGTACGCGATGGCGGGCTGACCGCGGACCGGCCCTCCCCCTCGCGACAAGAACCCCACCAGAAAGGCCCCTTCGTGCGCATACTGTTCACCACCCTCGGCAGCCCCTCACACGGGCGCGCCCAACTGCCCCTCGCCCGGGCGCTCGCCGCGGCCGGCCACGAGGTACTGGCGGCCACCACCCCGTCCACCGCATCGGTCTTCGAACACGACGACGTCCGGGTGGTGAGCACCATCAAGGACTTCGAACCGGGTTCCGAAGCGCTGCTCGCCATGAAGGAACTGGCCGGCGACCAGCCGGATCTCGACGGCAGGCAGCAGAGCGAGCTGATGATGCGCGTCATGACCAAGGCCCTGTCCGGTCCGGTGGCGAAGGAGATCCTGGACGTTACGCTCCCCCTGGCGCGGGACTTCCGTCCCGATGTCATCCTCCGTGACGGCATGGACATGAGCAGCGTCCTGATCGGCGAACTGCTCGGCATCCCGCAGCTGCCCACCCCGTCCGGGGCCAGCAACACCTTCGACCCGGCCGAGCTGCTGCCGGGCCTCAACGCCCTGCGGGAGGAACTCGGCCTGCCCACCCACGAGGACCCGCTGTCCGTCGTCCCGCAGGGGCGCGTCGACTACGTGCCGCCGGCCTTCTCCTTCGCCAGGCACCTGCCGACGTCGTGGGCGTACCGGCAGACGGTGACCGTGGACCGCCATTCCGTCCTGCCCCAGTGGGTCGCCGAACTGCCCACCGACCGCCCCCTGGTGTTCGCCGCCCTCGGTACCGCGCTCCCCATGATGCACGAGAGGAAGGGCGACGAGGAGGTTCCGGACATGCCCTTCCGGATGCCGGACGCGGTCGACACCCTGCGGACGATCCTCAAGGCGGCGTCGCAGCTGGACGAATGCACCGTCATCGTGGCGACCGCCGGTCTCCCGGTGGACACCGACGGCCTGCCGCCGCACGTCCACATCACCGAGCGGCTGCCGCAGCCGCTGCTGCTGGAATCCGTCGACCTGTTCATCACTCACGGCGGTTTCAACAGCATCCGGGAATCACTGCGCACGGCCACGCCGTTGGCGGTGCTGCCCCAGTTCGGTGATCAGCACGAGAACGCGCGGCGCGTCCAGGAACTCGGGATCGGCCGGGAGATCACCGACGGTACGCCGGACGGCATCACCGCGGTCTGCCGTGAGGTGCTGGCCGACTCCGCCATCGGTGCGAAGGCACGCCAGGCGCGTCTGGCGATGCTGACGCTGCCGGAGGTCGAGAACGCCGTCGCCGATCTGGAGAAGCTCGCCGGATAGTCCGCGCCAGGGAGCCGGGGGCCCCGGGCCCCGGGGGGGGGGGGGCCCCCCCCCCCCCCGGGCCCGGGGGGGGGCGGGCGCCCCCGGCCCCCCCGCCGCCCCCCGCGCGCGGCCCGCCCCCCCCGCGGGCCGGGG
>NZ_JBIVMZ010000011.1:0-94866 GCF_044753355.1 Streptomyces sp. NPDC088400 | reverse complement strand
GTGTGACCCCGCCGGGGGGGGGGGGCGGGCGGGGGGGGGGGGGGGGCCCGGGGGGGCGGGGGGGGGGGGGCGGGGGGGGGGGGCGCGGGCCGGCGGGGGGGGGGGGGGGGGCCCCGGGCCCCCCCACTCCTCCCCTCCCCCGAACACTCCTCCCCTCCCCCCGAATCCGAAGCACGGAGCACGCACGTGCGGCAAAGAAGGTCTCTATGACGTCCCCACCCTCCACCGTCACCAAGGCCGCGATACCGGCCGCGGGCCCGGGCACTCGATTCCTCCCGGCGGCCGAGGCCATGCCGAAGGAGACGTCGAAGGAGATGCCGCCCGTGGTGGACCGGCCGGCCACCGCCCCGGGCATCGCGGCATGAGCGGGGCGGACGAAGTGACCTCCCCGGACGCGACACCGCGCGACACGGCTGACGGCCCTCACGACGAACCCGAGGCGCCTGCCCGGCTGACACACCGGCAGGTCGTCACCGTACTGTCCGGGCTCATGCTCGGGATGTTCCTCGCGGCACTCGACCAGACGGTGGTCTCGACCGCGCTGCGCACCATCGCCGACGACCTCCACGGACTGACCGCCCAGGCCTGGGTGACGACCGCCTACCTCGTCGCCGGCACCATCGCCACCCCGCTGTACGGAAAGCTCTCCGACATCTACGGCCGCCGGCCGGTCTACCTGTGCGCGATCGTCCTGTTCACCGTGGGATCCCTGCTGTGCGGATTCGCCACCTCCATCTACGAACTCGCGGCCTTCCGCGCGGTACAGGGGCTCGGCGGCGGCGGGTTGATGTCTCTCGCCATGACGATCATCGCCGACATCACCTCACCGCGTGAGCGTGGCCGCTACCAGGGTTACATCACGGCGGTCTTCGCCGGTTCCAGCGTCGTCGGCCCGCTGGTGGGCGGAGTGTTCGCGGAGCGCGCCACCCTGCTCGGTCTCGACGGCTGGCGCTGGATCTTCCTGATCAACGTGCCGTTGGCGGCCCTGGCCATCGTCGTGATCCTGCGCGTACTGCACGTACCGCACGAGCCCGTACGGCACCGGCTGGACTACGGCGGGGCGGCGGCGCTGGCGGTCGGGATCGTCCCCCTGCTCGTCATCGCCGAGCAGGGGCGGACCTGGGGCTGGGCTTCTCCCCGCGCGCTGGCCCTGTACGCCGTCGGCCTGGTCGGCCTGGTCGTCTTCGTCCTGCTGGAACGCCGGATGGGGGACGCCGCGCTGGTGCCCTTGCGGCTGTTCCGCATCAAGGCGTTCCGCCTGGGCAGCGTCCTGCACTTCGTCGTCGGCATCGGGATGTTCGGTGCGATGACGATGCTTCCGCTGTACCTCCAGCTCGCCCAGGGCATGAGCCCCATCGGGGCGGGTCTCGCCACGCTGCCCACCGTGGTGGCCAACGTGACGGTGACGCTGGTGGTCGGCCGGCTGATGTCCCGTACGGGGAAGTTCAAGGTCCACCTGGTGGCGGGCATCGGCTCCCTCACCGTCGCCATGGTGATCTTCGCGACGCTCCGGGTGGACAGTCCGCTGTGGTACGTCTCCATCGGCATGCTGTTCATGGGGGCCGGCCTGGGCGCGGCGATGCAGACGATCACCACACTCGCCCAGTCCGAAGTACCCCGGCGGGACATGGGCGCGGCGACCGCGTCGGTGAACTTCTTCCGCTCCAACGGTGGCACGGTGGGCGCCGCGGCGTTCCTCTCCATCTTCTTCTCCCTGGCCGGCTCACGGATCGGCGAGCGGCTGACCGCCGCCTTCCAGGAACCGTCGTTCCGGCGGCTGACCGAGGAGCCGACGAACGCGGGCGCGCTGGAGGGCGTCGTCCAGGCCGACGGCGGTGTGAACCTGGAGGACTCGGCCTTCCTGCACACCCTCGATTCGCGGGTGGCGATGCCCTTCCTGGAGGGCTACGTCAGCGCGCTGCAGGTCGTCTTCCTCACCGGCGCGGCCGTGACCCTCATCGCCTTCGTGATCGCCGCCTGGCGGGTACCGGACACCAAGCTCTCGGCCGACTAGAGCGGCGGGAGGGACAGAGGGAGAGGCCCTGGGGGCCTGTCCGGCTGGGGACAGGCCCTACGACCGGCGACGAGGTTTGCCGCCCTTGGTGCCCTTGGCGCCGCCGGAACCGCTCCGCGGGTTCTTGCCGGCCGACCTGCCGGCCGCCGGTTTCCGCCGTGCGCCGCCGGTGTCGGGGCGCTTGCTCTTCGGCTGCGCCGGGGCCGGAGTTCGTCCCCGTGAGCTGTTGACGGTCCGCCCTCGGACGATCCCGATGAAATCCTCGACCAGGTCGGTGGTCTCGTCCTCCGGCCACGACAGCCCGATGCGCGACTCGGGGGCGTCCGATACCGGCCGGTAGGTGAGGTCCTTGCGGTGGTGCAGGCGGGCGAGTGACTGAGGAACGACGAGGAGTCCGACCCCCGCCGCCACCAGTTCGACGGCGTCCTCCGTCGTGGCGGGGCGCTCCTTCGCGGGCTGTCCTGGCCGACGCTCCCAGTCGAGGGTGTCGTCGAGGGGATGCAGCACGATGTCGTCGGCCAGATCGTCGGCGGACACCTCGTCGACCGCCGCCACGAGGTGATCCTTCGGGATCACCACGACCGTCGTCTCGGTGTAGAGAGGGATGACGCTGAGGTCCGTCCGGTCGATCGGCAACCGCACGAGACCCGCGTCGGCGCCGGCGCCCCGCAATACGTCGGGTGCCTCGGCGGCGGACACCGCGACGAGGGTCAGTGGGACGTCCGGCTGCCGCTCTTTCCAGATCCGCACCCATTTGGTGGGCGTCACCCCCGGGACGTACGCGAGCCGGAACGAGAGGGGTACTTCCGAGCCTGTCACCCCGCAAGGTTACCGGTCGTGGTCGGAGGTCTCGCACATGCTCGCTACCCTTGACACCATGACGTCGCACCAGACCACCCAGACAATGAAGCCCGCGACCGCGGCGAAGAAGCTGGGTGTGTACCTCGAAGCCACCCCCGCCGAGTTCCAGGAGGGTGTCGTCTCGCGCAACGAGCTGAGTGCGCTGCAGACGGATCCGCCCGAGTGGCTGGTGGAGCTGCGGCGCAACGGCCCGCATCCCCGGCCGGTGGTGGCGGCCAAGCTGGGCATCTCCATCTCGGGTCTCGCACGTGGCGGAGTGACGGACGCCCTCACCACGGAGCAGATCGACGCGCTGAAGCAGGAGAGTCCCGACTGGCTGACGCGGGAACGCACCACCCAGGCCGAGGTCCGCAAGGAAACGGTCCGCATCAAGGAGAAGAACGCGGCGCGGACCGATCAGCCCCGGCAGCCGCGTCCCTGACCCTGCCGCTCGGCGCTCCGAGAGTCGCCGTGTGATCGCTCATCCTCAGGACGCGTCACTCGGTGATTCGGGGCTCGGTCGGCTCGGTGGCCTTCGGGCTCGTGGCCTTCGGGTTCGTGGCCTCCTTCAGATGGCGTGCGACGAGCTCGTAGACCTGCCGGGCCTTTTCGTCGTCCTTGCCGTCGTACCCGTGGTCGGCTCCGGGTACGTCGTAGTACTCGACCAGTGCGCCGGCCTGCCGCAGACGCTCGGCGTAGTACGCGCCTTCCGCCTTGAGGAGGTCGAACTCCGCCGTGATGACCAGGGCCGGGGCCATTCCCCCAAGATCCGCGGTGTCCGCCGGGTTCCCCGGTGAGACCAGGCGGTTGAGACGCTCCGGCGGGTCCGGCACGTATGCGGTGTCGAAGACCTCCGCCATCCATGGGCGCAGCACCGGCTTGGCGATGGCGGCTCGTTTGTCCTTGGCGCTCGTCGCGAGGTCGAGCGGGGGGTAGTGGAGCACTTGGAGGGCGATCGCGGGCCCGCCCTGTTCGAGGGACTGGCGCGCCACGGCGGCGGCGAGTGCGCCTCCGGCGCTCTGCCCGCCCACGGAGAGCCGGCTGCCGTCCCAGCCTTGCTCGGCGCCGTGCGAGGCGATCCACCGGACCACTTCGAACGCCTGATGGGGCGGGCCGGGGAACGGGTGCTGCGGAGCGAGGACGTAGTCCACGTTGATCACGATCGCGCCCGCCTCGGCGGCAAGGTACCGGCAGAGCGGATCTTCCATGTCCGTCAGTGGCATGACATAGCCGCCGCCGTGGAAGTTGACGTGGACCGGCGCGGGTGCGCCGTCGGTGGCGGGCATGTACACGATGGCCCTGGCCGGTCCCGCCGAGGTCGGAATCGTCAACTCGCGTGCGTTTCGCGGATACTCCGGAAAACGGTCGAGTGAAGAAGCCTTGCTGCCACGCCCGTTGCCGCGTTGGGCCGCCATGACAGCGCGTTGCATCGCCTTGGCGACGAAGGAGGCCACCACGGGCCGGGCCAGGATGGACATGCGATTCCGTTCTGTACGTCGTTGTGTGGCGTCCCGGACCATCAGATTGGATCGTTGCTCCGTGCGCCGTATCGTCCCGTCGGCTTTCGCGCCCGAACGACGGCCCCGGCCCGGACGCCCCCGACGGGCTCTTCCGCGCGCGACGGCGACATGCGATCACTCTCACATAACTTGCCTAAGTCAATCAAGATTCTGGCACACTTGAGCGACAAGCTTGCCTAAGTCAACCAATCTCTATATGTTGAGTGAGTCAAGCAAGCTAGCCGCCCGACGGAGGCCACTCCATGCCCAACACACTCGCCCGTCCCGCCGAGGCCGGTGATTCCGCCCCACCGAGGCCGAACGCCGTGGTGGCGGTTCTGGCCTTCGCGGGCATCGTGGTCTCGCTGATGCAGACCCTCGTCATCCCGATCGTCCCGGAGCTTCCCCGGCTCCTCGACGCCTCGCCGTCGAACGCCATCTGGGCGGTCACCGCCACCCTGCTGGCCGCCGCCGTGGCCACGCCCATCGCCGGACGCCTCGGCGACATGTTCGGCAAGCGCCGGCTGCTGCTGGTCAGCCTCGTCCTGCTGGTGACCGGGTCGGTGGTCTGCGCGCTGAGCGACTCCCTGATCCCGATGATCGCCGGGCGGACGCTGCAAGGGCTGGCGGCCGCCGTCGTCCCGCTCGGCATCAGCATCATGCGCGACGAACTGCCCGCGGAGCGTCTCGCCGGGTCGACCGCGCTGATGAGCGCGTCCCTGGGAGTCGGCGGCGCCCTCGGTCTGCCCTCCGCCGCCTTCATCGCCGACAACTTCAACTGGCACGTACTGTTCTGGACTTCGGCCGCCCTCGGCGCCGTCGCCCTCGCGCTCGTCCTCGTGATCGTGCCCGAGTCGAAGGTGCGTACCGGCGGACACTTCGACCTGATCGGCTCGCTGGGCATCGCCACGGGGCTGGTGTCCCTTCTGCTGGCCGTCTCGAAGGGCGCCGACTGGGGCTGGACCAGCGGGACGACCCTCGGCCTGCTCGCCGTCGCGATCCTCGCCCTGCTCGCGTGGGGCCGGTACGAACTGCGCACCGCACAGCCGCTGGTGGACCTGCGCACAACAGCCCGCCGCCAGGTGCTGTTCACCAACCTCGCCTCGGTGGCGTTCGGTTTCTCGATGTTCGCCATGTCCCTGGTCCTGCCGCAGTTGCTGCAACTGCCCGAGGCCACCGGCTACGGCCTCGGCAGGTCGATGCTCACCGTCGGCCTGGTCCTGGCACCGCAGGGCTTGGTGATGATGGCCATGGCGCCGCTGTCCGCCGCCATCTCCAAGACCAAGGGCCCGAAGATCACCTTGATGCTCGGCGCCGCCATCGTCGCCGCGGGCTACGGCCTCAACATCCTGCTGATGTCGGAGATCTGGCACCTGGTCCTGGTGTCCTGCGTCATCGGCGGCGGTGTCGGCTTCGCCTACGGCGCCATGCCAGCACTCATCATGGGCGCCGTGCCCGCGTCCGAAACGGCCGCCGCGAACAGCCTCAACACGCTGATGCGGTCCATCGGCACATCGATCGCCAGCGCGGTCGCCGGCGTCATCCTGGCGCAGATGACCACCACGTTCGGCACCACCGCCCTGCCGTCCGAGAACGGCTTCAGGACGGTCATGGCCATCGGCGCGGGCGCGGCGCTCCTCGCCTTCGCCCTCGCCGCCTTCCTCCCGCGTCACCGACCCGTCGTCGCAACGGCCGCGTCGTCGACATCGGCGGGCACTGACACCGCCGCCGAGCCCGCGAAGGTCTCCGGCGCGACGTCGTAACGCCTGCCCGACCAGCGTCTGCTTCGCCTTCCTACACGTGGTCGCATTCCCGGCCACTCCCCCGGTCTCCGATCCCGTCGGAGCCCCCACCACCGAGGAGTCATCATGACTGGTACCTGCCCTGTGTCCGGCGCGGCACAGTCCCTGCCCGAGTATCCGATGGCCAGGGCGGCGGAATGCCCGCTGGCGCCTTTCCCGGCCGCGGAACAGCTGCGGGCCGAGCAGCCGGTCAGCCGGGTACGGATCTGGAACGGGTCCACGCCCTGGCTGATCACCCGCCATGCCGACCAGCGCGCCCTGCTCACCGACCCGCGCATGAGCGACGACGACCTCAACCCCGGCTTCCCGTACGTGAATCAGCACCGGGCCGCGGTCGCGCCCGTCTCCCCCCGGATGATCACGAACACGGACGCGCCGGAGCACACCCGGCTGCGCCGGTCGGTCAACGCCCCCTTCGTCGTCAAACGGATCGAGGCGATGCGGGAGCCCATCCAGCAGATGGTGGACCGGCTGATCGACGAGATGCTCGTGGGCCCGAAGCCGGCGGACCTGCTGACCGCGATCGCCCTTCCGGTGCCGTCCCTGGTCATCGCCCAACTGCTCGGAGTACCGTACGAGCAGCACGAGTTCTTCCAGAAGTTCGCGGGCACGGTCCTCGACAGCAGCGCCTCGCCGGAGGAGATTCGGGAGGTGAGCGGGAAGATGTCGGCGTACCTGAAGAACCTCTTGGACGAGAAGATCGCCGACCCGGCCGACGATGTGATGTCGGAGATGGGCGGCAAGGTCAAGGCCGGCGAGATGACCCACACCGAGGCCGTGCACATGAGCACGGCCATGCTGATCGCGGGTCACGAGACGACGGCGACGATGATCAGCCTGGGCACGCTGGCCCTGTTCCAGCACCCCGACCAGCTGGCGATCCTGCGTGAGACGGACGACCCGAAGGTCATCGGGGGCGCGGTGGACGAGCTGCTGCGTTACCTGAGCATCGTCCAGACCGGCGTACGGCGGGTCGCGAAGGAGGACGTCGAGGTCGGCGGTGTCCTCATCCGCGCCGGGGAGGGCCTCATCTTCGACCTGCACGCCGCCAACTGGGACCCGGAGACCTACCCGGAGGCCGACCGTCTGGACATCGGCCGGCCCGCCCGCAACCATCAGGCCTTCGGCTACGGCCCCCACCAGTGCCTGGGCCAGAACCTCGCCCGCCTGGAGCTCCAGGTCGTCTACGGCACCCTCTACCGCCGTATACCCACCCTGCGACTGGCCGCCGACATCTCGGATCTCGAATTCGACCACACCGGGACCACCTACGGCGTCAAGTCCCTGCCCGTGACCTGGTGACCAGCCCCTGACGTAACTTCCCTCCCGGAACAGAACCCCCCACGAAAAGCGAGGAAAACCATGCGTGTTGAACTGGACGAGCCGAAATGCGTGGCATCGGGACAGTGTGTGATGGCCTCCCCCGAGGTCTTCGACCAGCGTGACGACGACGGCGTCGCGATCCTGCTGGAGGAGCAGCCGGGCGAAGAACTCCTCGACGGAGTACGGGAAGCCGTGGCGATCTGCCCGGCCGCGGCGATCCGGCTGGTCGAGCAGTGAAGAGCGTCGTCGTCGTAGGAGCCTCGGCCGCCGGACTCGCGGCGGCCGAGACCCTCCGCAGGGAAGGCTATGACGGCTCCCTGACCCTCATCGGCGATGAGCCCCACGCCCCGTACGACCGGCCCCCGTTGTCCAAGCAGATCCTGGCCGGTGAGTGGGAGGCGGCACAGCTCCCGCTGCGGCCGTACGACGTCCTGGACTCCCTCGGTCTCGACCTGAGACTCGGCGTCGCGGCCACCGGGCTCGACGTGGCGGACCGAGCGGTGAAGCTGGCGGACGGTTCGCACGTGCCGTACGACGGGCTCGTCGTGGCCACCGGAGTGCGCCCGCGCCGGCTGCCCGGCGAAGGCGCCCACGTGCTGCGGACCCTGGACGACGCGCTCGCGCTGCGCGACCGGCTGGGCCGGGGACGGCGGCTGATCGTGGTCGGCGCCGGGTTCCTCGGCGCGGAGGCCGCCGCCGTGGCCTGGCAACTGGGCGCTCGGGTAACCCTGCTGGAGCCGGCACCGGTGCCGCTGGCCCACGCGGTCGGCGGGGCGGTCGGACAGATGCTGTCGCAGGCCCATCTGGACCGGGGGGTGGAACTGCGCTGCGGGGTCACCGTGGCCGCGGTGACCGAGGACGGGGTGCGGCTCGCGGACGGCGAGGTGGTGCGGGGCGACGCGGTCCTGGTCGCGATCGGATCGCTGCCGAACACCGAGTGGCTCGCGGACAGCGGCCTGACCGTGGACAACGGCGTGGTGTGCGACGAGTACAGCGAGGCCGCGCCGGGTGTGTACGCGGCCGGAGACGTGGCCCGCTGGCACAACCCCCTGTTCGGCGTGTCGATGCGCGTCGAGCACCGTACCCACGCGGCCGAACAGGGCATGGCCGCCGCCCGCAATCTGCTGCGTCCGCAGGCGCGCAAGCCGTTCGCGCCGGTGCCGTACTTCTGGTCGGACCAGTACGACATGAAGGTCCAGGCGTACGGCTATCTGCGGGGCCACGACGAAGTGGCGGTGGTGGACGGCGACCTGGCCGAGCGGCGGTTCGTGGCCGCCTACCGCACCGGCGACCGGCTGACCGGAGCGCTCGCGGTCGGCATGCCGCCCAAGGCGATCCGCAGTTGGCGCCAGGCCATCGCCGTCCGCGCCGCCTGGCGCGATGCCGTAGGGACCACGCCGTAGGGACCACGCCGTAGGGACCACGCCGTAGGGACCACGACACCGGCGAGCGAGCCGGCCCCGGACGTGCGGTAGGGCGTGTTGCGAACGTAGCGCCGTTCGCCCGGCGGGCCGGGACCCGCGGCGTCCGGCGGACAGGCCCTCACGGGAAGCGCACCAGCGGTCGGGCCGCGGGTGCGCTTCCCCGCACGGGCGCATGCCGGCGCCGCTCCCGCCGTCCACCAGCTCCACACCGCTGAAGTCAGCAGCACAACAAGGAGGTTGATCATGCAGAACCGTATGGACGACAGACGTGACGTGGTCGTGGTCACAGGAGCCGGTGGTATCGGCTCGGCGATCGCGCACCGGCTCGGCAGCGGGCGAACGCTCATCCTGGCCGACGCCTCACGTCACCAACTCGACCGCAGCGTCGAGGCGTTGAGCGCGACCGGATTCGCGGTGCGCGGTGTGCGGACCGATGTGACCGACCGCGAGTCGGTCGAGAAGCTCGCCGAAACAGCCTCCGCCGAGGGCCGGGTGACCGCCGTCGTGCACACCGCGGGCGTCGGCGCCGCGACCGCGTCGGCCCGCAAGGTACTTGAGGTCAACCTGCTCGGCACGGCACATGTGATCGACGCCTTCGAGCGGGTCGCCACCCGCGGCACCGCCCTGGTCGTCATCTCCAGCATGGCCGGCCACTACGCCCCCCTCGGCCGGGAACACGAGACGGCCCTGGCCACGACGCCCACGGACGAACTCCTCGGACTGGACTTCGTCACCGCGGTCGGCGACGACTCGATGGCCGCGTACATGATGTCCAAGCGGGCCAACCACGTTCGGGTCCAGGCCGCGGCGCTCGCCTGGAGTCTGCGCGGCGCCCGGATCAACACCGTGAGCCCCGGCGTGATCTCCACCGCGATGTCGAAGGCCGAGGCCGAATCCGACCCGGACGGGCGGATGCTGAAGATGCTGGACGCGTGCGGTGCGGGGCGTACCGGGACACCGGACGAGATCGCGGAGGTGGCGGCGTTCCTCACCGGCCCGCACTCCCTGTACATCACCGGCACGGACCTGCTCGTCGACGGCGGTCAGGCCGCCTGGGTCCGCTGGCACATGCAGCATGGGTGAGCGGTGACCGCTCGGACTCACGCCTGGCGGACGGGACAAGCTCAGATGGTGATCGGCAGTTCTCGCAAGCTGCGGCTGCGCAGGGAGGACGTCCACCGCAACGCCTCGACGGAGCCCGAAAGGGAAAGGTTCGGAAAGCGCTGGACCAGAGAGGTCACCGCGATGTTGTTCTCCATCCGGGCGAGGGCCGCGCCGGGGCAGTAATGGGGTCCGTGCCCGAAGGCGAGATGCGCGGTGTCTTCACGGAAGGGGTCGAACGTTTCCGGATTCGCGAAACGCTCGGAGTCACGATTGGCCGACGCCCATGACAACCAGACGCGTTCACCGGCCGGGACGTGCGTGCCGCCCATCCGGATGTCTTCCGTGGCGAAACGCCGGACGGCGAGCATGGCCGGGGAATTCCAGCGCAATGTCTCCTCTGTCACCGCGTCCATGGCCAATTCGCCGGTGCGGACGGCGGCCAGGTGATCCGGGTGCGTCAGCAGTGCCAGCACACTGCCGGCAATCAGGCTCGCGACGTTGTCATAACCGCCGAAGAGCAAGAGAAAAGCCATGGCCACCAGCTCGTTCTCGCTCAGGCGGTCACCCTCGTCGCGAGCCGTGATGAGGGCGGACAACAGGTCGTCCGCCATCGCGCCGCGCTTGCTGCCGATGAGCCGTGCCAGGAACTGGTGCATCTCCCGCATGGCTTCGCGCGAACGCAGAGGGGCGCCGGGATCCGCGTTCAGCAGGGTATCCGTCCAGCGTCGGAAGTCGGGGCGGTTGCCGGCCGGAATGCCCATCAGGTCGCAGATCACCGACATGGACAGCGGCAGGGCCAGATCGGCGACCACATCCGCGCGATCCTTGCCCGCGATCGTGTCCAGCAACTGGTCGGTGGACTCCTGCACGGTCTTCCGCAGGCTTTCCGCGCGGCGGGGTGTGAACGCCGTACTCACCAGGCGGCGCAGCCGCGCGTGGGCCTGCGGGTCGCTGTTGAGCAGGTGCGCGTCGAGTTCGGCCGGCAGCGAGTTCACATGGCCGGCAACGGTGCGCGCATGCTGTTTGCTGACCGACATCCGTCGGTCCATGGCGGCGGCACGGACCTCCCGGTAGCTCGTGACCAGGAGGAGTGAGTCCCCGTCCGGGCTGACGGCCCGGTGCACCGCACCGGTCCGGCGCAACGCCGCGTAAGAGGCGTGCGGTTCCGCGACGAAGGATTCATCGAGCGGCAGAGGATCCCGTGGGCAGGGCATACGGCTTCTCCTGTTCGATGAATTCTCGTCGCGGTGGCGAGACTTGGCGATCGCCCCGCCCTGATCCACAGTTCAGGATCGCGTGATGCAGACCCGTCAGATCCGCCGGAGTCCGACCAGCACTCTCTCCATCAGGGCACCGTCCGGGGTGCCGTCCTGCGTAACCGCCGTCTCGTGGACGGCGATCAGCCCGCGTTCCGCCATGTCACCGAGCAGGACCTTGACCACTCCCAGCGGCACCGAGAGCATGGCCGCCACCTCGGCCACCGATCTCGGTTCCTGACACAGCTCGATCACCGGTCGATGGTCCAACTGCACGACGGCGGTGGAGCGGTGACCCAGTTCCGTGGTGGTCACCAGGGTCTCGACCTCGAAGTGATGGTCCGACCTGGTCCGGCCACCCGTCCAGGTGTAGGCACGCACGAGAGAGGCCGAGCCTTGTCCCTCGTCGTGCTCGGACTCCCAGGCGGCCCGCTGTCCGTGCTCCGACGGCGCCCGCGGGTACGACTCAGCAGGACCCCTGGGACCGGGATCCTCCGCCTCGCGGCGGGCCGGGGCCTCCGGGGTGGCATCGCCACCGGACCTCTTCCGCGCCCGTCGCGCCTTGCCGAAACTGAACGCGTTGAGCACATCGGCGAAGGTCTGTTCGTCCTCCGCCCCCTGATCTCTCCGAGGCCCCTGCCCGGATGGGCCGTCACCGGTGCTCATGATCTCCTCGTCCGGCCTAATGGACCGCTGTCCGCTTCAGTCCCTGGAGCTCGGCTCGTAGTTCCGGGGTCAGCATCTCGCCGACCTGGTCGACCAGTACGGTCATCTCGTAGGCGACCTGGCCGATCTCGCAGTCCGGCGCTGCCAGTGCCACGAGGCACGAGCCGTCCTTGATCGACATCAGCAGCATGTTCCCGCCCTCCATCTGGACCACGGACCGCCGCACGTCACCGGTCAGCAGGCAACGGGCAATGCCCTGGGTCAGGCTGACGGTGCCCGCGGCAATGGTGGCGAGTTGTTCGGCACGATCGTCCGCCAGCCCGTCCGACGCCGTGAGCAACATTCCATCGGCTGATACCACCACGGCATGCGCCACATTGGGAACACGTTCGGTGAAGTTGGTGACCAGCCATCCGAACTGGCTCACCTCCCGCGACTGGGGTGAGGTCATGGATTCTTCCTGCCCGTTCTTCGAGAGTCTCTATGTCTCGTCGGGCTGAGCCCGACGGATGCCCGACTGGTAGTTGCTGAGGAAGCTGTGGGTGCGGCCCGCGTCCTTCTTCACGGTTGCCCCGTCTCCGGTGGCACGCGGCTCGGCCCGGTCCGGGGCCGGGCTCTGACGCGGAACCCGTTTGGGCAGCCCGGCCTGGGTGCGTCCGGTTGCCCCCGCGGCGTCCGACGGCTCGGGGTCGGCCGGACGGGGGACGTCGACGGGATCCGGCCGGCTCTCCTCCACGGCACCGGGCCGAGAGGGTACGGGCCGCCGGGGCAACCCGGACAGCGGGGAGCCCGTCGGCTTCCGCTCGTCGGATGCCTCATGTGACGGATGAGGGGCGGCGGACGCGCGCTCGGCCTTTCCGGCACGAGCCGTGGCGCCGGGCCCTGACGGGGGCCGAGTCCTCGCGGCGGGCGGCATCGGTGACCGCGCGGTGTCCTCGGTACGCGAGTCCCCCGGCGCCGTCTCCGGTTCGGCCGACTTGAACCACGCCGAGGAGGTGGCGCCCTGGGCAGCCGGACGCGACCGCCGAGGTAGCGCCGGGGCCTGCCCCGGTGTCTGTACGGCACGGCTCTTCGCCGGCGTATCGCCGCTGCCGGACCTGCCGTCGGTCGCCCCCGGCGCATCCTCACCGACCGGGACGGAGCGGTTGGCCCCGGCATCGGTGGCAGGTACCCGACGCGGCAGGCTCTGGGCCAGGGAGAGCTCCGCGAACGCACCGGGGAGGCTGCGGCGGCCCGGCTCCGGAGCGCCCGGACGCCGGGAGTCCGCCGGGGAATCACCCGCGCGTACCGAGCGAGCCCCGTCGTGAACTCTGCGCGGCAGAGCCGCCGCCGCGGCCCCGTCGCCCCCCTGCCGTGCCCGTACCGGCCCACCGGTCCTGGCAGCGGTCGGCCTGGTGGGCAGTGAGCTGTTCCGGCCCTCGATGGCGGGGCTGTTCGTCACCATCAGCCGGGCCGGTACCAGCACGCCGGCCCGTAGCCCACCGGAGCCCCGCTCCGAGCTCAGTTCCACGTCGATGCCATGCCGACGGGCCAAGTGACCGACGACGGACAAACCCATCTGACGGGACGTAGGTACCTCCACAGATGCGTCCTCCGCTACGCGCCGGTGAGCCTTGGCCAATTCGATGTCGCTCATCCCGAATCCCTGGTCGCGGATGTCGATCAGTGCAGAACCGTCCAGGAGTATCGTATTACTGATGACCACCTGAGTGTCAGGCGGGGAGAAGGCAGTGGCGTTGTCGAGCAACTCGGCGACCATCCGTGCCAGGTCGCGGGCCGCGTACCCGATCACTTGGACAGGCGGAACGGGCTCCACCACCGCGCGCTGGTAGTGCTCGATTTCGGACACCGCGGCCCGCAGCACGTTGTCCAGCGGCACGCGCTGTTCGGAGGCGCGGACCAGGGTGCTGCCGCACAGAACCATCAGATTCTCGTTGTTGCGCCGCATGCGGGTCGCCAGGTGGTCGAGCTTGAAGAGGTTGGCCAGCTGGTCCGGGTCCTCTTCGTGCCACTCGAGCTGTTCCATCAGGCGCAGCATCCGGTCCACCAGACTCTGGCTGCGCCGGGACAGGTTGGCCAGGGTGTCCCTCAAGTCGCCGCGCAGCGCGGCCTGCTCGGCGGCCAGGTGCACGGCCTGACCGTGCACCGCGTCGAACGCCCTGGCCAGTTGCCCGAACTCCTCCGTGGTGTGGACCGGCACGTCCTCGATCGGCGAGTGCGACACCTCACCGTCGCGGATACTCGAGACCGCTGCCGGGAGCTGACGCTCGGCCACGTCGAGTGCGGTCGTGCGCAGGACGACCAGCGACCGCAGCAGATGCCGGGCGATGCCGAATCCGATGGCAAGGGCGAGCATGAGCACGGCCAGGAGCATCACGGACTCCGCACCGGCCCGGTCGCTCGTCTCGTCCTGCAACTCGGCGGAGGTCAGGCGAAGCCGGTCGGCAAGGCCCTTCTCCACCTTCTCGACAAGCTCCGCGGTGGTCTCCGAACTCTGGTTCCAGCCGCGGACCGAGAACGGCGTCGAGGCACCGTCCGTGTTCTGCCCGTCGCCCGACCGCTCCGGCGGGATCAGCACGGCGTCCATCATCTGAATGCGCTGCTTGACCGACGGGCCGGTGACCGTCCGGTCGTAACGGCGCTGCTCCGCCGTGGTGGCTACGGCCCGGAAGTCGCCCAGCTTGTCCCGCATGCGGAAGTCGGACTCCTGGAGTGCTCTGACGAGCTCGGCATCCGTTGGCTTGCCGGGCCCGGGATCCTTCAGCTCCAGGAGAATCACATGCTGGAGGTGGATCTGTTCCTGGATCGCCTCCAGGTCGTACAGCGCGATCGCCGGTCCGGACAGCTGAGGTTCGCCGACCCCGGTGCCCAGTGCCTGGTCCAGGTCGAGCAGGCCGTTGATGATCTCGCTGTAGGTGTTCACCGCGGTCCACGAGTTGACACCTGTGGAGGCCACCTGGCGACGCAGGTCGGGCAGGCGGTCCAGGAGCTTGAACGCGTCGCGGTACCGGTTCGCCGAAGCCCCGTCAAGACCGGGTGACTGGTCGGTAGTACGTGTGACGGCGGCCTGAGCGCGGTCGACCTGTTCGACCTGTTCCCGGAGCATGGCCGGATTGACGGAGGCACCGCCGCGCAGCCGCTCGGCGGACAGGGTCCGCTCCATCTGCAGATCGCCGATCAACGGCATCAACCCGCTGCGCAGCTCGACCAATTGCTGAATCTCCGCGTACGAACTCGCACGCGCGACATCGCGTTGGATCTGCACGACGCCCAAGCCGACGGCGAGCAGAGCGGGCACCACCAGAACAGCGCCCAGCTTCACCGGCAGTCGCCAGTTCCGCCACTGCACGACGCCGACCCACCAAGGCTGCCGACGTTCGCGCGCGGCCGCGTGCTTGCCCGGGGTCATGAGGTGCGCTCCGCGCCCGGACCGGCCTGCCCACAGGGATGTATCACGATGCCGTTTCTCCTGGTTTTCCCTGAAAGGGGAGTCGAACGCCCGGCAGCACACCCGACGCCCCGGTTTAGCGATGCGCTGGCGCGCCTGCCTCTACCACTTCTGCTCGAACTACCTCTACGCGAACAGCTTGCTACTCTTCAAGGCGAGTTCATAGAGGCCGTACGTGAACGGAACGAATACTCGCAGGCGCCGCCGGAGGAATCGTCCAACGATTCCATCCTGCCTCTGCAATCCCCGCAATGACGCGAGAGCGATCGAGGAAACTCGCAGATCGCCTACCTCCGCTTCCGTCACAACAATGACTCGGCTTCGTCAGACACCGGCGGCAGACCCATCCACACAAACGCTCGCATGCGCAAACACTGACACACAAGTATGAGGTTCTATCAGCGAAGACACCTGCTACACAACGTCGCTTCACGAAATATCCCCAAGGAGGGCGATCCTGATCGGCCTTGATCACCCGACATCAAAACAAAGGGGACAATACGAAAAGAGATGGACAAAGTACCCATTCCGCGACTATACCCGCTACATTCAAAATGGCCCTGACGCCGGATTTGCGGCACCGCACGCGCTCATGCGCACCCACGGACGTTGACTGCATCCGGCACCTCACTACACTTGCCCCGTCAAAGGGGCTGCCGGTTGCCTCTTCTCCCCGCCACCCGCTACCGGCGACCCGAACGACGCCCCGCCCGAAAAACCCCGGAGAGAACCATGTCGAAATCGGTGCGGCCGACCGCGCCCATTCCATCCGATCGGGGCACCGGGCAGAGGTTCGCCGGCCACGGTGACGAAAACGGGGAGCCTGACTTCCTGGAAATTCAGCAGAGCCCGGAGTTCAAGCGCCTCAGCAGGAGACTGCGCTGGTTCGTCTTTCCCATGAGCGCCTTCTTCTTCTGCTGGTACATGACCTTCGTTCTCCTGTCGGCTTATCATCACGACTTTATGAGCCGCAAACTGGTCGGCGCAATCAACACCGGCACGGTCCTCGGCCTGCTTCAGTTCGTGTCGACGATCACCATCGTTCTGACGTACCGGCACTTCGCAAACAAGAGACTTGATCCACAGGTGGACAAGATCCACGAGCTGTCGGGAGTCGGCAAAAAATGATATCGCAGATCGCGGCACCCACGACCGGCAGCCCGATGATCAACTTGAGCGTATTCCTCGCTTTTGTTCTCGTTACGCTGTTCGTCGTCTACAGGGTTACCAACAGGAATTCGACGGCATCCGACTATTACGCTGCGGGAAGCTCCTTCAGCGGCGCCCAAAATGGCATCGCCCTGTCCGGCGACTTCCTTTCCGCGGCTTCTTTCCTCGGCATTTCCGGGGCGATCGCCGTCCATGGCTACGACGGGTTCCTCTACTCCGTCGGGTGGCTCGTCGCCTGGCTGGTCGCCCTCCTGCTCGTGGGTGAGCGGCTGCGCAACACCGGTCGGTACACCGTCGGTGACGTCATGGCCTTCCGTATGAAACAGCGCCCGGTGCGCGCGGCGGCGGCCAACGCCACCCTGGTGATCACGTTCTTCTACATGCTCGCCCAGATGGCCGGCGCCGGTGGGCTGATCGCCCTGCTGCTCGATGTGCACAGCAGGAGCGGGCAAGCCCTCATCATCACGGCCGTCGGCCTCGTGATGGTCTTTTACGTCCTGGTGGGCGGCATGAAGGGCACGACCTGGGTGCAGATCATCAAGGCGGGCCTGCTCCTGCTCTGCGTGACCTTCATGAGCGTGTTCATCATCGCCAAGTTCGGATTCAGCTTCTCGGCGCTCCTTGAGCAGGCGACACGGAACAGCTCTCTCGGCGAGCGTCTGCTCGACCCGGGCGGCTGGTACGGCGAGAACGCGATGAGCCAACTCGACTTCGTCTCGCTGTCCTTGGCGCTGGTCCTCGGCATCTCCAGCCTGCCGCACGTGCTGATGCGCTTCTACACCGTGCCCAACGCCAAGGAGGCGCGCCGCTCGGTGGTCTGGTGCTCCTGGTCGATGTTCGTCTTCTACCTGGCGATCCTGGTCGTCGGGTACGGCGCCACCGCCCTGGTCGGTTCGGACGCGATTCTCGCGGCCCCTGGCGGAGAGAACTCCGCGGCCCCGCTGCTCGCTTTCGAGATCGGCGGTCCGATGCTGCTGGGGATCGTTTCCGCGGTGGCCTTCGCGACGATCCTGGCAGTCGTGGCAGGCCTGACCCTGGCCGCGTCGGCTTCGTTCGCCCATGACGTCTATGCCAACGTGATCCGGGACGGGAAGGCCGACGCCCGGTCCGAGATCCGGGTCGCACGTCTGACGGCGATCGTGATCGGCGTCTTCGCCATCATCGGCGGAATTATCACCAACGGCCAGAACGTCGCCTCCCTGGTGTCGCTCGCCCTCGCTCTTGCCGCGTCAGCCAATCTGCCGACCATTCTCTACACGCTGTTCTGGAAACGCTTCAACACGACGGGCACGCTCTGGAGCATCTACGGCGGTCTGGTATCCGGACTCGTGCTGATCATCTTCTCGCCGGTGATCTCCGGTACCTCCACGTCGATCATCTCAAGCGTGGACTTCCACTGGTTCCCCCTCTCCAACCCCGGCATTGTGTCGATTCCGCTCTCCTTCATCTGCGGATATCTCGGCACGGTATTGAGCAAGCGCCCCGCGGATCCCGAGAAGCAGGCGGAGATGGAGGTCCGGTCGCTGACCGGAATCGGTATGAAGGTGTAGGTCCTGTCCGGTCGATCCTGCCGGAGTCGCTCCTGCCGGACAGGACGGACAGCGCCGCGTTCGTGGACGGCGTACCGACCGGTGGGGCGGGTGCCTCCACCGGTCAGCGGGGTCGGGCGGGTCAGGCGGTGGCGCAGGCGGTACCGCTGAGAGTGAACGCGGTCGGGGCGGTGTTGGTGCCGCCCTTGCCCGCGAGGAAGCCGACGGTGACCGAACCGGCGGCGGAGATGGTGGAGTTGTAGGAGGCGGGGGCGACGCTCACCGTGCCGCCGTTCTGGGTGGGGGTCCCTCCCCACATGTTGCTGACGGTCTGGCCGTTGGGGAAGGCGAAGACCAACGTCCAGCCACTGATGGTGGTGGTGCCGGTGTTGCGGATCGTGATCTCGCCCTGGAAGCCGTTGCCCCACTCGCCGACGACGCGATAGCCGATGGAGCAGCGCGCGCCGGGGTCGCCACCGCCCTCGTCGGTGGTGACGCTCACCGTGGCCGAGCGGGCCGAGCGGTTCCCGGCCGCGTCACGGGCGTACACGGCGAAGGTGTACGCCGTGTCGGCGGTGAGGCCGGTCACGGTCACGGAGTTGGTGACAGAGGCGGCGACCTTGGCCTCTGAGCCGCCGCTGACGCGGACGATGTCGTAGCCGGAGACGCCGACGTTGTCGGTGGCGGCGGTCCAGCCGAGGGCGGCGGACGTGGCCGTCACGGCGGAGGCGGTCGGAGTGCCGGGAGTGGTCGGGGCCTGGGTGTCGCCCGGGTCGCCGCCGCCGTAGACGGTGGCCTCCCGGGAGGTCTGGGCGATGCCGTTGGCGCCGTTGAAGATACGCCGGCCCCAGGAACTGAGCCGGCTGGGGTCGAAGTCGATCGCCAGGTCGAGGATCGGGTCGGTGTTGCCGCTCCAGGACCAGGCCAGGTAGCCGAGCCGGAGCTGCTGGGCGGCGGCCATCATGGTGTCCTCGTCCGGATCGCCCCATTGGTCGGCGGGGCCGCCGAACTCGCCGATGAGGATGGGCAGTCGTGCGGTGACGAAGGCGTTCAGGTAGTCGGTGATCTCCTGGGCGGTGTCGAAGACGCTGTACATGTGGATCGAGAAGATCAGGTTGCCGGTGGGGTCGGCGCCGTAGACGGACTGGGCGTTGGCCCGCATCACGCCTTGCCAGTCCTGGCCCCAGTTGGGCGCGTCCACCATGATCGTGTGCGCGAACCCGGCGTTGCGCAGCTTCTTCACCGCGGCGGTCGTCGGCTCGGTCCACCCGGCGGGGTCGGTGTTGCCCCAGGGCTCGTTGCCGATGTTGATGATGACGTAGTTCTCCTGGCCGGCGAGTACGGACTTGAGGCCGATCCAGTAGTCGGCGGCCTGGTCGAGCGTGCCGGCCGCGGCGTCCTCGCCGTAGCCGGTGGTGTCGTGCACCTCCAGTACGCAGATCAGCCGGTTGGCCTTGCACTGGGTGATGACGGCGGCCACGTCCTCGGGGCTGTTCCCGCTCCAGCGGTGGCCGTTGGAGAGGACGACGCGGACGGTGTTGGCGCCCAGCGCCTTGACATCGGCCAACGACTGCGTCTCACCCGGATACCAGGTGTGGGCGTGGTTGACGCCGCGCATGACGAAGTCGTTGCCGTTGCCTTCGAGCAGACGGCCGTTGCTGATGTGGAGGCCGGTGGCGGCGCGGGTGCTGGGCGACTGCGCCTGGGCCTGGGCGGGGGTCGGACCGGCCGCGCCGAGGACGACCAGCCCGAGAAAGGCGGCCAGTCCGGTCAGCAGGACGGTGAGGGGGCTCTTTCGTGTCGTGCTTCTTGTTGTTCTCACTGCGACTCCAAAAAAGTGAGCGCCAAGAAACTCTGGCATCAGAAGAAGCTGAAGAAGCTTGGGAGCGCTCCCATACACCCACCATGACAAAGGCACGTCAAGACATCGCGCATGCTCCGGCCCCTGAACGGCCGGTACGCGCAGGCGAGTTCGATCCCACGTCCCCCGCCGTACTGTTCGGCGGCGGCCGGGCCGCCGGAGCGCCGGGCCGCCGGGCGCAACCCCTTACGTCGCCGTCCCGCACGTGCCGATCGAGGTGGCCGCCTCGGTGAGAAGGTCACGGACGGCACCGACAGCGTGGGCGACCATCGCGGCGTCCGCTCCCTGGCGGGCGTGGGCGCTCATGCGGATCGCCGGAGTCGGGGGGAGGTCGGTGCGCTCGGCGAGCCCGTCAGGACGCTGACCGACCGTGGCCAGCAGGGCGACACCCAGACCGGCGCGAGCGGCGTCGAGCACTCCGGCCAGATACCCCGCGTCGCAGACGACCGAGGCGGGGATGTCCCGTTCGGACAGCACGGCCAGGGCGCGGCGGCGGATCGCGCAGGGGTCTTCGATGGCCACCAGAGGGAGCGAGGACGGGGCGGGAGGCGGGGTCCATTCCGGGGCCGCGTACCAGGCGAGAGGCAGGCCGCCGACCACCGTGCCCTCGGTGGCGGCCGCTTCGGTGACGTACACCGCCAGATCCACCGTGCCCCGGTCGACGGCCTCGACGAGGCGGGCCGAACGGTCGATGCGGTACCGCACCCGGCAGTCCGGGCGTACCGCGCGGACCGCCGCCGTGATCCGGGGGAGAATCTGGTCGGCGGCGTGTTCGGTGGAGCCGATGACGACGGTGTCGGTGTCCTCGCCGAGCAGCCGGCGCACCGCCTCGTCGTGCGCGGCGACGATCCGCCGCGCCTCTTCCAGAAGCAGGCTTCCGTCCGCCGTGAAGCGGGTCCGGCGGCCGTCGCGCTCGACCACCGGGCGCCCCAGGGTCTTCTCCAGCCGCCGTACGTGCTGGCTCACCGCGGACTGGCTCAGTGTCAGCGCCTCGGCGGCACGATGGAAGCCGCCGCGGTCCGCGACGGCGATAAGGCTGCGCAGCGTCACGATTTCGAACACAGATGCCATAACCGCACGCTAGCACCCATCGATCAGCTTTCGTGATCAATTTTGATGGCGAATCATCGTTGGACGTGGCATGCGCGCGTCGGCGATGCTGGAGGCATGTTGCGAACAGTGTCCGGGACGGCCATCCCGCCGTACCCCTTCGAGGCCCGGCGGCTCCACGCCGCGAGCCCACTGCTGACGCAACGCCGTGTGGTCGACTTCGGCCTTCTCACCAGCACTTGTTGTCGCTGACCCGGCACTCCGCCGACCGCTGAGCCGTCGGCGCGTATCGCGAAGGCAGCGCCGTCCGCCCGTCGGGCGGGTCCTGCGGCGTCCCGCGCACCGGACCTCCCGAGCTGATCCGATCTGATCGACCGGCTTCGGCACGCCCGTACCGCCCGGTGGATCCACCGCCCGGTCGGTCTGTCCCGGTGGTCCCCAGCGGCCTTCCGCGTCTCCTCGGCCGAACCGCCCTTCTCCGCCAGTCCTTTCTCCCTCGGCGTCCCGCCGTCTCTCCCCCGGCGTCCCGCCGTCGTCCGTCGCGCCACCCGGACACGGTCCGGTGCCGGTCCGCCCTCCTGCCCCGAGCTCCGCCCGGGGTTCCCCGTCCCTAAGCGAGAACCCATGACACACGCCGAGACCATCCATGCCTGGAACGAGCCGGAAGGCATCCATCCACGCGGCACGCTCATCGTGCTCCCGGGGCGCGGTGAACACCCCGGCGCCTACGAGCGGTTCGGCCGCCGGCTCGCCACCGACGCCTACCGCGTACGGATAGCCACGGAGCCGGGGCAGGTCGCCGAGCTGCTCCTCGACGAGGCGTCTGACGCCCCCCGGGTGCTGGTCGGCGCCGACACCGGGGCCCTGTGGGCCGCCTCCCTGGCCGCTCAGGGCGCCCCTGGCCTCGACGCCGTGATCCTCGCGGGGCTGCCCACCGGTCCGGCCGCCCCACCCGCCACGGGCGAACGGTCCGTGGACCGCGACCAGGACCTGGCCCTGCGCAGCGCCTGCCCGACGTACCACGGCCTGCTGGACCGCGACGGGTACCGGCCCGGGGCGCTCGCCGAACCGGTACCGCCCGAACTGCTCAGCGCCGCGGACCTGGCCGCGATCACGGTTCCGGTACTCGCCCTGCACGGCGCCGACGACACCGTCAGCCCGCTCGACGCGGCCCGCAGCGCCTACGCGGGCCTGCCGGGCACGCGGTTCGTCAGCCTCGCCGACACCCGCCACGACGTGCTCAACGACACCTCGCACCGCACCGCCGCGGCGACCGTCGTGCTCTTCCTCGAACGGCTGCGCCTCTCCCCCGCGCTGCCCGAGATCGCCCGCGCGGAACCCCACGGGAGCGCCGCATGAACGACCGCGTCCTGATCAGCGCCGAGGAGCTGCGCCGTCTGCTGGACGCCG
Organism: Streptomyces sp. NPDC088400; assembly: GCF_044753355.1. Taxonomy (NCBI): domain Bacteria; kingdom Bacillati; phylum Actinomycetota; class Actinomycetes; order Kitasatosporales; family Streptomycetaceae; genus Streptomyces; species Streptomyces sp. NPDC088400. Next base: position 72,470 of record NZ_JBIVMZ010000011.1, on the reverse strand, counting down.
GCGATCCGCCGCTCGTCCTCGACGTACGGTGGGCGCTCGGCGACCCGCACGGTCGCGAGCACTACCGCACGGGCCATGTCCCCGGTGCCGTCTTCGCCGATCTCGACACCGAGCTGGCCGCCGCGCCCACTTCGCGGGGTGGTCGCCATCCGCTGCCGGACATCGCCGCCCTCCAGGCCGCCGCCCGGCGCTGGGGACTGCGCGCCGGGGCTCCCGTGGTCGTCTACGACGACCTCGGCAACACCGCCGCCGCCCGCGCCTGGTGGCTGCTGCGCTGGGCCGGGGTGGCCGACGTGCGGCTGCTCGACGGCGCGCTCGGCGCCTGGCGCGCGGCCGGATTCCGGCTGGAGAGCGGGGAGGAGGTGGCCGAGCCGGGAGACATCGAACTCGTCCCCGGGCGTCTGCCGGTGCTCGACGCAGACGAGGCCGCCGAACTCGCCGGGCAGGGAGTGCTCCTGGACGCTCGCGCCGCCGAACGGTACCGGGGCGAGACCGAGCCGGTCGACCAGCGCGCGGGCCACATCCCCGGTGCGGTGAGCGCTCCCACCGGCGACAACCTCGCGGCCGACGGCACCTTCCGTACGGCGGAGGAGCTGCGCGCCCGCTTCGTCGCTCTGGGCGCCGGCGGCGGCGTACCCGTCGGTGTGTACTGCGGCTCCGGAGTGACCGCCGCGCACCAGATCGTGGCCCTCACCCTCGCGGGCATCGACGCCACGCTCTTCCCCGGCTCCTGGTCCGCGTGGTCCGCCGACCCCGACCGCCCCGCGGTCCTGGGAGAGCGCCCGCGATGACGAGAGAAAAGGACCTCCTGATGCCCGTTCGGGAACAGACGGCCTCCCCCTCCCCGCCGGAACCGGCCCTCCCCACGAGGGCACGCGCCGAGCCGGCCGCCCGGCTCACCGTCCGCCCGGCGGCCGGGCGTAACCGCCGCGGTCCACGACTGCCGCGCGGAGTGCGCCGGGCCGCCGGCCCGGTCGGCCTCATCCTGGCCTGGTACGTCGCCGCCACCACCGGACTGCTGCCCGCCGGCGTCCTGGCCTCGCCGGTCGACGTCGTACAGCAGGCCGTGGAACTCACCCGCACCGGTGAACTCCCGGACGCCATCGCCGCCTCCGGCCGGCGCGCCGCGACCGGCTTCGTGATCGGCGCCGCCGTCGCGCTCACACTGTCGCTCACCGCCGGGCTGTTCCGGCTCGGCGAGGACGTCATCGACTCGTCCATGGGCATGTTCCGGGCGATCCCCTGGGTGGGCCTGATCCCGCTGTTCATCGTCTGGTTCGGCATCGACGAGACCCCGAAGACCGCCCTGGTCGCGCTCGGTGTGACCTACCCGCTGTACTTCAACATCTACGGCGGTATCCGCTCCGCCGACTCCCAACTCATCGAGGCCGCCCGGATGCTGGGCCTGGGACGGATCGGGATGATCCGGTACGTGATCCTGCCGTCCGCGCTGCCCGGCGCGCTCGTCGGCCTTCGTTACGCGTTGTCCACCGCCTGGCTGGCCCTGGTCTTCGCCGAGCAGATCAACGCGAACGCCGGCATCGGTTACCTGATGAGCAACGCCCAGCAGTACTTCCGTACCGATGTCATCGTGCTGTGCCTGGCGGTCTACGCGTTGCTCGGGCTGCTCTGCGACTTCGTCGTACGGGTCCTCTCCCGACGCCTGCTGGCCTGGCGGGCTTCCTTCGACGGCGACGGAGCGTGACACGCATGACCAGGAGCACCACAGACACCACAGACACCACAGACAGCACCGACAGCACCGACAGCACCGACAGCACCGACAGCGTGGAGATCCGCGGCCTGAGCCGGGCCTTCGCCGGCCGGACCGTGATCCACGACCTCGATCTGACCATCGCCCAGGGCGAGTTCGTCGCCCTGCTGGGACACAGCGGCTGCGGCAAGAGCACCCTGCTTCGCATCCTGGCCGGGCTGGACGACGAGATCAGCGGCGAGGTCACGGTGCCCGCCCGCCGGTCCGCCGCCTTCCAGTCGCCCCGGCTGATGCCCTGGCTGAAGGTGTGGCGCAACGTCGTCCTCGGCCTGCCCGGGAAGCCCGACCGGGCCCTCGCCACCCGTTACCTCGCCGAGGTCGGCATCGAGGAGCGGGCCGGGGTGTGGCCGAAGACCCTCTCCGGCGGCGAGGCGCAGCGGGTGTCCTTGGCCCGTGCTCTCGTACGGGAACCCGAACTGCTGCTGCTGGACGAGCCGTTCGGCGCGCTGGACGCCCTGACCCGCGGCAAGGCGCAGCGGCTGGTCGCCGAGCTGTGGCAGCGGCACGGCTGCTCCATCCTCCTGGTGACCCATGATGTGGAGGAGGCCCTGCTGCTCGCCGACCGGTTGCTGGTGATGGACGCGGGCGGCATCGCCCACGAGGTCACCGTCGACCTGCCCCGCCCCCGCACCCTGGGGTCCCCCGAATTCGTCGCTCTGCGCTCCCGGTTGCTCGGCTGGCTCGGTGTACGCGACGCCTCCGCCCCTGAGCCCGAGCGCGACGCATCGCTCGACGCATCGCTCGACGCACCGCTCGACGCACCGCTGGAAAGGACCGCTTCATGAACCGGACCGTTCGTGTCCTCACCACCACCTTCGCCCTGGCCGCCCTCCTGGGCACGGCCGGCTGCGCCGACAACGGCGGAACGGCGGGCGGGGCGTCGTCCTCCGACGGGCAGCTGACCATCGGCGACCAGGCCAAGACCCTGCAGACCCTGGTCAAGGCGTCGGGCGCGCTGAAGGGGTCGAAGTACGGGGTGAAGTGGGCGGAGTTCCAGGGTGCCGCGCCCCTGTTCCAGGCGGTGCAGGCGGGTGCGGCGGACACCTCGTACTCCGCCGATCTGCCCTCGCTTCAGGCGCTCAGCGGCGGCGTACAGGTGAAGAACGTCGCGGCGTTGAAGAACGACGGCAGCCACGTCGGCATCGTCGTGAAGAAGGACTCCTCGGTCCGGAACGTCGCGGATCTGAAGGGCAAGAAGGTCGTGGTGTCCTCCGCGAAGGGGAGCATTTCCGAGTATCTGCTCGCCAACGCCCTTCAGCAGGCGGGCCTTTCGTATTCCGACGTCACCGTCCAGTATCTGCTGCCGACCGATGCCCAGGCCGCCTTCGCGTCCGGCAAGGTCGATGTGTGGGCGACCTTCGGGGTCTACCAGGCCGTCGCCCTCCAGCAGGGCGGCCGCCTGCTCATCGACGGCAACGACGGCCGGATCAGCGGCTACGGCTTCATCGGGGCGTCGGACAAGGCCCTGGCCGACAAGGGCAAGCGGGCCGCGCTCGCCGATTTCCTGGACCGCCTGTCGAAGGCGTTGGCCTGGGGCCGGTCGCATCCCAAGGAGTACGCCGCGGCCATCGAGAAGGACACCGGGGCCTCGCCCGCTATCGCGAAGACCCTCGCCACCACCGCCTACGGGGAGGTGCTGCCGATCACGCCGGACGTGACGAAGTCCGTTCAGAAGGTGGCCGACACCATGCACGGCATCAAGGTGCTCGACCCGAACGTCGAGGTCGCCGATTCCGTCGACACGAGCCTGTTCACCAAGTAGGCCCGATGTGGGCCCCATGTGGGCCCCACACAGGTCGCAAGTGGGCCTCACACCAGTCGCAAGTGGGCCCCACGTAGGTCGCAAGTGGGCCTGACTTAGGTCGCAGTGGCCCCGCCCAGGTCGCACACACCCCGAGGAGCCGATCCATCATGCCCGTCGAGTTCATCAGCGCCATCCACCCCAACGCCTCCACCGACGGCAACCCCACCGCCGGTTCGGGCATCGACCCCGACTACGCCCGGAAGTTCGCCCGCGCGCTGGACGACGGCGGCTTCGACTACACCCTCGTCGCCTACCACTCCGCCTCCCCGGACGCCCTCCAGCTCGCCCAGTTCGTCGCTCACCACACCGAACGCCTGAAGCCGATGCTCGCCCACCGGCCGGGGGTCATCTTCCCCACCCACGCGGCCCGCGCCTTCGCCACCCTGGACCGGCTCAGCGGCGGTCGGCTGTCCGTCCACATCATCTCCGGCGGCAACGACGAGGAGCAGCGCCGCGAGGGCGACTATCTGGGCAAATCGGAACGCTACGAGAGGTCGGACGAATACATCCGGATCCTCCGTGACGTGTGGTCCTCCGACGGTCCGGTCTCCCACGAGGGCACGCACTACCGCTTCGAGGGCTTCCGCTCCGACGTCTCCCCCGTGAACGGCACCATCCCGATCTCGGTCGGCGGTTCGTCGGCCGACGCGTACCGGGTGGGCGGACAGCAGGGCGACATCTTCGGGCTGTGGGGCGAGCCGCTGAAGGAGACGGCCGAGCAGATCGCCACCGTGAACGCCGTCGCCGACGCCGCCGGGCGTCCCCGGCCCCGGATCTGGGTGTCCTTCCGGCCGATCATCGCCCCGACCGACGAGTTGGCCTGGGAGAAGGCCCACCGCACGCTGGAACGGGTCAAGGCGGGCCACACCGCGCGGGCCAAGAGCCGACACTACCCGGCGGTCGGCCAGGGCCGGCCCGCCAACATCGGCTCCCAGCGCCTGCTGGACGTCGCCGCCCGAGGCGAGGTGCACGACCGCTGCCTGTGGACCGCGCCGGCCGCCGCGACCAATGCCGCGGGCTCCTCCACCGCCCTGGTCGGCTCGCCGGAGACGGTGGCCGCGGCGCTGCTGGACTATGTCGACATCGGCTGCGAACTGCTGTCCATCCGGGGCTACGACCCGCTGAACGACGCGATCGACTACGCCCGCCACGTACTGCCGCTGGTCCGTCAGGAACTCGCCCACCGGGCCACCGAGCCGGCGGCGTAGGGCCCCGCTCGTTCGGATCTTTCCGCGCCCGTTTGCGGCGTCCGCACCCACGTCACACCCGGCTGTCACCGTCAGGAGAACCCGCCATGCCCCGCACGCCACTGGATCCTGTCGGCGCGAAGGCTCTTCGATGACCACCCATCGGACGGTGGCGCAGGCCACCGCCGCGGCCCGGCTGCTCGGTCTGCTCGCCCGGGACCTCCCGCCCGACCGGCTGACCACCGATCCCGCCGCCACGGCCCCGTACGCCACCGACCGGTCCGGTGCCCGCACCGACGGGCAGCCGCTCGCCGTCGTACACGCCCGGGACACCGACGAGGTGCGGTGCGTCCTTCGCCACGCGAACGAGTTGCGCGTGCCCGTCGTACCGCGCGGTGCGGGGACCGGGCTGTCCGGCGGGGCCGCCGCCGACGAGGGCAGCATCGTGCTCGATCTGTCCGGGATGAGCCGCATCGTCGAACTCTCCCCCGACGACCAGCTCGCCGTGGTCGAACCGGGCGTGGTCACCGCCGACCTCGACCGGGCCGCCGCCGCGCACGGGCTGCGCTACGCCCCGGACCCGGCGAGCGCCGCGATCTCCACGGTCGGCGGCAACATCGCCACCAACGCGGGCGGGCTGCGCTGCGCCAAATACGGTGTCACCCGCGACAGCGTCCTGGGGCTTACGGCCGTGCTCGCCGACGGTACGGTCGTACGCACCGGCCGACGCACCGTCAAGGGCGTCACCGGCTACGACCTGACGGCCCTGCTGACCGGCTCCGAGGGCACCCTCGCGGTGATCACCGGCGCCACCGTGCGGCTGCGGCCGGTGCCGGTCGCGACCGCGACGATCGCCGCGTACTTCGACCGTGTCGAGGACGCCGCCGCCGCCTCTTCGGCGATCACCGCCGCTCGTGTCGAGCCCGCGATGTGCGAACTGCTGGACGGCCCGGTCCTGGGCGCCATCGACGCCGCGCAGGGAACCGGGCTGCGGGCCCGGGGCGCCGCCCTGCTGCTCGTCCAGTGCGACGGCGCGGGCGCGATCGCCGAGGCCGAACGCGTCGCGGCGGTTGTCGGCGACCGGGCCACGTCCGTCGAGGTCGCCGCCGATCCCGCTGAGGCGGAATCCCTGCTGGCGGCCCGCCGCCTGGCGCTGCCCTCGCTGGAACGCGTCGGCCGCCCGCTGATCGAGGACATCGCCGTCCCCCGCTCCCGGCTGGCCGAAGCCGTACGGGCCGTCGAGGCCATCTCCGTACGGTACGACGTGCCGGTCTTCACGCTCGCGCACGCCGCCGACGGCAATCTGCACCCGATCATCGTCGTGGATCCCGCCCTGCCGGAACTGCCGGAGACGGCCTGGAAGGCGGCGAGCGAGATCTTCGCCGTCGCACTGCGACTGGGCGGCACCCTCACCGGCGAACACGGAGTCGGCGCCCTCAAGCGGCAGTGGGTCGCAGAGGAACTCGGCGCGGACAACCACGCCCTGCAACAGCGGCTGAAGAGCGCGTTCGACCCCCATCACATCCTCAACCCCGGCAAGGCGGTGTGACCGGCTCCCAGCCCTCGCCACACCACAATGGGCGTGCCCCAGCCACTCCGGAGCCATTTCGGCCACATGATCCGCGGTCCGCCTCAACAGGTCGATCCGGATGAGGATTTCACGCCAATCGATTCTTCCGGCCTTTCCCAACAGCAAGTTTGAGCGGCCGTAAGCAAACGTGAGATACAACATATTGCCGAGTCTTTACCATCCCATTGCCTGTCGTGTTTCGATGGGGCGGTCCGCTTCTTGATCAATCCGGCCGCTTCCGACGGCAGTCGCTGGTAGGGGGTGTCCGCCCCTTCGCGGACACCCCCCAGCGCCAGCAAACCGATGGGATGCTCAGACTCGTGCCCGAAAACCGTCCTGAACTGCAACTTTCCGATGCCCAGCTCGGGATCTGGCTCGCAGAGCATGCAGGGCTCAGCCATCCCGGCGCCTATCAGTGGGCGGAGTACCTCGTCCTGGACGGCACCGTGGACGCCGACGTCGTGGCCACGGCGGTCACCGCGGCGGCGGCCGAATGCGAGGCGGTCAACGTCCACTTCGCTGAACCAACAGATTCTTTGCCGGTGCAACGGTTTCTCCCAGACCCGGCCCACACCGTCGAAGTGGTCGACCTCCGGGGAGCGTCCGACCCGGACGCCGCCGCGCGGGAGTGGATGCGGGCCGGCCTGGCCGAAGCCGGGGACAGCGATGCCGGGCCATTGTTCCTGGGAGCCGTGCTACGCGTCACCGACGACCGCTCGCTGGTGTTCCACCGGGTTCACCACATCGCTCTCGACGGCGCGGGCATGGCCCTGTTCGCCGAACGCGTCGCCGAGATCTACAGCTGTCTGCACGACGGGCGTGCTGTTCCGGAAAGCGGCTGGACCGGACTCCGTCCCCTGGTGGAGGCCGAAGCCGCCTACCGGGACGGCGGTGAACGCACCGAGGACCGGACCTGGTGGCTGGACCGACTGGCCGGGCGGCCGGATTTCCTGAGTCTCGGCACCCGTCCCGCCCCGGCCGCGGCTCATTCGCTGCGGTTGACCAGGGTGCTGCCGAGCGCCGAGTTCGACACGTTGCGGGCCGGCGCGGAACGGCTCGGGCACCGCTGGACCCGGCTGCTCACCGCGGCGACCGCGGTCTACCTGCACGCGATGACCGGTAGCCGCGACGTCGTGCTGAGCCTCCCGGTCGCCGGCCGCACGCCCGAACTCGCCCGCACCGTGCCCGCGATGTCGGCCAACGTCCTCCCCCTGAGGCTGCGCGCCGATCCGGCGGCCACCATCGGGGACCTGCTCGACCAGGTCGCCGGCGAACTGCGGCTGGTGCGCCGTCACCAGCGTTACCGGGGCGAGCATCTGCGCCGAGACCTGGAATATCCCGAGGACGGCCGGAAGTTCTTCGGTCCGGTGCTCAACATCCAGCGTTTCGACCGACCGCTGCGATTCGGCCCGGCGACCGCGACCGTACACAACCTTCAGGCGCCGCCGTCGGAGGATCTCTCGATCGTCGCGTACGACCGTGGCGACGGCGTGCTGCGCTTCGACTTCGACGCCAATCCCGCCAACCACGACGAAGAACTGCTGAGCGACGTCGCCGACCGCTTCCTGCACGTGCTGTGGCAGACGGCGGAGGCCGACCGGGACACACCTCTGGCGCGGATATCGGCGACCACAGCGACGGAGCGCCGGCACAGCGCCGCTCTGGGCACAGGTGACCACACGTCAATCACTTTTGACGGCACGGCAGTTGATGGTTTCGCCGAACAAGTACGCCGTCGGCCCGACGCGTTCGCGGTCCGCTCGGCGGAGACCGGTGAGCGGCTGACCTACCGCGAACTGGACGCGCGGAGTTCGGCGCTGGCCACCGAACTCGCCGCCGCCGGCTCGGGCCCGGAGCGGACTGTCGCACTGCTGCTGGAACGATCGGTGGACCTGGTCGTCGCGGCGCTCGCCGTGGTGAAGACGGGCGCGGCCTACGTTCCGTTGCAGCGGGACGACGCGGTCTCCCGGCAGGAAGCGGTGCTCTCCGACGCGGACGTGCGGGTGCTGCTCACCGACCGGAGGACCGAAGAGGACCCCATCGTCGCGTCGGCACGTGACCGCGGTGCGCGGCAACTGGACGTACGGACGCCGGATGTACGGGCCGGAGGAACCGGCGCCTCGGACTCGAACCGTGACGCGGACTCGGAACCGCGCGTCGCGCCGGAAGCGTTGGCCTGCGTGATGTTCACCTCCGGCTCCACGGGACGGCCCAAGGGAGTCGCGATCACCCAGCGCAACCTCGCGGGGCTCGCCGCCGACCGGTGGTGGTCCGAAGGCGGCGCGGACCGGGTGCTGCTGCACTCGCCGCACGCCTTCGACGCGTTCAACCTGGAGTTGTGGGTTCCGTTGCTGACCGGTGGTGAGGTGGTCGTCGCCGCGCCGGGACGGCTGGACCCGGCCGAACTGTCCCGGGTCACGGCCGCCACCGGAATCACCGGACTGTGGCTGACAGCGGGGCTGTTCAACGCGATCGCCACGGAGGACCCCGCGTGTCTCACCGGGGTGCGCCAGGTCTGGACCGGCGGTGACGTGGTGTCCCCCGCGGCGGTGCGCGCCGTACGGTCCGCGCTGCCGGAACTCACCGTAGTCAACGGGTACGGGCCAACCGAGACCACGGTGTTCGCGACCAGGTTCGCCGTCGGGAAGGTGGCGGAAGACACCGCCCCGGTCCCCATCGGCGCGCCGCTGGACGGCAAACGGGTGCTGGTACTCGACGACGCGCTGCGACCGGTACCACCCGGCGTGGTGGGCGAGTTGTACCTCGGGGGCGTGGGGGTCGCGCGCGGCTACCTCGGCCGGCCGGTCGCCACCGCCGAGCGCTTCGTGCCCGATCCTTCCGGCCCGCCCGGCGCCCGGGTCTACCGCACGGGCGACCTGGCCCGCTGGAACGACGACGGGCGACTGGAGTTCGCCGGGCGCGCCGACGGGCAGATCAAGCTGCGCGGTTACCGGATCGAACTGGCGGAGATCGACGCCGCGCTGCTGGCCGAGCCCGGCGTGCGGCAGGCCGCGACCATCCTGCGCGAGGACCGGCCGGGAGTGCGGCAGCTGGTCTCCTACGTGGCCGCGTCGGGTGACACGGCGGGAGACACGACGGCGCTGCTCGACGGTGTGGCACAGAAACTGCCTCCGTACATGGTGCCGTCGGCCGTGGTGGAAGTGGACCGGCTGCCGCTGACCCGCAACGGGAAGCTCGACCGGACCGCGCTCCCCGCTCCGGACACCGGAAGCGGGCGCACCGGGAGCGGGGACACCGGGAGCAAGGACACGGCCAAGGACACGGCTCTTCGCACCCCCGCGGAGCACCGGCTGGCCGAGTTGTTCGGTGAAGTCCTCGGCCTGGCCGAAGTCCCGCTCGACCAGGACTTCTTCCAGCTCGGCGGCGACAGCATCAAGGCGATCCAGCTCGCCGGTGCGGCGCAGCGGGCCGGTCTGAGCATCAGCACCCCGGACGTGTTCCGTACACCCACCGTCTCCGGCCTCGCCGACGGCGTCCACGCGGGGCAGGGACCGAGGCACCGGGCCGGGCTGGGGGACGCGGGCGATCCCACGGTCCCGCTGACGCCGATCATGCACTGGCTGCGCGAACGCGGCGGACCGATCGACGGCTTCGTGCAGTCCTTGACCGTACGCACCCCGGCGGACATGACGGGAGCGCAGGTGCGCGCGGTGGTGCAGGCGCTGATCGATCACCACGGCATGCTGCGGCTCTCCCTGACCCGGGTGGATACGCTGTGGGCTCTGGAGGTATTGCCCAGCACCACGGTCGAGTTGAACCGACCGGGCGCGGTGCTCACACCCGAGCACGGCCAGGTGGTGGACGCCCGCTGGTCGGATCCCGGACCCGGGAAGCCGGGTGAGCTGACCCTCACGGTGCACCATCTCAGCGTTGACGGTGTCTCCTGGCGGATCATCCAGGAAGACCTCCGAGTCGCCTGGGAAGCCGTCCGGCAGGGGGACACACCGCGGCTGCAACCGACAGGGACGTCCTTCCCCCAGTGGGCGAAGGCCTTGGTGCACCACGCGCACCACGCGTCCGTGCTCGATGATTTCCCCCGGTGGCGAACGGCGCCCGAGGACTCCCCCGTCGCCGAACGCGCCCTGGACGGCGAGGTGGACACCGAGGACACCCGGCGCTGGCATTCGACCACCCTGCCCAGCGAACTCACCGCGAGTCTGGTCACCGACGCGACGGCGGCCTTCGACTGCTCGGTGAACGAACTGCTCCTGACCGCGTTCGCCCTGGCCGCCGCCGACTGGCGGGACGGCCCTGACGCGCTGCTGGTGGACCTCGAAGGCCACGGGCGCGAGGAGTTCGCCGCCAATCTGGACCTGTCCCGCACGGTGGGCTGGTTCACCACCCTGTTCCCCGTGGTGCTCGATCCCGGTTGCTCCTGGGTGGACGCCCGCGCGGATCCGACCGCGCTGGACGGTGCGGTGGCCATGGTGCGGGCCTGCGCGCGGGACGCCGCGCGCAAGGGGCTGGCGTACGGCCTGCTGCGCCACCTCAACCCGCAGAGCGCTCCGGCGCTGGCCGCCCGGCCGTCGCCGCAGTTCGCGTTCAACTACCTGGGCCGTTTCGACGTCGGTGGCGGCGACTGGGCCGTGCAGGCTGATGCCACCGTGCTCGGCTCCACCACCGGTGGCGGGCTCGCGATGAGCCACACCGTGGAACTCGACGCGGTCATCACCGATCACGCGGACGGTCCCCGGCTGGTGGCGAACTGGTCCTGGCCCGGTGAACTGCTCACCGAAGCGCGGGTCGCCGAACTCGCGCGGCGGTGGTTCAACGTGCTGGCGGCCCTGGCGCACCGGGCCCGCGCCCGCGCGACCGGGGCGCTCCCCCTGCCTCCGCTGGCCCAGGGGCTGCTGTTCCACTCGCTGTACGACCACGACGGCGCCGATCCGTACCTTGTGCAGTTCGTCTTCGAGCTCGGCGGAGCGCTGGATCCCGACGCGCTGCGCGACGCGCTCCACCGGCTGCTCCAGCGCCATCCCCAGCTCTCCGCGGGCGTCCGGCAGAGCCCGTCGGGCCGTCCCGTGCAGGTGGTCGAACCGGATTTCACCGTGGAGTGGCAGGCGCTGCCCGCGCACGGAAACCTCGATCGTTTCCTGGAGTCCGACCGCAGGCGGCGCTTCGACCTCTCCAGCCCTCCCCTGGTCCGCGCCGCCCTGCTGCGCCGTGCCGGCGAGCGGCACACCTTCGTGCTGACCACGCACCACCTTCTGCTGGACGGCTGGTCCATGCCGATCCTGATCAAGGAGTTGTTCGCGCTCTACGCCGGCCACACGCTGCCGCCCGCGACGCCGTACCGCGACTTCCTCGACTGGCTGTCCACCCGGGACTCCCGCGCGGACGAGGCCGCATGGCGCGCTCTGTTGTCCTCCGTGGACGGTCCGACGCTGGTCGGCGGGGCGGGTCGGCGCGGGTCGGCCTCGGCCCGGCGCGCGCTGACCGCCGAGCTGGACGACACGACGAGTGCGCGTGTCGACGCCGTGGCGCGGCAGCACGGGCTGACCGCCAACATCGTCGTGCAACTGGCGTGGGCGGTCCTGCTCGGTGCCCTGACCGGCCGCGACGACGTGGTGTTCGGCGCGACGGTCTCCGGCAGGCCGGCGGAGCTGCCCGGTTCGGAGCACATCGTCGGCCTGCTGATCAACACCATTCCCGTACGGGTCCGACTCGACCCGCACCAGTCGGTCGCCGAGTCCCTCGCCGACCTGCGCGCCCAGCAACTGTCCATGCTGGACCACCAGCACGCCGACCTGACGCGGCTCCAGTCGATCGCCGGGCACGCCGAACTCTTCGACACCGTCGTGGTCTTCGAGAACTATCCGATCGACGGGGACGAACTGCGCGATCTCGTGCCCGGCCTGGAACTCCGGGACGTCCAGGGACGGGACGGCACGCACTACCCGCTGACGCTCATCGCCATGCCGGGCGACCGCCTGCGGCTGCGCCTCGACCACAGCACCGACCTGTTCGACGAGCCGGAAGCCCGTCGCCTCCTCGACCGCCTCGGCGCGCTGCTCCACCGGATCGCCGCGGATCCTCAGGCGAACCTGGGCCGGCTCGACCTGCTGCTGCCCGACGAGCGGGACACCCCGGCAATCGCCCCGGCGGAACCCGGCCGGGCCGCGCTGCCCAGCCCAGCCGCCCTGCCCGAACCGGTCGCGCTGCCCGCGCTGTTCGAGGCGCACGTACGCCGGCGGCCGACGGCCCCGGCCCTCACCTGCGGGGACACCACCCTTTCGTACGAGGAACTCAACGCGCGGGCGAACCGCCTCGCTCGGCTCCTCGTGGCGCGCGGGGCCGGACCGGAACGCCTGGTGGCCCTCGTACTGGAGCGTTCCACGGACCTCGTGGTCGCGGTGCTGGCCGTACTGAAGTCCGGGGCCGGCTACCTGCCCCTGGACCCGGCCCACCCCGAGGAGCGGGTACGGCAGGTGCTGGCCGCCGCCGATCCCGTGCTCGTCGTGACGCACACGCCGATCGCGGCGCCTCATCAGCAACTCGTCCTCGACGGAACCGACCCGGCCGCCTCCTGCCCGGCGGACGACCTCGGTCCGGCCGTGGACCCCGACAGCGTCGCCTACGTGATCTACACCTCGGGATCCACCGGAACTCCCAAGGGCGTCGTGGTGTCGCACCACAACGTCGGGCGGCTGCTCGCGGCGACCGACAGCCGGTTCGGTTTCGGTGACGACGACGTGCACACGCTGTTCCACTCGTACGCTTTCGATGTCTCGGTCTGGGAACTGTGGACGGCGCTGGGCCGCGGGGGCCGCCTGGTGGTCGTGCCGGACGATGTCGCCAAGTCGCCGCGAGAACTCGTGGAGTTGCTCGCCCGGGAGCGGGTCACCGCGCTGAGCCAGACCCCGTCGGCGTTCTACCAGCTCATGCGGGCCGAAGCGGAGGCGGCGCCGGGCGCTCTGCCCGCGCTGCGGGTCGTCGTGTTCGCCGGTGAGGCACTGGAACTCTCCCGTATCCGCTCCTGGCACGGCCCCGGCCGGCCGAAGCTCGTCAACATGTACGGGATCACCGAGACCACCGTGCACTCGACCTACGCCGAGCTGACCGATCCCGACGAGACCGCCGGCGTCGTCGGCACCGCACTGCCCGATCTGCGACTACACCTGCTGGACCACGCGCTGCGGCCGGTGCCGCCGGGCTGCCCCGGCGAGATCTACGTGGCCGGTCCCGGTGTGACACGGGGGTATCTGGGACGGCCAGGTCTCACCGCGAGCCGTTACGTCGCCGACCCCTTCGGCGCACCCGGTGCCCGGATGTACCGCTCCGGTGACCTCGCGCGGCGGCAGGCCGACGGCACGCTGGAGTACCTGGGCCGGATGGACCAGCAGGTGAAGATCCGCGGTTACCGGATCGAGCCCGGCGAGATCGAGCGGGTCCTCGAACGGCACCCCGCCGTAGAGCGCGCCGTGGTCCTCGCCGACACGGACCCCGACGGCGGCAGGCTCCTCTGTTACGCCGTGACCACCGGGGAGCCGGCCCCCGCCGAGCTGCGCGAGTACGCCCGGACGGTGCTGCCCGCGCACATGGTGCCCGCGTTCATCCTGCCGGTCGACGAGATCCCGCTGACCGTCAACGGCAAGCTGGACCGCAGGGCCCTGCCGCGACCGGAGTCCGCGCTGCCGCTGGGCCGCCCGCCCGCGACCGAGCGGGAACGGCTCCTGTGCGGGCTGTTCGCCGAGACGCTGGGGGTCCCCGAGGTCGGCGCGGAGGACAGTTTCTTCGATCTGGGCGGGCATTCGCTGCTGGCCACCCGCCTGATCAACCGGGTGCGGGCGGAGACCGGCTGCGAGCTGAGCATCCGTACCCTGTTCGACGCCCCGGTCGTCGCCGACCTGGCGCGGTGTCTGCCGGAGCCGACGGGCGCACCGCGCGCCCGGCTCGTCCCGACCGCACGGCCGGAGCGGATCCCGCTCTCCCCCGCGCAGCGCCGGCTCTGGTTCTTCAGCCGGCTCGCCGGCCCCAACTCGGTGTACAACATGTCCTTCGCGGTCCGGCTGAGCGGCCCCCCGGCGGCGGAACGCCTGGCGGAACACCTCTACACGGCCCTCGGCGACGTACTCGTCCGGCACGAAAGCCTGCGCACCACCGTCACCGAGATCGACGGCGAGCCCTACCAGCGCATCGGCACGGCGCAGGAGTTGCCGTTCGAGACGGTGACCACCTCGGAGGCCGAACTGCCCGGCCTGCTCGCCGACGCGGCGACCCACGTCTTCGACCTCACCGCCGAACTCCCCATCCGCGTAACTCTCTTCGAGACCGCGCCGGAACGGTACGTACTGCTGATCCTGCTGCACCACATCGCCGCCGACGGCTGGTCACTGGCTCCGCTGGCCCGCGACCTGTCCACCGCCTACCGGGCACGCGTCGCGGGCGATGCCCCGCGGTGGACGAGCCGGCCCACGCAGTACGCGGACTACGCCCTCTGGCAGCGCGGCCTCGACCTCGGCCCCGAGATCTCCTACTGGACGGAGGCGTTGCGCGGGGCCCCGGAGGTGCTGCCGCTGCCGCTCGACCATGCCAGGCCGCCGGTGTCCGCGCATCGCGGGGAGACCGTGGAATTCGCTCTGGACGCCGGCCTGCACGCACGGCTGAACCGGCTCGCACGGTCCACCGGCACCAGCCTGTTCATGGTGACGCACGCCGCGATCGCGGTGCTGCTGTCACGTCTCGGCGCCGGTGAGGACATCCCCGTCGGCACACCGGTGGCCGGGCGGCACGACGAGGCGCTGCACGACACCGTCGGCTGCTTCGTCAACACGGTGGTGCTGCGCACCGACCTCAGCGGCACACCGACCTTCGCCGAACTGCTGGAGCGGGTCCGGACCGCCGACCTCGACGCCTTCGCCCATCAGGAAGTGCCCTTCGATCACGTGGTCGAGGCGGTCAACCCGCCGCGCTCGCTGTCCAGTCACCCCGTCTTCCAGGTGATGCTGGCCTTCCAGGACACGCCGCCCGTGGAGTTCGACCTGCCGGGGCTGCGGGTCGAACCGCTCGCCGCGCACGGCGGCGCCTCACGCATGGACCTGTTGTGGAGCCTGCGCCAGCACCACACGGACCACGGAGCGGAGGACGGTGTCGAGGGCCTGCTGGAGTACGACACCGAACTGTTCACCCCTGTCTCCGCCCGGCTGTTGCTCGCCCGGCTGGAACAGCTGTTGAGGGCGGTGGTGGCGGATCCACACCTCGGGATCGCCGACCTGCCGGTTCTCGTCGCCGGTGAGCGCGAGCGGATGATCGGCCGCTGGAACTCCACCGCCCACGATGTGCCCGGGAGCACCGTGGCCGACCTGTTCGCGGCGCAGGTGCTCCGCGCTCCCGACGCACCGGCCGTACGGCACGGGGAAACCGTGCTCACCTACCGGGAGTTGTCCGAACGGGCGGCCCGTATCGCGGCGGAGCTCCGTGCCCGCGGGGCCGGGCCCGGCAGCCTGATCGCGCTGGAGCTGCGGCGTGACCCCGACCTGCCCGCCGCCCTCATCGCGGTCCAGTCGATCGGTGCCGCCTACCTGCCGGTCGACCCCTCGCTGCCGCCACGGCGGATCGCGGCGCTGCTGGCGGACGCCCGCCCGCTGCTGGTAGTGCGTCACGACAACGGACTCGCCGTCACCGCCGGCCCCGAGGACCCGGCGTCCGTACCGGAGACCACGGCGTACGTCACGTACACCTCGGGATCCACCGGGCGGCCGAAGGGAGTTGTCGTGCCCCACAGCGCGCTGACGAACCTGGTGCTCGCCCTGCGCGAGCACCTGGCGGTCGGCGCCGACGACCACGTACTGGCCGCCGCGCCCGCGAGCTTCGACATGTCCCAGCCCGAGCTGTACCTCCCGCTGGTCACCGGTGCCACGATGGTGCTCGCCGACCAGGGCGCGCTCCGGGATCCCGACGAATTGTCCACTCTGCTCGACCGGCACCGGGTCACCGTGATGCAGGCGACCCCGTCGCTGTGGCAGGCGCTCGCGACCCGGCGGCCCGGCCGGCTGCGCCACATCCGCGCGGTCATCGGTGGCGAGGCGGTACCGCCGGAGCTGGCCGGGACACTGACCGGCCTCACCCAGTCCCTGCTGGCGTGTTACGGCCCGACGGAGACCACGGTCTGGTCCACCACCCACGCGGTCGGCCCCGTGACGACCGCCACGGTGCCCCTCGGGCGTCCTCTGTGGAACACCCGGTGCTATGTGCTCGATGCCAGTTTGCGGCCCGTACCACCGGGCGTGACCGGCGAGTTGTACGTGGCCGGTGCGGGCGTGGCCACGGGCTACCTGCGCCGGCCGGGGCTGACCGCGACCCGGTTCGTGCCGGACATCTTCGGTCCGGCGGGGCACCGGATGTACCGCACCGGCGATCTCGCGTCGTGGACCGCCGACGGTGTGCTGTGCTTCCACGGCCGGACCGACGACCAGGTGAAGATCCGCGGCCATCGTGTCGAACTCGGTGAGATCGAGGCCGTGCTGGCCCGCCACGAGGACGTCGAGGCGGCCGCGGTGACCGTGCACGACCGCAGGGCCGACGACCGGCGCCTGGTCGGCTACGTCGTTCCGGCCGACGCCGACCTGCGCTCGGTGGGCGCGCACCTGGCCCGGCACCTGCCGGAATACATGGTGCCCAGCCGTCTGCTCGCGCTGGACCGGCTGCCCCTCAGCGCCAACGGAAAGCTGCTGCGCGGCAGTCTGCCCGAACCGGACTGGGCGTCCGCGGGCGGTTCGACGCCGCCGGCGGACTTCCGCGAGCACCTGATGTGCGAACTCTTCGCCGAGGTGCTGGATCTGCCCCGGGTCGGTCCCGACGACAACTTCTTCGAGCTGGGCGGGCACTCGCTCGTGGCGGCCCGGCTGACCGATCGGGTGCGGACCGTGCTCGGACTGGAACCGACGATCCGGCACGTCTTCGAGGCGGCCACCCCCGCCGCGCTGAACCGGCTGCTGGACCGGGCACCGTCCGAGCCGGACCGGGCACCGTCCGAGAACGCGTCCGCGCACCTCGTACCGTTCCGGACGGGCGGCCCGGCGACACCCGTGTTCTGCGTACATCCGCTCAGCGGGATCAGCTGGCTGTACTCGGGACTGCTGCGGCACATCGACCGCGACCATCCCGTGTACGGCATCCAGGCCGAAGGCCCCGGCCCAGCGGCGGATCTGCCCGACACCGTCGAAGCGATGGCCGAGCGCTACCTGGCCCTGCTGCGTACGGTCCGCCCCGGCGGCCCCTACCACCTGGTCGGCTGGTCCTTCGGCGGACTCGTGGCGCACGCGATGGCGGTCCGGCTGCACGAACTCGGCGAGCCGGCCGGATCGCTGTTCCTGGTGGACTCCGTCGCCGGCACCGAAGCCGGACCGGGACAGCCCATCGACGACCAGCGCGTCTTCCGGGTGCTGCTGACGGCCGCGGGGCTCGACGACGAGCGATTCGCCTCGGCGGACCTCGACTTCGACACCGTCTCGGCGCTGCTGCACCGGGAAGGCAGTGTGTTCGCCCGGTTCACCGCGGACGACATCAGCCGCGTCATCGCCGTGTCGCGCCACAACGAGAGGCTCGCGCGGACCTACCGGCCACCGCTCTACCCGGGAGACACCACGTACGTCGAAGCAAGGGCAGGTGCGCCACGCCGCGTACCGAACCATGAACTGTGGCGGCCCCACACCGGTGGCGACCTGACGGTTCATCATGTCACCGCGCTCCACCACCAGGTGATGCAACCGCAGCACGTGGACGACATCGGAGCACCGCTCCGCGACCTGCTGAGGAGGCCGCGTTGACCGGCACCGACCCCGGCGCCCCCGGGCATGGTACGAGTACGAGAGTGCCGTCCGACCCGCGCAACCCGGTCCGCATGCTCGCCGAACTGCCCACGGGCGCACGGGTGGTGGTCCGGCTGCCCAATGGCCGCGCGCTGGCGGACACCCTGCTCACCTGCTTCGACCTGGGGCTCGTCGCCGTCCCGCTGCACCCGCGCGCCACCGACCGGGCGGCCCGGGACATCGCCGAGCGCGTGTCCGCGACGGCCCTGGTGGACGTCCACGGGCCGCGCCGCACCGGCCTGCCCGACGTCCACGGGCCGATGGACGACCTCGCGTTCATCATGTTCACCTCGGGCTCCACCGGCCCGCAGAAAGGGGTCATGCTCAGCAGGCGGGCGGTACTGGGCAACGCGGCCAGGACCTCGGCGCTGCACGGGCTGATGCCCGACCGTCCGCACGGGACCTGCCTGCCGCTGTACCACTGCAACGCGCTGGTCATGTCCCTGCTCGGCACGTATCTCACCGGCACGCCGCTGACCTTGCGGTCCACCTTCGACCCGGCGGGCTACTTCGCCGCGCTGGACGCGACCGGGGCCAGGACCGCGTCGATCGTGCCCGCCCTGCTGGCGGACCTGGTGGAGGCCGGTCCCGAATGGCCGGACGGCCTGGAGTACCTGATCACCGCGGCCGCCCCGCTGACCAGCGACCTCGCCCGCCGCTTCCACCGCCGGTACGGCCCGCGCCTGCGGCAGGGCTACGGCCTGACCGAGGCGGTCAACTTCAGCTTCACCACGCCCCTGCTCGACGACGCCGAGTTCCGCGACCAGTACCTGGAGCACGTGCCCCCGGTCGGGGCACCGCTGCCGGACACCGAACTGCGGCTGGAGTCCGGCGAAGTGTGGATCAGAACCCCGGATCTGATGACCGGCTACTGGCAGGACAGCCGTACGACCGCCGCCACGGTCACCGACGACGGCTGGCTGCGCACCGGTGATCTGGGCGAACTCCGTGACGGGCTACTGGTGTTGCGCGGCCGCGCCGGTGAGCGCATCAACCGGGGCGGTGAGAAGCACTACCCGCTCGACCTCGAACAGGGCTGGCGCCGGGCGGGCCTGTCCGGCCGGTTCGCGGCGGTCGCGGTGGACGAACCCGCACTCGGCCAGGACGTCGGGCTGATCGCCACGGATCAGCCGGTCTCCGCCGTACGCGACCTGTACGAACGGGCGCCGCTGCGCCCGACGGCGGTCCAGTTCGGCGGGTTCCTGTCGACGTCCACCGGCAAGCCCCAGCGCAAGGCGATGAGCCGGGCCCTCGCCGTACGCCGGCTGGCCCCCGCACGGTACGAACGGCTGCTGCGCCATGCCGCGGCCACCGCACACCACCTGCTGCGCGCGGGCGCCGAACACCCCGGCCTGCGCGCACTGGCCGCGCAGGCCGACGACCGCCCGCAGGCGGACGACGAACCCGTCTTCGGCGCCTTCGACTTCCTGCGGGAGCACTGGCACAGCGAGGACGATACGGAACTGTCCCGGGCCAAGGCCCGATGGCTCCGGACGCTGCTCGCCGAGTGGCCCCTGGCGGTGCACGGAGAACTCGCCGCGGAAGTGGCCGCCCGCCACGGGTACGAGGGCGCGCAGGTGCCGTTCGGCACCGAAGCGCGCTTCGGCGACGGCACACTTCTCGTACTCCCGCACGGGCCGGCGGCCGACGGACCCGGCTGGCCGCTGGGTCCGCTACTGGCCTTTCTGGACGGTTCGGTCGAGGCTGGCGGGACAGATCGCTGGACACGGCTGGCCCGGCTGCGGGACGGAGGATTCCCGACCGCGGGCTGCTCGGTGCTGCGCGCCGGGCGGCACGACCTCGGCGGCGTGCTGTGGGCACGGCAGCCGGGTTCCGGACCGAACGAGCACACTGGAGTGACTGGATGACGCTGGGTACCGAAACGACCGGCCGGATGAAGCAGTCTCCCGATGTCGAGGACGAGATCCTCGACGTCCGGCGGCACCAGGACCCCGGCCGGAACCGGCTGACTCCGGTGGTGACACTGCCGCCGGAGGTCGCCCTGGCCGTGGTCGACTCACTCGCCGGTCTGGTCCGGACCGCCCACGGCAGGGAGGCGGCGAGCCCGACCCCGGCCGGTGCGCTCAAAGAGGCGCAGGAGTTCGAAGAAGGCGACGTCTTCATGCTGGAGCCCCCCTTCGAGGGCTTCTTCGCCGACCGCTACCTGATGGACTTCTACGACACCGCCGAACGCGACATCTGTTCGCGCATGCACCTGCACACCGGGCTGAGGTTCGTACGGATGATGACCGGTCCCGACACCAGGATCCGGGTCTCCAGCCTGTCCCCCATCACCGTGCGGCCCACGGCAGGCTGGCCCGAACCGCTGAACGCCTTCACCGACGCGCTGCCCGGTACGCCCACCGGGGTGGACCGGATCCGGCACAACGTGATCGTGCCGCCGAACTCCTGGGTGGACATGCAGATACCGCGCGGGGTGTCCCACCAGTTCAACGCGGTGGGCCCGAACGCGGTGATCGATTCCGTACACCCGGAGGAGTCCATCGAGACCCTGCGCGAGGGAATGTCGGGATACCGGATGATGGCGCAGACCATTTTCCTCGCCAAGGACAAGAGCCCGGCGACCACCTGCGCCGACACCACCGAACCGGACGACAACACGAGCACGAGCACGCGCCACTGACCACGGCGCCCGCGGCTGACCGGCACGCGCCGGCGGCCGCGGGCGAGCGCAGTGTGTCCGGCCCGTGCGAAATAAGGTCGACAACGCCCGCCGCGCCCGGCAGAGTTGCGGCCCGTGACGAGCAGTGAGCTGTGGACCCGTGCGACCGCCGACCGCTACGACACCGAGGAGGCCGAAACCTCCTCGGCCGCCTTTCTCCGACCGACTCTCGACTTCCTCGCCGAACTCGCTGGAGACGGCCGGGCAGGTGACGGCCGGGCCCTGGAATTCGCCATCGGAACCGGACGCGTGGGCGTCCCGCTCCGGGGACGTGGCGTGCCGGTAGTGGGCATCGAACTGTCCGAACACATGGCAGCGGTCCTGCGGCGCAAGGTCGACGAGGAGACGCTTCCGGTCACCATCGGGGACATGGCCACGACCGTCGTCCCCGGCGAGTTCACCTTGGTGTATCTCGTCTACAACACCATCACGAACCTGCTCACGCAGGACGAGCAGGTCGAGTGCTTCCGCAACGCCGCGCGACACCTGACACCTGGCGGCCGATTCGTCATCGAACTGGAAGTGCCGCCCCTGCGGTTCCTGCCTCCCGGGCAGGTCGCGGTGCCGTTCGACGTCTCCGAGCGGCATCTCGGCTTCGACACCTTCGACCTGGTCGAGCAGATCCTCGTCTCGCACCATTTCACCCGCGACGGCGACGACGGCCGCTACCGCCGCGCGAACTCCCGGCACCGGTACGCGTGGCCGAAGGAACTCGACCTGATGGCACGGATCGCGGGGCTGAAGCTGGAACTGCGCGTCGGGGACTGGGACATGACGCCGTTCACCCAGGACTCCACGAAGCACATCTCCGTGTGGCGCAAGCCGGCCTGACGCGCCCCCTCCTCAGCTACGACACGGATGGCGGTGCGTTTCACCGAGCCGTCCGGTTCACCGGGCGGTGCGTTTCACCGAGCCGTCCGGTTCACCGGGCGGTGCGTTTCACCGAGCCGTCCGGTTCATCGGGCCGTCCGGTTCTCCGGGCCGTGCGGTTCACCGGGCCGTGCAGCCGACGATCTTTGTGGACGGCGTGCCCGATCCCGGCCGGGAGGCGATGAAGCCGAAAGCCGTCGAGGCTCCGGTGGCGAGGGTGCCGTTCCAGGACACGTTGGTGACGGTCGGGCCACCGGTGCCGGTGGAGAGTACGCCGTTCCACACCTGCGTGATCTCCTCACCGGCGGGCAGGGTGAGCCCGACGGACCAACCGCTCAGCGCCGCGGCCCCGTTGTTCCGTACGGTCACCTGCCCCTGGTAGCCGCCCTGCCAGGACGAGACCGTCGTGATCGACGCACCGCACCCGGCGTTCCCGGGATCGGAGGGTGTCGGGCCGGTGGGTGTCGGGGTCGGGGTGCCCGCCGGCAGCAGCGCGGCGAGCGCGGGGTACCAGCGGCCGGCGATCTTGTCGTCGCCCGAACTGTTGGGGTGGACTCCGTCGTAGGTGTCGGAGGCGGTGCTGAATCCGCTCCACTGGTCGACCGTGATCACCGGCGAGCGCGCGGTGCTGATGGCCGCCGCCCAGGCGGGTATACGGCTGTTGAAGGTCACCACACGCTGCGCGCACTCGGCGCAGTTGCCCGGGTTCATCGGGATGAGCTGGGCGACGAGGATCTTCATATCGGGGTTGCTCGCCCGCATCTGGCCGACGAGTGTGTCGTAGGCGGCCAGGATCCGGTCGGGGGCGATATTGCTCCACACGTCGTTGGTACCGAAGTGCATCACCACGATGTCGGGCCGGGTGGCGCTCAGCCAGCCCGGCAGCTGGTTCTGCGCGGCGACATTGGTTGCGAGAAAGCCCCCGTGTCCTTCGTTGTCACCGTCGTGCGGCAACGCGCAGCCCTGAGGGCCGAGCGTGCCCACGAAGTCGATCGAGGTGTGGCCCGCGTCCTGGAGCCGGTTCCAGAGCACGGACCGCCAGCAGCCGGGTGAGCCGGTGATCGAATCGCCCAGCGGCATGATCCGTACGGGTTCCGCCGCCGCTGCGGCACTGCCTGCCGGGTGGGCGACGAGCGCGGCAAGCGCGGCGGCGGTGAGGGTGATGACGGCCAGGAGGGCCCGCAAGGCCGTGCTGTTCCACGCGTCCGAGTTGTTCCGCATATCCAAGGTCCCTTCTCGTGCATGCGGAGCCGGACAAGCTATGGGAGCGCTCCCATTCACGGGTGGAGTGATCCGTTTTCGCGTCCGACGTCTCGCCACATCAATGCACCGTTGTCGGAGGCACGTCAAGAGTCGCGGTGGACATCGCGGTGGACAACCGTTGTCCCGGGCCGGCGAAGCCATGCGTTCTCAGGCACGGTGGCTTCGTCGGACCGGGACAAGTCCTCCTCTGTGGCTGTCAGTTCAACGGTTCGATCCAGAGGTTCCTGAAGCGGACCTTGTTGCCGTGGTCCTGGAGCCGGATCGCGCCCGCAGCGGCCGACTCGGCCTCGCCGCCGCCGGTCGGGCCGTCCACCGCCACGTTGTCGTGGACCGTCCTGCCGTTCCACACCACGGTGATCCTGGCGTCATCGGTCTTCCGGCCCGCGTCGTCGAACCGGGCCGCGCGGAACACGATGTCGTACGTCTGCCACGTCTCGGGTGCGGTGGCGGCGTTCAGGTCGGCGGCCTTCTTGTTGTAGATGGACGCGGCCTCGTTCGAGGCGAGTTTCTCCACTCCGAAGGAGTCCAGGATCTGGATCTCGTACCGCTCCTGGAGGTAGATGCCGCTGTTCCCGCGGTCCTGCCCGGTGACGTCGTCCGGCAGTTTCGGCACCCGGAATTCGGCGTGCAGCTTGAAGTCGCCGAAGGACTGTTTGGTGCGGATATCTCCGCAGCACACCTCGATGGAGTCCTCGGCGGTGTGCGGCCATTCGACGCTGCGGCCGTTGGTGTGCTGCCAGGCGGTGGAGACACTGCCGCCGGAGAACAGGTCGATACGGCTGCCGGGTCTGCGCACCTCGATCATGTCGAGGTTGACATGGCCGGTGTCCTCGGGCCGATAGGTGTAGGTGATGGTGTTGCGGCCCTTGCGCAGATCGAGCCGCTCGGTCTTGGAGGACCAGCGGTTCCAGACGCCGGTGGAGGGGAGGCTGGTCTGTCGCGCCTGCCCGCCGTTGACGCCGACGCCGATCGTCTTGGTGCCGGCGAAGGGATCGGGACCGTTGGCGTAGCGCAGTGCCACGTCGTAGTCGCCCTTCGCGGGTGCGGCGACCTCGAAGGTGGCGGTGGCGCCCGGGGTGCCGAAGCCGTCGACGAAGCCACCGCCGGTGTAGCCGGCGTGCTCCGTGTCGGTGTCCGCCCCGCCGGACAGGCGTGCCGACTCGGCGTCGTACGAGGTGACGGGCTGCTCGGGACCCGGGCGCGCGTTCAGCGTGTACCAGGCTTCGGTGGACCAGAGTTGCTCACCCTCGGCCGAGGCGAACGGGCGCGGCGACCTGACGTGCACGACCCGGTCGGTCTTCAGTCCGGGGATGGTGAGCCGGACCTTGCGACGGTCGTCGGACAGCCGGGCGGCCGTGACGGGGAGGACCTCCTCGTCGACCTTGGGGCCCCCGTACGCCGGAGTGGGTGCGTAGCGCCACTGCTCGACGGAGTAGCCGCCGCTCGTCAGTTTGGCGGCTGTCTCGTCCGACAGGGGCTTGGTGTAGGTGAGTTCGAAGCCGTCACGGGTGGCGCGCATGGTCTTGATGTCGAAGGCGGTCTTGCCGTTCGGCGTGAGTTTCTGAAGGCCGAAGCGGAGTTTTCCCTCCTGGCCCCAGTTTCCGTCGGCGCCGAGGCCGCCCGCGTAGATCGCACCGTCCGGTCCGGTGCTGATCCGGGTGATGCCGGCCTCCAGGCCCTGTGTGTGCCGGAACACCGCGCCCTGGTATTCGCCGTCCACCTTCTCCAGGTCGGCGCGCTGGAGTCCGCCGTAGGTGACGTCACCGAAGAGCATCTGCCCGGCGAAGGGCCCCTTCTTCAACAGCATCGGTGTGCTGGGCGAGTTGGCTATCTCGTTCTGTGGCAGCCAGAGCACCGGCTTGGTGACCGTGCGGTCGTCGAACGGGCCGTCCGGTTCGGTGTAGTGGTTGAAGAACCGGTTCTTCTTGATGTGGACCAGTTTGGAGGCGGGCAGCCAGCCGCCCTGGTTGTCGGTGACGAAGAGCTCGCCCAGCGGGCCGCGTCCGATGCCGTTCGGGGTACGGAGGCCGCCGGCCAGGTAGCTGACCTTTCCGGTCTTCTTGTTGACCTTGATGGTGGTGCCGCGGTTCGCGGCGGGCTGCGGATTGGTCGTCGCACCGCCGTAGTTGATGGCGACGGACAGGTTCAGATAGAAGTTGCCGTCCTCGTAGAGCAGTCCGAAGGCGAACTCGTGGAAGTTCCCGCCGTACGGCCAGTCGGCGACCTTGCGGATCTCGCCCGCTTCGTTGCTGCCCTCGGTGTCGGACAGTTCGGTCAGCTGGTGCTTCTCCGAGACGTACAGCTTTCCGTCGACGTACTTGATCCCCATCGGCTCCTTCAGGCCGTCGGCGATCTTCTTGTAGGTGACCTCCTCCGGACCGGTGTCACCCGTGACGTGGTCGAGGACGTACACCTCCCCCTCCGTCTTCGTGCTGCCGCCCCACGTGGTCACGGCGAGCCGGCCGTCCGGCAGCCAGTCCATCGCGGAGACTTGCGGCTCGAAGCCCTTGGGGCGCAGATCGGTGAGGGTGTAGCCGGGGTTGACCGAGGTCAGCGGGAGGCCGTCGCCGGGGGTGTCGTAGCTGCCCTCGCACTCCTTGCGGCCGGGGGCGGTGACACGGACGACGTCGGCGTCCGTGCTGAGCACGGAGTTCGGGACGAGGACGAAGTCGTCGGCGCCCGGCGGCTTCCACTGGAGGGTGACCTGCTGGTCGCCGCCGCGGTCGAAGTGGTCGATCCGCAGGGCGTGGTGGCCGGGGAGGAGGGCGATCTCGCCGTCCTTGGGCTCGGCACCGTGCAGTCCGTCGTGGTCGATGACCTTCTTGTCGCCGATGAACAGGCGGGAGCCGTCGTCGCTGATCAGGCGGAAGGTGTACGCGCCATCGGCGGGGACATTGATGTTGCCGATGATCTGCGACACGAAGTTGTCGGTGAATCCGAAGCCCTCCGTGGAGGACCAGTCGACGCTGGGGATCAGCTTGTCGACATTGGGGGTCTGGGCCGGCTTGAGGTCGCAGAGCTTGCTCAGCGGGGACTGGATGTCGAAGACGCGGAGAGTGACGCCGGGTTCCTGGGGCGGCAGTTCCGCGAAGGGCTTCTCGTCCGCTTCGGCGGACGGTGCCGCGAGGCCGCCGGCGAGGAGGGCCGCGAGGAGCAGCCCGGTGATTCTTCGTGGCCCACGGCGATGACTACGGCGACGGCGATGACTACGGAGGCTCGGGCACTTGCGTGGCGTCACTCTTCCTCCTGCTGGGCGCGAGGCGGCGCGGCCGACGGCGGACCGCGGTCGCGGAGTGGAGTTCGTCCACGTACGGGTGGTGCGGCGGCATTCCGCCGTGATGCACGCAGACGTCCGTACGAAATCGACGCCCAGCGTACGAACAACACCCCGAAGCGTCCATACTTTGTCCTCAACAAGTCGAAACTCGCGGGGTGTTGAGAAACGCCAGGCGCAGACATCGCCCGGTTCACCACCCCGCCCCGCGACCTCGCCTCGTTCTCCGGCTCCGGCTCCGGCTCCGGCTCCGGCTCCGGCTCCAAGAATGCAACGAGAGGGGGCGGTACGGCGAGGTGTCCTCACGCCGCACCGCCCCCCCTTCCTACCGGGCGGCCCCCCGGGGCTTCCTCACGCCGCGTTCGACGAAGCGGCCAGGCCCTGCTTCACGTGCCGGGTGACCTCGTCGGCGAGGATCTCCCGCGCACCCGTCTCGATGCCGTACAAGGCCTGTGTGGCGACATCGGCGGGGGCGGTCTTCTGGTCGGCGGGAACGTCCGCGGCCATGTCGGTGTCCATGTATCCGACGTGCAGCGCCGAGACGGTGATGCCGCGGGGCGCCAGCTCCTCCCGGGCCGCGCCGGTCAACGCCCAGGCCGCGGCCTTGGCCGCGGCGTAGGACCCGACGCCGGCGGGGTGCATCCAGGACAGGACGGACAGGACGTTGAGTACGGTGCCGCCGCCGTTGCCCTCGATGACGGGGGCGAAGGCCCGCGTCACGGTGAGCGGGCCGAAGAAGTTCGTCTCCATCTCCAGGCGCACCGCGTCCAGGCCGCCCGCGATCAGCGGCGTGGGGGTCAGGATGCCCGCGTTGTTCACCAGCAGCGTCACGTCGGAGGCGGTGCGGGCCGCGGCCCGGATCGACTCCTCGTCCGTCACGTCCAACCGCAGCGGGGTGACGCCCGGCAGGTCCACCGTCTCGGGGCGGCGGGCTGCCGCGTACACCTTCGCTCCGCGCTCCACGAGCTGGCCGGCCAGATGCCGCCCGAGTCCCCGGTTGGCTCCCGTGACCACCGCGACCGCGTCCTTCAGATCCATGACCGCTCCCAAACATTGCGGGTGCCGAGCACCCGCCCAATTAGATTACGTCCATAATCTAATACCGGGTCTAGGATAGATGTCAATCGACATCCAACTGGGAGGTGGCTGATGGGCCGCGTATCACAGGCACAAGCGGAGGAGAACCGCCGACGGGTCGTGGAAACCTCCTCCCGGCTGTTCCGGGAGCAGGGCACCCACATCAGCGTCGCCGACCTCATGAAGGCGTCCGGCCTGACCCACGGCGGCTTCTACAAGCAGTTCGCCTCCAAAGAGGCACTCATCGACGAAGCGACCGCCCACGCCTTCGGCCAGCTCGCCCAGCTCCGCGACGACGAACTCGACCAGCACGCCGGACAGCGCGATGCCGCCCAGCGGGCACTGATCGACACCTACCTCTCCGTCGACCACCGCGACAGCGCGGCGGACGGGTGCCCCGCCGCAGCACTCGCCGGCGACATGGCGCGCGAACCGGAAGACCGCGAGGCCCGCCGCGTCTACGCCGAGGGTGTGGGGGATTTCGCCGAGTGGCTCGCGACCGAGGACCAGGAGGGCGTCACCCGGCTCTGCACCATGCTCGGCGCACTCGTCCTGGCCCGGGCCACCAAGGGCTCCCCACTCTCCGAGGAGATCCTCACCGCCGCGCGTGCGGCCCTGAAGACGGCCGGCTGATCAGCGACACGAGTACGGGCAGCGCCGTCGGCATGGCCCGCCCGCCGCCGACCACCACGTATGCGGTGATTCAGGGGCGTACGAGCACCTTCAGAGCCTCGCGGTCCGCCATCGCCCGGTAGCCGTCGGGAACTTCGTCGAGACCGACGGTGCGATCGAAGACCCTGCCGGGTTCGATGCCGCCTTCCAGGACGTCGGGCAGGAGTTCCTCGATGTACGCGCGGGCGGGAGCCACACCACCGGTGAGCGCGATGTTGCGGAAGAAGACGGGCAAACCAGATGAGATCTGCTCGTACTGCGGGGCGCCGACCCGGCTGACGGTGCCGCCGTCCCGTACGACCCCGAAGGCGGTGTCCATGGCCTGAGCGAGGCCGACGCACTCCAGCACGGTGTGGGTACCGTCCCCGCCGGTCAGCTCGCGGACCTTCTCGACGCCCTCCTCGCCACGCTCTGCGACCACGTCGGTAGCGCCGAACTCACGCCCCAGGTCGGTGCGTTCCCGGTGCCGGCCCATCAGGATGATGCGCTCGGCGCCGAGCCGCCCGGCGGCCAGCACCGCCGAGAGCCCGACCGCCCCGTCGCCGATCACCGTCACCGTCGTACGGGGATTCACCCCGGCCGTCACGGCACAGTGGTGACCGGTCGGGAAGACGTCGGACAGGGTCAGCAGGGACGGCAGCAGCGCGGCGTCCTCGCCCACGGGCAGCTTGACCAGCGTGCCGGCGGCCTGCGGTACGCGGACCACCTCGCCCTGGCCGCCGTCGACGCCGTCCGCCGCCCACATGCCACCGTGCCGGCAGGAGGTCTGAAGGCCCTCGCGGCAGAAGTCGCAGGTGTTGTCGGACCAGACGAACGGTGCCACGACGACGTCTCCACGCTTCAGCCCGGAGACGTCCGCGCCTGTCTCCTCGACCACGCCGAGGAATTCATGGCCGATCCGGTCGCCGTCCTCCGAGGCGGGCATGGAACCGTAGGGCCACAGGTCGCTGCCGCAGATACACGCCCACAGCACCCGCACCACCACATCCGTGGGCTGCTTGATTCCCGGATCGGGCACCTCCTCGATGCGTACGTCACCGGCTCCGTGAATCACGGTCGCTCGCATAGGATTTCCCCTTTCTCGTGTTGCTTCCGGCGCCTTGCGGAGTGAAGCCGGGTTGCCGAGGCGGGACTTCCACCGCGAGTGATGAGCACCGACAGCGGCAACGCGACGGCCACAGCGGCGGAACCCCTCAGGGACTCGGCCTCGTCGGTACCCGCTCCGGTGCGGAAGCCGGACATTCCCATGGCACCCAGGCCGATACGGGAAACATCCGGGCCTCTCAGCTCGACGCGCCTCGCAGCTGCTCTTGCCTCCTGCTCTGAATTCTCAGTGATTCGCTGGTTCCGCGCACCTCGCGTATACCGTCCGGTTTTCACGGATCCGGCGATGCGTACGCTGTACGCCGACCGGAAGACCGTCGCGCATACCTGTGTCGCGCAGCTGCGCGTGGAAGCCGCCACGTACCCCGACGACCCCAGGGAGTGGTGGGGCGGGCCCGGTGGCGTCAGCCCAGGCCCGGCGGTGTCCAGTCGGCATGGCGCAGGATGGTGCGTACGGTCACGCGGGAGGGGGCCGGCCGGAGAGCGGTGTTCCGCACGGCGACGGCCAGGGGATGCGTCAGTTGTTGACCCATCCGGCCGGCCTGGCGGGCGGCGCGTGCGACGGACTGACTGCGCGGGCGGCGCTCGGCGTCGTAACGGGCCAGCGCCGATTCGACGGTGGGCCGGGTGGCAAGCGCGGCGGCCAGCACGGCCGCGTCCTCCAGCGCCTGGCAGGCGCCCTGGCCGAGGTTCGGGGTCATGGCGTGGGCCGCGTCACCGAGCAGCACGATCCGGCCTGCGGTGAACGCGGGCAAGGGCGTCACCAGTTCGTGGATGTCGTGGTGCAGGACGGCGCCGGACCGGGTCGCGGCCAGCAGCACCGGGATCGGATCGTGCCAGGTGCCGAACCGTCGGCGCATCGCGGCGAGGGCATCCGCATGCCGCACCCCGGGCGCCGAGCTGAGCACCGCGTGCCACTCCGCCCGGGCGTCGGCGAACGCGATGTGGCCGAACTCGGCGCCCTTCCCCCAGGTCGGCCCGAAGTCGGTGGCCAACTCGACGGGGCGCTCGGTGATGGCGCGCAACACGGTCGACCCGCTGTAGGCCGGACCGGGATGCTCAGGGAACAGCTGCGCCCGCAGCCGGCTGCCCACGCCGTCGGCGGCCACGACCAGATCCGCCTCCAGGACGGCGTCCCCGAGCGGTATCCGCACCCGGCTCGGGTCGGAGCGGTCGACGGACGTCACCTCGGCCCCGGCCACCAGGCACTCGGACGGCAGCGCCGCGCGCAGCAGTTGATGCAGCACGGCCCGGGGAATACCGACGATCGGCGTGCCCAGCTCGCGATCGAGAGCGGCCCCGTCCATCCGGGCCAGCCACCCGCCACCGGGGACACGGGTGCCCCCGGTGTACTGGGGCCGGGCAGCCGCGCGCACCGCCTCGCCGACACCGAGGACGTCCAGGGCCCGGATGCCGTTGGCGTGCAGGGAGATGCCCGCACCCGCATCGGCCAGGACGGGGGCCCGTTCGACGACCGTCACCTCCCAGCCGATCAGGCGCAGACCGATCGCGGCGGCCAGCCCGCCGATGCCTCCGCCCACCACCACCGCGCTGCCGCCCGTCCACGCCCAGCAGACGCTCGACCACCGCCACGTGCGCGAGGGGCGGCAGCTGCGGCCCAAGGTGCGATAGGCCGCTCAGGAGTGCATTCGCGCGCCCTTGAGGACCTTGTCGACGGCGTTGCGAGGCCCGTAGACGGCCATCCCTACGAGATCGAGCCGGCCCTTGCGCACGGCCCGTACAGCCGCCCGGTTGTCCCGGTCGTTGCCCGTGCTGAAGAGATCTGACGTGAACACCGCCCTCGGCATCGAGCGGGACAGCGCACGACCGTGCGCGACGGTCAGCGTCTCCTTCGTCCCCTCGAAGACCAGCACAGGCTGCCGGAACATCGGTAGATACGCGGTGTCGTCGGCGTCCACGTACGGCTCGCCGACCACCTCGGGTGACGCCGTGCCGAGCCCGCTGACCAGGAAGGCGGTCACATTCAGCCGCTGCCAGGTCTCAAGGTCGTCGCGCAGCAGAACAGCGATCTTGGTGTCAAAGCGCACAGGCACACTCTCGTCCGGGGCTCCTGTTCCCACTCCGGCTCCGGCCTTGTTCTCATTCTCGGTTCTCATGCTTCGAGACTCCAGGGTCCACCTCTTCTCCGTCTTGTACGTTCTTTGCGTGACGCCCGGGCAGGAGATCTCCGCTTGGCGCCCGCCGGTCGCGGGTGTCGTGGAGGTCTTCCACGCCCACTTCACCGAGCACGCGTACCCCATGCACATCCACGATGCCTGGACGTTGCTGATCGTCGACGACGGCGCGGTCCGCTACAACCTGGACCGCCACGAGCGTGGCACCCCGAACGACACCGTGAGCCTGCTCCCGCCGCAGGTCCCGCACAACGGCTCACCCGCCACCCCTTACGGCTTCCGCAAGCGCGTGCTCTACCTCGACATGACGCAGCTGGACAAGAACTTCATCGCGCCGGCAGTGGACGGCCCGGACCTCGCCGATCCCGTACTGCGCAGACGCGTCGGACAACTGCACACGGCCCTCGCGAAACGGGGCGACGAGTTCGAGGCGGAGAGCCGTCTGGCCCTCATCAGCCAGCGGCTGCGCGAGCATCTGCGCCCCAGGCTGGCCGTCGGCGGAGCAAGGCCCTACCGCGGCATCGCCCAGGACTTGCGTGACCTCCTCAACGAACGACTGCTCGAAGGCATCGCCCTGGAAGAGGCCGCTCGCCTGCTCCACACCCACCCCGCGCATCTCGTACGGGCCTTCAGCGGTGCCTTCGGCATCGCCCCGCACCAGTACATGATGTCCCGCCGCGTCGACCTGGCCCGCCGTCGGCTCCTCGCCGGACAGCCGCCGGGCGAAGTGGCGACGGCCGTCGGCTTCTACGACCAGTCCCACCTCACCCGGCACTTCAAGCGGGTCGTCGGCATCCCCCCGGGCCGGTACGCCCGTACCGGAACCGCCAGTTGAGCAGGGTCGCTCCGGCACGCGTTCGGCGCCGCCCGGATCGGCGACCGCTCAGGCGGCGTCCCGGCCCGCGAGGACCGTTTCGCGGAATGAGGCCACCACGGGCCGGAGATCGACCCGGTGCCAGGCCGCCCACAGCTGAACAGACCTTCCGTACCAAGGCAGTTCACGTACCGCGACACCCTCGGTCGTGCCGCGCATCATGCTCTTCTGGATGAGCGCGAGGCCGAGACCGGAGGCGACCAGGCCCAGTGCGGTGAGTGGATCGGCCGCGTCGAGACGGATGTCCGGTGTGAAACCGGAGGACACGCACGACGCGACGAACGTGTTGCGCCAGGCCGGGTCCTGGGAGTCGCCCACCGCGATCCACGGCTGCCCGTCAAGGGCGTCGGGGGTCAACTCCTCCTGCTCCGCGAGGGAATGCTCCGCGGGCAGCGCGAGCAGCAGTGGATCCCTCAGCAAAGGGGCCGTGTTCAGGTCCGGGTCGTCCTCGGGCGGCGGCGTGCGCACCAGCGCGATGTCCAGGCTGCGCTGGCGCAGTCCCTCGAACTGCTCGGCCGACTCCTGGTCGTACAGCGCGACGTGGATGCCCGGGCGCCGATCGCGCAGTGTGCGCAGGGCGGTGGGCAGGATGCCCGTGTGCATGGCGTCGGCGACGTAGCCGATGCACAGGCCGCCCTCCTCGCCACGGCCGAGCCGCCGGCCGAGGTTCTCCAGCCGGTCCGCGTGGCGCAGCAGGGCACGCGCCTCGGTCAGAAAGACACGGCCGTCGGAGGTCAGCCGGATGCGCTGCTGGCTGCGTTCGAAAAGGGTCAGGCCCAGGTTCTTCTCCAGCTGGGCGATCTGCCGGCTGAGAGGCGACTGGGAGATGTGCAGCCGCTCAGCGGCACGGCCGACGTGTTCGGCCTCGGCGACGGCGACGAAGTAGCGGAGTTGACGCAGGTCAAGCATGTAGGACCTCGGAGGACTCAAGTATGTCCAAGCAAGTCTTGGACAGTCTCATCTATGGATCCTAACCTCGAACACGCAAGGCTGACGGATCGCGTATTCACTGCCGAATCGTCGCAATCACCATCGCAAGGATCCCTCCATGAGCATCAAGCCCCTCCTGCCCGGCGCCCTCGGCTTCGGCACCGCGCCGCTCGGCAACATGTTCCGCGCCATCCCCGACGACGAGGCAGCGGCCACCGTCGAAGCCGCGTGGGACCAGGGCATCCGCTACTTCGACACCGCGCCGTTCTACGGCGCCGGCCTCTCGGAGATCCGGCTCGGCGACGTACTGGCGCAGCGCCCCCGCGACGAGTTCGTCCTCAGCACGAAGGTCGGCCGCGTCATCCTCGACGAGGTCGAGAACCCGGCCGCACGCGACCTCGGCGAGAAGGGCGGCCTCTTCGAACACGGTCGCCCGAACAAGATGGTCAACGACTACACCGCCGACGCCACCCTCCGCTCCATCGAGGACAGCCTCAAGCGCCTCCGGACGGACCGCCTCGACATCGTATGGGTGCATGACGTCGCCCAGGACTTCTACGGAGACGAGTGGCTGGCCGCCTACGAGACCGCCCGCACCGGCGCGTTCCGCGTCCTGCAGAAGCTGCGCGAGGAGGGCGTCATCAAGGCCTGGGGCCTCGGCGTGAACCGTGTGGAACCCCTGGAGCTCACCCTCGACCTGGACGAGCCGAAGCCCGACGCCTTCCTCCTCGCGGGCCGCTACACCCTCCTCGATCATGACCGGGCCCTGCAGCGCCTGCTGCCGGCCGCTGCCGCCCAGAACGTCGACATCGTGGTCGGCGGCCCCTACAGCTCGGGCATCCTCGCCGGAGGAACGCACTTCGAGTACCAGAAGGCGCCCGCACACATCATCGACAAGGTGGAGCGGATCAAGGCGCTGGCCGAGCGGCACGGGGTCGGCATCAAGTCCGCCGCGCTGCAGTTCTCCCTCGCCCATCCGGCGACGGCGGCCGCGATCCCCGGCGCCACCAAGCCGAGTCGCATCGCCGAGGACGTCGCCGCCCTCGGCGAGACGATCCCGGCCGCGTTCTGGGCCGATCTGCGCGAGGAGCGGCTGATAGCGCGAGACGCTCCCGTACCCGCCGCCTGACCTCGACGGACGGCGGACGCGTCACGCGGGGACGGTGACGGTGGGGCGTTCGTCACCGGAGGTGCTGCTGCGCGTCCTCCCGGGCGGGACGTGGCTGCCGGGGGCGTGCCGAGGAACGCGGCGCGCAGCAGGTTGGTCCCCGGCGTGTACATCGGTGCCAGGGCGCCGGCCAGGGGGTTCGCGGCGAGGACGTCCATGTGGCGGCTCTCGATGGACGCCGGGATGTCCGTCCAGGCGTTGATCATGCTGACCAGGCTGTCCGCGACGCGTTGCGGGGCGGGGCGGCGGGCGGGGGCTCCGTTCAGGGGGTGGAGGTAGCGGGTCGCGGCGCCGTCCAGCATGAGGGCGCGGGCGAGCGCGTCGAGTACCTCCGCGGAGGGGTGATGCCGCGGCCCTGTTCCAGCCGGACGTAGTACTCGGTGCTGATGTCCGTCAGGTGCGCCACTTCCTCGCGCCGCAGTCCCCGCACGCGGCGACGGCCCCCCGGGGGCCACCTCCGGCCTGGGCCTGGCCACCGCACGGGCTCTCTCCGCCGCCGGTGCAACGTCGTCCTGCTCGGCCGCCGTGGCGAACTCGCCCGCGACCTGGCCGCCACACCGGAAAACGCGTCGGTATCCCGCTCCGCTCGAAGACTTCGAACGGCTGGTGTCCACCAACCTGATCGGCCTGTTCAACGTCATGCGGCACGCGGTGTCCGCGATCCTGCGCAACGAACCCGACGAGAACGGCGAGCGCGGCGTCGTCGTCAACACGTCCTCCGCCGCCGCTTACGACAGACTCGCCGGACAGACCGCCTACACCGCGACCAAGGCCGGGATCATCGGCATGACCCTGCCCGCCGCCCGGGACCTGCTGGGCAAAGGCGTCCGCGTCAACACCATCGACGGCGGCTACCGCCTCGCTGCGCAGTAAGCGCGAAGCGTCCGGTTGTGCGGTTGGCGGGGCGGCCCAGTGAGCGGGAGCTCGTGGCAACGGGCGGGAAGTCGCCGGTCGGTGCGGTGGGTTGGAGGTACACGCCGAGGCTCGGTGTGCTTGTGGCCTCGGCGAGGTGCCGGCCGAGCGGGGCCGTGGTGGTCGAGAGCAGGAGCAGGTCCGTGCCGTCGGTCATCGCGTCGGCGAACCCCTGGCCCAGTTCGGTGATGAACTCGGCCGCGGTGCGTATCAGTTCCCGTCTGCCCGTGACGCCACCGCCTTCCGGAGGTCGGCGGGCAGACCGCGGAATTCCAGTCCGGCATCGCGTACGAGGGGTGCGAAGGCATCCGTGGTGGCGAGGGCGACGTCGTATCCGGCCCGGCGCAGTTCGGCACCCAGGTGGTCTCCGCGCCGGAGAAGGCGTAGAACGGGTCAGGAGAGCCAGTCGGTGTAGCGGGTGGGGGCGAGACGGGCGTCCTTGTCGGTGAGGACGTCGCCTTTGACGACGGCGAACATGCCGGCGGTGGGGTCGTTGGCGACGGTGCGGTTGTCACCCTTGTGGGACAGGGTGATCCGGCCCAGCTCGTCCAGGGTGAAGATCTCGGGGCCGGCGATGTTGAGAATGCCGTTCAGCGGGGTCCCCGCGGCGACTTCCGCCACCGCGCCCGCCACGTCCTTGGAGGCGATCGGCTGGATCGGCGTGGCGGGCAGCCGGACGGTGTTGCCGTCGGCGGTCCAGGACAGGACGGCGTCCATGAACTCCATGAACTGCGTCGCCCGGACGATCGAATAGGGGATCGGGCCGGCCGCGAGAATGGTCTCCTGGAGCGCCTTGGCACGGTAGTAGTCCAGCTCCGGCACCTGGTCCGTGCCGAGGATCGAGAGGATGACGAAGTGGCCGACGCCGCCGTTGTGAGCTGCGGCCAGAAGGTTGTCCATCGAGGTCTGGAAGAAGGCGGGGGAGGCTTCGTCGAAGGTCGGGGAGTTCGTCAGGTTGACGACGACGTCGGCTCCCGCCGCCGCCTCGTCCAGTCCCCGGCCGCTGATGACGTCGACTCCGGTGGACTGCGAATGCGGTACCGCTTCGTGCCCTGCGGCATTCAGATTCTTGACGACCTGTGACCCGATCAGCCCGGTACCGCCGATGACTGCGACCTTCATGGCATGCCTTTCGTCGGGAGTATGTCCGCAATATGACATATGACCCCTGCGCGGGCGCGGCAAGAAAAGGCGCCGTGCCCTCCACGGACAACTGTGCGGCCCTTCGGCACAGCAGCGAGATACAGCCCCACCACGTCGTAGACCTTGCCGACGAAGAACGGGTCCGTGGACAGCCTGAAGTCTCCGGGCGTTCGGGCTGCGGCCCGAACGCCCGCCAGACCCGCGGAACGGTCGACTGCGACAGTCCCGTCCTCTTCGCCGTCGACCGTGTCGGCCAGTGAGTGGCGTTCCCCGGCTTCGACTCCGGAATCCACGCGAAATTCAGGACTCGGGACGCTAGTCGAAGATCGGTCCGACCGTGCGGGTCCGCTTGATCTCGTAGAACCCGGGGGTGGAGGCGACGGCGAGGGTGCCGTCCCACAGGCGGGCGGCCTGCTCACCAGTGGGAGTGGGGTTGACGACAGGCCCGAAGAAAGCGATCTTGTCGTCGCCGGGGCCCGGGACGGCGATGATGGGGCTGCCGACCTCCTGGCCGACCAGGGTGATGCCTTCCTGGTGGGACTGGCGCAGAGCCGCGTCGTAGGTGTCCGTGTCGCCGGCCCGGGCGAGGTCCTCGGGCAGCCCGACCTCGCGCAGGGCGGCCTCGATGGTGGCGCGGGTCTTGGGCAGTGCCTGGGGGTGGTAGCGGCTGCCGAGCGCGGTGTAGAGCGGCTCCAGGACGCGGGACCCGAAGGACTCCTGCGCGGCGATCAGGACCCGGACGGGCGCCCAGGCCTGGCCCATCAGTTCGCGGTGGTGGGGCGGGAGCTCGTCCAGGCGTGCCTCGTTGAGGACGGCCAGGCTCATGACGTGCCAGGTGACCTGGACCGGGCGGGTCTTTTCAACCTCGAGCATCCAGCGGGAGGTCAGCCAGGTCCATGGGCAGAGGGGGTCGAACCAGAAGTCGACGGCGGTGGGGGTGGGGGTGAGGGAGTTGCTCATCGTCATTCTCCAGAAGAACGGCGGCCGCGGTGCGCGGCGGGTGGTCACTGGCCGGCGGGATAGCTGGTGGAGGTGGTCAGGCCGGCCCAGGCTGCGATGTCGTCGCTCAGGCGCTGCCGGCCCTGCTCGATCAGGTTCAGGGCATCGGCGCCCAGCACCAGATGAACCGGAGGCTTGTCCGTAGCCAACACCGTGAGCAGGGCTTTCGCAGCGCGGACGGGGTCTCCTGGCTGGTTGTTGTCCTTGGCCTGGCGAGCGGTTCGGATCGGGTCGAAGACGCTGTCGT
This sequence comes from Streptomyces sp. NPDC088400, assembly GCF_044753355.1. Taxonomy (NCBI): domain Bacteria; kingdom Bacillati; phylum Actinomycetota; class Actinomycetes; order Kitasatosporales; family Streptomycetaceae; genus Streptomyces; species Streptomyces sp. NPDC088400. The sequence continues at coordinate 34,953 of NZ_JBIVMZ010000011.1, read as the reverse complement.
AGTCGGGGATGGTCCGTGGCACCCGGGTCATCGAACGGCCGGCCCAGTCGGTACGGAAGGCACCCAGGGCGAGGGAGGTCACGTGGATACCGAGGTGCGCGACCTCCTGGGCCAGAGAGGCGGCGATACCCTCCACGGCGAACTTGCTGGCGCCGTAGAACGCGACGCCGGGCAGCGCGGTCAGTCCGGCCATGGAGGACACGGTGACGATATGTCCGCTGCGGCGGCGTCGCATATACGGCAGGACCGCCTTGATGGCAGCCACCGTGCCGTACACGTTGACGTCGAACTGGCGCCGCAGGTCGTCCATCGAGGACTCCTCGACGGTGCCTTCCACGCCGTAGCCGGCGTTGCTGATCAATACGTCGACCGGGCCGACGCGCGTCTCGACGTCTTCGACGACCCGCGAGATGGCCGTGTCGTCGGTGACATCCAGCAGGAGCCCGGTGGCGCGGCCCGGCGCCAGCGCCTCGAACTCGGGGATCTGCCCCAGGTCGCGGACGGTGCCGGCCACCAAGTGGCCTGCTGCCAGGGCTTGTTGAGCGAACGCGCGGCCCAGGCCACTGCTGACTCCGGTGATCAGGAACGTCTTACTCATCGGAACTCCCTCGGTGGCGGCAGCGGCGTACCGGCCGCCAGGTGACGTGGCAGCGCAGCGGCCGGGGCTGCTCGCTCAACGGCCGGCGCTCTGTCCGCCGTCGACGGCGAGGATCTCGCCGGTGACGAAGGAGGCGCCTTCCAGGTACATGACGGCCTGGACGACGTCGTCGACCTCACCCAGCTTGCCCAGCGGGTGCATCGCAGCCAGCACCTCGTGGTACGCCTCGGGGTGCATGGGCGTCCGGATGGTCCCGAGCGCGACCGCGTTGCTGCGGATGCCCTGGCGGGCGTACTCGATGGCCAACGCCTTGGTGGCGGACTGCAGGCCGCCCTTGGTCAGCGAGGCCAGCACGGACGTGACGTCCGAACTCGCGTGATCGACCAAGCTCGTGGTGACCTGGACGACGTGGCCGCCGCCCTGGACGAGCATCCGCTCCACGGCGAGCTGGGTGATGCGGAAGAAACCGTTCAGGTTGACGCCGGTCACCGTCTCGTAGTCGTCCTCGGTGTACTCGGTGAAGGGCTTGGCGACAAACACTCCGGCGTTGTTGACCAGGGTGTCGACGCGGCCGAACCTCTCGACGCCCGCCGCGATGACACGCTCGGCGGTGGCGGGGTCGGCGATGTCGCCCTGGACGGTGACCACGTCCGGGTCGCGGGAGGGCTCGATCCCGCGCGAGGTGGCGACGACGCCGTATCCCAGCTTGCGATAGCCGGCAACCAGGCCTGCCCCGATGCCCTGCGACGCGCCTGTGATGACGGCGACCTTCTGTTCGGCAGAAAACATGATGACCTTCCCAAAGGTGTGGAGGTGAAGCGTGCCGACCGATAGTCGACCGTTCGCCTAGTCGACGCTAGGCGAGGCATGTGCGCACGTCAAAGGGGTCACGGGCCTGGTGCGGGAGCCCTCACAGGTGCGACCTGCGATGGGAGGTTGCGCCTACCAGTCGAGAGGAAGGAGGTCGTAGCCACAGCTCCGGGACGGGCACACCGTGAAAGGGGAGAGCACCGAAGTTGGATGCCCCACGCGAAGACGGAGAAGGACGATGAAAGAGTTCCTGGTCGAGATCACCACAACAATCCCCGAGGGCACCGAGGAGGCCGAAGTCGACCGCCGCCGGGCCGCGGAGTCGGTACGGGCCGGTGAACTGGCCGCCACCGGGCACCTGTTCCGCCTGTGGCGCCCGGTCGGCGAACTGCGCAGCCTCGGGATCTGGCGGGCCGTCGACGAGACGGAACTGCACGAGAAGGTGCTGGGCACCTTGCCGCTGCGCCAATGGATGACGGTGAAGGTCACCCCGCTGCAGTCGCACCCCAACGACCCGGGCAGGGACGACCTCGCCGTGTGACCGAGCCCGCCCGGCGGCCGATCCCGTCCCTGACGGTTCGACAGCGGCGACGTCATGATCGGCGGGGCCACCTCGGCCGCGTGGGCGGCTCGTGAAGAAGTCCAGCGAGACGTCGGCGGCGAAGCTCTCTTGACGGCATCGCGTTCGCGCCTCTCCCAGCGGAAACCACAGGCGCACGCCGACAGCGCGCGGGATCATGAGGCATGAGTCCGGATGACTGGCACCTCGCCGAAGACCTCGACGGCTTTCTCGCTCGCGCCGGAGAATTCCTGCACTCGCGTCCCGCCCTGCACACCGTCCCGCTGACGGTGACCGAGGCACTGCGTACGCGCGGGGCGGACGCGTACGGCGCCGACGCCCCCATCTTCGGCCTGCTGGAGCAGGCGGGCGAGGTCCGCGCGACCTTCTTCCGTACCCCGCCCCGCCGCCTGACCCTCACCCCCCTCACTCCCGAAGAGGCGGACAGCCTCGCCGCCCGCCTGGCCGACCTCGGCCACCCTCTCCCCGGCGTCAACGCGGACCACGACACCGCCGCATCCTTCACCGAGGCGTGGCAGAGGCACACGGGTGCGATACCGACGCTGCACGAGCGGGAGCGCCTGTACCGCCTGGGCACACTCACGCCACCGGAGCCGTTTCCTGAGGGCCGGGGGCGAGTCGCGGGCGAGGAGGACCGCGAACAACTCATGCTCTGGCACCGCGAGTTCGTCGCCGACATCGGAGGAATCCCCTCTGCGGACAACAGCTCATGGGCGGACACGCGCATCGCCCACGAACGCGTCACGCTCTGGGAGACCCCGGACGGCACCCCCGTCTCCATGGCGGGCAGGACCCCTATGGTCTCGGGCCAGATCCGGGTGACTCCCGTCTATACCCCGGCTCACCTACGCGGCCGCGGTTACGCGGGCGCCGCGACAGTCGAGGTGAGCCGGGTCGCGCTAGCCGCGGGCGCGACGGAGGTCCTGCTGTTCGCGGACCTGGCCAACCCCACCAGTAACGGCCTCTATCAGCGGATTGGGTACCGCCCGATTGCTGACTTCGCGGTGTACGACCTCTAGTCGTGCCGCGCCGGAGATCCGGCGAAGAACACCGAAGGGCCCCGTGGCTGGCAGCAAGCCGAGGAGACGCCGACAACGCAGTCGGTCTCAGCGCTTGTGCGGGTCAGTGGCGGGCAGCCAGGCGTCGGGGTCGTGGATCCCGGGGTCGGTGACGTGTTCGGCCAGGGCTTCGATCGTGGCCAGGACGGCCGCACGGACCTCGCTGCGGCGCCAGACCAGGGACCAGGTCCAGTAGGCCTTCGGGCCGATGATCGGGCGCTGGACCAGGTCGGGCGGCAGCGGTGTGGACTGGCCCTTGGGCGAGTTGACGAGGGGATGACGTGCGCGGCGCACGTGGTCGAAGAACGCGGGCCCGGTGATGCCACCGTCGGTGATCTGTACGGTCCGGGCTCCGGCGTCGTCTGCGAGCTGCTGGGCGTAGACGTTCCAGGACTGCCAGGAGGTGGCGTCGTCGTCGAGAAGGACGGCGGTGTCCCGGGTCCGGACGGGTGCGGGGTCTCGCCCCGTGGAGACCGCGTAGAGCCGGTCGGCGCCCAACAGCCGGGCGTTCAGGCCGAGCCGTTCGAGGGTCGGCCCGTCGACCCAGCACACGGCCAGGTCCAGGCTGCCGTCGGCGACCCGGGCGGCCTGGGTGTGGGAAGGGGCGACCCAGGCGTCGATGTGGAGCCTCGCCACGGCGGAGGCTTTCGCGTTCAGATCCGCCGGGATCCAGTTGACGTAGCCGAGCCGGACCGGCTCGGAGCCGGAGATCCGTGCGGCCCTGTTGCGCAGGTCGTCGGCGCGTTCCAGCAGGTACCGGGTGTGCGGGAGCAGCGCGGCACCTGCGGGAGTGAGCGCCACCGAGCGGCGGTCGCGGTCGAACAACCGCACCCCGAGGTCGCGTTCAAGGGCCTTGATCTGCTGGGACAGGGACGGGCCGGCGATGAGCAGCCGTTCCGCGGCCCGGCCGAAGTTGAGCTCCTCGGCGACCGCAACGAAGTACCTCAACTGACGCAACTCCACCCCCACCATGCTACGGGCCTTGAGAGGCAACGCCTACCAGAGGGGCGGTAGCCGACCTCGGTGCCGTGTGCGGCGGCGGGTGCGTCTGGGCCCTCCAAGGGGGTGGGCTGCCTCATGGCCGCGTTCTCAAATCGCGCGCATCGCCGTGGCGGTACGGGACATGACGGCCAGTGTGGAGTGGTACCACCGGGCACTCGGGCTCGATCCGGGCTGGGGTGTTCGGGCCGGTCGGGGGCGTTCGGGCCGGACAGGGGGGACGGGCCGGGCCGGACGAGGCCGGGCACCCGCGTCAGCTGATGGCGCGTCTCGACAGCTCCCCCAGCCTCGCGGTGCATGAGCCATTGCAGCGCGGCGGCGATCTGTTCGCCCCTCCCGGACAGGCCCCCGGCGTTCCGGGCCCGGCAAGGACCGCCCGGACAAGTCCTAGCCGAGGCGGGACACTTGATAGTGGCTGATGGACCAGCCCCGCCCCGCCCGCTTGACCACGACGCCGAGGTACACGTTCAGCGTCGGCCGGTCAGTGAACGAGAAGTCGACGCCCAGGTGGCCGAGCACGAGATCGTCCGAGAGCCGTCTGCTCTCCAGGATGCGATACACGGCCGTCATTCCCGGCGGCTGGGACGCGTAGTACTCCGCGATTCCAGGGCGTCCCACGCAATAGGGGTGCAGGCCCTGGAAGATCGCGTCATCGGTGAAGCAGTCGGCGACCTGCTGCGGTTCGTGTGCATCGACCGCGGACTTCCAGCGGTCAAGGACCCTGGACAACACCGCCCTGTCGTCGGTCGTGCTGTTCATCGTGGCTCTCCTACGGAAGTCTCCGCACGCGCTCGCCGCGTGGGTGAAGGACAGTGAAGGGCGACCGGCCGTGGCGCCGCCCGGTGACCCCCGACGTCACGCCGTGACCCGCTCCCATGCCTGTTTCGGAGGTACTCGCCCATGCATCGAGAGTGCGCCCCATCCGCCCGGCCCGCCTGACCACGCAACTTCCTACTGGTAGGACCCGCCTCCCAGCAGGTCTGTCCCGAAGCCCGCCAACGACGCGGGCCGGCCCATCACATGCCTCCCGTAGGCCAGGGCACATCCGGGTCCGGAGCATCGCCCCCGGTCCCAGCACCCGGAAAAGAGAGCTGCTGCCGACTTTCTTCCCGGGCCCGGGAAGAGCCTGACACAAACGGCGGTGGACACCAGCCGCGTTGACACTTAGTCGACCGGTCGCCTAGTTTCATTTAGGCGACCGGTCGGCTAGTACTCCGGTCGCGTCCATCACTCATTGGCAAGGAAACGGAAACCCGCTGTGAGCACTCCCCTGAATGTCGCGATCGTCTACTACTCCTCGACCGGCACGGTCGCCGAGATCGCCAAAGAGCTGCGTGACGCGGCAGCCAAGGCCGGCGGCGAGGTCCGGCTGCTGAAGGCGGCGGAGCTGGCACCGCGGGCCGCCATCGACGCCAACCCCGCCTGGGCCGCCGCCCATGCCGCCGGCAGGGACATCCCGGAGGCCACCGCCGAGGACATCGAGTGGGCCGACGTGATCCTCTTCGGGACCCCCACCCGGTTCGGCAACATCTCAGCGCAGCTCAAGCAGTTCATCGACACACTCGGCGGCCTGTGGAGCGAGGGCAAGCTCGCCGACAAGGTCTACAGCGGCTTCACCTCGTCCGCCACCTTGCACGGCGGCCAGGAGACCACGCTTCTCGCGCTCTACAACACCATCCATCACTTCGGCGGGCTCGTCGTCAGCCCCGGTTTCACCGACCCGCTGAAGTTCGCGGACGGCAACCCGTACGGAACCTCGCACGTCGACGCCCATGGATCCCACCCCGTGGACGACACCACCCGTGCCGCCGCCCGCTACCAGGCGGAACGCGCACTGAAGATCGCCGCACGCCTCAAGACGGTCTGACCGGCGCCCGGCCGGCCCGACAGATTCAGCAGCCGGGCGGCGGCAGGCACACCCGGCGAACCCCCGGCCGACCGCCCGAGCTCGACCCTGTCGGCGACCTTGGGAATCTCGGCTTCAGTCGCCGATGCACCGCCAGAACCTCGGGCGGGGGGGGGCACCCCCGCCCCCCGCCCGAGGACGTTCACCGCCTCACGGCGGCCACTCTCCGTCACCCTTCTTGCACCTCTCACCGCACCCCCCACCGATACCCTTCCCTCCGAGCGACCAGTCGTTCCGGCCAATTGGTTGCAATCTTTACTACCGTTTGTCCGCTTACAGAGGTGGATTTAGGCTGATGTAAAGAGCACAGCGCCGCCGCGCGCACAGCCCGAACAACACGCCTTACGGCCGGACCGCCCGAGCGGTGGCGAACTCCTCCGGCGCCCCGAACGAGCGTCGGACGCAGAAGACGCGAACGGAGCCGAAGGGACGGCGAGTCGGCATGAGTGGTGGAAACAGGGCGGTCGCCTACATCAAGCCGGGTGAGGTGAATGTCGTCATCACCGACTACCCGACATTCCAACTCCAGGACGGGCCGGGAGTGGCCCCTGAGAATGTCGGCCGGAACTGTCGGCACGGGGTCATCCTCAAGGTGCTCGCCACCAATATCTGCGGCAGCGACCAGCACATGGTGCGCGGCCGCACCACGGCGCCCGAGGGCCTGGTCCTCGGACACGAGATCACCGGGGAGGTGGTAGAACGCGGCCCGGACGTCGAGTTCATCGAAGTCGGGGATGTCGTATCGGTGCCGTTCAACATCGCCTGCGGCCGGTGCCGCAACTGCAAGGAACGCAGGACCGGTATCTGCCTGAACGTCAATCCGGCCCGCCCCGGCGCGGCATACGGCTATGTCGACATGGGTGGCTGGGTCGGTGGCCAGGCGGAGTACGTGATGGTGCCGTACGCGGACTTCAACCTGCTCGCCTTCCCCGACCGGAACGCGGCCTTGGAGAAGCTCCTCGATCTGACCATGCTGTCGGACATCTTCCCGACCGGTTTCCACGGTGTGGTGACCTCGGGCGCTGGTGTCGGCTCGACGGTGTACATCGCGGGCGCGGGGCCCGTAGGACTGGCGGCCGCGGCCTCGGCGCAACTGCTCGGCGCGGCGGTCGTCATCGTCGGTGACCTCAACGCCGAACGGCTCGCCCAGGCCCGCAGCTTCGGCTGCGAGACCGTCGATCTCACCAAGGGATCCGTCGAGGAGCAGATAGCCGAGATCCTGGGCGAACCGGAGGTGGACGCCGCGGTCGACGCGGTCGGCTTCGAAGCGCACGCCCACGGCGCCGATGCCGGCGAGGCTCCCGCGACCGTCCTCAACTCCCTGATGGGCGTGGTGAGGGCGGGCGGCGCCCTCGGTATCCCGGGGCTGTACGTCACCGACGACCCGGGCGGTGTCGACGAGGACGCCAGGAGCGGAACGCTGAAGGTACGGCTGGGCCTGGGCTGGGCGAAGAGCCACCAGTTCAGCACGGGCCAGTGCCCGGTGATGAAGTACCACCGGGCACTGTCGATGGCGATCCTGCACGACCGGGTCCATATCGCCAAGGCGGTCAATGCCACGGTGATCTCGCTGGACGACGCACCGCACGGCTACGCGGAGTTCGACAAGGGCGCGAGCCGCAAGTACGTGCTCAATCCGCATGGCGCGCTCGACGGGGCGAAGGCCGCCTGAGCGGGCGCGGACCGGCCGGACAGGGCATAGGAGCGCACTGAATACCTGTGCCGGGCTCCCGATGTCCCGCACGCTCATCGGCCGCGTTGGCCGGATCCCCGGACAGGACACCACTGTCCGGGGATCCGGCCGTCTTGCAACTGGACGCACGGGGCGCCGCTCGCTGATCGGGCCAAGATCTTCAGCACACTCCTAATTGCGCTCCAGGCGCCAGAGGTTGTCGGCCGTGCCGTTGTCCGATTCCTGGATCGCGAACGCGCCGACGGCGGTGGAGTTGCCCGCGATGGCGAGCAGCTTGCCGCTGTGGGCGTTGCGGATCTTGTAGGTCCCGTTCTGCTGGTCGAGGAGGGTCCACCGGTGGTCGGCCGTGCCGTTGTCCGTCCACTGCAGGACAGCCGCGTTGTCCGCCGTCGACATGTCCTGGACGCCGAGGACCTTGCCGCTGTGGGCGTTGCGGAAGCGGACGTCACCGCCGTCGTCGTCGTCGATCACTTCCCAGTCGTGGTCGGCGGTACCGGAGTCGTTCCACTGCAGGGCCCGGCCGCCGTCTGCCGTGGCCATGTCCTGGACGCCCAGCACGAGGCCGCTGCCCGCGTTGACGAGGCGGACGGTCGCGACGGTGCTGGTGTTCCAGTAGACGGTGTAGTTGTGGCCGTGGGCGTCGTGGAAGGGGCCCAGGTTGACGGTGGAGCCGGCTGCGGTCGCGGTGAAGGCGAGCGCATTGGTGCTGGTCCGCTTGATCGAGGAGGTGTCCAGGGACGGCAGGGAACCCAGGGCGGTGTTGCCGTAGTTGCCGGACAGGACGACCGGGCCGTAGGTGATCGCGGCGACGTTCGGGTTGTCGTTGGCCGGCCGCATCACGATCCGCATGGGCAGGCGGACGGTGACCGTGTCACCGGCGGTCCAGGCGCGGGTGAGGGTGGCGTAGCTGCCGGGGGCGGCGGTGATGTTCTGTGCGACGCCGTTGACGCTGATGGTGGCTCCGGTGGTCCAGCCGGGTATGCGGATGCGCATCGCCCAGGTTCCGCCGACGTTGCCGGTGACGCGCAGAGTCGTGGTGTCGCTCGCCGGGAAGGTGGTGGTCTGGCTGACGATGATGCCGCGCTGGGTCCACGTGAGGACCGAGGGGAGGAACAGGTTCACGGTCAGTGTGGTGCCGGCGTGGAAGTAGACGGAGTCCATCAGCCTCGTGTGCATCTCCAGGCCGGTGCCCTGGCAGCACCAGAAGGTGGTGTAGTCGGTGCTCCAGGTGCCGCCGCCCCATGCGGGGCCCACACCGCGCCGGCCGCCGGGGTTGAGCGGGGTGAAGTAGGTGACGTGGCCGTGGGCGTCGGCCGGGTTCTGCTGGCCGATCATCTGGTTGAGCCAGGCCTGTTCGTAGTAGTCGAACAGCGCGGCCCGGTTCGGGTCGAGGGCGAACAGCTCCCGGGTGAGGGTGAGCATGTTGAAGGTGTTGCAGCTCTCGCAGGTGTCCTGGCGCAGGTGGGCGGCGATGGCGTTGGGGGCGCGGAAGTGCTCGGCCTGGCTGTTGCCGCCGATGGCGTAGGTGTGTGTGCCGACGCAGATGTTCCAGGCGTTGGTGGCGATGTCCCGGTAGCGGGTGGTACCGGTGGCCTTGAACTCCCGGGCGGCTCCGATCCACTTCGGCACCTGGGTGTTGGCGTGGAGGCTGTTGAGCTGATCCCGGCCCGCGGCCAGGGGATCGAAGACCGCGGCGTGGTCGAAGCGGCGGGCGACGGCGAGCCACCGCGCGTCGTTCGTCTGCTGGTAGAGGTCGGTCAGCACCGCGTTCATGCCGCCGAATTCGGTCTGCAGCATGGCCTGCATCTGCTGGGCGCTGAGCCGGCCGGTACGCGTGTCGACCCAGCCCGCCAGGGCCAGCAGTACGTCGCGGGCCTGCGTGCTGCCGATGTGGCGCCATACGTCCAGCAGACCGGCGAGAGTCTTGTGGAGGGTGTAGTACGGCACGTTGCCGTTGCTCAGGGTGCGCTGTTCCAGGGCGGTGAATTCGGACTCGGGGTAGCCGGAGAGGTATCCGGTGCCGAACCCGGCGGCGGCGTTGTTGGCCTGGCACTTGGCCAGCTCGGCGACCATGTAGGTGGCCCTGTCCCGGCAGACGGCGTCCCCGGTGACTGCGTACAACTGCGCCCAGGCGGTGAGGAAGTGCCCCTGGACGTGGGTACGGAAGGGGAAATCCGGAGCCTCCCAGCCGCCGGTGGCCGCCGCGCCGCCGGTGGACAAGCGGTGGTTGGCGCGGAAGTTGTACAGCAGCCGGTCGACGTCGACGAACCGCAGATAGCTGCTGGTGCGGTTCTGGTTGTCCAGCCATCGGCTCGCGGTCAGCCGGACCTCGCCGAGTTCGAAGGGCTCGGCCAGGGCCCCGGTGTCGGCGCGGACGGGCGGTACGACGGCCGCCAGGGCGGGAGAGCTGTCGAGTAAGGACCCGGTGGCGGTGGCTGTAGCCGTGGCTCCGGCGATCTGCAGGAGGCGGCGTCTGCTGACGGAGGACGACATCGTGCACCCTTTCGTAGGGGCGTAGGGCTTCACGGGCGCCGGCCCGGGCGCCGGGGCCGGCGCCCGTGAACGTGGCGGCGCCGAGCGAATCCTGCGGCGCCGCTACCCGGGACAGTCGCATGCGTTTCATGCGTCATGACGCATGAAGAACAGGGGGACGCAGCTCGCCGGTCGACATATCGAACGGTGTTCGCAGCGTCGCCGGAACCATAGAGGCCGCCCAATGTGACGTCAATGCCGTTCTCGGTGCGACAACCTTCCACGTGCCACCCCGGTCGGCCCAGAACGCAGATCCCGTCACACCCGAGAATGGTCAGCCGCGCCACACGTCACGCGAGGAAGGCAGCCATCCCTTCGCCCATTCCACCGGAGCTCACGAGCTGGGCACGTGACACGGCAGCAGCCCCCGATCAGGTTGCATCGACGCCTGTCGATTCAGCGTTGCGCATTGCATCAAAGAACGTCAATATAGAAGCATGTCGAAACAAGAGCCTGTGGTGCTCGGCCAGGACAACGCCGACGGATGCCGCCCCACGCTGCTGACCGCGCCGCTGGACGAGGGCCAGGCCGAGACGCTGGCGAAGGTGTTCAAGGCCCTGGGTGACCCCGTGCGGCTGCGGTTGCTGTCGATGATCGCCTCACGCGCGGGCGGGGAGGTCTGCGTCTGTGACCTCACCCCGGCCTTCGGCCTGTCCCAGCCGACGATCTCCCACCACCTCAAACTGCTCAAGCAGGCCGGACTCATCGACTCCGAGCGGCGCGGGACATGGGTGTACTACCGGCCGCTGCCCGAGATGACCGACCGCCTGGCCGCGGTCCTCACCCGCCCCGCCGGACGCCCCGCCGGACAGCCTCCGGCCGAACCCGAACCCGAACCCGCCGGGGCCGCCTCGTGAGCGCCGAAGCCACCAGCACGGCGGCGCCCGCAGGGCCGGTGGCCGGACGTCTGTCGTTCCTCGACCGCTTCCTCGCCGGGTGGATCCTGATCGCGATGGCCACCGGCCTCGGACTCGGCCGCCTCGTTCCCGGCCTGGGGGACGCGCTCGCGCAAGTCACTGTCACCGGGGTGTCCCTCCCCATCGCGGTTGGCCTGCTCGTGATGATGTACCCGGTCCTGGCCAAGGTCCGCTACGACCGTCTGGACACCGTCACCCGCGACCGGCGCCTGCTCATCCCGTCCCTGGTACTGAACTGGATCGTCGGGCCGGCCCTGATGTTCGCCTTGGCGTGGTTCTTCCTTCCGGACCTGCCCGAGTACCGCACCGGCCTGATCATCGTCGGCCTCGCCCGCTGCATCGCCATGGTCATCATCTGGAACGACCTCGCCTGCGGCGACCGTGAAGCCGCCGCCGTCCTCGTCGCCCTGAACTCCGTCTTCCAGATTCTCGCGTTCAGCCTGCTGGGCTGGTTCTACCTGAGTGTGCTGCCCGGCCGACTCGGCCTGGAGCAGACCGCGCTCGACGTGTCCGTGTGGGAGATCGCCCGCAGTGTGCTCATCTTCCTCGGCATCCCACTGCTGGCCGGGTTCCTCACCCGCCGCCTCGGCGAGAAGGCCAAGGGCCGCACCTGGTACGAGACGAAACTCATCCCCCGGATCGGCCCGTTCGCCCTGTACGGGCTGCTGTTCACCATCATCGTGCTCTTCGCCCTCCAGGGCGACGCCATCGCCACCCGCCCCCTGGACGTCGTACGGATCGCGCTGCCGCTGCTCGTGTACTTCGCCGTGATGTGGGCCGGGTCCATGGCCGTCGGCCGAGCGGTCGGCCTGGACTACCCGAAGGCCACCACACTGGCGTTCACCGCCGCGGGCAACAACTTCGAGCTGGCCATCGCGGTTGCCATCGCCACCTTCGGCGCCACCTCCGGCCAGGCCCTCGCCGGAGTCGTCGGCCCCCTCATCGAGGTGCCCGTCCTGATCGGCCTGGTCCACGTCGCCCTGGCAACTCGCCGCTTCTTCCCTCAACCCGCACCGGAAGGTTCCGTCCGTGTCTGAGAGCCCGAAGCCATCCGTACTCTTCGTGTGCGTCCACAACGCCGGCCGCTCGCAAATGGCCGCCGCGTTCCTGACCCACCTCGCACACGGCCGCGTCGAAGTGCGCTCCGCGGGTTCCACACCGGCCGACGTCATGAACGCGGCAGTGGTCGAGGCGATGGACGAGGTCGGCATCGACATCTCGGCCGAAACCCCGAAGGTACTGACCGTGGAAGCCGTACAGGCGTCCGACATCGTGATCACCATGGGCTGCGGCGACACCTGCCCCGTCTTCCCCGGCAAGCAGTACCTGGACTGGAGGCTCGACGACCCGGCCGGGCAAGGCATCGACGCGGTACGGCCCATCCGCAACGAGATCGAGCGGCGCATCCGCAGGCTGCTCACCGAACTCACCGCCTCCTGAGAATCCGGCCCAAGTCCCGGCTATTTCACGGTGAATGCCGTTGGCGACATACATCCCGAGCTCCGTTGCCACTGGCAGGCCTGTCAAGCGGCCGTCCCGTTCTTCGTCGTCTGCCGGTACCACGACCTCGCCATGAATCCCCCGGCAGTCGTTGTCAGTGTGTTCTCGCGGTTCTCGCTCCTGGCAGAGGACCTCGCCGACAGGCCCGTTTGCCCCGGCCACGCCCCCGCCGCAGGCTTGAAGAATGACGTTCACCGTCTCCGCCGGGGAGACACAGCACGGCTGGGCCGTCGGGACGCCCGGTCCGATCAGCACCGGGCCCTTGGTCCGGGGCCGGATGCACACACCCGCCCCCGGCCCCGGTGACCTGCTGCTACGGGTGGAGGCCTGCGGTGTGTGCCGTACCGACCTGCACCTGGCCGAGGGAGACCTCGCACCGCATCGACGGTCGACCGTACCCGGACACGAGATCGTCGGCAGGGTCGTCGCCACCGGCGACTCGGTGACCATGTTCCGTACCGGCGACCGCGCCGGCGGGGCCTGGCTGCGCGGCACCTGCGGAACATGCCGCTACTGCCGCGCCGGACAGGAGAACCTCTGCCCCCGGTCCACCTACACGGGATGGGACGCGGACGGAGGCTTCGCCGATCTGGCGCTGGTCCCCGAAGCCTTCGCCTACCCTCTTCCGGAAGGCCAGGACGCCACCTCGCTCGCGCCCCTCCTGTGCGCCGGAATCATCGGCTACCGCGCGCTGCGCCGCTCCGCACTGCCCGAGGGAGGGCGGCTGGGCATCTACGGCTTCGGCGCCTCCGCCCACCTGGCAGCGCAGGTGGCCCTTGCCGAGAACGCCACCGTCCACGTGCTGACCCGGTCCGCGCGGGCACGCGCACTCGCGCTGGAACTCGGTGCCGCTTCGGCAGGAGACGCGTACGATCCTCCGCCCGAGCCTCTGGACTCGGCGATCCTGTTCGCCCCGGTGGGCGACCTGGTGCCGGTGGCGCTGGAGGCCCTGGACCGGTCCGGCACACTCGCGATCGCCGGGATCCACCTCACCGACATTCCCCCGCTGAACTACCAGCGCCACCTCTTCCAGGAACGGAACCTGCGCAGCGTCACCTCCAACACCCGTCAGGACGGGCGCGACTTCCTGGCCCTCGCCGAGCGCATCGGCATCCAGGTCACCGTCACTCCGTATCCCTTGAGCCGAGCGGACCAGGCGCTCGCCGACCTGGCCGCCGATCACGTCACCGGCGCCGCCGTACTCGTACCCGACTGACTCTCCCTCCGGGCAGACCGCGGGAGAGCGCGTCTCGGCATCCGCGCATGGTGCAGGGCGATGAACAGGTCGGCAGGGGAACCTGCCTCACCTGCGAGCCGGTCAGCAGAACGCGGGCGGGATGCTCTGCTCGTACTGGAAGACGTTGAGGGGGTCGTACTTCGCCTTGATCTTGCGCAGCCGGTCGAAGTTGGATCCCCAGTAGGCGGTTTCCCAGTCCTGCATGCCGATGTTCGGCACGTTGACGTAGGCGCCGTTCACGTAGGGCCGTAGTGCCTGGCTGAACTCGGCGATCCAGGCCTGGGCCTGTGGGGTCAGCTCGTCGCCGCTGCCCGGTTCTCCACGGGTTCCCCAGCCGGTGCCGGGCTCGGAGTAGAAGAGCGCATCGCGATGAGGGAATGCCGTGCCACCGCGGGGGCTCTTCCTGACCGCTCCACCGAAGGCCTGGGTGAAGAAGTTGCTGTCGTCCGTCGGCGCGTCTCGCATGAATGAGGCGATCACCCTGATCGCCTCACTCGGGAACGGCTTGTCCGTGAACTGCGAGAAGAACTTCCAGTTCGCGGGATCGTCCGCGGTCGGAGTCTGGAATCCCGCATATACGTCGCCCCAGTTACCTTCTTGCACGGAGACATCGGGACGACCGATCGACAGGATAGGGGCCAGCAGCTTCTTCGCTTCCGTCGGCGTTCCTTCCGCGAGGACCGCGAACAGCACGATCTCGTTTCTGTGAACTTCGATCTGGGTTCCGAGACGGTCGTCGGCGCTCGGCGCCATATGCTGCCATGTGTCGAATACCCCGTGCAGGTCCCCGAGGCCGTCCCACGTCGCTTGCACGTAAGTGACGCTCTTGAGCGGAGCCACCTTGTAGGTGAGTGACGTGACGATTCCGAAGTTGCCGTTGCCCGCCCCGCGGAGCGCCCAGAGCAGGTCCGAGTTGTCCTTCAGGTCCGCCTTGATCACCTTGGCGCAGTCGGTGCCCGAGGCGACGACGATCTCGGCGCCGATCAGGCTGTCGCAGGCCATGCCGAGGTAGCGGGTGAGGAAGCCGAGGCCACCGCCGAGCGTCGCACCGGCCAGGCCCACGCTGCCCTCCGTTCCGGTCGTCACCGCGAAGTTCTTCTTCGCGAGCAGGGTCACCGCTTCCAACTGGTTGAGCCCAGACCCGACCGTCGCGATACGAGCGGCCGTGTCGATGTGTACCGACTTCAGCTCGCTGACATCGATCACGATGCCGTTGTCGACGTTCGACCAGCCCTCAAGGCTGTGGCCGCCGCTTCGCACCCGCAGCGCGACGTCGTGTTGCCGTGCCCAGGTGAGGGCGTTGATCACGTCCTGGGTCTTCTGGGCGTAGACGATGACCAGCGGATAGTGGACGAAGAGTTCGTCCCAGCCCAGGCTCGCACTCGCGTAGTCGGGGTCGTCGGGACGGACGATGCGGCCGGTGAGCTTCGCCGGACCGCACGTCGCGCTTTCGGCCTCGTGGGTCACGGCGTTCGCGCCCGGGGCTTCCGCGGCCGTGATGCCCGGGAGAACGACCGCGCCGGCGCCTGCGGCCGCCGTAGCCCTGAGCATTCCGCGACGAGAAAAGTCCTGCATGATCCGTATCCTCTCGACCGGGATACGCCAGCATTCGACTGAGGCACATCGTGTCCGTCGACGGGCGCGTTCGATCATCTGTGGACGACATCTGGGGCCCGCAGATTAACAGGGGATATTGCGGCGGTGTCGCCCGACACCGCCAATTGAGGGCAATGCCGAATTGTTGAAGGATGACATATACGGGTGAGCACTGATTAGCCCAATCGGGCATATCCGGCTGGACTTGCTTTTCATACCGTTCATATGGCGGTCAATACTCCGCCGTAGATGTGATCTTCGGGGCCGAAGGGCGGCTTGACGGCGGCAATGGCTGCGGCGGGCGGGCTTGGTGACGTCGGCACCGGTGGACCAGCGCCACCTGTGCGCGAGGTCGTGGAGGTGCGGTCGGGCCCCGCAGACGCCTTACCGGATGCCCGTAGCCCAGCCGCTCGCTTTCATTCGCCTTGCGTCGGTGTCCCCGGGTTCGTCGCGTAGCGGTTGCGCATCACGTCGCTCGCGGCGGGGCCCGCCGCGAAGACATACGCGTTGCTGTCGTCGAGTCGGCGGCCGGTTCCGGCATCGACGACGGGCTCGACCTCCTCGCCGCTGTGTGCTTCGACGAGGATCATGCTGCGTTCGGCCGGTGCGAGGCGGGAGTTGCCCCATGCGGCCAGAGCGACTATCACCGGTCGGAGGGAGTGACCTAGTTCGGTCAGGACGTACTCGTGACGGACGGGGTTGGTCCGGTACGGCCGGCGCTCCAGGAGGCCGTCCGCCACGAGGGCCTTCAGCCGGGTGGTGAGCATGCTGGAGGAGATGCCCAGGCTCTCCTGGAACTGGTCGAAGCGGGTGTAGCCGTCGAAGGCGTCGTGGAGGATCAGCAGCGTCCACCACTCGCCGACGTGTTGCACCGTCGTGGACAGGGGGCACTCCCGGTCCTCCAGCCTGATCCGGCTTGCCACAACGACCATCTCCCCAGTTACTGCTAAAGTAGAAGTTAGTAACTTCTACTTTAGCAGTTTCCTCTAGCGGTTACCTCGGGGATGCCGTCTCGCACTCGCATGCCCGCACCCGGAAACGGAATACGCCATGCCCCCACCCATCAGCGAATCCCTCCAAGGCCGTCGCGCTCTGGTCACCGGCGGCACCAAGGGCACCGGAGCCGCCATCGCCCTTCGTCTCGCGCAGGCCGGTGCGACCGTACTCGTCACCGCACGCGCTCGCCCCGACGACGTCGACGAAGGAACGTTCATCGCTGCCGACCTGTCCACCGCCGAGGGCGCCGCCCGCGTCGTCGCCGAGGTGGACGCCCGCATGGGCGGTGTCGACGTACTGGTCAACACCCTCGGCGGATCCGAGGCGCCGGCCGGCGGATTCGCGGCGCTCGGCGAGGACGACTGGACAAGAGAGCTGAACGTGAACCTGCTGGCCGCAGTCCGTCTGGACCGCGCCCTGATCCCGCACATGATCGCCATGGGCAAGGGCGTGATCGTGCACGTCACCTCGATCCAGCGCCGCATGCCGTTGTGGAACGGGACTCTGGCCTACGCCGCCGCGAAAGCCGCCCTGACCACCTACAGCAAGGGTCTGGCCAACGAGGTCGCCCCGCACGGCGTCCGCGTCAACACCGTCTCGCCCGGCTTCGTCCAGACGTCCGCCGCCGACCACCTCGTCGCCAGGATCTCCGAGGAGGCGGGCATCACGACGGAAGCGGCGCTGGGCCGCCTCATGGACTCCCTGGGCGGCATCCCCCTCGGCCGCCCCAACCGGCCCGAAGAAGTTGCCGAGCTGGTCGCCTTCCTCGTCTCCGACCGGGCCTCGGCCATCGTCGGCGCCGAGCACGTCATCGACGGCGGCACCGTCCCCTCTGTCTGACACCTTCGTCCGATCTGTCTGACACCTTCGTCCGAAGCGCCATCGAACCGTCCAACCGGCCATCAGATGAGGAGCGTCATGCGCCACGACCAGCCCCGTACCATCG
The DNA here is from genome assembly GCF_044753355.1 of Streptomyces sp. NPDC088400. Taxonomy (NCBI): domain Bacteria; kingdom Bacillati; phylum Actinomycetota; class Actinomycetes; order Kitasatosporales; family Streptomycetaceae; genus Streptomyces; species Streptomyces sp. NPDC088400. Next base: position 17,585 of record NZ_JBIVMZ010000011.1, on the reverse strand, counting down.
CCCCGGACGCCCTGCCCGAGGTGGTCATCCGCTACGTGAAGGCGCATGGCGCCCGCGACACCGCCACCGCGGTCTCGGCGTTCACCGGCGATGCCACGGTGATCGACGACGGCCACACGTACGAAGGCACCGCGGAGATCACGGACTGGCTGGGCCGATCCGCCGGCGAATTCACCTACACCACCCGGCTCACCGCCGCTTGGCAGACCGACGCGACCCACTACGTCGCCACGCAGCACCTCGAAGGTGACTTTCCCGGCGGTGTCGTCGATCTGCACTACCGGTTCGCCCTCCGCGACGACCTCATCGAACGCCTCGTCATCGAGGCCTGAGGCGTCAAGGCCTGAGGCGTCGAGGCACCCGTGGGGGGACCCGTCAGGCCGGGCCCAGGACCCCGACGGGTGGGGCGTCGAGGGCCTTGTGGTCGACGCCTTTTGCCCTGTGGGCGAGGAGTACTACACGGACGACACCGACCACGTATTCGCCTTCGGCCACCACCGCAGCGAAACGAAGACCGGCAAGAGCGTGGACGTCCGGTTCAGCCACCTGTGGACCGTCCCCGACGGCAAACTCGCCGGGGACGGATCCCGCTGCTTCCGGATCCGTCCCCGCCACGGGTGCCCAGCCAACCGTTAGTTGTTGCCACCACCGCCACCGTTGGCGCCGCCCCCGCCGCCGACGCCGTTCAGCAGGCCCCCGACATTGATGCTGTTCCCGCACACATTGAGCGGGATGCTGATGGGGGCCTGGATGACGTTGCCGGACAGAACGCCAGGAGAGTTCAGCGCCACACCGGACGCCGAGGCGCTCCCGGAGTTGTAGCACCCGGGCCGGGCGTGCGACGGGGCCGTGTTGGTGTGTTCGTGGTCGGGATCGTCACATGCCTGTGCCGAACCGACGCATACGGCTGTCAGGAACAGGCTCAGCCCCACGGAGCCGATCAACTTCTCGATCATTTTCATAAAAACTGATTCTCGGGTTAGTGCAGACTGATCCAGCAGATCAACATGCCCAGGTCACCCGTACTGGCGCACGACGGCCCATGATCCCGAGGACATGGACCGTCTCTCCCCGTCAAAACTCCGCATGCGCCACTTCTCTGGTTCGAGCCGTAACGAAGCCTGCCCCGGCCGCCACGCCTTGCCAGCTGGTCAACGGCAACCGCCGCGCCCTCGCCCCTCAGCTGCCCCCCAGCGGCCCCGGCCGGAGCGGGGCTGTCGCCGCCCTGGCTTCACCGACCCGGCCCGCTTGAGACGGGGGTTCCCGCAGGCGTGCGCCGTGCCCGCCCGGAATACCGGAACAGCGCGCTCGGTGAGGGGGCGCGCGGGATGTAGTCAGTCTTTACGCACGGATGGTCAAGTGCCGTCTATGGGGTGTCGTTGTCCAACACTCACCACAGGAAAGGCAGTTGGTCGAAGATCTGGCAGGTCTGGACTACGGCCTGGCAGTACGGCGGATGCGGCAGGCGTCCTCCGGCGGACGTGCAGACCCGCTGGACTTCGGCCTCGACGACATCGCGACCATGCTTACGCCCTTCGTACTGCTGGTGGTCGACGAGGCGTGCCGCGCCGCCGTCACGGACGGGACCGGACCGCTGATGAACCGGGTCACGACCGCCCTCGGGCGGCTGTGCTGCGCCCGTCCGCCCGCCGCACAGCCGCCCCGCCCGAGGTTCCCTACCTTGACCGGGAGCAGCTGGCGTCCGTACGGCGTCGGGTGCGTGAGGAAGCGGTCCGGCACAGCCTCTCCGATTCCGACGCCGACGCCCTCGCCGACAGCGTGGTCGCACGGCTGGCCCTGGCGGGCACGGAGGACCCGCAGGACGCCGAGCCCGGCGGGAGCGAGACCGGTGAGCGGGGCGATGATGGTGCTCGTCAGGAGGACGGGCCGGTCCGGTGAGCGGGGACACCGAGGCAGCTGCGCCCCGCCAGGCCCCAGCGCCTTCGGCCCCCGAGCCGGGCGCTCTCCCCTCCGGGACCACCCTGCGCTTCCTCATCCTCGTCGTCGCGATGGCGGTGGCAACGCTCAAGATGCTGACCGGTGTTCTGCAGCCGTACCCCACCCGGAACGTCGAGTTCCTCTGCGAGTTCGCAGCGGGCTACGACCCGGGCGGCAAACTCATCGACAACGTGACGCGGAGCAACGCCCAGGCCGAGGCGATCAAGGAGTGCGCTGAGGGCGCCCCCGTGACGCCGGGGTGGTACGGACTGGCAGGCAGCGCCGTCGTCTTGCTGACGGCCGTCGCCGTGTACCTACTGCTGCCGCGCTGGAAACGGTGGCGGCGCGGTGTGGTGCCGCCGTACGGCCGGGATCCGCAGGGCGAGATCCGTGCCGAGGTCGCCCAGCTGGCCGGGATCGCCGGAGTGCGCACCCTCGACGAGCGAGGCGGCCGGTTGGCCGCCCCACAGGTTGCCCAGCAAGCCAGCAGACGTAGACCACGGCGCCGAGGAACGGGAAGAGCAGGGGTTCCAGGTGCGGGGGCCACCAGTCGGGGCCGATGCTTGCCCCGGACAGCAACTCCCCGCAGACCAGGCCGAGTCCGAGCGCCAAGCCCGCCCGCATACCCCCGCTGAGACCGGTGCCTTCGACGGTGACGCCCTGCGCCCCGTCTGCACCGGCATCGCCCGCGACACGGCCACCGCACAACACCATCTGGACGTACCCGACCCCGAACTGGGCCGCGAATGGTCCGCCCTGCTGGCCAAGAGCCGGGATGCGGCCCGCGAGTGCACGTCCGTGCTCGGCTCGGAGACGGATGACGTGCGGCGCAACACGAAGATGCTGGAGCAACTCTTTGACACATACGAGCAGGCAGGCGATGCCCTCCCACGCCTGACGGACCGAGTGAGCACCGCGCTGAAGCAGTGGCCGCAGTGGAAGGCCGGCTGATCAGCCCGCACGGGATGTGGACCGCCCGCTGCGCGTCGACCGCGAGATCAAGGCCGGCACGGTGTGGACCAACACCTGAGCCGTGGTTCACGGCCGGCGCCGACGCCGACGAGGCCGCTTCCCAGTGGAGTCGGCCGGGCACGGTGCGCGAGCCGCTCCACAGGCCCCACCAGTTGTCCGCACGACATCTGCACAGAGATCAATCCTGTTACCCGGCTATGACAAAGCGATCTTGACAGTGGCTGCCACGACGCAAGTAAGTTCGATATGCACCGAGTTTCCACTACCAGCCGGCGTCCCCGCGCCGGGAGAAGGGACGCCCATGGGTTCCCACGCCCGCCCCAACCGGATACACCGAACTGGGGCCCGGATCGCGACAGTCGCACTTTTCGGGGCCGCCCTGCCGATCACCGCCGGCGGCCTCGCCGAGGCGGCCACCCCCAGTGCCACACACTCCACCGAGCAGAGCGGCGAGACCACCGCTCCCGCCGGCCAGAACCAGAGAGCACTGGCCACGAAGGACCAGGCCGCCCCCAACATCAAAGCCGACCACGCCTTCCTGCTGGACGCTCGCGACGGCAGCCAGGAGCGGGAGATGTGGGCCGGGGCCAAGGCTGACGAGAGCGTGTCGATGGCCAGTACCACCAAGATCATGACTGCCTTGGTGGTACTCAAGCAGCCGGAGCGGCTGGACCAGCAGATCACGGTGAAGCAGGAGTACCGCGACTACGTCCAGCAGGTCGGTGCCAGTACGGCCGACCTCCAGACCGGCGACAAACTGACCGTCAAGCAGCTGCTGCACGCCATGCTGATCCCGTCCGGAGCGGACGCCGCACGGGCCCTGGCCGACAACTTCGGCTCCGGGGACACCGAGGACGCGCGGATCGCCGACTTCGTGAACCAGATGAACGCCGAGGCGCAGCAACTGGGCCTGACCGGCACACACTTCGACGGCTACGACGGCATCTCGAACGGCGACAACCGCAGCACCGCCCGCGACCTGGCCAAGCTCGGCCAGCGCGCGATGCTGAAGCCGGTGTTCGCCGACGTCGTGAAGAACGCGCAGTTCGAGACCGAGGCCACGGCGGCCAACGGCCGTATCCGGTACTACACCTGGACCAACACCAACCAGCTGCTGGGTACCTACGACGGCGCCCTGGGCATCAAGACCGGCAGCGGCCCGGAGGCCGGCTACGCCGTCGTCTTCGCCGCCGAGCGGGACAATCGCACCCTGGTCGGCGCGATCCTCGGGACCGACCAGACCCGCTTCGACGACGCCACCAAGATGCTCGACTGGGGCTTCGCCCGCTGAGCAGGCAGCACCCCCGGAACCGACCGTGTCCACGTGCGGCGCCGCAGGCCCCCGCTCCGTCCCTGCCCCATCGCGGACGAGCGGGGGCCTTCCGCTCGGCGCGAGAAAACACCCGGTCCGCCCGCCACGCGCAGGGTGCGGGACGCACTTCGACCCCAGGCACATTCTGAACCAGGGCCACAAGAACGGAATACTCCGGCGGCCGGCCCTTCTGTGCATACGGCTACGTACCGGACGGCGCCCGCTTCTGGACCGCGATCGACGACCAGCCGGCCAACCCCTGGAACTGACGAACAGCGCGAGAAACGGAAACAGGGCGATGGCGTCCTCTGCCGCCCGGAGGCCGGCAGAGGGCGCTCCAGTACCGCGCACGACGTCACGCTCCCTGCGGGAGCCAGGAGCCCGACGTCTGAAGTCACTTGCTGTTCCTGGTCACCTCACGCGTTCAGGCCTTGCCTTTGGTGACCACCCACTTGCCGTTGACCCAGTTGCCGACGGTCTCGTAGCCGGAGCGGAAGGAGCCGAACCAGTTCAGCGCCAGGCCGGCCTCGGCGGTGGACCTCACGGGGGTGTAGCTGCTTGCCTCGTCGGCCGGGCCGCCCGTGGTGTTCTTGGCGAAGTAGGGGAAGGGATAGGCCGGGCGGGTGGCGGTGGTCTTCCCGCCGCTGTCGACCGACGTGGTCGTCAGGCTGCTCGGCGCCTTGCCCTCGGTGACCCAGTCGACCATGGCGGTCAGCGCGTCGAAGGTGTCCGGGCCCTGACCGCCGCCACAGTGCGCGACGCCCGGGAGCAGGAACAGCCGCGCGAAACTGCTGGTCGCCTCCGCGCCGCCCATGGTCTTCTGCACGGCCTTGTAATACGCCATGGTGCCGACGGCGGGGATGTGCTGATCACCCAGACCGTGCCAGAGGATCAGCTTGCCGCCGGCCGCCTTGAACGCCTTCAGGTCCGGGTCGGTCGCGTCGTACATGCCCTCGTTGGGCCGCATGACCTTCTCGTAGTAGGCAGCGGTGAACTTGATGTTCTTGTAGGTCAGGGCAGGCTGCGGACGGTCGAAGATCTGGTAGCGGACGGTCTCCCGGACGAAGTTCATGTCTCCGGTGGTGCCGGTGGCCGTGGCCGGCACGATGACACCGGCCCAGTTCAGTTCGGAGCCGCGCAGTTGGTACCCCGGATACAGCAGCTTGCCGTGCTCGTCGGTCGGTCCCGAGTAGATCCGGTGCAGGGTGGTGACCTGATCCGCCGTCAGACAGAAGTCCGAGGATGTGGAGGTCTGGCCGGCCTTGCACTGGATGCTCGCCGGGTCCCAGTCGCAGTTCAGCGGATCGGCGATGATGCCGTCGCTGGCGCCGCAGCCCTTGAGCACGGCCTCGTGCAGGGGCGCGAGGGCGGCGGTGGTGATCGTGGCGGGACCGTTGTCGAGGAACACCGACTGGGCGGTCCAGGCGTGCGAGAAGGTGTTCAGCGCGGTGAAGTTGTTGGCCGGGGCACCGGCGATGATGCCGTCGAAGTCGGTCGGGTAACGCTGAGCCTCGGTCAGGGCCTGATGACCGCCCTGCGAGCAGCCGTCGAAGTACGAGTGAGTGGCGGACTGCCCGTAGTACAGCTTGATGATGGCCTTGGCCGCTTGGGCGAGCTCGTGGTCGGACTTGTAGCCGAAGTCGGCGCGCAGCGTCGGGTCGGTGGAGAACAGACCGCCGCCCTGGGAGTGGCCCTCGTCGCTGGAGGCGACGGCGAAGGCGCCGCTGGTCAGCGGTACGCAACCGCTCGACGCGGGGGCGCTGCCCACACTCACGTTGCCGCAGAGGCCGCCGCAGCCCAACTGGAGGTAGTCGGCCTGCCATCCCGTCTGAGGAAGACGCAGCTCGAAGTGGATCTGCGGAGCGATCACGCCCTTCACGACGCAGGCCGCCCAGTTGCCGAGCGAGTTGCTGCCGGCGGCCAGCTCTGTGGCCGAGGTGATTTCGAAGGGCACGCCGGGTACGGCGGTGGCCAGGTCCCGCGAGGTGACGCCGGCACAGGACATGGCCGGCGCGATACCCGAGGACGTGCTGCTCGATGTGGTGCCGCTGGTCGAGGCCGAGGCCATGCCGTCGGCCGCCCCGGCGGGGCTACCGGTCGGCAGCAACAGAGCCGCTGTGGCCACCAGTCCGGCGACGGCGGTGGCGTGAATGAAGGCGCGTAAGCGGGACAGACTCGTGAGCACGCGAGGTCGCCTCATGCTCGTTCCTTTCCGGAGGAAGAGGAAGGGGTGAAGGACGGCAGGCCGGACCGGCCCGCACGCAGGGCGATGTCGCGTCCGGTGTGGCTCTGGACGTGAAGGAGCCGTGTGAGCGGGCGATCGTGGCGGGGCAACGGTGCCGTGGCGGATGAACGTAGCGTCACCGAGGCTTGGTGACAACACCGGTGTCAAAATTGTTGACAATCTCGCTCCTCTGGATTTAGGTTCGCCAGGCACTCACCCAGGGAGGGCGCGATGGAGGAAGACCCCCGTCCAGGCACTGGGGAGCAGGCCAGGCAACACGCACTGGTGCAGCTCAGGCAGGCGATTCTGCGCGGCGACATGGCACCGTCCCAGCGGCTGGTGGAGAACGAGCTGGCCAAGCGGTTCGGTGTGACGCGGGCCGGCATCCGGGCAGCGCTGGCCGATCTGGCATCCGAGGGGCTGGTCGAGCGGATCCGCAACCGCGGATCACGAGTGCGGGTGGTGACCGTCGAGGAAGCAGTGGCCATCACCGAGTGCCGCATGGCACCCGAAGCGTTGTGCGCGGCAAAGGCAGCCATCGCGGCCGACGACGACCAGCTGGCCCAACTGACGGACCTGGGCACGGAGATGTCCAAGGCCGTTGCCAACAGCGAGCCGGTGACCTACTCCGAACTCAACCACGAACTGCACGACCGGATCCGGCAGTTCTCCGGTCAGCGGGTGGCGGTTGGGCTGCTGGACCGGCTCAACGCACAGCTGGTGCGCCATCGTTTCCAGCTCGCGCTGCGCCCGGGTCGCCCGCAACAGTCCCTGAGCGAGCATCTGACCATGATCGAAGCGATCACGGCCAGAGATCCGCGGGCGGCCGAAGCCGCCGTCCACGCCCACCTCCGCAGTGTGATCGACGCGCTGCGCAGCTGACGTCACCGGGACGGGCACACAACTGTCCATCAAGGAGATATCTGCGATGACGCACGGCAACGCGCCCACCACACCACGATCGAGGCCCCTCGGTGACATCGCCCACCTCGGTCATGTCGAACTGCTCACTCCGGACCTGGACGCCAGCGTCCGGTTCTTCACGGACTACCTCGGACTGACCGAGAACGGACGCTCCGGAGACTCGGTCTACCTGCGAACCTGGGACGACTACGAGCACCACAGCCTGACCCTCACCGCCCACTCGACGTCGGGCATCCGCCGTACGGCCCTGCGCACCTCCGGCGAGGAAGCCCTCCAGCGCCGCGTCGGAGAGTTCGAGAACGCGGGCCGCGAAGGCCGCTGGGTAGAGGACGAGCCCGGCATCGGCTCGGTCTACGTCACCGCTGACCCTGACGGCCACGAAATCGCCCTGTACTGGGAAAGCGAGTGGTACCAGGCCCCGGACGAGCTCAAGCCGGCCCTGAAGAACCAGCCGCAGGCCAAGCCCGGCCACGGGGTGGGTGTGCGCCGCCTTGACCACGTCAACTTCCTCGCCGCGGACGTCGCGACCAACGGCGACTTCATCCACGACGCGCTCGGGGCCCGCCCCACCGAACAGATCCGGCTCAACAGCGGCAGGATCGCCGCCCAGTGGCTGACCTTCAGCAACAAGTCGTACGACATCGTCTACACCGAGGACTGGACCGGCTCGAACGGGCGCCTGCACCACATCGCGTTCGCCACGGACACCCGCGAGGACATCCTGCGCGCCGCTGACCTCGCCATCGACACCGGCGTGTTCATCGAGACCGGCCCGCACAAGCACGCCATCCAGCAGACCTTCTTCCTGTACGTCTACGAGCCGGGCGGCAACCGCATCGAACTGTGCAACCCGCTCACCCGCCTCGTCCTGGCCCCCGACTGGCGGCTGGTCACCTGGACCGAGGACGAGCGGAAGAAGGGCCAGGCCTGGGGCCTCAAGACCATCGAGTCCTTCCATACCCACGGCACACCGCCCGTCGGGTAGTGCGCCCTCCGCACGTTGCGGAGCGCCCGGCGCCGGCACACGGCCGTGTGCCGGCCATAGCCCGTACCACCGGTCCGGTGGGGGCTGTGCCGCCGACTCAGGAGGCGGTCAGATTGTTCCTGTGATTGTTGACAAAAGCGTTGACGGTGGCGAACCAGGTCCTTAGCGTCGGGCCCTGCCCAGCCTTGGGTGAGCCGCACAAGCCGTGATGCCCCGCCTCCTCACCCGCCTTCAGGGACGCCCCCGGACGAAGGAAACAATGATGTCTCCCTCCCGCGCTCTGCCCGCCGACGGCGCAAGACTGGCCACACTGGTCGTCGGTCTGTGCTGGCTGGTCGTCTTCTTCGACGGCCTCGACCAGTTCATCTACGGCTCCGTGCTGCCGCACATGCTGGAGACCAAAGCGCTCGGAATCGACCCCGGAACAGCCGGCGACATCGGCTCCTACGCCAACTTCGGCGTGCTGACCGGTGCCCTGTTATCCGGTACCGTCAGCGACTGGGTCGGCCGAAAGAAGACGATCATCGCCTCGACCGCCGTCTTCTCCCTGGCCTCCGCCGTCTGCGCCTCCGCCACCGGCCTCGGCGAGTTCACCTTCGGTCGGTTCCTGGCCGGCCTCGGCCTCGGCGGCCTGCTGCCGAGCGCGATCACCATGGTCAGCGAGTACGCTCCGCGCGGCCGCGGTGCCCTGATCGTCGGCTCTCTGATGACCGCCCATCAGGCCGGCGGTATCGTCGCCGGCTTCGTGGCGCTGTGGACCGGCGACTGGCGCGTCTCCTTCTGGATCTGCGTGGCCCCGCTCTTCATCGGTGTCCCGCTGGCCGCCGGATTCCTCCCCGAGTCCATGGCCTTCCTGCAGGCCAGGGGCCGCACCGAGGACGCCTTGGCACTCGCCGACCGCTACGGCGTCGAGCTGGTGGCCCGGGACAAGGGCCGCCCGGTCGCTGCCGACCGCTGGAGCGCGCTCGCCGCACTGTTCCGTGGCGGCATGTGGGTCCAGACGCTGTTCTTCTGGCTGGCCTCCTTCGGGGGCCTCCTGCTTGTCTACGGCGTCTCCCAGTGGCTGCCTTCGATGATGCGCGCCGCCGGTTACGACCTCGGCTCCTCGATCAGCTTCGTCATCGTCATCAACTTCGGCGGCATCGTCGGCATGCTGATCGGCGGCAGGCTCACCGACACGTTCGGCGGCTCGCGCATCGCCGCGATCTGGTTCGGCGCCACCGCCATCGGCATCTACCTGCTCAGCGTCCACATGCTGCCGGCCGTCACCTATGTCGTGGTCTTCCTGACCGGCCTGTTCCTCTTCAGCGCCCAGGCGATGATCTACGCCACCGTCGCCGCCCGTTCCCACTCCGAGAACCGGGCCACCGCAGTCGGCTGGGTCTCCGGTATGGGCCGCTTCGGCGCCATCTTCGGCCCATGGCTCGGTGGTCAACTGCTCGCCACCGGCTCGCACACCGCAGGCTTCATCGCCTTCGCCGTCGCGGGCGTCTTCTCGATGCTGTTCGTCAGCCTGACCGGCCTGCGCCGCGTCCAGATGACGCCGCAGAACAGCACCCCGCAGCCGTCTCCCACCGGCTGACCGCAGGAGCGTCCCGAGGAGACTGACGCACTCCAGGCCCAGCGACTCGGCGAAGCCGCGTACGAGCGATGACTTGCCGATCCCGGGTGCTCCCCAGAGAAACACGGGCCGAACGGTGGCGAGCCCGAGCAGCAGGTCGGGAATCCGGGCGGGAGTGACGGTGACGGCGGCCTGCACGCGGAGGTTTTCCTTCGGGACGTGGGAGATCGAGCCCGCTCAGTATGGGAGGCCCCACGGACCGCCGCAGCCGAATTTCGGGCCGCGCCGGCGCGGGTGCCACCCTCGCTCAGGGGACACAGACGTGCCACATCCCGGCTGCTCCCCGGCCTTCCTTGCTCGATGAAGCGACTGCGCATATAATTGCCAAAGCAAGCAATTAACTCCACAAGCGTCAGCAGATGGACGGGAATCTCCTATCCCGGTCAGCCCTGAGGCACCGCACACGCGGCCCACCGTGGGGTGAGTCCGCGAAGCATGCCGGAGCCCACCTCACCGACGCAGTCCCACCACCCGATCCGCGCACGGAAACACACGGTGCGCCGACTTCCGGAGAGCCCCCCATGCACGTACCCACGAACGGACACAAGCACGGACGAGCAAGTGATACTCAGGGCCACATGACATTCCGGCTCGGAGGCACGACGGAGATTCCCCGGCTGGGTTTCGGCGCCATGCACCTTCCCGGCCGTGTCGGCCGTGGTACCAGGCCCGCCGACCGGCGCAGCTCCGTCCAGGTGGCCAGGGCCGCCGTGGATCTCGGCGTCCGCCACATCGACACCGCAGCCTTCTACCGTGTCGGCACGACAGGGGCCAACGAGATCCTCCGCGAAGCGCTGGAGCCCTATCCCAGCGACCTGACCATCGCGACCAAAGTAGGCCCCCTTTTCCCCGCACCGGGACAGCCAATGGTGTCGGCCGCCCCAGGCCGGCTGCGCGCACTGGTCGAGGAGAACCTGGAGCAGCTGGGTGTGAACGTCCTCGACCTCGTGTATCTGCGAGTGGGCGAGCCCGACTCGCTGGCAGAGCGGTTCGCCACGCTTGACGAGCTTCGCGTCGAGGGCCTGATCCGCCATCTGGGAGTCAGCGCGGTCACGCTGGACCAGCTCCAGGAAGCCCGGACCATTGCCCCGGTGGCCGCGGTGCAGAACCTGTTCGGAGTGTTCGACCAGAGCGACGCCGCGATCGTCGACGCTTGCGCGGATGCCGGGATCGCCTTCATGCCGTACTTCGCGCTCGGGGGCGGGCGCGCCACCCCGAACAGGGAGGTTCTCCATGAAATCGCGGTGCGGCACGGTGCCACACCGCGGCAGGTTGCCCTTGCCTGGGGACTCCACCGCTCGCCGACCCTGGTGCAGATTGTCGGTACGTCCTCCGTCACCCATCTCTCGGAAAACATGGAGGCGCGGCACCTTGAGTTGTCACGCGAGGACATGGCCCTGCTGACCGACAAGGAGGTGGACGGCGAAGCAGACAGTGGGGGTGGCCGGCTGTAGGTAAACCACTCGCTTCTTCTTGCCTGAGGAACCATGTGCCGTAAGGGAAGCGACAAAGCCCTGGGCGATATGCGCACTGTGCGTCCGCCAGGCTCCCGCGGCTCGCCAGAGAGGACGGACACGACGTGCCGACTGGGCCCTCATCCCCCGAATCGACGGTGCCGCACCCGCTGACCCACGAGGAGGAGCGTTTGTGGCGCTCGCTTCAGAGACTCCTGATGACCCTCCCCCGCGCGCTTGATGAAGATCTACTTCGATCAACCGGCCTGTCGCTCACCCAGTACACCGTCCTCATGTGCCTGTCGGAGATACCGCACAACTCCATGCGCATGACCGAGTTGGCATCGGCGACAGCCTTGTCCGCAAGCCGCGTCACACGCGTCGTGGAGTCCATGCAAGCCCGCGGCCTGCTGTCCAAGCGCCGCCACTCCACAGACGCCCGGGGAAACGTGGTAACGATCACGGAGGCCGGCCGGGACCGGCTGCGCACCGCCTACCCCACTCATCTGGCCAGCGCACGGGCACGGGTCCTGGACTACCTCGACCGAACGACGGTGGGCGACATCGCCGTCCAGTTGCAGGCCGTCGCAGAGCCCCTCTGCCCGACGGCACAGACGCCAGGCGTCAGCACGTGAGTCTGGGGCGACCTCGGTGAGGACCCGGCGCAAGACGGCCACCCAGGACCTCTCGTTCGGATCTTGCCGGGCTCGCGCGCCGGCAAGCAACCGGATCTGGATACGAGAACGGCCCACTGCTCTTCGGTGGCAGCGGGCCGGAGATCGAGGGCGGCCGGAGATCAGTCGAGTCGCTCCGCGATTGCTTCGAACTGTCTCAGCATGGCCGGCACCGACCGTCCGTCCAGCTGGTCGATGACGCGCTTACGAGCGCTCGCCAAGTGCACCGGGTAGGCGCCCTTGAGGCGATCCAGGCCGTCGGGAGTCAGCGTGGCCACGCTCCCGCGACCGTCACCTTCGAAGCGCCGCTTGGCCACCAGGCCTCGCGAGCGCAGTGTGTCCACGACTCGCGTGATTCGGCTCGCCGACAGCGCGGTGGTGGCAGCCAGATCAGCCATCCGCAGTTCCTGATTCTCAGCTTCGGACAGGCCCATCAGCACGACATACTCGGTGAGAGTCAGCCCGGTGGAGCGCAGCAGATCCTCATCCAGGGAACGAGGAAGGGCCACGATGATGCGCATCAGAGCGCGCCACAGGCGTTCTTCCTGAGCAGTCAAAGGATCAGCAGATTTCACACCTCAAACCTTAGCGTGCCCAAGCAAACGTACTCCAATCGCGTGAGGCCGCCGAGGACGCGCAGCCGAGAGCCGCCGGTGCCTCGCAGACAAGATCGAGGCGGCCGGTGAAGCGGCGGCGTCGCGCTGAGGGCGCATCGACAGCAAGTATTCGGCACGCTAATATTTGCTGACGCACGCAATAAAATGGCCACGAGAGCAGAGTGTGAGGCAGGCGCGGCATGGAACTTGGGATATTCAGCGTGGGAGACTGCGCGCCAGATGTGCTCACCGGGCACCGGCCCACCGAGCAGGAGCGCCTGAAGGCCCTCACTCGGATCGCGGTCCATGCGGAAGAGGCCGGCTTCGACGTCTTCGCCATCGGCGAGCACCACAATCCGCCGTTCGTGGTCAGCGCGGAATCGACGTTGCTCGCCTATATCGCCGCGTGCACATCGGCTATCACCCTGTCGACGTCCACCACCCTCATCACGACGAACGATCCCGTGAAGATCGCCGAGGACTTCGCCACACTGCAACTGCTGGCGGACGGCCGCGTGGACATCATGCTCGGCCGGGGCAACACAGCCGAGGTCTATCCCTGGTTCGGCCAGGACATCCGTAACGGCATCGACCTGGCGCTGGAGAACTACGGCCTTCTGCGTCGCCTGTGGGACGAGGAGAACGTCAACTGGAGTGGCTCCTTCCGGGCGCCGCTGACCAACTTCACAGCAGTTCCACGGCCGTTGGCAGCACCGCCGTTCGTCTGGCACGGCTCCATCCGCAGCCCTCAGATCGCGGAACAGGCCGCTCGCCACGGTGACGGATTCTTCGTCAACAACCTGTTCATGCCGGTCTCCCACTTCGCGGAATCCGTAAAGCTCTACCGTGACCAGTGGGCGGCGCATGGACGCGGGACGCCCGAAACAGCCATCGTCGGCGCCGGCGCTTCACTGTACGTACGCCCCAACTCCCAGCAGGCCTACCGTGAGTACTCGCCCTACTACTACTCACACCCTGTGCTGTCGAGTTCCGGCCGCCTCGAGGAGGCAAGCCAGCACACCGGTGCCATCGTCGGAAGCCCGGCACAGGCGATTGAGCGAGTCCTGTCCTTCCGCGAGCATTTCGGCACCTACCAACGGCAGTTGTTCGGTTTGGACATGGCGGGACTGCCTGAAACCACGGTCCACGAAATGATCGAACTGGCCGGCTCCGAGATCCTGCCCGTGCTGCGCACGGAGCTCGGCGTTTCCCCGGCCGGCCGCATGGCCGGCCGCATGACCGTCCGTCAGGCAGTAGGGTCCCCCATCCATGGGAGCAGCGCATGAGACTGGGCGTCACCATCGCCGACTTCACCTGGCCTGAGGGCCCGCACTCCATCGCCAGGCATGTCACCGAACTGGCTCGAGCGGCGGACGACCTCGAATTCTCCCGCATCGCCGTGATGGACCATCTGTTCCAGATCGGCATCGTCGGTGCGCCCGAGCAGGAGATGCTTGAGGCATACACCACGCTCGGCTACCTGGCGGCATCGACCTCGCGCGCCGAACTCCTCACCTTGGTGACCTCCGTCGGCTACCGCGAGCCCGGTCTCCTGGCGAAGACGCTGACCACCTTGGACGTTCTTTCAGGAGGCCGGGCAGCGCTCGGCATCGGAATCGGTGCCCCTTTCAACATCGCCGAGTCGCGGGGGCTGGGGCTGCCCTTTCCGCCGGTTGCCGAGCGGTTCGAACGTCTGGAAGAAACACTCCAGATCTGCCTGCGGATGTGGGACAGCAACGACGAGCCCTACCAGGGCAAGCACTACCGCCTTGAGCGCACTCTCAACTCGCCTCCCGCGGTGCGTGATCCGCGCCCTCCGATCCTGATCGGAGGGTCCGGGAAAAAGAAGACACTTCGGCTCGTGGCCCAGTACGCGGATGCCTGCAATCTCTTCCACGGTCCGGACCTCGGGCACAAACTGGATGTGCTGCGCAGGCACTGCGACGCGATCGGCAGGGACTACGCCACGATCGAGAAGACGGTCATGCTCCCTCTCGCACCAGGTGTACGAGGCGAGCGCATCCCTGCCCTCCTCGCTGAACTTGAGCGTCTCGGCCGGCTGGGATTCGACCACGTCATCGGTCCCGTGCACGGTCCCGATCAGCTCGCTGCGCTGACGCTGCTGGGAGAACGTGTCGTTCCTGAGGCCATGGGCATGTAGGCGGCCGGCCGGTCGACACCTGAACTCTATTGCCCTGAACTTTATTGCTTTGAAAAGCATGTAGAGCTGGAGACATCTGTGAGCGACAACAACACTGCTGACATCCATGGCACCACGGTGCTCGTCGTGGGCGGCGGGTCAGCCGGGGCCGTGCTGGCAGCCAAGCTCAGCGAGAATCCGCAGCGACGGGTCCTGCTCATCGAGGCAGGACCGGACTATCCCGACGGCGACTTCCCGGAAGAACTCCTGAACCCCCACATCCTGGCTCACCCGAGCCACGACTGGGCCTACAGTGCTCGGGGCTCTGAGCGCGCTCCGCTCATACCCGCGCCCCGCGGCCGGACCATGGGCGGCAGCTCTTCGGTCAACGCCGGAGTGTTTCTCAGGGCCCGAGCCTCGGACTTCGCCGCCTGGGACACTCGATACGGAATCAAGGGGTGGTCCTATGAGGACGTTCTCCTCACATTCAGGGACCTGGAGAACACGTCGGCCGGGGACGACAGATTCCACGGGCGCACCGGCCCATTCCCTCTCAGGCAGTGGGACTACAAGGAACTGACGTCCCCACTGAAGGCTTTCGTCGACACCTGCGTCGGCCAAGGCTTTCCGCAGAACCACGACTTCAACGGCGCCGAGCAGTACGGAACGGGCGGCTACCCGGTCAACATCGTGGACGGCATCCGCCAGAACACCTCTCTGGCATACCTGACTCCTGAGGTCCGCCGCCGCCCCAACCTCAGAATCCTTTCGGGCATCACGATCGACACCGTGCTCATCGAGAACGGCGTGGCGCAAGGAGTGGTGAGCGACTCGGGCACCGTCTACCGTGCTGAAGAGGTCGTACTGTCCGCCGGCAGCTATGGCAGTCCCGCCATTTTGATGCGCTCGGGAATCGGCCCTTCGGCTCATCTGCGGGCCCTGGGAATCGACGTGGTGGCCGACCTGCCGGTGGGCCGGCGCTTGCAGGACCACCCTTTCTTCCACTCGCTGTTCGCGCTTGCCCCTGAACACCAGACGATGACGGCGGCTTTCCAGGCCCACCTGTGGTTCGCGTCGCGCGACGCGTACGAAGCTGAGCTCGACCTGAGCATCGTCGCCACCCACCTGCTGGACGGCTCGTTCAGCCCCACAGGAGGAGCGGTACTGCTGGCGGCCGCGGTGACCCGCCCGGACTCGCGTGGCTCCGTCTCACTCGCGGGCAGGGATCCGCACGTCGCTCCCCTCATAGACGACAACTACCTGTCGACGCCAAGAGATCTGCGTCGCATGCTGGAAGCCGTCAAGCTCGTGCGGAGTATCGCCGGAAGTGCTCCTTTCGCACGCGCGATCACCTCTGAACTCGCCCCCGGGGACGCGGTCCGCAGTGATGATCAACTGGCGGAACTCGTCATGCGGAAGATCACCACCTATGGCCACCCCACATCGACAGCGCCCATGGGTGGCTCCGACGACGAATGGGCCGTCGTCGACGGACTCGGTGCGGTCAAGGGGCTGGGAGGGTTGCGTGTCGTGGACGCATCGATCATCCCCGAGGTCCCGTCCGCACCGACGAACGCGACCACGATCATGCTCGCGGAACACATTGCGCGTCGTGTTTACAAGCACTGACGTCCCGTCACCAGAACTGTCAGAACCCTGATCGGTCGTAGTAGTGGAACGGGAACAGGCCGGCCGCCCGGACAGGGGGACAGCGTGCGGCTGACGGTAAGCGGTGGCCGGGGCCTCCCGGTCACCGCTTGCCGTCCACGTCGGCCTCCGCCTTGAGGACGTACCAACGCAGGCGGCACGACGCGCTGGAACAGCTCCGACGAACCGTCCGGCACCACATGACGAACCCCTCGCGCATAACGCAGATGGCCCAGTCACCTCGCTGTGACTGGGCCATCTGCTGTAGCGCGTCGACCCACCTTGTGTGGGTGATCCCCGCTCTGGACGACTCCTCAGAACGGGAGCGGCCGCTCATCGCTCGTGGCGTTGATCCAGATGACGTCCGAGAAGTCGTTGAGGGCATCCGGGCCAGTGCGCCCCCAGCCGCTGTCGCGGACGCCGCCCATGGGCGCGTGGATCTCGTCGTTGACGGTTGACGAATTGACGTTGACGATGCCGTGCAGCAGGGTCGGTGCCAACTCGAAGCCGCGGTAGGTGTCGCCCGTCAGGATCGAGGAGGTGAGACCGTACATGGTCCGGTTCGCAACCTGTACGGCTTCCTCGGCGGTGTCCACCGGCTCGACGATGACCAGCGGTCCGAACGTCTCCTCGTTGGAAACGGTGGCGTCGTAGGACACGTTGGTGAGAATGGTCGGCTGGTAGACGAGACCCCCGTGGGTACCGCCCGTGTGCAGCGTGGCGCCCTTCTCGACAGCCTCCTTGACACGCGCATCCACGAGGTCGACCGCTGCTCTTGCGGGTGTTCAGGCAGATCTGCCCCTGGTGGAAGAAGGCACCGGCGGTTGCGGTGCGCACGGCGTAGTCCAGGTCCACGTCGTCAAGGATGATCATGGGGTTGTAGCCGCCGAGCTCCAGGACCGTCCTCTTCAGCATGCGGCCGGCTCGTTCCGCGAGCATCCGGGCCGTGTTCACTCCGCCGATAAGGTTGATGACGCGCACGTCCGGGCTGGCGAAGAACTCATCGGCGATGGCCGCCGCGCCGCCGGGAGCATGGGGGACCACGTTGATCACGCCGGGTGGGAACCCTGCCTCCTCCGCGATCTCGGCAACCATCAG
>NZ_JBIVMZ010000010.1:83962-322107 GCF_044753355.1 Streptomyces sp. NPDC088400 | reverse complement strand
TCTTGCGTTTCCGACTCTATCAGACTCTTTCGTGTCCGATTCCCCGTCGGAGCGGGGTTCGCTTTCCAGTTCTTCGCTTTCGCGTTTCCCTTTCCAGCGGTTCCGACTCTACCAGATTCACTCGGCGCTACTGTCTGCCTCAAGAATTCCGGTGGCCTTTGGATTGGCCTTTTGCCTTTCGGCTGTTCACTACTTTAACCGAATCCCGGTCCGGCTCATAATCGAGCCATTGAGCCTGTATTTCGGCACGCCGAAAGTACATACCCGTTGGGGAGTGATCGTAAGTAGTGGATGGCCGCTCCGGGGGCTGCTGAACAGCAGGACCCGTGAAGTGCGGCTCGGGCTACGTTAGGGGGAGCCGCATGAGCGAGTCAAGTTCGGCGTTTGCGCGGTGCATGGGCGCGGTAGGGGCTGACCGAAGGGTCTCCGCCGATCCAGAAGCGCCAGGGGTGGCCGGCCCCGTCACCGCCCACTCCCGTACGGGGACCGCTGCGGACCTGGTCAGCCGTGATCGGGCTGCCCTTCAGTACCGACAGGGGAGCGCCGGGGCCGGCGCACACGTCCGTGCCGTTGAGGGCTCGGTCGACATCAAGGGCGGTGGCCAGGCGGGCCGGGCCTTTGGCCAATTCCCTGTCGTGGCGGGCCGAGAGTCGACGTTTCCGGGTCAGTTCGGCGCCGGTACGGATCTCGCCGGCCCGCAGCAGGACCCCGCTCGCCATGCCTTCGGGGCCGCACACCAGGTTGAGGCAGTGCCACATCCCGTAGGTGAAGTAGACGTACGCGTGACCGGGCGGACCGAACATCACCGCGTTGCGGGCCGTGCGGCCGCGGAAGGCGTGCGAGCCCGGGTCGATCTCGCCCGCGTATGCCTCTACTTCCGTGAGCCGGAGTTCGATGAGCCCGGCTTCCGTACTGCGCACCAGCGTTCGGCCCAGGAGGTCGGGCGCGACCTCCAGGACAGGGCGGTCGAAGAAGTCCCGCGGCAGCGGCATACGGTCGGAGCTCTCGGTCATGGCGTACGAGCGTACTGGGGAACCGGAAACCGGGGATCGGATGCCCGGGACCGGGAACCGACCACCGCCATGGCGCGTATGTAGAGGTCAGGACCTAGAAGGAGTGAATATGGGCTTCAAGAAGCTGCTCGCGAGCATGGGTGCCGGGGGCGCGTCCGTCGAGACGGAGTTGACCGAGTCGAACGTCGTCCCCGGCGGGGTCGTCCAGGGTGAGGTGCGGCTCCAGGGCGGCTCCGTGAACCAGCGGATCGAGGGGCTCAGCATCGGCCTCCAGGCGCGGGTCGAGGTCGAGGGCGGCGACCAGGAGAGCAAGCAGAACATCGAGTTCACCAAAGAGAACATCGGTGGGGCCTTCGAGGTGCAGGCCGGGGCCGTCCATGTGGTCCCGTTCGGTCTGGAGATCCCGTGGGAGACCCCGATCACGACCATCGACGGGCAGCAGCTGCGCGGGATGAACATCGGGGTGACCACGGAGCTGGCGATCGCACGGGCGCTGGACTCCGGTGACCTGGACCCGATCAACGTCCACCCGCTGCCGGCGCAGCAGGCGATCCTCGACGCCTTCATCCAGCTGGGCTTCCGCTTCAAGAGCGCCGACATGGAGCGTGGCCACATCCGCGGGACGCGGCAGCGGCTGCCGTTCTACCAGGAGATCGAGTTCTTCGCGCCGCAGCAGTACCGCGGGCTGAACCAGGTCGAGCTGACCTTCGTCGCGGACGACCGCGAGATGGACGTCATCCTGGAGATGGACAAGAAGCCGGGGCTGTTCAGCGAGGGCAGCGACTCGTTCAGGGCCTTCCAGGTGGGGCTCAACGACTTCCAGGGCACCGACTGGTCCGCCTATCTCAATCAGTGGCTCGCCGAGGTCGGTGGCCGTCGCAATTGGCTCTAGAGCCGGGGGCTAGGCTCGATTCCGCAAGGCAGGACAGCCGATTCGGAGGTTCAGACGTGACCGAGGCGAAGAGGGCTCCCCTCCCTCATGACTTCCATCCGCAGGTGCCGTCGTTCACCGTGGTGAGCGACGACGTCTCGCCCGGGGCGGTGCTGAAGGACGCCCAGGTCCATGCCGCCGGGAACACCTCGCCGCAGCTGCGGTGGGAAGGTTTCCCGGCGGAGACCAAGAGCTTCGCCGTGACGTGCTTCGATCCTGACGCGCCGACCGGCAGCGGGTTCTGGCACTGGGTGGTCTTCGACATTCCGGCGTCGGTCACCGAGCTTCCGGTGGGTGCGGGCAGCGGTGTGTTCGAGGGGCTGCCCGAGGGCGCCGTACAGGCGCGTAACGACTACGGGTCGAAGGACTTCGGTGGTGCGGCGCCGCCTCCCGGAGATCCGGCGCATCGTTACGTATTCACGGTGTACGCGGTGGACAGCGAGAAGCTGGGGCCCGACAGCGACGGCTCGCCCGCTTTCGTCGGGTTCAATCTGCGGTTTCACACGCTGGCGCGTGCGCAGCTCGTCGGGGAGTACGCGGCTCCTGCCGGGAGCTGACCGTTTGCCTGTTGTTTGCCCTGCCCTGGTCTTGGAGAGATCAGGGCAGGGCATTTTTTATTGTGTTGTCCCTCGTGGCGTGCCCGGCCAGAGTTGATCCGAGCCCAAGGGCCCCGTCGACGGGGCTGGGCCGGCACACGGGAGGTGGGCGGGATGCGGGACACGCTGGTACTGAATGCGAGCTTCGAGCCGCTGTCGACGGTGACACTCAACCGTGCGGTGGTGCTGGTGCTCCAGGACAAGGCCGTCGTCGAACAGGCCCACCCAGCCCTGCGCGTGCGTGCCGCCGCGGTGGAGCTTCCGGTGCCCCGGGTGATCAGGCTCTGCCGGTTTGTCCGGGTGCCCTTCCGAAGACAGGCTCCGTGGTCGAGGCGAGGGGTTCTGATACGGGACCAACACCGGTGCGCCTACTGCGGCAGACGCGCGACGACGGTGGACCACGTGGTGCCGCGGTCCCGGGGAGGTGCGGACAGCTGGCTGAATACGGTCGCTTCCTGCGCCGAGGACAACCATCGGAAGGCCGACCGTACGCCGGAGCAGGCGGGAATGCCCCTGCTGTACCAGCCGTTCGTGCCGTCCCCTGCCGAGGCGATGTTGCTTTCGCTGCGGGCGGGTGAGCGCTCGGAGCTGCCGCTGTGGCTGGCCGGGGTCGCAGGCGCGGTCGCCGGGCTCCCCGCCGCCCAGCCGGCCGCGTAGACCACGCGCAGGCCCTGTCCGCCGCGTTCTCCCGTACCCACCGGTCGCCGTTGTCGTACGGGAGGGGACTTCTACCCGTACCGGCCGCGTCCTATCCGTACCGGCGGATCAGCAGTTGGACGATGGCGACCACGCCGACGGCCACCACCAGGACGCGCAGTGCCACCGGTGGCAGCCGGCGGCCGACCTTGGCGCCGAGCTGGCCGCCCAGGGCCGAGCCCACGGCGATGAGCACGACCGCCGTCCAGTCGAACTCCGCGACGAAGAGGAAGAAGAGCGCGGCGACGCTGTTGACGACGGCGGCGAGGACGTTCTTGACGGCGTTGAGGCGCTGCAGGCTGTCGTCGAGCAGCATGCCCATCAGGGAGAGATAGATGATGCCCTGGGCCGCCGTGAAGTAGCCGCCGTACACACTGGCGAGCAGGAGTCCGGCGAACAGGAACGGGCCGCCGTTGGGGCTGGCTTGAGTGCCCTTCCGTTCGCGGCGGGCCTGGACGGTCCTGGCGAGCCGAGGCTGGAGGATCACCAGGACGAGGGCGAGCGTGACCAGGACGGGCACGATCGTCTCGAAGGCCGTCGAGGGCAGCAGGAGGAGCAGCGTGGCGCCGCTGAGTCCGCCGATGAGTGCCGCGCCGCTCAGGATCAGGATGCGGCGGCGCTGGCCGGTGAGTTCGGCGCGGTAGCCGATGGCTCCGCTGATCGAACCCGGTATCAGGCCAAGGGCGTTGGAGACGGTCGCGGTGACCGGCGGGAGACCGGTCGCCAGCAGGACGGGGAAGGTGATCAGCGTGCCGGAACCGACGATGGTGTTGATGGTGCCGGCGCTGATGCCCGCGACGAAAACGGCGAGCATCTCCCAGATGGTCACGGTGTACTGCCCCTCGGTGATCGGTGCCGGTCGCACCGATCATGCACGAGGGGCAGGTCCGATCAGTCCAGCGGGGTGTTCTGGGGGCGTTCCTTGGCGGTGTCGAAGCCGGGCACGCCGCCCCCGAGGTTGCCGAATGCTCCGCTGAGTCCCTTGAGGGCGTCGCCGATCTCGCTGGGCACGATCCAGAGCTTGTTGGCGTCTCCCTCGGCGATCTTGGGGAGCATCTGGAGGTACTGGTACGAGAGGAGCTTCTGGTCGGGGTCGCCCGCGTGGATCGACTCGAAGACCGTACGGATCGCCTGGGCCTCGCCCTCGGCGCGCAGGGCGGCCGCCTTGGACTCGCCCTCGGCGCGGAGGATCGCGGACTGCTTCTCGCCCTCCGCGGTGAGGATCTGGGACTGGCGGATACCTTCCGCGGTGAGGATCGCGGCGCGCTTGTCACGGTCGGCGCGCATCTGCTTCTCCATCGAGTCCTGGATGGAGGTCGGCGGCTCGATGGCCTTCAGCTCGACGCGGTTGACGCGGATGCCCCACTTGCCGGTGGCCTCGTCGAGGACGCCGCGCAGGGCCGCGTTGATCTCCTCACGGGAGGTGAGGGTCCGCTCCAGGTCCATGCCACCGATGATGTTGCGCAGGGTGGTGACGGTGAGCTGTTCGATCGCCTGGATGTAGCTGGCGACCTCGTACGTCGCCGCGCGGGCGTCGGTCACCTGGTAGTAGATGACGGTGTCGATGTTGACGACCAGGTTGTCCTGGGTGATCACCGGTTGGGGCGGGAAGGGGACGACCTGTTCACGGAGGTCGATCCGGTTGCGGATCGAGTCTATGAACGGAACGACGATGTTCAGTCCCGCGTTGAGTGTGCGTGTGTAGCGGCCGAACCGCTCGACGATGGCGGCGCTTGCCTGCGGGATGACCTGGATCGTCTTGATCAAGGCGATGAATACAAGCACCACCAGGATGACCAGGACGATGATGATTGATGGCATCGCGTTCCTCGGGCCCTTCGCTGCCGGATGTTCCGATGATCGAGTTTCTCAGACGGGGGACGTACGTGGCGACCGTTCAGGTGGGTTGGCTCACATCACGACGGCTGTCGCACCGTCGATTTCGACCACATCGACCTGTTGGCCTGGTTCGAACGTCGCTTGGTCGTCGTAGGAGCGCGCCGACCAGACCTCACCGGCGAGCTTGATTCGGCCACCTCTGCCGTCCACCCGCTCCAGGACCTCGGCCTGACGGCCCCTCAGGGCGTCGATCCCGGTGGCCGATCCGGGGCTCGCGCCCCGCTGCCGGGCCGCCAGCGGGCGTACGACCGCGATGAGCGCGACGGACACCACGACGAACACCAGCACTTGGGCCACCACTCCGCCGCCCAGCGCCGCGACGACGGCACCGGCGACGGCACCTACCGCGAACATGCCGAATTCGGGCATCGCCGTGATGACGAGCGGAATGCCCAGTCCGACGGCGCCGATCAGCCACCACACCCATGCGTCGATTTCCACATGGTCATGGTAGGTCCGGGGGTCCCTCTCGGGACAGGGGTGATAACCAGTCAGCTGAGCGGCAGTCCCTGCGCGGTCCAGCGGTCGCCCGTGCGTTCGACGACGAGCGGGAGTCCGAAGCAGCGCGAGAGGTTGCGGGAGGAGAGCTCCGTCTCCACGGGACCGGCGGCGAGCACCTTGCCCTGGCGAATCATGAGGACATGGGTGAAGCCCGGCGCGATCTCCTCGACATGGTGCGTGACCATGATCATGGAGGGGGCGTACGGGTCGCGGGCCAGGCGGCCGAGACGGCGTACGAGGTCCTCGCGCCCGCCGAGGTCCAGGCCGGCCGCGGGCTCGTCCAGGAGCAGCAGCTCGGGGTCGGTCATCATCGCGCGGGCGATCAAGGTGCGCTTGCGCTCGCCCTCGGAGAGCGTGCCGAACCTGCGGTCCAGGAATTCGGTCATGCCGAGCCGGTCGAGAAAGGCGCGGGCGCGCTGCTCGTCGACCTCGTCGTAGTCCTCGTTCCATGACGCGGTCATGCCGTACGCGGCGGTGAGCACGGTCTGGAGGACTGTCTGGCGCTTGGGCAGCTTCTCGGCCATGGCGATGCCCGCGATGCCGATCCGGGGACGGAGGTCGAAGACGTCGACCTTGCCGAGGCGCTCGTCGAGGATCTTCACCGTGCCGGTGGTCGGGAAGAGATAGCTGGACGCGAGATTGAGGAGAGTGGTCTTGCCGGCGCCGTTGGGGCCGAGGATCACCCAGCGCTCCCCCTCCTTGACCGACCACGAGACATCGTCCACCAGAGCACGTCCGTCGCGGACCACGGATACGTCCACCAGCTCCAGTACATCGCTCATGAGCGCGTTGTCTCCCCATGCAATCGTCTTGAGGTTTCGGATGCGCCGGTAGGCGCGGCCCCCAGGGAAAACCTACGCCACCGGTCGGGCCGACCGGCTGTGAGGTCCGATACCCCGGGTTCCTTAGGCTGGGTCCATGCTTTCGCAACCACGCTCAGGACTGCTGGCCGCTTGGGGAAACGCCCTGTTGGCCGGGTTTGTATCGCCGGACGATGCCATGCTCGCCGTGGTCGGCGACGATGCCGTGCACCGGGTGGAAGGCCTGCCCGGCGAGGCCGGCCCCGTCGGGCTCACGCTGGCGCTGGGGCGGTTGCGGGCGCTCGGAGTGACCGGGTTCCGGATCGCGCTGCCCGCGCCGGGGCATCCGCTCGGGCTGAGCGGACCGCCCGAGTTCAACGCACGCGCGCTGGAGGCGGAGGAGGCGGTGATCGCCACGGGGGCGCCGTACGGGCTCGTACCCGCGGTGACCTCGGTGGGCCCCGACGGGGACCAGCACGTCGAGGTCGTCTGGCACTGCCTGCCCGTACGGGACGCACCACCGGTGGACGTGCCGTCCCTCGGGGAAGCGGAGCGGGAGCTGGCCGAGGCGCTGCGGGAGGCGACCGACCTGCTCTCCCGGCTGGATGTGGCCGCGTCCGGGCCGATGGCCGAGGCCGCGCTGGACGCGTACCGGGCACGGTCCGAGCGGGGGCGCGAGGTACTGGCTCCGGGCTATCCGCCGCGGGCGGTGCGGGTGCTCGAACTCGCGCAGCGGATCGGGCTGCTGGTCTCGCTGGCGTACGAGCACGGGCACGGGGGTGCGGTGAGCGCGTCGGAGATGGCGGCGCGGGGGGAGGCGTTGCGGCCGGTGGAGCGGTTCGCCCGGCGGGCGCAGGTGGCGTCGTACAACGCGTATGTGGAGGAGCGGGAGCGGGGGTGAGGTGTCGCCGTCCGGCGGGGCGCCGGTTGGCGGGGCGGGTCCCGGCGGGGTGCGGGTGCGGGGCGCCGTCCGGCGGGGGTGCGGGGCGGGTGCGGTGTGCGGGTGGTGCGGGGGCCGGGGGCTCCGGAGGCGCATGTCCGGACTGCATGATTTACGCCACGTGCGGGCTTGTTCTTCGGGTGCCGGTCCGTAAGCGGCACAAATCACGCTCTACGTCCGGACACATCACCTCCTGCGCACCCGTCCCCCTCCCGCCCGTCGCCCGACTGCGCGCCCTTGGGGGGCGGGGTGGATGGGGTGCCGCCCCGGCTCTGTTGTGGGGTTGGGGTGGGGGCTGGGGTGGGCTCTCCGGCCCGGTGGGGGTAGCGGGTGGGGTTGGGGTGGTGCCCCACCCCCTGGAGGGAGTGGGGCCCGTGGGTCAGTGGTTCACGGAGTGGTTGCCGAACGCCGGGTTCAGCAGGCCGATCACGGTCACCGTGTTGCCGGTCACATTGACCGGGACGGCGACCGGGACCTGAACCGCGTTGCCGGAGCCGACGCCCGGGCTGTGCTGCGCAGAGCCGTTGGCGTGGGCGCCGCCGTCGGTGGCGAAAGCGGCACCGGCGGAGGCACCCGCGGCGAGACCGGCGGTGACGAGAACCAGAGCGGCCTTCTTGGCAACCTTCATGGGATATTCCTTAATCGCGATCATCACGTGTGACGACAATTCGCCGACGCACGCCATGAAGAACGCCCGACCAGCGATCAGGATGCGCCGTGTGGGTGACATACACACGACGGTATGAATCTCGGACTGAAGGACAACCGCCCCATTAGTCCGTAAGCCCATGTCGGACGGCCCACAGTGCTGCTTGTGTGCGGTCCGAGAGATCCAGCTTCATCAGAATGTTCGATACATGCGTCTTCACGGTCTTCTCGGAAAGCACCAGGGCGCGGGCGATCTCCCGGTTGGAGCGTCCGTCGGCGATCAGGCCGAGTACCTCGCGCTCCCGGTCGGTGAGTGAAGTGCCCCTCCCCTGGCCGCTGTTGGGCTCGTCCTGGGCCAGCAGCGCGCCCGCGACCTCCGGCTGGAGGAGCACATGGCCCGCGTGGACGGAGCGGATGGCACCGGCCAGGGCCTCGGGATCGACGTCCTTGTAGACGTAGCCGGAGGCTCCGGCGCGCAACGCGGGGACCACGGTGCGCTGTTCGGTGAAGCTCGTGACGATGAGGACCCTGGCCGGATTGTCGAGGTCCCGGAGTTTGCGCAGCGCCTCGATGCCGTCCATGCCGGGCATCTTGATGTCCATCAGGACGACGTCGGGGCGCAGTTCCTCGGCGCGGGCGACTCCCTCGGCGCCGTCGGACGCCTCGCCGACGACCTTGATGTCGTCCTGGATCTCCAGGAAGGTACGGAGTCCGCGCCGGACCACCTGGTGGTCGTCCACCAGCAGTACGTGGATGGCTCGCCCGTCCGGCCTTGCGCTGCCCCTGTCCTGTTCAGCCACCGGGCACCTCCATCTCGATCGTGGTGCCTTGTCCGGGGGCCGATCGCACCCGGAGTCTGCCGCCCACCCCGCTCGCCCGGTCGCGCATCGAGACCAGGCCGAGGTGGCGGCCCGCCCGGCGGACCGTCCGGGGTTCGAAGCCCTTGCCGTTGTCGGTGACCGTGAGGGCCGCGCCCTGGCCCCGGCGGGCGAGGACGACATCGACCCGGTCGGCGCCGGAGTGACGCAGCGCGTTGTGCAGGGCTTCCTGGGCCACGCGCAGGAGTGCCTCCTCCTGGGCCGCCGGAAGGGCCCGTACCGCACGGCTCTCGAAGGTGACCCGGGCGGAATGCGCACGGTCGAGCACCCTGATCTGGGTACGGAGCGTGTGGACCAGGCCGTCCTCGTCGAGGGCGGCGGGGCGCAACTCGACGACGGCGGCGCCCAGTTCCTCGGTCGCCTCGGCGGCGAGCGCGGCGACCTGCTGGAGTTCGTCCTTGGCGCGGTCGGGGTCGCGGTCCACCAGGGCGGCCGCCGCCTGGGCCGTCAGCCGTAGCGAGAAGAGCTTCTGGCTGACGGCGTCGTGCAGTTCGTGGGCGAGGCGCGAGCGTTCCTCGGCGATGGTGAGTTCGCGGCTGCGTTCGTACAGGCGGGCGTTGGTGAGGGCGATCGCGGCGTGCTGGGCGAGGATCGAGAGGAGTTCCTCGTCCTCCTCGGTGAATCCGCAGCCGCCGTCCGGCTTGGGGCAGCGTTTGTTGGCGAGGAAGAGCGCGCCGAGGGTTTCGTCGCCGTCCCTGACCGGCAGGCCCAGGAAGTCCGACATGTCGGGGTGCGCGGCGGGCCAGCCCTCGAAGCGGGGGTCCTCGCGTACGTCGGCGAGGCGCTCGGCCTTCTCGTCGTGGAGCATCGCGGCGAGGATGCCGTGCTGGCGCGGCAGCGGGCCGATGGCCTTCCACTGTTCGTCGCTGACGCCGTCCACGACGAACTGGGCGAAGCCGCCGTGATCGTCCGGGACGCCGAGCGCCGCGTACTCGGCGTCGAGCAGTTCGCGGGCCGAGGCGACGATCGTCTTGAGGACGTCACGCACCTCCAGATGCCTGCTCATCGCGAGAAGTGCGGTGCTCACGGCTGCCAGGCCGGAGCTCGGTCGGTGGCTCATGGCCTCACCGTACCGGCGGGCGGGACACGTCGTATCGGACCGGAGACGCACCCGGCCGGGGCTGTTGGCCTAGGCCGAAATGCCCTGGTGGGACGGGGCCCGCGGACGAGGCGGCGGAGGGTGGCGGGTTCCTACGTTGGGTGCGTCAGGTGGGGCACGTCGGCGTAAGAGGGAGTGGACGTCATGCCGGTGGCGATCATCACGGGGGCTTCGAAGGGACTGGGGCGCGCGCTGGCGTCGGCGCTCGCCCGGCGCGGCTGGGATCTGGTGCTGGACGCCAGGACCGCGCGCGTACTGAAGGAGACGGCCGCGGAGGCGGGGGCGTACGGGACTCGTGTGGTGGCGCTCGCCGGGGACATCACGGACGCCGGGCACCGGACGGAGCTGGTGGCCGCGGCGGCGGAGCTGGGTGCGCTCGATCTGGTGGTGAGCAACGCCTCCGCGCTGGGCGCGGAGCCGCTCGTACGACTGGACGCGCTGCCACTCGACGGGCTGCGAGCGGCGCTGGAGACCAATGTGGTGGCGGCGCTCGGGCTCGTACGGGAGGCGCTGCCGCTGCTGCGGGCGAGCGCGGCGGGCACGGTGATCACGGTCAGTTCCGACGCGGCGGCCGAGGCGTACGGGACCTGGGGCGGGTACGGGGCGTCCAAGGCCGCGCTGGACCAGCTCGCCGCCGTGCTCGCGGTGGAGGAGCCGGGGCTGCGGGTGTGGGCGGTGGACCCGGGTGACATGGGGACGGACCTGTACGCGGCCGCCGTGCCGGACGACACCGATCCGCGTCCGGAGCCGGAGTCGGTGGTGCCGGGCTTCCTGCGGCTGCTGGAGCGGCGCCCGCCGAGCGGACGGTACGCGGCCCCCTCGTTGCTGGAGGTGACCGAGTGAGGAAGACGGCCGCCCGGTGTCCGGAGGCCACTACGGGCCCCGGAGACCAGGGAGCGGGGCCGGGCGGTACGAGGATGGTGTCGAGCGTGCTGGAAGGGCTGCGGGTGCCCGCGGAACTGTCGGCGCGGGTCCCGGCGGAGCAGCGCGGGGCGGGCAGGGATGACGTACGGCTGCTGGTGTCCCGGGGGACGCGGGTCACCCACCACGCCTTCCGTGAGCTGCCGGGGCAGCTGCGGGCCGGGGACGTACTGGTCGTCAATACGTCGGCCACGCTCCCGGCCGCGGTCAACGGCCGTCTGGGCGGCGAGCGGGTCGTCGTGCACTTCTCGACGCGCGGCGACGACGGCCGGTGGGCGGTGGAGCTGCGGGTTCCGGACGTGCGGGCCGGTGCGGGGACCACCCTGCCCCGGGCCGGGGGCCCGGTGGGGGCGATCGTACGGCTGCCGGGCGGGGAGCGGCTCGTCCTGGAGGAGCCGCTGACCTCCGGGAAGGCACGGCTGTGGTGGGCGACGGTCTCGTACGCCGATGTGCCGGCGCTGATGCACCGCTACGGCCGGCCCATCCGCTACGGGTACACGGAACGGGACCAGCCGCTGTCCGCGTACCAGACGGTGTTCGCGCTCCCCTCCCCCGACGGCTCGGGCTCGGCGGAGATGCCGAGCGCCGGCCGGCCCTTCACCTCGGGTCTGATCGCGGAGCTGGTGAGCCGGGGCGTGTGGTTCGCGCCGCTCACGCTGCATACGGGGGTGGCGTCGGTGGAGGCGTACGAGCCGCCGTATCCGGAGCGCTTCGAGGTGTCGGAGGCGACGGCCCGGCTGGTGAACGCGGCTGCGGCGGGCGGCGGCAAGGTAGTCGCGGTCGGCACGACGGCGGTACGGGCCCTGGAGTCGGCGGCGGGACCGGACGGGGTGGTGCGGGCGGCCTCGGGGTGGACGGATCTGGTGCTGACGCCCCGCCGCCGGGTACGGGCCGTGGACGGCCTGCTGACCGGGCTGCACGAGCCCGAGGCCTCGCATCTGCTGATGCTGGCGGCGATCGCCGGGCGGGAGGCGCTGGAGCGGGGGTACCGGGAGGCGCTGCGGCGGCGCTATCTCTGGCACGAATTCGGGGATGTCCATCTGCTTCTCCCCGGCGAGAGCCCTTGAAAGAGGCCCCCGGAGGCTCCGGGGGCCTCTTTCAAGGGCTCCAGGAGCCTCCGGGTGGGTGCCCGTGGAGCCCAGGGACGGGCTATCCGGGGAAATCGCTCACGTTTCGCATTGCTGAAGCAACGCATGGTCAAGTTGTTATGCCCCCGATGTGAGCCCGCACATAGGACGTGGATCACTTACGAAGTTCGCTAGTCGATAAGAAACCCGGGTGTGAGCACGGCGTAAGGGGTCGACAGGGCGCTATTACAGCGACTGGTTCCACTATCCGAGGTCGTACGTCACACCTTTGCCAGGCGTTTTTGCTGCCGCTAAGAATTGCATTCGTCGCCGCCGAGTTGGCTGGCCGCCCGGCCTCCGCGACTTCCGCTATTCGAAGAGGTACGTCTCTATGTTCTCGTCACGCACCCCTGGTCTCAGTCGCCTGAACAAGACCCAGAAGGCTTCGGCCGCCGGCATAGCCGCCGCCGGTGTCGCGGCCCTCACGTTCTCGCTCGTCCCCGGTGGCAACGCCACCGCCGACGCTGAGCCCAAGCAGCAGCCCGTCGCCGCTTCGCAGGTCGCCTGGAAGTCGACTTCGGACAGCGCTCAGGCCTCGGCCGTGCACGCGATCATCGCCAAGCAGCACACCACTGCCGACAGCTCCGCCAAGGCTCACGCCGCCGCGGTGAAGGCAGCGGACAAGGACAAGGCCGAAGCAGCCGCCAAGGCCAAGGCCGCCGCCAAGGCGAAGGCTGAAGCGAAGGCCAAGGCGGCCGCGAAGGCCAAGGCCAAGGCCGCCGAGAAGCGGGGCAGCAAGGCGACGACCGCCAGCCGCTCCGTCGAGCGCAAGCCGGTCTACGCCAACAACCTGGACGGCTGGATCCGTGAGTCGCTGGCCATCATGAAGGCCAAGGACATCCCCGGCTCGTACGAGGGTCTGCACCGGAACATCCTCCGCGAGTCGTCCGGCAACCCGTCGGCGATCAACAACTGGGACATCAACGCCCAGAACGGCATCCCGTCGAAGGGCCTGCTCCAGGTCATCCCCCCGACGTTCAAGGCGTACCACGTCTCCGGAACGCCGAACAACATCTGGAACCCGGTCTCCAACATCGTGGCCGCGGCCAACTACGCCGCTGACAAGTACGGCTCGATGGACAACGTCAACAGCGCGTACTGAGTCGTCCCCACCCGGACGACCGGACGGACCGACGGCAGGACCGACGGCAGGACCAGCGTCCCGCTGTCCGGCTGTCCGGCTGTCCCGCTGAGCACACACTGACGCGTCGCCCGTGCGCGACGAGGCGTAC
Organism: Streptomyces sp. NPDC088400; assembly: GCF_044753355.1. Classification (NCBI taxonomy): domain Bacteria; kingdom Bacillati; phylum Actinomycetota; class Actinomycetes; order Kitasatosporales; family Streptomycetaceae; genus Streptomyces; species Streptomyces sp. NPDC088400. The sequence goes on along the minus strand of NZ_JBIVMZ010000010.1, from coordinate 308,826 downwards.
CGACGCGTGACAACGCCGGAGGGCGGCACCCCCTGCTTGGGGGTGCCGCCCTCCGGCGTATGTGCGTGGTACGTACGCCCGCGGGTGCGGGCGTACGGGCGGACCGCTACTTGCGCATGACCTCGGGCTCGTGGCGGCGCAGCAGACGCGACACCGCGACACCGCAGAGGGCGCCCATCACCAGCAGGATCGTGATGTTGATGCCCCACTGGCCCACCGAGTGCTCCCACAGACCGTCCACGTCGGTGGGCTTCTGCGGGTCCCACGGCGGCATCAGCGTCTGGAGGTCGAGGGTCGAGCCCGCGCCCGCGATGGCCCAGCGAGAGGGCATCAGCCAGGCGAACTGCTCCAGGCCCGGCGAGCCGTACAGCTGGAAGAGGACGCCGGTGAAGACGACCTGGACGATCGCGAACATGACCAGCAGCGGCATCGTCTTCTCGGCCGTCTTCACCAGCGAGGAGATGACCAGGCCGACCATCATCGAGGTGAAGCCGAGGGCGATCACGACCAGGCAGATCTCGACGGCCGGGGGCATGAGCAGCCCCTCCGCCGGCATCGCACGGTTGGCGAAGCCGATGCCGCAGATGATGACGCCCTGGATTGCCGTGATCACACCGAGCACGATGACCTTGGACATCAGATACGCGGAGCGGGACAGACCGGTGGCCCGTTCCCGTTCGTAGATCACCCGTTCCTTGATCAGCTCACGTACGGAGTTGGCCGCACCCGAGAAGCACATGCCGACCGCGATGATCAGCATGATCGTGCCGGCCTTGCCGTTGAACTTGACCGGCGGATCGGGCGGCCCGAGGCCGAATTCGGCCGGGATGACGAGACTGACCACGCCGAGGACGGCCGGCAGGATCACCATCAGCCCCATGAAGCCCTTGTCGGACGCGATCACCGATGTGTAGCGACGCATCAGTGTCCAGAGCTGGGAACCCCAGCTCTGCGCCTTCGGCGGGCGCATCTGCTGCGGCGGCGGCACAGGGGCGGACTGGACGGCGACGGCGTCGATGTCGGCGGCGTACATCTGGTAGTGCTGCGAACCGCGCCAGCGGCCCGCCCAGTCGTAGTCGCGGTAGTTCTCGAACGCCGAGAAGACGTCCGCCCAGGTGCTGTAGCCGAAGAAGTTGAGCGCCTCCTCCGGCGGGCCGAAGTACGCGACGGAACCGCCGGGGGCCATCACGAGCAGCTTGTCGCAGATGGCCAGCTCGGCCACGGAGTGGGTGACGACCAGGACCGTACGGCCGTCGTCGGCGAGGCCGCGCAGCAGCTGCATGACATCGCGGTCCATGCCCGGGTCGAGGCCGGAGGTCGGCTCGTCCAGGAAGATCAGCGACGGCTTGGTGAGCAGCTCCAGGGCCACGGACACGCGCTTGCGCTGACCACCGGAGAGCGAGGTGATCTTCTTGCCCTTGTGGATGTCGAGCTTCAGCTCGCGCAGCACCTCGTCGATACGCGCCTCGCGCTCGGCCTCGGCGGTGTCACCGGGGAAGCGGAGCTTGGCGGCGTACTTGAGGGCCTTCCTGACGGTCAGCTCCTTGTGCAGGATGTCGTCCTGCGGGACCAGACCGATGCGCTGGCGCAGCTCGGCGAACTGCTTGTACAGATTCCGGTTGTCGTAGAGGACATCGCCCTGGTCGGCGGGGCGGTAGCCGGTGAGCGCCTTGAGCAGGGTGGACTTGCCGGAGCCCGACGGGCCGATGACCGCGACCAGCGACTTCTCGGGGAGGCCGAAGGAGACGTCCTTGAGGATCTGCTTGCCGCCGTCGACCGTCACCGTCAGGTGGCGGGCGGAGAAGGAGACCGCACCGGTGTCGACGAACTCTTCGAGCCGGTCGCCGACGAGGCGGAAGGTCGAGTGGCCGACGCCGACGATGTCGTTCGGGCCGAGGAGTACGGTGCCGGACTTGGCGATCGGCTGTCCGTTGACGTACGTGCCGTTGTGGGATCCGAGGTCACGGATCTCGAAGCGGCCGTCGGGCGTCGCCGTGAACTCGGCGTGCAGGCGCGAGACCTGGAGGTCGGATACGACCAGCTCGTTCTCGAGCGCACGGCCTATCCGCATCACGCGGCCGAGCGAGAACTGGTGGAAGGTGGTCGGGCTGCGGTCGCCGTGCACCGGCGGGGCCCCCGCGGCGCCGCCCGAGCCCGAGCCCGTGCCCTGCTGGTGCGGCACCTGTGCCTGGTGCTGCGGTGCGTGCTGCTGGGGAACCTGCTGCTGAGGTGTCTGGTGTTGAGGTGCCTGTTGCTGAGGTGCCTGGTGCTGGGACTGCTGCCAGTTCTGCTGCTGGGCGGGTGCCTGCTGCTGATACTGCGGTGCTTGCTGCTGCGCGGGCTGGTGCTGCGGCGCCTGGTGCTGCGGTTGCTGCTGCCAATTCTGCTGCTGCGGAGCCTGCTGGGACGCCGCACCCTGCGCGCTGTACGCGCTGCCGGCGCCTCCCTTGGCACCGTTGGCGTCGTCAAGACTCAACCGGGGCCCGTCAGTGGCATTTCCGAGATGTACGGCAGAGCCGGCGGCGATGTCCATCTGATGGATGCGCTGGCCCCGCACATAGGTGCCGTTGGTGCTGCCGTGGTCCTCGATGACCCAACCACGGCCCCCCCAACTAATGGTGGCGTGACGCCACGAGACCCTGGCGTCATCGACCACCAGGTCACCCTGCGGATCACGCCCCAGGGTGTATGACCTGGACGGATCGAGCGTCCAGGTCCTTCCGTTCAATTCCAGTACGAGTTCCGGCACTCCATGCCCCACTAATTGTCCCCCGAAGTTCCCCCGTCACAGGGAGTCTAGGGATGGCGAACATCGGGGGGAACTATTTCAGGCCCACGCCCCTCTTCGAAAGTCGGGCCTCATGCGATACGGGTACAACCACGTAACAGCCCCCGGGGAGGGGCTGTTGACGCGGGAGAAAGGCACCCGGAGAGCATTAACCGCGCACGAGTGACCACGGATCATGTGCGAAGGCAAGGAACAGCAACAAGAGGGACAAAACCAACGGGAATCGGCACCGTCGCACAGAGCCTTCGGAGGACACAGAGCCTTCGGAGGACGTGGCCGCAGGCACCGGATCGGCATACCGCCGACATCGACAGCCACGGTGAGCCGGGCACCGGGGCAACGGTGAGCCGGGGCACCGATCGGGACGGCGGCCGCTCCGGCGCCCCGGAGGCCGGACGGTTCGGCCAGGCCCTTCGATGACCCGTCCACCGCTGGTCCCACCCGGCCCCCACGCAGCACCGAGGCGGCGGCCCACCGTCGCTTTCCGGCCACCTGAAGGGGATCGGACCGAGCCCCCGGTCACGTACCGGGGCGCGCCCGCCACCCACCGTGTACGAGGCGTCCGGCCCGCCTCGTCACACGTGTCCGCCAAGCGGGACGGGCGGCTGCTTTCCGAGCCGCGCCCGATACGGTGGAACCACCATGAGCGCACCTCAGCCCCCTCGGACCGCCGACGTCCCCACCCTTCTCGTCAAGATCTTCGGGAAGGACCGCCCCGGCATCACCGCCGGGCTCTTCGACACTCTCGCCGCCTACTCCGTCGATGTGATCGACATCGAGCAGGTCGTCACCCGTGGCCGGATCGTCCTGTGCGCACTGATCACCGCGCCGACGGCCACCGACCCCAGCGCGGGCGAGCTACGGGCGACCGTTCACAGCTGGACGGAGTCGCTCAACCTCCAGGCAGAGATCATCTCCGGTACGGGCGACAACCGGCCGCGTGGCAGCGGCCGTTCGCATGTCACCGTGCTCGGCAACCCACTGACCGCGGAGTCGACGGCGGCCATAGCGGCCAGCATCACCTCGACCGGCGGCAACATCGACCGTATCTTCCGGCTGGCGAAATACCCGGTCACCGCGGTGGAGTTCGCGGTGTCCGGCGTGGAGACCGAACCGCTGCGCACCGCACTGGCCACGGCAGGCTCCGAGATCGGGGTGGATGTCGCCGTCGTCTCGGCCGGACTGCACCGCCGGGCCCAGCGGCTGGTCGTCATGGACGTGGACTCGACCCTCATCCAGGACGAGGTCATCGAACTCTTCGCGGCGCACGCCGGCTGCGAGGCCGAGGTCGCCGCGGTGACGGCCAGGGCCATGCTCGGGGAGCTGGACTTCGAGGAGTCCCTGCACGCGCGGGTGGCACTGCTCGCCGGGCTCGACGCGTCGGTGGTGGACAAGGTACGGGCCGAGGTCCGGCTCACACCGGGGGCCCGCACCCTGATCCGTACGCTCAAGCGGCTCGGCTACCAAGTCGGCGTCGTCTCCGGCGGATTCACCCAGGTCACCGATGCTCTCCAGGAACAGCTCGGACTGGACTTCGCCTCCGCCAACACGCTGGAGATCGTGGACGGGAAACTCACCGGGCGCGTGGTGGGCGAGATCGTCGACCGCGCGGGCAAGGCCCGGCTGCTGCGCCGGTTCGCCACCGAGGCGGGCGTACCGCTGGCACAGACCGTCGCGATCGGCGACGGCGCCAACGACCTGGACATGCTGAACGCGGCGGGCCTCGGCGTGGCCTTCAACGCCAAGCCGGTGGTCCGCCAGGCCGCCCACACAGCGGTGAACGTCCCGTTCCTGGACACCGTGCTGTACCTCCTGGGGATCACCCGCGAAGAGGTCGAGGCGGCCGACGGCGAAGACGGCCGGCAGGACGACTGACAGGCCGACCACTACGGAAAAGCCCCGGCACGTGTCCTTGAATCCAAGGGCCCGTGCCGGGGCTTCTCATATACGTATGTGCGTACGCGGACCAGAAGGCCTGGTCAGCGCTGGTGACCGGCCTTTCGGCGCCTGGTCAGTCGTGCGGGGTCCAGAAGTCGACCAGCCTGCCCGCCCCGTGCTCCACCGACTTCCAGGACGTGGTGAAGGTGATCACGGCGAAGGCCGAGGTCGGGAATCCGGAACGGGTCATCCGAGCGATGGTGTCACCCTCCGACGTACCCGAAAGGGCATCGGCGAGCGCGTGCGTACCGGGATTGTGGCCGACGAGAAGGAGATCATTCACGTCGTCTGGGGTCTCATTGATCAGCGCCAGAAGATCACCGAGGGTGGCGTCGTAGAGCCGGTCCTCATAGACGGTCTTGGGACGCGTCGGCAACTCGTGCACGGCCAGCTTCCACGTCTCACGGGTTCTGACCGAAGTGGAACAGAGAGCCAGGTCGAAGGCGATACCGGTATCGGCGAGCCTGCGGCCGGCCACGGAGGCATCCGAGCGGCCCCGCTCAGCGAGCGGCCGATCATGGTCGGGCACATCGGGCCAGTCGGCCTTCGCGTGCCGGAGTAGGACGATCCTGCGCGGTGTATCGACGCTCATGCATCCCAGCTTCGCATGAATCGCGCCAGCAGGCGCAGGGTGTTGGCGTGCTGCCCCAGCACGGGTGAACAGTCTCACCGCCCTCTCGGCATCACCGCGCCAGGGTCAGGCGGATCTGCTCCAGAACAGGGCCGACCACGGGATCACCCGCCGCGGCGTGTGCCCCGCCGGAGTCCGCCATCAGCGCAAGCAGCACAACGAAAGCAAGCGCCGGCAGAGCGACAGACCACCACGGCAGCCGGATCTCGACGCTACCGGAGGATGCCTGGGAGTGGGACCGGCCGTGTGTGTGGGCCGACATGGCCGCCTCCGGGGTGGGTGGATTCGCGATGCCTCAAACCTACGGATCATGAGCCCCGAATCCCATCCGGCAACCCACCCACTTCACCCTGAGCCCCGCCCCCTAAGGGACGCCCACTTTTTTTGGGGCTCGGTTCGCCTCCGGGGCGCTTTGAGCCGCTGTCGACGGTCGACCGTGCTCGCCCCCTCGTTCCTCGGGGCCTGCGCGCGCTCTCCCTTACGACAGCGGCGCGCCCCTTCGGCTCACTCGCCGGCGGACGACCGGGCCGGGACGTCCAGGCACCGACACCCCACACACCACACACCGCCGGACGGCGACACCGTGCTAAGGCTTCACGGCGAGACGACAGACGCGATAACGCCGATGATCACCATGATGCCGATAATCGTGCCGAACAGGAGGAGCAGCTTCTGCTGGCCGTTCTGAGGATTTGGGTCAAGGACTGGCATGCGCTCAGTGTCGCATCTGCGCTTCGTCCTCGATCGTCCGGTCCCGCCCAGCCACGGCCCCCGCCACCATCTGCGGCACGAGGAGCCCCGCCATCAGCGCGATCGGCAGCCCCCAGCCCCCGGTGTGCTGGTACAGCACACCCACCAGCAACGGCCCGGGGATCGAGATCAGATAGCCCACGCACTGGACGAACGCGGAGAGCCGTACGACACCCGCCCCGGTCCTGGACCGCATACCGATCATGGTGAGGGCCAGCGGAAAGGCACAGTTCGAGATGCCCAGAAGCACGGCCCAGAGCCAGGCCCCGCCGACCGGGGCGAAATAGAGGCCCGCGTAGGCGGTCAGCCCGCACGCCCCCAGGGCGACGCCGACGGACCCCTGGTTCTTCATGCGCGCGGCCGTTCGCGGGATCACGAAGGCCAGTGGCACGCCCATCACCATGATCACGGCAAGCAGCAGACCCGCTGTGCCCGCCGGGACGCCCGCGTCGCGGAAGATCTGCGGCATCCAGCCCATCGTGATGTACGCGCCGGTGGCCTGAAGGCCGAAGAAGCAGGCGAGCGCCCAAGCGGTACGGCTGCGCTCAAGCCGGAGCCCCGAGGCCGTGCGCAGGGCCGGGCCCGACACAGAACCCGAACCCGAACCCGACGCGGACATGGCACCGGCACCAGAACCGGCACCAACCGCGGACGTCGCGCTTCGGTCACGTACCAGCCCCAGCCACGGCAGCACGGCGACCGCCGCAAGCACAGCCCAGACGCCGAGCCCCATCCGCCAACTGCCGCCCAGCGCCTCGGTCATGGGCACGGTCACAGCGGCGGCGGAAGCGGTGCCGAGCGCGAGGCCCATCGAGTACAGACCTGTCATGGTGCCGACGCGGTCGGGGAAGTAGCGCTTGACGATCACCGGCATCAGCACGTTGCTGACGGCGATCCCCATGAGTGCGAACGCGCTCGCCGCGAGGAAGCCGACCGTACCGTTCGCGAAGGGCCGGATCAGCAGGCCCGTCGTAATGGCGATCATGCCCGCGCAGACGACCGCGCCGGGGCCGAAGCGCCGGGCCAGGCGGGGCGCGGTGAAGCCGAAGAGCGCGAAACAGAAGGGCGGTACGGAGGTGAGGACACCCGCGACGCTGCCGCTCATGTGCAGCCCGACCCGTACCTCTTCGAGCAGCGAGCCGAGGCTGGTGATGGCGGGGCGGAGGTTCAGGGCGGCGAGGACCAGTCCGACGACGAGCAGCCGCGTGAGCCAGACCGACGTACGCGGCCCGGCGGAATCGAGGGAGTCGGAGGAGTAGCCGGAATCGGTGGCGCCGGAGACGGACGCGGATGCCGTCCCGGGCTGGCTCAGGGTCCGGGCCCGGGTCTGGGTCTGGGCGTAGGCCTGGGTGTGAGTGTGGGTCGGGATCGGTATCTGCGGCTCGTCGGGCATGGGGACATCATAGAATCATGGGATGATTGGCTGTCCAATCCTCTTTCGGCCTGACACAGGCATGGCCCCCGACAGACTTGGAACACCATGGCGCTGACCTCTCCCCGGCGTTCCGCGCTCTCCGACCAGGTGATCACCGAGCTGCGGAACCAGATCACGTCCGGCGAATGGCCGGTGGGCTCACGTATCCCCACCGAGCCCGAGCTGGTCGAGCAGCTGGGCGTGGCCCGTAACACCGTCAGGGAGGCGGTTCGCGCGCTCGCCCACAACGGGCTCCTGGACATCCGGCAGGGTTCGGGGACGTATGTCGTCGCGACGAGCGAACTGGCCGGGGTGATGCACCGCAGATTCGCCGGCGCGGATCCGCGGCATGTCGCCGAGCTGCGCTCCACGCTGGAGTCCTCGGCCGCCCGGCTGGCGGCCGAGCGGCGTACGGAGCGGGACCTGCGGCAGCTGGAGACCCTCCTCGCCCGGCGCGAGGAGGCCTGGGAGGCGGGCGACGCCGAACGGTTCGTCACGGCCGACGCGACCCTGCACATGGCGGTCGTCTCGGCCTCGCACAACGACGTAATGATCGAGCTGTACGCGGACCTGGGCCACCTGCTGCGCGAAACGCTCCGCGACGACGTGGGGCGGGAGTTGCGCCCCGAGAACCATATGGACCACGCGCGGCTGGTGGCGGCGATCCGGGCGGGCGATGTGGACACCGCGGGCACCGAGGCCGCGAGTCACGCCCTCAACTGCCTTGCGGAACGGGCCTGAGGCAAACCAGCGGCGAGCGAGTCCCGGAGTCTCCGGAGCGAGCGGACACCCGAGGCTGGACGGACACCCAACGGCTCGACGGACGCTCAAAGGTCTCCGGCAAAGCCCGCAGCGCGCTTGACGCTCTTATTGATCGACCCGCTCATGGGTGACCCACGCTGCGCGTATCCCCTTCCAGCAACGGCCGGCGAGCTCCACGTATCCCGTAGGCGGTACGTCCGCCGGGGCACCGTCCTCGTCGATGTCCCACCAGCGCTCACACTCGATGTGCAGCCGGAGCCGGTCGGTCTCCGGATACGGGTTGTGGCAGGACGCGGTGGCGTGCGAGCCCTCGATCCGCGTACGGCACGAGGCGTGGGGGCGGGCCGCGGGCGGTGACGCGCCCACCCTCGCCCGCGTCGATCCGACCAGGGTGGGAGGGTCGGCCAGGGCCGCGGGACCGGGTGCGGCGCACAGCTCCGAGGTGACGGCGAGCCCTGTCGTGATCAGTACGGCTCCGACGAGGGCCGCGGCACGTCCGGACAGCGGGCGCACACGCACACCTCCTGCCCGCGACCGACCGAAATGACCCGATACGCAAAGTCTGCGGTGGATCGCCGTTCTTTTCGAATCGAGGCCCGCTCCCGATCCCGTGGAACGCGGAAGCCGCGCGCCGTCTTCTCGACGGTCGCGCGGCTTCCGGGATCACGTGCCTGCGTACGTACGGGCGGTCAGGCGCCCATCATGTGCACGCCACCGTCGACGTGGACGATCTCGCCGGTCGTCTTCGGGAAGAAGTCCGACAGCAGACCGACGACGCCCCGGCCGGCCGGCTCCGGGTCGGACAGGTCCCAGCCGATCGGCGCGCGGTGGTTCCACACGTCCGCGAGCTCTTCGAAGCCCGGGATGGACTTGGCGGCCATCGACTTGATCGGACCGGCCGACACCAGGTTGCAGCGGACGTTCTTCGCACCCAGGTCACGGGCGAGGTAGCGGCTGGTGGACTCCAGGGCCGCCTTGGCGACACCCATCCAGTCGTACTTCGGCCAGGCGACCTGCGCGTCGAAGGTGAGGCCGACGACCGAGCCGCCGCGCGGCATCAGCGGCAGGCAGGCCGTCGTCAGCGACTTCAGCGAGTACGCCGAGACGTGCACCGCCGTGCCGACGTCCTCCCAGGTGCCCTCCAGGAAGTTGAAGGCGCCCTGCGGGCCGAAGGCGATCGAGTGCACGACACCGTCGAGCCCGGCGCCCTCCCCCTGGTGCTCACGGATCTTGTCGGCCAGGCCGTCCAGGTGCTCCTGGTTGGTGACGTCCAGCTCGATGACCGGGGCGGGCTTGGGCAGTCGCTTGGCGATGCGCTCGACGAGGGTGAGCCGGCCGAAGCCGGTGAGGATGACCTCGGCGCCCTCCTCCTGCGCCACCTTGGCGGCATGGAAGGCGATGGAGCCCTCGGTGAGGACCCCCGTCACGAGAATGCGCTTGCCGGCGAGGATTCCACTCATGTCGGTCAGTGACCCATGCCCAATCCGCCGTCAACGGGAATGACGGCTCCAGTGATGTACGAGGCGTCGTCGGAGGCGAGGAACCGCACGGTCGCGGCGATCTCCTCCGGCGTCGCATAACGGCCGAGCGGCACCTGCGAGACGATGCCCGCGCGCTGCTCCTCGGTGAGCACCTTCGTCATGTCGGTGTCGACGAAGCCGGGCGCGACGACATTGAAGGTGATGTTGCGCGAGCCCAGTTCGCGGGCGAGGGAGCGGGCGAAACCGACCAGACCGGCCTTGGAGGCGGCGTAATTCGCCTGCCCCGCCGAGCCGAGCAGCCCCACCACCGAGGAGAGGAGGACGACGCGGCCCTTCTTGGCACGCAGCATGGCGCGGTTGGCGCGCTTGACGACCCGGAAGGTGCCGGTGAGGTTGGTGTCGAGGACGGAGATGAAGTCATCCTCGGACATCCGCATCAGCAGCTGGTCCTTGGTGATACCGGCGTTGGCCACCAGCACCTCCACGGGCCCCTGCTTCTCCTCAATCTCCTTGTAGGCCTGCTCCACCTGCTCGCTGTCGGTGATGTCGCAGCGGACCGCCAGGCAGCCCAGCTTCGTCAGCTCCTCCGGCGGTTCGCCGGAACGGTATGTGATGGCGACCTTGTCGCCGTTGTCGGCGAAGGCACGGGCGATGGCGAGGCCGATGCCCCGGTTTCCTCCGGTGACGAGAACCGAGCGGCTCAACGGATCAGCCTTTCCCTAGCGGTCTGGTTCCTCGAAAACCTACCGCCACCGGCCCCTTCTCAGGGAATCGCCCCCTGACAGCACCTCGGTACGGTCACTGTCGGGTCCCTACAGAAACGGGCCTCAGCCATCGCCGCACGGACTCACTCGCCGCCGTACAGCCGTTCCAGCCCCACGAGCACAACCTCGCCACGCCGCTCGGCGGCCCGCAGTTCGGGAGTGAACCCGGCCCCGCTGAAGCAACAGGCCCGGACCTGCCCCACATCGATGCCACGTCCGGCCGGCAGCCGCAGAACCGCCCGCAGCCGTTCGAGATGGCCGATCCCCATCACCTGATCCCACGTGCACTCCCCGATCGCGAGCAGGACTCCGTTGTCCTGGCCGACAGCGCCGTGGACCACGACGTCGATCTCGTACGACGAGCGGTTCGCCGGATCGGAGACGGTGCCGTACGAGACATCGATCGGCAGCCCACCGAGCGTCTCGGGTGCCGCGAAGTGGGCGACCCAGTCCCGGCAGAGCTGCTCGAAGTGCGGCCCCACCACAAAGCGGAAGAAGCGCGGCCGGCTGCTCTGCCAGGCGGCTTCGGCCATCCCCCGGTCCAGCATGGCGATCTTCGGCCGCACGATCGCATGGTCAAAGTTGATCAGCGGTTCGGCCACCTGGTGGGTTCGCCTCCTGAGAGAATTAAGGGAAACGTACTTCCCGGAAGTACGTTTCCCGTGGCTTTTCACCCGCTCAGGGGACAGGCCACCCGGCACCGGACCTGCTTGCCGATCGACGACCGGATGACGTGCCAGCCCGGCGCGAGCAGATCCAGCAGAACGAGTCCCCGCCCCGACTCCGCCACCGCGTTGTCGAGCGCGACACCTCGCCTTCGCGGCACCGTGTCCGGGTCCGGGTCGTGGACGGTGACCGCCACCCCGAAGGAGACCGCGTAGACCTCCACGACGACCGGCACGTGGTCCCCGCAGGCCCGGACAGCGTTTCCGATCAGCTCGGACGAGGGCATCGAAGAAGTACGCACCTTCGCCGACGCGTTCGAACGCATCGTCGCCACCGCACTGCCGACGGACGACTCGCTGGCACTGATTGCCCGGATGGGCCGCCTTCCGTGACGGCGTCGTCTCCGGAGAACTCTGAGACAGGGCCAGGGACGGAGCGTGTCCTGCACACGTCCGCGACCGGGTCCGTCACGTCCGCGACCGGGTCCGTACGGCTCGATGTCAGATACGGCGCCGTGTCAGATGAGACCAGGCGCCGCCACAGGCAGGCCGATCTCCTTCGCGACGTCCAGCATCCGCTTGTCGTAGCTGATGAGTACGTCGAGCGCGTCACCCATGATCTGCGCACTGGCCACGTGAACGGCGTCGAGGGTGCGCGCACTCCCGGGCAACGTCGCTGCCGCGTTGCGCACCTCGTCGGTCAGCAGAATCTCGGTGAAGTCGCGGGCCAACTCCCGCATCAGGGAGGGGAAGTCACCGACCTGGTCCATGGTCCGCACGGTTTCCACGAAGCCCAGGCTGCTGGTCGCCATCGGGGTGGACGGCCTACTGGCGAGGTATTCGCCCAGCTCGCGCGCGTACTGGCGTCTGGAGAGGAGGGTGACGATGGCAGAGGTGTCCAGATAGATCAACGCGGTTCGTCCTCACGGTCCGCGAGCAGTACAGCCAGCGGCGACTCACCACCGAGGGGCTCACAGACCGGCAGTCGGTCCAGGTCCGTCGTGGTGGTGGCGGTCAGCCGGATCTGGCCTTGCGCGACGAGTGAGGCATATCGCTGAGAGCCTCCGCTCCCCGGCAGCAGTATGGCGATGACGTTGCCGTGCCGCGTCACCTCAATCGCTTCCCCTTTCTCCACCCGCGCGAAGACAGCGCTCGGGTTGTAGGAGAACTCGCGGACCGAAATCGCGCTCATCAGGGCCTCCTCATCTGTCCTGCGGAGTCTGTCCTGCGTACCATCCAGCCAATGTACCTACATTGTACGTACAGTACGCACAATTTGGCGGGGGTGCCCCGTCAGCGCCTACCACGGGCCCCGCCGCGGCCGGCCAAGGTGCCGTAATGGGCCTTCGGGCCGCCTGCCCCGCGTGATTCACTGCGGGCAGATATCCCAGAGGTGCGAGAAGGGGAGGCCGACGTGCCCCATGAGGTAGATCAGTCGTTCCTGGCACTGCCGCTGCGGGCGCTCGCCGACGCCGCGCTCGCCCGCGCGCGGGCGCTCGGCGCCGACCATGCCGATTTCCGGTTCGAGCGGGTACGGGACGCGGCCTGGCGGCTGCGGGACGGCAAGCCCGCCGGGACGTCGGACACCACCGATCTCGGTTACGCGGTCCGGGTGGTGCACGGCGGCGCCTGGGGCTTCGCGTCCGGGGTCGATCTGTCGATGGACGCGGCGGCGCGGGTCGCCGGGCAGGCCGTGGCGATGGCCAAGCTGTCGGCGAAGGTGATCTCGGCGGCCGGTTCCGACGAGCGGGTCGAGCTGGCCGAGGAGCCGGTGCACGCCGAGAAGACCTGGGTCTCGGCGTACGAGATCGACCCGTTCGAGGTGCCCGACGAGGACAAGAGCGGTCTGCTCGCCGAGTGGAGCGCGCGGCTGCTGCGGGCCGAGGGCGTCGCGCATGTGGACGCGTCGCTGCTCACCGTCCATGAGAACAAGTTCTACGCGGACACCGCCGGCACGGTCACCACCCAGCAGCGTGTGCGGCTGCATCCGCAGCTCACGGCCGTCGCGGTGGACGGCAAGAGCGGTGAGTTCGACTCGATGCGCACGATCGCCCCGCCCGTCGGCCGGGGTTGGGAGTACCTGACCGGGACCGGCTGGGACTGGGACGCCGAGTTGGAGCGCATCCCCGGGCTGCTCGCCGAGAAGATGCGCGCGCCGAGCGTCGAGGCCGGCACGTACGACCTGGTGGTCGACCCGTCCAATTTGTGGCTGACGATCCACGAGTCGATCGGTCATGCCACCGAGCTGGACCGGGCGTTGGGATACGAAGCGGCGTACGCGGGCACCTCCTTCGCCACGTTCGACCAGCTCGGGAAGCTGGCGTACGGCTCCTCGGTGATGAATGTGACGGGTGACCGGACCGCCGAACACGGTCTGGCCACCATCGGGTACGACGACGAGGGCGTCGAGGCGCAGTCCTGGGACCTGGTCAAGGACGGCACGCTCGTCGGGTACCAGCTGGACCGCCGTATCGCGAAGCTCACCGGCCTCGGCCGCTCCAACGGCTGCGCGTACGCCGATTCGCCGGGCCATGTGCCCGTACAGCGCATGGCGAACGTGTCGCTGCGGCCGGATCCGGGCGGGCTCGCGACGGAGGATCTGATCGGCGGTGTGGAGCGCGGGATCTATGTGGTCGGCGACCGGTCGTGGTCGATCGACATGCAGCGCTACAACTTCCAGTTCACCGGCCAGCGGTTCTTCCGTATCGAGAACGGCAAGCTGGCGGGCCAGTTGCGCGATGTCGCCTACCAGGCGACGACCACGGACTTCTGGGGCTCCATGGAGGCGGTCGGCGGACCGCAGACGTATGTCCTGGGCGGCGCCTTCAACTGCGGCAAGGCCCAGCCGGGGCAGGTCGCGGCGGTCTCCCACGGATGCCCGTCGGCTCTCTTCCGCGGCGTCAACATCCTGAACACGACGCAGGAGGCCGGGCGATGACGGCGAGCACGGATGCCGGCCGGGGGTCCGGGGGCCGCCGGGCGATGACGACCGGCATCCGAACCGGCCGGGGGTCCGGGGGCCGCCTCCCGGAACAGCACAGTCTCAACACCACGCAGGAGGCCGGACGATGACCACGAGCCGCAGCAGCAAGCCGTACGAGATCGTCGAGCGCGCTCTCGAACTGTCCACCGCCGACGGCTGTGTGGTCATCGCCGACGAGCAGTCCTCCGCCAATCTGCGCTGGGCGGGCAACGCGCTGACCACGAACGGGGTCACCCGCGGCCGGACCCTGACGGTCGTCGCGACCGTCGACGGCGCGCGGGGCACCGCCTCCGGGGTCGTGTCGCGTTCCGCCGTCACCGCCGACGAGCTGGAGCAGGTCGTACGGGCCGCCGAGGCCGCCGCGCGCGGGGCCGAGCCCGCCGAGGACGCTCAGCCCCTGGTCGACGCGGACCGGGCGAACGGCGCCGGGGGCGGGGATTTCACGGACGCGCCCGCCGAGACGACCTCCGCCGTCTTCGCGGACTTCGCGCCCGCGCTCGGCGAGTCGTTCGCCCGTGCCCGCGCCGGCGGACGTGAGCTGTACGGCTTCGCCCATCACATGCTGACCTCGACCTACCTCGGTACGTCGACGGGCGTACGGCTGCGCCACGACCAGCCGAGCGGCACGCTGGAGCTGAACGCCAAGTCCCCCGACCGCACCCGCTCCGCCTGGGCGGGCCGGGCCACGCGCGACTTCAAGGATGTGGACCCGGCGTCACTCGACGCCGAGCTGGCGCAGCGGCTGGCCTGGGCCGAGCGGAAGATCGAGCTGCCCGCCGGGCGGTACGAGACGCTGCTGCCGCCCACCGCCGTGGCCGACCTGCTGATCTACCAGCTGTGGTCCTCGGCCGCCCGCGACGCCGCGGAGGGCCGTACGGTCTTCTCCCGCCCCGGCGGCGGCACCCGCGTCGGGGAGAAGCTCTCCGAGCTGCCGCTGACCCTGCGCAGCGACCCGAACGAGCCCGGTCTGGAGTCCGCGCCGTTCGTGATCGCGCACGCCTCCGGTGACGACGCGTCCGTGTTCGACAACGGTCTGCCGCTGGCGGCGACGGACTGGGTACGGGGCGGGGAGCTGAGCCATCTGGTCACCACCCGGCACAGCGCCGCCCTGACCGGGCTGCCGGTCGCGCCCGGCATCGGCAATCTGATCCTGGACGGCGGCGGTGAGCGTTCGCTGGAGGAGATGGTGTCGGCCACCACGCGCGGGCTGCTCCTGACCTGCCTCTGGTACATCCGCGAGGTCGACCCGGCGACACTGCTGCTCACCGGGCTGACCCGGGACGGCGTGTATCTCGTCGAGAACGGCGAGGTCGTCGGGGAGGTGAACAACTTCCGGTTCAACGAGTCGCCCGTCGGTCTGCTGTCGCGGGTGACCGAGGCCGGACGTACGGAGAAGACGCTGCCGCGCGAGTGGGGCGACTGGTTCACCCGGGCGGCGATGCCCGCGCTGCGCGTCCCGGACTTCAACATGAGCTCGGTCAGCCGGGGCGTGTGACGCCCATAGACTGGTCGTACATATATGAACCACCCCCACGTACGAAGCATTCGCGTACGAACCATGCGAGGAGACACACGACCGTGACGGACATCGTCGACGAGCTGAAGTGGCGCGGGCTGTTCGCCCAGTCCACTGACGAGGACGCTTTGCGCAAGGCGCTCGCGGACGGTCCCGTCACGTTCTATTGCGGGTTCGACCCGACCGCGGCCAGCCTGCACGTGGGGCATCTCGTGCAGGTGCTGACCGTACGCAGGCTCCAGCAGGCCGGGCACCGGCCGCTGGCCCTGGTGGGCGGGGCCACCGGCCAGATCGGTGACCCCCGGCCGACGGCCGAGCGGACGCTGAACGATCCGGAGACGGTCGCCGGCTGGGTGGCGCGGCTGCGGGCGCAGATCGAGCCGTTCCTCACGTTCGACGGTCCGAACGCGGCCACGATGGTCAACAACCTGGACTGGACCGCGGGCATGTCCGCGATCGAGTTCCTGCGGGACATCGGCAAGCACTTCCGGGTCAACCGGATGCTCGCCAAGGACTCCATCGCCCGCCGGCTGGAGTCCGACGAGGGCATCAGCTACACCGAGTTCAGCTACCAGCTGCTCCAGAGCATGGACTTCCTGGAGCTGTACCGGCGGTACGGATGCGTCCTCCAGCAGGGCGGCAGCGACCAGTGGGGCAACCTCACCGCGGGTCTCGACCTGATCCACCGCCTGGAGCCGGACGCCACCGTGCACGCGCTGGCCACGCCGCTGATGACGAAGGCGGACGGGACCAAGTTCGGCAAGACGGAGGGCGGGGCGGTCTGGCTCGACCCGGAGATGACCACGCCGTACGCCTTCTACCAGTTCTGGCTGAACGTGGACGACCGGGACATCTCCGCGTACAGCCGCATCCTCAGCTTCAAGAGCCGTGCGGAACTGGAAGAGCTGGAGCAGCTCACCGCCGAGCGTCCGCAGGCCCGCGCGGCCCAGCGGGCGCTGGCGGAGGAGCTGACCACGCTCGTCCACGGCGCGGACCAGTGCGCGGCGGTCGTCGCCGCTTCCCGGGCGCTGTTCGGCCAGGGTGAGCTGACGGGACTGGACGAGGCGACGCTGAGCGCGGCGCTCTCCGAGGTGCCGCGCGCCCGGATCGCCGAGCTGGGACCGGTGGTGGACCTCTTCGCCGAGGCCGGGCTGGCGCCGAGCAAGTCGGCGGCCCGGCGCACGGTCAAGGAGGGCGGGGCCTACGTGAACAACGTGAAGGTCGCCGACGCGGACACCGTCCCGGACCGTACGGAACTGCTGCACGGGCGCTGGCTGGTGCTGCGCCGGGGCAAGAAGAACCTGGCCGCGATCGAGGTCACGGCCGGCTGACCGGACGGAAGCGCGGTGGCGTCGGCATCGTGATGCCGCGCGTATCGCCATACCGCCGTATCGCCGTATCGCATACGGCCGCGGCCGGGTACGAGGGCTCTCGCTCACGTACCCGGCCGCGGCCGTTTCCTTCCCGAGGTCCGATCAAGTCGGGTCCGATCGGGTCGGGCCCGATCGGGTCGGACTCAGACTCTCTGTCTGGCGCTCTTGCCCTTGCCGCCCCGGACCGCGTTCCAGATCATGTCGGCCACGAAGACCACGAGGATGGCCCCGATCAGCTGGAGCACATGACGGGTCCAGTCGATGCCCTTGGTGTCGGCGACGCCGATCCAGCTCGCGACGGCGTTGCCGAGAATGCTGCCGAGGATGCCGCACAAGGTCGTCAGCCACAGAGGGATGTGCTGCTTGCCCGGGATGACCGCTCTGGCGATCAGACCGAGCACCAGACCCACAATGATTGCCCACAACCAGCTCATCGTCGCCTCCTCATGCGGCGCGGTATGCGCATGTGCGCTCAGTGTGGGGTGATACGCCATACGCCGCATGTCGGACAGTGCCGTACGTGGCGGGACCAGATGGATCGGTCAGGATGAGGGTGACCCGCTCTCGTCGGCGCGGGGGCCCCGGCGTACCGTGGTGGGAGTCCGGTCCGGGGAGAGTCCGGCACAGGAATCAGGTGGTGGAACGTGATGCGGAAGCAGAGCGGCGCTGAGGTCTTCCGGATCACGGGGGCCCGGCAGGGACTCGCCGACGATGTGCGCGGCCGGCAGCGCCGGTATGTGATCTCGATGTCCGTACGGACCCTTTCGGTGATCGCGACCGTGGCCCTGTGGAACGTGGAACGGCCGGTCGCGATCGTGACGCTCGCCCTCGGGATGCTGCTTCCGTACGTGGCCGTGGTGATCGCCAACGCGGGCCGGGAGAACGTCCCTTCGATGCCGTCGACGTACGTCACCGCACCGGTCCGTACGATGATCGCGCCCCCGTCCGGAACCGCCACGGCGGAGTCCGGAGCCGCCGCGACAGACCGGGAGCAGGCCGCGCCCCCGCGCGAAAAAGCGTGACCTGACGCGGTCGGAAGCTCACAGAACCGGTATCCGGCGGTCCGCGAAGCTCAAGAAAACCTCAGATCAATCGTGAAGTTCCGGTGCCCGGCACCCCGTTGCTCATGACATACTTTCCAGGCGCTCCGCATCCCCCGTCGGAGCGATGGACCGACGCCGGGCAGCTCCCCCCGTGGCTGCCCGGCGTCGCCGTTTCCGGCGCCGTTTCCGGCCCTGTTTTACGCCTGCCGGACGTAGCTGAGCGTTGGCCTAGGGTGGTCGGGTGAACTCCCCCGATTCATCACGTCCCGCCGATTTCGGCGGCCTCTTCTCTCCCGGCCCCGCCGCCGATGACGACGCGACGCCGATCTGTTCCGCGAAGGGCTGCCGCACCCCGGCCGTCTGGGTCCTCGCCTGGAACAATCCCAAGCTGCACACACCGGAGCGGCGCAAGACCTGGCTCGCCTGTGACGAGCATCGCGAGCATCTCTCCTCGTTCCTCGGTGTGCGCGGTTTCCTCAAGGAGGTCGTGACCCTCGCCGAGTGGGAGGGCCGCTCAGCCTCCGATGGCTGACATCGGGCGGTCGGGCTGAAGGAAGGCCGGATCGTCCAGGCCGGAGCCGGCCTTCTTGCCCCACATCGCCAGCTTCCAGAGCCTGGCGATCTCCTCGTCGGGCGCCTGGGAGCGCAGCGCGCTCCGCAGGTCCGTCTCCTCCTGGGCGAACAGGCAGGTGCGTATCTGTCCGTCGGCGGTCAGCCGGGTGCGGTCGCAGGCGTGGCAGAACGGGCGGGTCACCGATCCGATCACCCCGACGCGGTGCGGGCCGCCGTCCACGACCCAGCGCTCGGCGGGCGCCGAACCGCGCTCGGACTCGCCCTCGGCGGTCAGCTCGAAGCGCGTACGCAGCGACTCCACTATGTCACCAGCCGTGATCATGCTGTCGCGCTTCCAGCCGTGCTGGGCGTCGAGCGGCATCTGCTCGATGAAGCGCAGTTCGTAGCCGTGCTCCACGGCCCAGGCCAGCAGCTCGGGTGCCTCGTCGTCGTTGAGCCCCGGCATCAGGACGGTGTTGACCTTGACCGGGGTCAGTCCGGCGTCGCGGGCCGCGTGCAGCCCGTCGAGCACATCCGCGTGCCGGTCGCGGCGGGTGAGGGTCTTGAAGACATCGGGCCGCAGGGTGTCGAGCGAGACGTTGACGCGGTCCAGGCCGGCGGCCTTCAGCGCGGCGGCTGTGCGCTTGAGCCCTATCCCGTTCGTGGTCAGCGACATCCTGGGGCGTGGCGTCAGCCCCGCGCACCGCTCCACGATCCCGACCAGGCCGGGCCTGAGCAGCGGCTCACCGCCGGTGAAGCGGACTTCGGTGATGCCCAGTCGCGTCACGGCGATCCCGATCAGCCGCACGATCTCGTCGTCACTCAGCAGGTCGGACTTGGTGAGCCACTGGAGGCCCTCTTCCGGCATGCAGTACGTGCAGCGGAGGTTGCACCGGTCCGTGAGTGAGACGCGCAGGTCGGTGGCCACTCGGCCGTAGGTGTCGATGAGCACTGTGGGCCCCCTCCCGGTGGTCTCCGTGATCGGATCGGCCGTGTGATCAGCCCTGGGTGATCCGTCCTGTGTGATCAGCCCTGTGATCGGATCCGACACCGTCGAGCCTACGTCAGACCTCTGACACCACCCGAAGCCCGTTTGTCACAAGGAGCGTAGAAGCGGCGTGGCCGCGCCGTTGGACTCTACGGCGCGGCCACGGAAAAGGCTCTTGCACGGACGCTCTTGTACGGACGCGCTTGTACGGACTCTCTTGTAAGGACGCGCCTGTACGGACTCCTTTGTACGGACGCGACTCCTCGGTCAGTGCGCGCCGGTGCCGGTGAGGGACTTGACCTCCAGCTCGGCGTACTTGCCCTTGTCCGGCTCCTCCTTCGACAGTACGGTGCCGAGCCAGCCGAGCAGGAAGCCCAGCGGGATCGAGATCAGCCCCGGGTTCTCCAGCGGGAAGAAGTGGAAGTCGACGCCCGGGAACATCGAGGTCGGCTTGCCCGAGACGACCGGCGAGAACAGCACCAGCAGCACGGACGAGGCCAGACCTCCGTAGATCGACCAGAGAGCGCCCTGCGTGGTGAACCTCTTCCAGAACAGGCTGTAGAGGATGGTCGGCAGATTGGCCGAGGCGGCGACGGCGAAGGCGAGCGCGACCAGCCCGGCCACGTTCAGATCGCGGGCGAGGGCGCCGAGCGCGATGGAGACGACGCCGATGGCGACGGTCGCCCAGCGCGCCGCGCGGACCTCCTCCTTCTCGGTGGCCTGGCCTTTGCGGATGACGTTGGCGTAGATGTCGTGCGCGAAGGACGACGAGGACGCCAGGGTGAGGCCCGCGACCACGGCGAGGATGGTGGCGAAGGCGACGGCGGAGATCACGGCGAGCAGGATCGCGCCGCCCGTCGAGTCGGCGCCGCCGCCGATCTCCAGGGCGGCCAGCGGGGCCGCCGTGTTTCCCGCCTTGTTGGAGGCGATGATGTCGCCGGGCTTGAGCAGCGCGGCGGCGCCGAAGCCGAGCACGATGGTCATCAGGTAGAAGGCGCCGATGATGCCGATGGCCCAGATGACCGACTTACGGGCGGCCTTGGCGGTAGGCACGGTGTAGAAGCGGATCAGGATGTGCGGCAGGCCCGCCGTACCGAGGACCAGCGCGATGCCGAGCGAGATGAAGTCCAGCTTCGAGGTCTCGGTGGCCCCGTACTTGAGGCCGGGCTCCAGGAAGGCCGCGCCCTTGCCGCTGTTGCTCGCCGCCGTGCCCAGCAGGTCGGAGAGGTTGAAGTGGAACTTCCACAGGATCAGGAAGGTGATCAGCAGGGTGCCCGCGATGAGCAGCACGGCCTTGACCATCTGGACCCAGGTGGTGCCCTTCATCCCGCCGATGGTGACGTACACGATCATCAGCAGGCCGACCAGCGCGACGATGGCGATCTTCCCGCCGTCGCTGGTGATGCCGAGCAGCAGCGAGACCAGCACGCCCGCGCCGGCCATCTGCGCCAGCAGGTAGAAGATCGAGACGACGATGGTGGAGGTGCCTGCGGCGGTACGGACCGGGCGCTGGCGCATGCGGTACGCGAGGACGTCGCCCATCGTGTACCGGCCGGAGTTGCGCAGCGGTTCGGCGACGAGCAGCAGCGCGACCAGCCAGGCGACCAGGAAGCCGATGGAGTAGAGGAAGCCGTCGTAGCCGAAGAGGGCGATGGCGCCGGCGATACCGAGGAAGGACGCGGCGGACATGTAGTCGCCGGAGACCGCGAGGCCGTTCTGGAAACCGGTGAACTGCCGCCCGCCCGCGTAGAAGTCGGAGGCGCTCTTGGTCTGGCGGCCGGCCCAGACGGTGATGACCAGGGTGGCGACGACGAAAAGCCCGAACAGCGTGATGATCAGCGGCCGGTGCTCGCTGGCGTCCGTGGCGGCGGCGAGCTGGTGCTGGAACGGGTGGTCGATCAGTCGGCCGGGATGGCTCATGAACTGGTCGGGGTGGCTGATGAGCTGGCCTGGGTGACTCATACGTCCGCCTCCATACGGGACTTGATGGCGTCCGCCTTCGGGTCGAGCTGCTGGGACGCGTGCCGGGCGTAGAACCAGGCGATGAGGAAGGTGGTGGCGAACTGCGCGAGGCCGAGGACCAGGGCGACGTTGATGTTGCCGAAGAGCTTGGTGCCCATGAAGCCGCCCGCGTAGTTGGACAGCAGGACGTACAGCAGGTACCAGGCGATGAAGGCGACGGTCAGCGGGAAGGCGAAGGAGCGGTAGGTGCGGCGCAGTTCGCCGAACTCCTCGCTCTCCTGCACCTCGACGAACTGGGCCGTCGTGGGCTGGGCCGGTGTGGACGAGGCCGGTGTGGACGAGGCCGGCTTCGGCTTGTCCAGCGTGTGCTGGGCGGGGCTGGTGTCCTTACCGCCCTCGGGCGGCGGTACATCGGTAGCCACGGAATCTCCTCGTGACGCGGGTGCGATGGGGTCGGTCATTAGGGGGACCTCGCGGGGGGTGAGTTGGTGCACGTCTCCCTGACAACGGCACGGAGGGCATCGCGAAGCGGTTCAACACCGGCCTTTTTCTTGTGCTTTCTTCCGGAAATCATTGATGAGCAGCAATGATCAGAGATAAGTTCCGTTGTCATGCCCCCGTCCGCGCGCGACGTGCGCGAGGGACGGCATTTCATGGATGATGTGGAGAACCCATGGCTCATCTGGGATCCAGACGGCGGCGCGTACTCGCCCTGCCCGTAGGTCTGGCGCTCACCGCTTCGCTCGGCCTCCTGCCCGCCGCCGCCACGGCCTCGGCCGCTCCGGCGGTGAGCGCGCCCGCCGCGGTGGCCAAGGACGGCCCGAAGCTCTCATACGTCGTGAACACCCGTGGCGGGCACTCCACCGTCAAGGCCGTCAAGAAGGCGATCGACCGGGCCGGCGGCACGGTGGTGACGAGCTATGAGCAGATAGGCGTCATAGTCGTCACCTCGCAGAACCCCGACTTCGCCCGGAGCATACGCAAGGTCCCGGGGGTCGGTTCGGCCGGTGCCACCCGTACGGCGCCGCTGCCCGCGCAGTCCACGACGGATGTCGGCGAGCCTCAGGTGCTCGGCGCCGACGAGGTCGCGGCAGCGACGGCGCGTACGAAGGCGGGCGCGAAGGCCGCCGGCCAGGACCCGTTGGAGCCCTTGCAGTGGGACCTGCCCGCCATCAAGGCGGACAAGGCGCACGAGAAGACGCTCGGCAGCAAGAACGTCACGGTCGCCGTCATCGACACGGGTGTCGACGACACGCACCCGGACATAGCGCCGAACTTCGACCGCGACGCGTCGGTGAACTGCGTGGGCGGCAAGCCGGACACGGCGGACGGCGCCTGGCGGCCGAGCGCCGAGGAGAGCCCGCACGGCACGCATGTGGCGGGTGAGATAGCGGCGGCGAAGAACGGCGTGGGTGTCACCGGTGTCGCGCCGGGCGTGAAGGTGTCCGGCATCAAGGTGTCCACGACGGCCGGGTTCTTCTACACCGAGGCCGTCGTGTGCGGCTTCGTCTGGGCCGCCGAGCACGGCGTCGATGTGACGAACAACAGCTATTACACCGACCCGTGGTACTTCAACTGCACGACCGACCCGGACCAGAAGGCCCTGGTCGAGGCCCTCACCCGGGCCACTCGGTACGCCGAGAAGAAGGGCACGGTCAATGTGGCCGCGGCGGGCAACGAGAATTACGATCTCGCGTCCGACTCGATCACCGACCCGACCAGCCCGAACGACACCACTCCGGGCGACCGTGTCATCGACCCGTCCGAGTGCCTGGACATACCGACCCAGCTGCCGGGTGTGGTCACCGTGGCGTCCACCGGTGCCAAGGGGCTGAAGTCCTCGTTCTCCAACCACGGTCTCGGTGTCGTCGATGTCGCGGCCCCGGGCGGCGACTCCACCTCGTACCAGACACCGGCCCCGCCGGCGACCAGCGGTCTGATCCTGGGCCCGCTGCCGGGCGGCACGTGGGGGTACATGGCCGGTACGTCGATGGCCTCCCCGCATGTCGCGGGCGTCGCCGCGCTGCTGAAGTCCACGCACCCGCGCGCCTCGGCCTGGGCGATCAAGGCGCTGCTCACGGCGCAGGCCGACGACACCGCCTGCCCTCCGTCGTACGACATCGACGGTGACGGCGAGATCGACGCGGTCTGCACGGGCGGCAAGCGCCACAACAGCTTCTACGGGGCGGGTCTGGTCAACGCCCTGGACGCGGTGCGCAAGTAAACAACAGGCAGTACACGTACGGGGGTTACGCCGAGAGCGGCGTAACCCCCGTACGTACGAGTCATGACGTCCGGGTCACGGCTTGACGAGGACCTTGAGCGCGGTGCGCTCGTCCATCGCCTTGTAGCCGTTCGGCACGTCGTCGAGGCCGACCGTCATGTCGAAGACCGGCGACGGGTCGATCGTGCCGTCCAGCACGTCGGGAAGCAGCTCGGGAAGGTAGGCGCGGGCGGGGGCGACGCCGCCGCGCAGGGCGATGTTCGACTTGAACATGTGGCCCAGGTCCACTCCGGTGGCGCTGCCGTGCGGCACGCCGACATAGCCGACGGAGCCGCCGCCGCGGGCGATCCGCAGGGCCGTGTTCATCGACTGCTCGGTGCCGACCGCCTCGATGACGCAGTGCGCGCCCTGCCCGCGGGTGAGTTCCAGGACGGCCTCGACCGCCGCGTCACCCCGCTCGGCGACGATCTCGGTGGCGCCGAAGGTCTTGGCGATGTCGGTACGGGACCGGTGGCGGCCGAGCGCGATGATCCGCTCGGCGCCCAGCCGCTTGGCGGCCAGCACGCCGCAGAGTCCGACCGCGCCGTCGCCGACGACCGCGACCGTGCTGCCGCGCCGCACTCCCGCGCCGACGGCCGCGTGGTGGCCGGTGCCCATCACGTCGGAGAGCGCCAGCAGCCCGGTCAGCAGCCGGTCGTCGGAGGCCGCGTCGGCCGGGAGCTTGACGAGCGTGCCGTCGGCGAAGGGCACGCGTACGGCCTCGCCCTGTCCGCCGTCGGATCCGGGCTCGCCCCAGATACCGCCCTGGGGGCAGGAGGTCTGGATCCCGTCATGGCAGAAGTCGCAGAGACCGTCGGACCACGCGAAGGGCGCGACGACGAGGTCACCGGCCGAGAATCCGTTCACGTCCGAGCCGGCTTCCTCGATCACGCCGAGGAACTCGTGGCCGATGCGCTGCTCGGGCCCGGTGGGGCCCTCACCGCGGTACGGCCACAAGTCGCTACCGCAAATACAGGCACGCAGGACCCGCACCACCGCGTCGGTGGACTGCCGGATCGTGGGGTCCGCCACCTCTTCCACCCGTATGTCGTGGGGGGCATGGATGACTGTCGCGCGCATGGGGTGTTTCCTCTTCCTCTTCGATCAGAGTCATGTTCGATCAGGGTCACGCAGAGTCGATCGACTGTGATCAGACGCTGATGCAAACGTTCACCGTAAGCCCGTGCCCAGGGGGCTGTGCAAACGCGCGTCCCGGCGGCCCCCGGCGCCGTACGATCCTGAGCACCGGTACGCCCGTGGCACGACCGGTGAGGGAGGCCACGGGGACGATGCGCGGAACGATGGGGGAAAGCGGTCGTGCAGGGTCTCGAAGTGGTGCTCGCCCGGCTCGCGGGCACGGTCGCGGGCGCGCTCGCCAAGTCCCTGCTGACCCCGCTGGTCCCCAGACCGGGCGCGGCCCTGGTCACCTCCCCGGTCCGGCCCCTCCCCCGCCCGGCCTCCCCGGACCGGCTGGCGAAGGTCCTGGGCCGCCGTCTCTCCGACGCGTACGCCTCCCTGTCCGAGAACGAGCGGCTGGCGGCCGTCGATTCCGTGCAGGCCACCTTCGCGGCGGCGGGCCCGCTCGACGCGGAGCTGCTGTTCGCGTTGGATCTGGCCCCGGAGCGGCTGTGCCAACGGCTGCGGGCACCGGCAGCGGGGTTGAGCGAGGAGGGGCTCCGGCTGTACGGGGAACTCCTGGCCCTCTGCTGCGCGCATCTGGTGGAGCAGCTCACGGTCCACCCCTCGTTCGCGGCGCGGGCGGCGGTGGAGCAGGCACGGGCGGCGGGCCGGACTCGCGAGGTGGTCGAGGACGTACGGGACCGGCTGGGCCCGCGCCCGGAGTCGGCGGCGCTGGATTTCGAGCGGCGGTACGCGCAGTACGTGGCCGCGACGCACGGGCGGCTGGAGCTGTTCGGCCTGACGCTGGGCCGGTCGGGGCGGGAGTTGCCGCTGGACACGGCCTACATCAGCCTGGCGGTGAGCGGCGACCCCGGAGGGCCGGCCCTGCGGCACGCCGGTCCGACCACGCTCACCACCGAGCAGGCGCTGGCCGGAGCGGACCGGCTGCTGTTACGCGGCCCCGCCGGCTCGGGCAAGAGCACGCTGGTGCAGTGGCTGGCGCTGACGGCAGCCCGGCGCGGCTTCGTCCCCGAACTGGCGGACTGGAACCGGTGCGTGCCGTTCGTCCTGCGCCTGCGGGCGTTCACGTCGTCGGGGACGCTGCCGATGCCCGAGGACTTCCTGCGGGCGGCCGGAGTGCCGCTGTCACCGGCGGCCGGATGGGCCGAGAGCCTGCTGACGGAGGGCCGGGCGCTGGTCCTGGTCGACGGCGTGGACGAGGTTCCGACGCGGCTGCGGGCCCGTACGGAGGCCTGGCTGAAATCCCTGGTCGCGGCCTTCCCCAGGGTGCGCTGCGTGGTGACGACCCGCCCGTCGGCGGTACCGCAGGACTGGCTGTCCGGGCTGGGCTTCGTGACGCACTCGCTCCTGCCGATGGAGCGGGACGACATCAGGTCGTTCGTCGAGCACTGGCACGGCTCGGCACGGCTCGAATGCCTCTCGGACACCGAGCGGGCGCAGCTCGACACGTACGAGAAGTCACTCCTCCACGCGGTGACCACGCGCCGGGACCTGGGCAGGCTGGCGACCAACCCGCTGATGTGCGCCCTGCTGTGCGCCCTGAACCGGGACCGCCGGATGCAACTGCCCCGCGCCCGGAAGGAGTTGTACGACGCGGCGCTGGACATGCTGCTCGTACGGCGGGACACCGAGCGGGAGATCCTGGCCGTCGAGGGCGTCACCCTGACCCGTGACGAGCAGACGGCGCTGCTCCAGCGGCTG
This sequence comes from Streptomyces sp. NPDC088400, assembly GCF_044753355.1. Taxonomy (NCBI): domain Bacteria; kingdom Bacillati; phylum Actinomycetota; class Actinomycetes; order Kitasatosporales; family Streptomycetaceae; genus Streptomyces; species Streptomyces sp. NPDC088400. The sequence continues at coordinate 282,112 of NZ_JBIVMZ010000010.1, read as the reverse complement.
GCGTACTGGCTGATCCGCAACGGCCAGGTGGAGGCGGCCCGGGACGAGGCCGTGGAGATGGTGGGCGAGTGGCTGGCCTCGATGCCCCAGGTCCAGGGGAACGCCGACCAGGTCTTCACGCACCTGCTGATCCGCAGCGGCCTGCTGCGCGAACCGATGGCGGGCGCGGTCGACTTCGTACACCGGACCTTCCAGGACTACCTGGGCGCGAAGGCGGCGGTCGAAGCGCGGGACTTCGGTGTGCTGGTGCGCAACGCGCACGACGACCAGTGGGACGACGTCGTACGGATGGCGGTGGGCCACGCCCGCGTGGACGAACGGGGAGGTCTGCTACGGAAGTTGCTCCGCCGCGCGGACCGCGCACCGCGTCTGCGCCACCGGCTGGTGCTGCTGGCGGCGGCCTGCCTGGAGCACGCTCCGGAGCTGGACCCGGCGGTACGGGCGGAGGTGGAGGCGCGGACGGCGGAACTGCTGCCACCGCACGACCTGCGGGACGCGGAGGAGCTGGCGAAGGCGGGAGAGCTGGTACTCGAACTCCTGCCGGGGGCCGAGGGGTTGGGTGAGCTTACGGCGGCCGCGGTGGTGCGGACGGCGGCGCTCATCGAGGGGGATGCCGCGTTCGAGGTGATCTCCAGGTTCCGGGAGGACTCACGTCGGGAAGTCGCCTTCGAGGTGTCACGGGCGTGGGCGTCATTCAACAGTGAGGCGTACGCCGAGGCTGTCCTGTCCGCGCAGACCTGGGACAACTCCTACCTGTACGTGCGGACTTCGGAGCAGCTTCGGGCACTGCGGTACGTCCCCCAGGCCCGTAGCGTGCATGTAAGCGGCGATCACGGTGACCTCAGACCGCTCCTCGCCCTGGAGGACCTGGACCGCCTCTATCTCCAGGACAACAACGTGCTGACCGATCTCTCGGCCCTCGCGTCCCTTCCGGGGCTCTCGGGCTTGTCCTTCATCCAGTGCCCCGTCATAAGGGAATTGGGCGAACTGGCCCGCCCCGGACTCACAAGCCTCCTCCTGTACGACATGCATCACGACCTGTCGTTGGAGCCGCTGCGTGACATGCCCGATCTCCGGCAAGCCGTGTTCGACTACCCGTTGCTCATGGAGAGCGTGGGCGAACTGCCGATCGGCCCGCAGCTCACCGAGCTCGACCTCTTGCGCCAGACCAGTCACGTGAGCCTGGAAGGCATCGAGCGCTGGCCACAGCTCACGAGACTCTCACTGTCCGGGGCAACCCAGATCGGCCAGCTCGCCGAGAACCCTTCCCTGAACAGCCTGGTCGAGCTGGACCTCGGGCGGCAGGACTCGCTCGACCTGAGGCAGATCGGTCATCTGACGGAGCTGCGACGACTCTCCCTGTGGCTCTGCGACGTATCCAGTGGACTCGCCCCTCTCCGCGACCTGCCCGTCCTCACCACTCTGCGACTCTTCTCGTGCGCCTCGTCGGGACCTCCTCTCGACCTGAGTCCGCTGGCCGATCTGGAGAGAGTCACCATCAGGATTCCTGGAGACGACACACCGGTGACCGGAGAAGAGCACTTCCCGCCCGGCCGGATCATCCGCATGTGATCAGACCCCCGCCGCCCCCAACAACGCCCCCGCCGCGTACGTAACTCCCATCGCGACCGCTCCCCCGCCCATGTTCCGCAGCACCGCCGGCCGCACCGCCGCCGAGCCGAGCCTGGCGCTCCCCCAGCCCGTCAGGGCCAGGGCCACCAGTACCGAAAGCACCGTCACCACCAGCCGGGACGACGCCGGCGGCAGCACCATCGCGAGCAGCGGCAGCAGCGCGCCCACGGTGAAGGCGAGGAAGCTGGCGCCCGCCGCGTGCCATGGGTTGGTGAGGGAGTCGGGGTCGATGCCCAGCTCCACGCGCGCGTGGGCGCGCAGCGCGTCCCGGTTCGTGAGCTGTTCGGCCGCCTCACGGGCGACCTCCTGCGAGAGGCCGCGTTCCGCCAACATCTCGGTCAGCTCGTCGAGTTCGGCCTTCGGCTGCTCGCGCAGCTCGCGCCGTTCCAGGTCCAGCGCGGCCTTCTCCGAGTCGCGCTGCGTGGATACCGATACGTACTCGCCCGCCGCCATCGACATCGATCCGGCCAGCAGCCCGGCGAGGCCCGCCGTGAGCAGGGCACCGCGCGAGTCGGTGGCTCCCGCCACACCGACCACGATGCCGGCAGTCGAGACGATCCCGTCGTTGGCTCCGAGGACCGCCGCGCGCAGCCAGTTGAGGCGGCTGCCCAGGGATCCGCCGTGCGGCTCGTCGTGAGTGGTGTCAGTCACCCGGGGAGCGTCTCACGGCCCGTCCACCGCACCCCGGCGTCAACGCGGTCGTCAGCGATCCCCCGTCCGGTGGACCCATCGGGCATGGGAGGAGCGGTGGTTCACCAACTCCGTAACGGCCCTGACGGAACGACGGCTCACGCACCGGCCTCGGCGGCCACGACCGACCGGGTGAAGGACCGGGCGACGGCGTTGTCAGTCGCGGCCCGTATTCTCTGTGACCATGCTCGACGACCAGACGACTGCCCAGACGACCGCAGCGACGTGGCCGGCCGCCTATCCCCAGGGGTACGCGGTCGTTGACGTGGAGACCACCGGACTCGCCCGGGACGACCGGATAGTGTCTGCCGCCGTCTATCGTCTGGACGCTCAGGGCGATGTCGAGGACCACTGGTACACGGTGGTCAATCCGGAGCGCGATCCGGGCCCCGTATGGATTCACGGGCTGACCAGCAAGGTGCTGGAGAGCGCCCCGCTCTTCCCCGAGGTCGCCGGCGAGCTGGCCGAACGGCTCGACGGGCGGGTGCTCGTGGCGCACAACGCCATCTTCGACTGGTCGATGATCGCCCGGGAGTACGCGCGCGCGGCACGCACCGCGCCCACCCGGCAGCGGCTGTGCACGATCGCGCTCTCGAAGGAGTTGGGCCTGCCCCTGCCCAACCACAAGCTGGAGTCGCTCGCCGCGCACTTCGGCGTCGTACAGCAGCGCGCGCACCACGCCCTCGACGACGCACGCGTGCTGGCCGAGGCCTTCCGCCCGAGCCTCCATGCGGCGGCCAGGGACGGCGTACGGCTCCCGCTCCTCGAATGCCTGCCGCTCACCGAATGGTCCGACGCCCCCGCCCGGCCCCGGGTCGGTTATCAGCCGTCGTACCGTCAGCAGGGAAGCTGGCGGCCCTCGCGCAAGCGGCCGGCCTGTCCGTATCCGAACCCGGGCCGGTACGAGCCGGGCGGGACGCTGGTGCAGGGGATGCGGGTGGCGTTCTCGGGCGACACGTCCGTCGACCGCGAACTGCTGGAGGACCGGGCGGTCGAGGCGGGGCTGCACATCGCGACGAGCGTGTCGCGGCTGACCAGTCTGCTGGTGACCAACGACCCGGCGTCCTCGACCTCCAAGACGGTCAAGGCCGCGTCGTTCGGCACGCCCGTCCTTGACGAGGCGGCCTTCACACAGCTGCTGCGGGACGTAACACCCGCCACGGCGCCCGCACGAGGCTCCGACTGACCTGTCCGTGCGTCGACCGACCTGTCCCGGTGTCCGGCCCGCAGACGGGTGATTGGCGCGCGACTCGCCACCGGACCGCTCGCGTACGGCGGCCCGGCGTCCCACTCTGTGGCGCATGGCACGTTGTGAGGTCTGCGGAAACGACTACGGGATGTCCTTCGAGGTGCACGCGCAGGGCGTGGTGCATGTCTTCGACTGCTTCTCCTGCGCCATCCACCGCATGGCGCCCATCTGTGAACACTGCCGGGTCCAGATCATCGGCCAAGGCGTCGAGGCCGACGGACACTGGTTCTGCGGCGCCCACTGCGCCCGCGCCGACGGCAGGGCGGGCATCGTCGACAGGGTCTGAGGTGTCGACAGAGTCCGATCCGAGGCGACGCGGAGACAGAGTCACGGACCGTACGACTCCGCCTCCCATGCCAAGCCATCGACTCTCTCGGCACCGACCTCGGCGAAGCCGACGACGGCAAAGACGACCCACCAGCCGCAGCCGTCGTCCGCTGACGTTGCCGTCAACTACTGCCGTCAAACACCCCAGAGGCCCCGCCGGAGCACCATTCCGGTGGGGCCTCTCGTTACTCGCACGACTTCTTGTCAGCGGCGGTCACGATCTCGTCACCGGCTGCCTTAATGGACGCAAGCGCATCGTCATCAACTCTCAGCGGCGACGCCAGCGTCTCGATCCATTGGCGCAGGTCGGCCGTAGAGAGTTCACCCCAATGCGGATGCGAGATGGCCCGTCGCGCGATTAGGCTCCAGCGGCGTGAATGGCCCGAAAGCTGATACCAGTCCACATAGGACTGCGCTTTGCCCGGAGTGGGACCGGAACGCACCGCCGCGATCAATCCATCCCGAAGATTGCTCAGCGCCCTCGCAAAGACCGGACTGCCATTGAGAATCTCCGAATCCTCCGACAACTCGAACTTCAGCTCAATTCCAGCACGGAGCAGGACCTCTACCTGCTGCAAGTCGTCGAACTCGACCAGCTCCGTCATCAGAATGGATTCCTTCCATGATGGAGAACATTCTCGGCCGAAATCTTTAGCGACCCTCTTGCGATCAGCTGCGATCCCCCTCCCAGCCCCACTCCCTCCGACATCCGAAATGCGGAAAGATAGCAACTGCTGCCCGCTGACCGAACGCGGCGCTCACCGTATGGAAGTGATTCACAGCCCTGCGGACCCCTCTCAACTTCCCGGCACCGCTCAACGCGACCACCTCTGCCCCCGCCCCAACCGACTCAGCAGGGGGCTCAGGCGCCTCGGTCAGCGTTCCGAGTCCGAGGCGTACGAGACAAAGTCGGCCCACGCGGTGGCGGCGAAGCAGAGGGGCCGGAGCTGTACGTCCTTGGAGTCGCGGACATGGATCGTGCGCGGGGTGGTCGCGACCTCGACGCAGGAAGGACCGTCGTCCGTGCTGTAGCTGCTCTTGAACCACTCCAGCTCAGCAACGTCCCCGGCAGAAAGCTTGAAGCTCATGTCTCTCCCAGCAGTTTCTCGATGAAGGCCAGCGACTCCCGAGGAGTGAGGGCCTGCGCCCGGAGTACCCCGTAGCGCATGTCCAGGATCTGGACTTCCTTGGGGTCGGAGATCACTCGACTGAGGAGCTGGATTTCGTTCAGCCCGATCGTAGTTCCCTCCTTCAGCCTGAGCAGCCGGAACGATCCACCAAGACCCGAGTTCTCCGCACAGCTCAAGGGGAGCACCTGAAGATCTACATTGCGCAACTGCCCCACCTCCAGAAGGTGTTCGAGCTGGCGCCGCAGCACCATTCTGCCTCCGATCGCGCGGCGGAGCGTGGCCTCGCACTGAACGAAGCTGAAGAGATGTCGCACCGTCGACTCACCGAGGATCTGCTTCCGCGCCGTACGCCCTGCCATCCTCCGGTCCACCTCCTCTCCGGAGAACGGCGGCCGTCGATTGCCGAACACCGCCGCCGCGTACTCCTCGGTCTGCAACAGCCCTTCAATAACTGAGTTGTTGTACGCCAGGAGCTCGACTGCCTCGTCCTCCAGCTTTTTCACGCCCCGGACCTTCTTCGGGTAGCGCGCCTCCGCCACGTCCTGCTTCATCGCGGCGATCTTGCCGCCCGCGCCCAGCACTTCGTCCGCCCGCTCAAGAAACTCCGGCCTCGGGATACGGCTGCCGGCCTCGACCTTGTAGACCTGGTTCTCGCCGTAGCCGATCGCCGCACCGAACTCGGCCTGGCTCAACCCCGCCGCCGTCCGCCAGAGCTTGATCTGACGCCCAACGGCCGCGACCACAGCCCCCGAGTCGTCGTCCTCAAGGTCCGAGCCCCAGTCGGGCCCATCCGCTCCGTCCGCACCACTCTTGTCCTCACTCACCGCGCGCACCTCCGAGATGTCTGCAAGCGACAACACCAACTCAGCGCACGAAAGATCCCGCAGGAGAGGACCAGACGGACACGGACCACGAATAGAACAGTCACCGTCCGCAAGCGCACTGTTACAGGTCAGCCTATGTACATCCGGCCACACTGCGTAACGCAAACCTCAAAACGTCAACTCCCCCACCCCACAACCAGCCTTCCCGGCCCGCCCTCTGAGGCGCGGCAATACCCGAGCGCGGCCCGCTCGATCCCGCCAACCTCACCCGGCGCTCCGGCCAACACCTCGACCGCGCGGGTCTACGCCACATCCGCTTCCACGATCTCCGGCACTCGATCGCGACCCTGCTCCTGGAACAGGGCATCGGCCTCGCCGTGATCAAGGAACTCCTCGGCCACGCACACATCCGCGTCACCGCCGGCGTCTACGCCCACGTCCGACTCCGCCTCCAGCCAGGCCATCGACGCCCTCGGCAACGCCCGTCGCCCCACCGGCAACGACTGGTTTGACGGCCGGTGCTGGCTCTGGTGCGGGCAGGAGTGGACGCGGGTGATCTGGCTCGGGCCGGTCCGGACGACCGGCGGGATCTCGGCTCCGTTCACGGCGTGCGGCGGCTGCGTGCGGATCCTCCACGACGCGATCTGGGAGTACGGGACGGTCGCCGCTCGCGGAGTCCGGGCTGCCGGAGCGCCGGCGTTCGGAACCGACACGCCCCACGGTCACCCGGACGAAGCGGCGGGCCGCAGGTGAGTTCTGACCGTACAGGGCCAGTCCGGCACGCTGGAACTTCATGACGCGGCGTGGTCTCTGGACCTGGACGGTTCCACGGAGTTGAGCAAGACGATATACGGGCATGACCGACTGCACGTCGGACGCTTGACGCTGGCAGACCCACAACTCGCACACCAGGCAGGCGAAGTGATGCCCACAAAGGCGCACGCCGGCTCCCCGGACCCCGTGGCCACCGACTGACGCCACCCCGAGCCCCGGCCCGCGCTCCTCATGGCTGGGGCTCGCCCATAGCCTGAACGCGCTGATCGCCTACTACTGTCTGGACGCTTCGTCGCAGGCTGACTTGGTCCACCACCGGGACCAGTGCCTGAGGCCTCGCCTGCATGTGGAGTACCCGTTTTCCCGTCTCGCGGGCATTTCAGTACAAGGGGCCACTCTCGCCCTGCGCGGGGAGAACAAGAAGGAAGGACCTCGGCCAGGAGCGACGCCTGCGCAACGGTGTGGAGGCTTGGAGATGAAGCGATTCCAAATCCCTCAGCATGGGAACCGAGTCATGGTGAACCAGGACGCATATCGCCGCGAGCTGGGGTATCTGATCCAGTACGCGCACGACGAGTGGCTCGGGTTCTCGGTGATCAGCGGGTCTGTCGGCAGCCTCCTCGGACGTGGCGCCTCGGTTCAGGAGCCGCTGATGTTGCTCCTGCGGATCGTCGGCGATCTGTATGACGCCGGAGCGCGAGCAGGCGATCTGACGGAGTCGACGCGGGAGCCGTTTCTGCCGTGGCGAGTGAAGAAAGCCGTAGTCCTGGCGCGGACGGCGGCAGAAGTTAAACGGCATTCCCGGCTGCCCGACTCCGGTGACGTCTGCTGGTTCACGGTGCCGTGATGACGCCATGACCAGGGTCTGGTGGAGGGCAGGGCGGGTTCGTGCCGAACAGGCCGGGTGAGAAGGGGCCGTATCCGTGGGCGGCGGCGCTGGAAGCGGTGGAGGCGGTTGCCAGAGGGGCTACTCGGAGGATCTGACACTGCTTGCTGGGCGGCTCCCGGTGAGGCCCGGTCGTAGCAATTGAACCGGATGACGGGCTGGTTGGACTCAAGGCGGAGGCGTGGGTCGGGCAGCGGGTCGGCGCCCGCACCGTAAAAACGACGGCTGAGGCGCCAGCCGCGACCACCACGCCCGCCCACGTGCGACTCCGCCTCCAACGCCAAGCCATTGACACCCTCAACGATGTACTCGGCGGAACCGGCGGCTACCCTGACAACCCACCCACCACAGCCGCCGCCCACTGAAAATGCCGTCAAGCGCCCAAAGAGCCCTGCCGGACTGTGTCTGACAGGGCTCTTTGGGTTGGAATCCTCCACAGCGCTCCACCTTCACTGCCTGGCGCTTACTCACAGGCCAGAATAAGCGAATTTCCTTACGGAATCCCAAGAATATTGGACACAGCTTCGTGGACCTGAGTCGCAATGCGAGTCAGCTGCCTAAGCTCATCCTCGCTCTTGGCGGCCCGCTCCAGTTGCCACTCGATGAACATAGGCGCGAACCAGATGAGTTGCACGAGTCTCGCTTCCACGGTCTCGCCGATCGGGGGAATCCGAGAAAGTAGCGCCACGTAAGCTTCGCCGGCATCTGGATCGAATTTCCCGGACCGAAGCTTTCCGAGAAATCCAGACTCCTCATCCCACGCCTCGTCCAGCAGCTCTAGCAGCTCATCCATGCTTACCCTCCGGGCCAGTATCCAACGATCGCTTCCGCCGGGATATTCTGCCAGACCAGGACTTCCGAGTCCTTCCTAGCGTAGGCGCTATGCCTCCTGCTTGACGGGAACGGGCCGGAAGAAATATCCACGGAATTATACGGCATGCGCCTCAGGTCCATCGCAACCACCCCATGGCCTTGGTTGTACTTGTCGAATGCAATGCTGGGATTCTTGGTTGTCGATATCCATGGTGTCATCTTCTTTCCTGCAACATGCGACAGAGGGCTGACCCCTGCATTTCCAGGATCCCGAGCCGTCAATCCCATTGCAGGGTCATCATTCTCGGCCAGCGCACGGTAGACAATGTTTCCGTCGGGATCCGGACCATCGGGCCTGCTACCGCAATTGTGGACCAGGACCGGCGTAGCCCCCGCCAGCACATAGTACGTGTGGAGGTCTGCGACGGTGAGGTTGTGGACCGTGGCCGGCTGGGTCCAGGTTTTGAGTGCGGTGATCTGGACGTGGGTGCCGCTGCTGGTGCGGAGCCATTGCCCCGGGTGGAGGTCCCTTGCGTTGATCCACTCGTCGAGTTCGGGGACCCAGAAGGGGTGTTTGTCAGTGGCTGTGACGGAGGCGGTTCTGTCGCCTTTCTTTCCGTCGATGTCAATCGTGACTCTGACCAGGTTCTTGAGTCCCTTGCCGATGATTTCCGCGGTCACCGGCTTCGCGACTGTTTCGCCCGTCTTCGGGTCCGTCGCCAGAACCTTGTCCCCGACCTTTACGTCGGCGATCTTCTTGCGAGTGCCGTCCGCGAGCAGCACCTCTGCCTTCGGCACGAAGCTGTTGCAGGGCACCGCCGGGGCGGAGCCGCCGCCCGTCTTCGCGCCGCCAGCGGCACCACCGCCACCAGCGCTGCCCTTCGGGGCTCCGCCGCCTCCTCCTCGTTTGAGGATTTTGGAGGCGACGGCTTTGACGCCCTTGGCGGCGGCATTGCCGATGGCTCCGCCGGCTGCGCCGGCGACGCCTCCGATCACGGCTCCCTTGGCGACTGCTTTCGCGTAGCCGCCGAGGCTTTTGTCGGCTTCGGGGTCGAGGGCGTTGCCCACGGCCGCTGCTGCCGCGCCCGCGATGGCGCCGCAGCCGGCACCGACCGCGACGGCGCCCACGCCCGCTGTCGCCGCGCCCGCGCCGACGGCGCCGCAGGCCACGCCGACCACGACTTCGGTGGTGATGGTGATGATCTCGGTCTTGTGCTTCTTCAGCCAGCCCTTGGCCTGGCAGAGCCAGTTGCAGGGGGCGGGCTTGGTGACGGTGACTGTGTGGGTGATCGTGTAGGTGACGGTGGGCGAGCCGCCGCCGCTGTAGCCGGCGCCCTTATAGCCGCTGTAGCTGGCGCCCTTAGAGGGGTTGGGGCCGGACTTCTGCTGCTGTTTCGCGGCCTTGGCGGCTGCCGCCTGGCCCGCGCCGCTGCCCGGGTTCGCCTTTCCCTCCCCGCATACCTCCGCCGGGCAGAGCCCTGTGGGGTCGCTGGTGGTGATGGGGCTGTTGCCGGCGTAGGCGTAGCCGTTCATCTGGAGGGGGTCGGTGACATCGATGACCGGGTCCGCGGAGAGGAAGCGGCCTGCTGCCTGGTCGTATTCGCGGGCGCCGAGGTGGGTCAGGCCGGTGGCGGCGTCGTCGATGCCGGTGCCCAGATAGCTGCGTTTGTTGGGCCACAGGGCGGGTTTGGGGCCGCGAGCTTCTCCGTAGGGCTTGAAGGCGCGGCGGGTGACGGTCTGGGTGGCGCCGAGTTCGACGGTGGTGCTGGCGGTGCCGAGGTGGTCGGCGATCAGGGCGCTGACGGTGTGGCCCGTGGTGGTGCCGTTGGTGGTGCGGACGACGGTGGGGGCGCCGGACTGGGAGTAGGCGCGGGAGGCGCGGGTGATCTTGCCGGTGGTGTCGGTGGTGAGTTCCGTCTCGCCCAGGTAGAGGGTCGAGCCGGTGGGCGAATTCTCCAGGATGCGGTTGCCCGCGGCGTCGTACACGTAGCGGGTCTTGACGCCGTCGTCGGTGATGGTGTCGAGCTTGTTCTCCGCGGTCCAGGCCAGATTCTGGGTGGTGGCGGGCAGGTCGCGGAGGGTGGTGTTGCCGACGTCGTCGTAGGTGTGGACGCTGCCCTTTCCGCCGGGCGTCGAGCTGATGGAGGTGAGGGTGTGCGGCTGGACCAGGCCCTTGCCGGTTTCCTGGCGGCCGTAGCGGTAGGTGTAGGAGACGTTCTTGGTGGCGTCGGTGGTGTCGTGGTCGGTGAGGGTGGCGCGGTTGCCCAGCCAGTCGTACGTGAACGACTGGCGGTACGCGGTGGGTCCTGACGACCCGGCCGGGCCCGCCGCGACCGGCGAGACCGTCGTGGCCTCGGGCGCGGCGGCGGCCAGCGAGGCGGCCAGGCCCGCACTGGGCCTCGTGGCGTCGCCCGCCACCGTCGGCGCGTCGGCCACCGGGCCGCTGGACGGCTCGCCGTCGGTCCGGTGGCCCCAGTTGACGCCGCCCGACGAACGGCAGCCCGTCCCCGCGTTGTCGGGCGTGATGTTCGAGGTCCAGGCATGGACGAGCTCGCCCAACGCGTCATAGGTGAAGCACTGGTTGTCCCATGTCGAGCCCGACGCGTCGGTCAGCTTGCGGGCGTTGGAGGTGATGCTGCCCGATTCGTCGTACGCGTAGTAGCTGTCCGCCACCCGGTAGGTACCGGCCGTCTCGCGGTCGGCGACCGTGCGCTGGAGACTGCCGGTGTGCTGGTCCACGAAGTTGGTGGTCCAGACCCGCGCCGGCTGTTGCCCGCTGACCGAGCGCAGCGGCTCACCGTACGGGGAGTAGGTGATGTCCGAGGTGTACCAGGAGATCCCCGAGGTGGATTCCGGCAGGCCGTCGTCGTCGTACCGCGTGACGACCTTCTCGCTCGCCAGCCCGCCCTTGGCCGGGAGCGTGACCGACAGCGGCTTTCCGGTGGGTGTGTAGCTGTAGGAGTACGCGTACGTGCCGGAGAGACCGGTGGTCGTCGCGTGGGACGGGATCACCGTTTCGCGGCCGGTGGCCTGGTAGTCGGTGTCGTAGCCGGTGACCCGGTCGATGTAGTCGCCGGTCGTGTCGTGCCGGATCGAGGCGACGGGCAGGCCGGTCGCGCCGGGCAGGCTGTCGTACGTGAACTCCTTGACCGGAGCGGAGGTCGCCGAGCCCTCGCGGACGGCGACGACACGGTCCAGTTGGTCGTACTGGGTGTGGATGTTCTTGCCGCGCGCGTCGGTGACCCGGGTCCTGCGGTCCTCGTCGTCGTACGCGAAGGAGGACCCGCCGGTGTCGGGGTCGGTGGAACCGGTCAGGCGACCGCGCACGTCGTACGCGTACTCCCAGGTGTTGCCGGCCGGGTCGGTGACCTTGGTGTGGTTGCCCCGCGCGTCGTACGCGTACTCCGTCGTCCGCGCGGTGCCGGTGTCGCCCGCGCTGGTGTGGTGCTGGACCGAGGTGACCCGGCCCAGCGCGTCGGTGAAGCTCTGGGTGGACGGGGCGGTGCGGCCCGGCGGGTCGACGTAGACCCAGTCCTCGCCGTAGGTGGTGTACGTCGCGTACGTGAAGTCGGCGCCGTGGTAGACGGAGGCACGCACCACGCGTTCGAGGCCGTCGTACCGCGTCTTGGTCTTGTTCGGTACGAGCGACTCCGACACCCGGGCGAACAGCTTGGTCTCGGGCTCGCCCTGGGCGAGGTAGCCGCCGGTCTGTTCCCAGACCAGGCCGTGGTCGTTGTACTTGGTGTCGGTGATGATCCGGCCCGCGCCGTGGGCCTCGCGCTGCGTCTGTACCGTACGGCCCAGACCGTCGTAGAGCGTGACCTCCCGGGCGTAACTCCCGTCGTCCTTAAGGGACTTGACGGTGACGGCGGCCGGGCTCGTCTCGCTGGACGTCGCGACGGCGCCACGGTAGGAGATCTCCGTGTCCGGGGACTTGCCGCCCGAGGAACGCCCCGGCGACCAGCCCTTGACCAGCCGGCCGAGCGCGTCGTACTCGGTCCTGGTGACCCGGCCGTTCGGGTCGGAGACCGTCAGGGCCAGGGCGCGGCCCGGGTCGTAGGCCGTGGTGGAGGCGTGGCCCTTGGCGTTGATCTGCTTGATGTCGGTGACGGGGCCGCCGCTGTCGCCCGGGGTGTAGACCGTCTCCGAGGTGCCGGTCAGCGGGGTGGTGACCTTCCTGACGCGGCCCAGCGGGTCGTACGACGTGGTGGTGGTCACGGAGTGGGCCGAACCCTCGCCGTTGATCTCCGAGACCGACGTCTCCAGGCCCTTGGCCGGAGCGGCTCCCCACGCCTGGCCGTCGTAAGAGGTACGGGACGAACTCAGCAGCTCCGTACCGGTGTTCGCGGTGTTGAACCGGGCGCAGGGCGTGGCGGTGGAGCGGGTCTCCTTGGCCTTGCCGATGATCCAGGCGGCGGTGTTGTGGACGTACGACGTCCGCATGCAGACCTGGTCGCTGACGGTCTCGCCGGTGCCGTTGGGCTTGACGACCGACATCTCCAACTGGGTGGGCAGCCCGTAGGTGTCGTCGACGGTGGTTTCGGTCCGTACCGTCTGCCAGCTGGATGTGTCGATCGTCTGGACGGCGTCGGTGCGCGCCACCCAGGTGCGGTGGGCGAGCAGCGGGTCGAGATCGGTGCCGTCCTCGGCCTCACGGGTCCGGGAGGCGGTTTTCCTGGACTCGGGGAAGGTCAGGGCACGGGTGAGGACGCGGCCCTCGGAGTGCTCATAGGTGAGGGTCTCGGCGGTCATCCCCGCGAACTGGGGCGCGTCCTCCGCGAGCAGGACCACCTCACCCTTGGAGTCCTTCACCTCGCCGCCCGCGCCCTGGAAGAAGCGGGTGACGGTGTGCGACTGCGACTGCGGCTCGCCGGGCTGGGGGATGGACTTGCTGCCCTTGGTGACGGCGACCTGCCGGTAGCCACGCCAGACGCTGTACGTGCGCAGCGCCGGGCGCAGGAACTCGTTGTCGGACTTCTGCCACGCGGGCGAGGTGTACTTGTACGACGTCACGACGGGCTTGCCGTGGGTGGTGACCCGGTCCGTCTCGGTGACGGACGAGACGAGGTACTTGTTGAACCAGGCCTTGCCCGGGAGCTTCTCCTCACCGTCCGGGGACCAGCGCACCGGGTAGCAGGTGGTGTTGTTCCTGCCCTTGTCGGTGGCGGGTTCGGTGGCGCAGCCGCCGGTGTACTCGACCTGGATGTCGGCGCCGTTCTCGGTGGCGACCGTGCCGATGCGCGGACGGGTGAAGCCGGGGCGCTGGTCCCCGGGTCCCGCAGGCACGAGGTTGGGCAGCTGACGGTCCCTCAGGCGGTCGCGCAGCGGCGAGGAGGAGCCCACCGTGTACGGGCCGAAACTGACCCCGTCCTTGGACTGGAGGGTTCCCGTGGTGTCGCCGGGGGCGAAGCCCCTGCGCGTGATCGAGTTGAGCCAGAGGCCGGGTGAGGTGTCGTACCAGTCGGAGGGGAACGACTGGTGAAGGGTGTACGTGTCCACCTTGCCCAGTGCGCCGGTCTGTCCGGCGCGGGCGGCCCTCGTCGTCACCGTGTCCAGGCGGAGCTGGGTCCAGAAGGACGGGAAGGCGGGGCACATCTTGGAGGTGGACTTGCAGTTGAGGTTGCCGGGGGTGTCCCACCAGGGCCGGTAGGCGCCGGGGTCGTCGGTCTTGGCGAAGTTCGCCGCTTCGCAGGCGGCGGCCGACTTCAGGCAGCGCTGCTGGACGCCGAACTCGACGGTGGCGGACGGCTTGGTCAGGTCCTCGGTGCGCATCCCGTACTCGATGGAGACGGGGTAGGCGGCCCGGTCGTACTTCTCCGGGGACTTGAACTTCTTGTTGACCGAGTAGTAGTTGGTCTCCTGCTTCCAGTTGACGACCATCGCGTTGCCGTGGACGTCGACGACCTTGTCCATGCCCCACTGCCACGCCTGCTGTTTGCCGGCACCGCAACGGGAGGCGGTGAAGGTGTCGGCATAGCAGGGTTCTTCGGGGTGGTTGCCGTAGACGGGCGTGGTGGAGACGGAGTTGGTGTCGGCGTGGCCGCTGCCGGGCTCGTTGAGGCCGTAGTAGTACGCCGTGCCGTCCGAGGTGGTGACCACCCAGTACTCACCGTTGTTGTCACCGTTGGTGGCGCCGGTTTTCAGCTCGACGCGGGTGCCGTCGTCGTTCTGCGGACGGTAGGTGTCGGTCTCGCCGACCCGGACCAGTTCGGTGGTCCGGCCGTTCAGCGACATCACCGCGTTGTGCGAGACCCAGCACAGGTCGGACGTACGGCTCTTCTTGGCGGTGTTGTTGGGCGTGCCCTCGGTGAGCTTCTTGGTGTCGTCCTTGCAGGAGCGGTAGCGCCGCTCGATATGGCCCGGCTCGTACTCCCACCCCTCACCGATCCACGACGCCTGCGGTGAGGAGACGGCCGTCTTGCCGTCCACCTCTTGCGAGTCGTACGCGAAGGAGATGTTGGGGGACGGACCGGCCGGGGTCGGGGGAACGGTCAGCGGGTACGACCAGGAGAAGGAACCGGCGGAGCCACCGGCCGCCCAGGTGCCGCTGGAGGCCAGCGGGGTCGCCTGGAAGGAACCACCCGCCCCCGCACCGGAGTCGGTGACGGCCAGCGCGGACGCGCCGCCGGCCGCAGCGGTGGCCGTGGCAGCTGCCTTGGCGGTGGCGGAGGCTTTGGCAGAGGCCTTGGCAGAGGCCTCCGAGGCGTTCACTGACGTGTCGACCGTCGCGGTGACCGAACCCGTGGCGGTGTCGTTGACCGTCTCCAGTTCCTCGTACGCCTGACACTCCTCCAGATCGGGGGTGGTCAGGTAACACGCGGGAAACTGGACGAAGCGCAGCCGCGAGGCCCAGTCCGCGCCGTACAGGTTCTTGAACTTCTCGTAGTCGAACCGCACCGAGACCGGCACCGCTCCGGTGGCCGGGGGTCGCACGGTGACCACCGCGCCGTCCACTCCCTGAGCCACCGTCTCCGTGCGGCCCGCGACCGAGACCTGCCAAGTTCCCGTGGGCGCGGCTTCTCCCGGCGCCCGGCCGAGGCTGACGGGCAGATCCGCCACGGGGGTCGTATCCGCCACGGCTGTACGGGCGGACGCCTTACCGGAACCGAAGTCGACGGTGCCGGTGTCGGCGGGCGGCACGGTGGTCGTGCCCGGAGGCGCCTGTTGCAGATCCTCCGGAGTCTCGGTCTTCAGGCTGTCGAGGTTCCTGTTCTCGGTCTTGCCCGACACCGCCTGGTCCTGGCCGAGCTTCTCCAGAACCAGTTCCTCCCGCCCGGCCTTCGCCGGATCGGGCGGGATCGCCAGTGCCTGTGCGGGCAGCAGCGCGATCAGCAGGGCGAGGCCCAGTCCGGGCACGACGGTGCGACGGACGCGACGTCGCCGACGGCGAGTTTCAGACAGACGAGACACGCCAGATCCCCCCGGACCATGGGAGCGGCACCGGGGTGGGGCCGCACGGAGTGTCGTGCAGGAAGTCACGCGACAGGCCGTGAACAGACCATGTACGAGGCCCTGCGAGGACGCGCTGATTCTGTGGGGGTCCTGTGACGAAAGGCCAGAGATTTTGTGACCAAGTGATCACGATCACACCCCGTAACGGGTCAATCACACCCGCCCCGGGAGTATGCAGGCCGAGCGGCCAGATGTAATGATCACGACACATTGGGGAGTGATGGAATGTTGCTCCCATACGGCTTCTTCCATACCCAATTCCCCTTGCGGAATAGGCTGGTTCGCAACCTTCGACCCATTCCGTGAAAGGTCGTGCGGTCGCTGAAAGGGCGTCAGGAGCGAAGGCGGTCCGACGGGCGTCGGCGCGCACCGAAGTCCCTCGCGCATATCGCAGGGTGACGGATGCTCACTCTTGAGTCATGATCTGCTCGCTCGTCCCGTGAGTTGAGGCACACGTGAGGGGCTTCGTATCTCCGGCCGGCGCGTCCGCCGCCGCACCGGGGCCGAGGGGGAGGGCTCTCACGCATGTCGCAACGCCGGTTCCGCCTGCCGGGTCAGCGCACCATCGCCGTGGCTTGCGCCGCCGTCATCGCCGCGACCGGACTGACGTACGCCGGATTGCGCATCACGGATCCGACCCCGGACGCCAAGTCCCCTACGCGGTCGGCCTCTTCGCCGGTGAGTGAGAGCGACGCCATCACCCGGGCGGCGAAGACCGGCAAGCGAGTGGAGGCCACCTCGCTGCGTACGCCCGACTCGACCACCTGGGCACGCCCCGACGGTCTGATGTCCCGCGAGATCCATGTGTCACCGATCCGGGCCAAGGTCGGCGGCGCATGGAAGCCGATCGATCTGTCGTTGCACCGGACCGACCGGGGCTGGGAGCCGAGGGCCGGTAACACCGAAGTGGTGTTCTCCGCCGGCTCGGCCGGTTCCGCCCGTTCCGCCGGTTCCAAGAGCGACGGCGACCGCGGGGAGCGCGCATCGCGCTCGGAGCGTACGAGCCGTACGGGCCCGGGCCGGGCGACCTCGGACCGTACGACCTCGGACCGTACGACCTCGGGCCGCCAGGCCCCCGCGAGCCTCCACCGCGTCTCGTTCCTCCAGGCCTCCGCCGCACGCACCGCCGTCGGAGCCGTCGCCGCGGACGAGACCGCCAGCCCGCTGGTCACCCTCCACTCACAGGGCCACGAGCTCCAGCTCACCTGGCCGGGACCGGTCCCCGAACCCATCATCGACACCAACCGGGCGCTGTACCCCGAGATCATCCCCGGCGCGGATCTGGTACTCACAGCGGACGACAACGGATTCGCCCAGCTCCTCGTGGTGAAGAACCGCGCCGCGGCCGCCGACCCCCGTGTCACACGGATCGCCTACGGCCTCAGTTCCCTCACCCTCACCTTCCGTCTCGACCCACTGTCCGGCATCGTCACCGCCGAGGACCCCTACGGGGACGAGGTGGCGATGTCGCCCACCCCGATGATGTGGGACAGCGCCGGAGCCCCCGCCGCCACCGACGGCGGAGTCGGCGCCTCCGCGCAGCCCACCGCGCCCGAGGAACTGCCCGCCGATCCGACGCCCGGCCCGGAGGAGTCGCCCTCCGACGAGGAGAGCGAGCCCAGCGACGGCGAGACGGGCGACGAAGCAAGTGAGACCGACGAGCAGACCGACCCGTACGAGGAAACCCTGCCGTCCGCGAGCGACGAGCCCGTACCGGACACCCCGGAGTCACCGCTCCCGTCCGCCCCGGCGGAGCCCACGCCCGCGCCCTCCCAGCCCGGGCCCGCCGCCACCCTCTCCCTGCCGGGGCTCGACGGGCCGTCCCCCGACTCCCACGGCGCGCTGGTCGACGCCGACCTCTCGGGCGGCAACTGGCACATCACCCCGGACGCGGAGCTGCTGTCCGACCCGTCCACGGTCTTCCCGGTCTTCATCGACCCCTCGACCACGAAGCACACCCAGAACTGGACAACCGTCTACAACCGCTATCCGAACGCCACCTTCTACAACGGCAAGGGCTTCAACAAGGGCGGTACGCACGAGGCCCGCGTCGGCTTCGAGTCCGACACCTGGGGCACCTCGCGCTCCTTCTTCAACATCGACTTCGACAAGTCCCTGAAGGGCGCGGTCATCACCAAGGCCAGGCTGCGCGTCCTGGAGACCTACTCCTGGTCGTGCAGCTCCCGGGCGATGAGCGTGCACCTGACGGGTGGAATCGGCTCCAAAACCAACTGGAAGAACGCCCCCAAGCTGCACAACGGCAACAAGATCGCTACCAAGAGCTTCGCGCACGGCTGGAAGTCCAACTGCCGTGACGACTACGAGACGTTCGACGTCAGAAAGTCCGCCCAGAGCGCCGCGGACAAGGGCTGGGACTCCATCACCTTCGGCATGCGAGCCGTGAACGAGAGTTCCCAGTACGCGTGGAAGAAGTTCGCCGCCAACGGCGAGAACGCCCCCGTCCTCGTACTCGAGTACAACCGCCGGCCCGGCTCACCCACCGGTCTGGACCTCAACCCCGAGTCCAAGTGCACGACCACGGAACCGTACGCGCGGATGGGCGCGGGCGCGGTCTCCTTCGTCGCGTCGGCCGCCGACAAGGACAAGAACCTCGACCACCTGGACTTCGACCTCTGGCCGACGGGCAAGTGGGACACCACCGGTGACCTCCTCAAGTCCACCGGCAAGGTCAAGGTCGGCTCGAACACCGGCAGCGCCCGCGTCACCACCTCCGAATTCGCGACGAGCAAGCTGACCAACAACACGCAGTACTCATGGCGGGCGAGAGCCTTCGACGCCGCGGGCTCCTCCTCGGGCTACTCCCCGGCGAAGACCCCCTGCCGGTTCGTCCTGGACACCGCCGCTCCCAAACCGCCCAAGGTCTCCTCCACCGACTTCCCCAACGCCGACGAGAACGAGAACGGCTTCGGCAGCCAGCCCGAGGACTCCCTCTGGAGTACGAAGAAGTTCGGCACGCCCGGATCCTTCACCGTCCGGGCTCTGGACAAGGACGTCGTGCGGTACGAGTACGGCTACAACAAGGCCAGTTACCCCTTCACCCTGGCCCGTACCGCCGGTACCGCCACCACCACCGGCGCGACGGTCGCGAACGCCAAGCCGCCGTCCGCCGGGCCCAATGTGCTGTACGTACGGACCGTCGACAGCGCGGGCAACGTCTCCACACCGGCCAAGTACTTCTTCTACGTCAGCCCCCGCGACCAGGCCGACGCCGCCGGCGACATGACCGGCGACAAGCTGCCCGATCTTCTGACCGTCACGGAGGGCGGCGGCCTCGGCCTCTACCCCTCGCAGGCCACCAACGACCTGGCCAAGGGCACCGGCGACCTGGACTACTCCATGCCGGGCGCCTACCGCGCGAACCCCGCCAAGGACCCCAACGGCGACGACCTCCCACCCGTCGTCGCCGCACCCACCAAACACTTCGACGGCGCGCTGATCACCCACAACGGAGACATCTACGGCGGTGACGGCCTCCAGGACGTCGTCGTCCGCGTCGGCGGCAGACTCTGGGTCTACCCCGGCGACGGCTACGGCGCCGTGAACATCGACAAGCGCCGCGAGATCCTGCTCCCGTCCGGCGCCCCCGACCCCGCCTCCTTCACCCAGATCGTCTCCGCGGGCGACGCCACCGGGGACGGGAAAGCCGACTTCTTCGCGACCGTCGGCGACGCGCTGTGGGGCCTCACCGGCTACAACGGCGCCACGGTCGAGAAGGCCACCCGTCTCTCCGCCACCGCCTGGTCCGACCGGGACACCGTCATCGCCCTGGACGTCACCGGCGACAGCGTCACCGACCTGGTCTACCGGTCCGACGTGAGCGGCCGGCTGCTGCTCCGTACGGGCATCAAGGCCGGCTCCGGCGGGGTGAACCTCGACTCGCTCGCCTCAGCGGCGAATTCGAGCGGCGGCAAGGACACCGAGTACGGCGCCTCCGGCTGGTCGAGCACCGCGATCCCCCACCTCATGGGCACCCCGGACGTCACCGGCGACTCGATCCCCGACATCTGGGCCGTCCTCGCCAACGGTTCCGTACGCCTCCACGCGGGCAGCAGGACCGCCCTGAGCGGCACCGGCACCGAAGTCATCGGCCTCTCCACCTGGTGGAAGACCCGGCAGGCGATCGGCTGAGCAACCGTGACCGACGGCGACCGCCACGGAGTCGTCGTCGGTCACGCGGGAGCGAGGCCACCCGCCGTCCAAGGCCCGTAACCCGCCGGGTAACGTCGCAGACGTGTACCGCTTCCTGTTGTCCCGGCAGTGGGTGATCCTCACCCTCCTCGCCCTCGTCCTCATCCCCGTGATGACCGAGCTGGGTTTCTGGCAGCTTCACCGTCACGAGCACAGGGTCGCCCAGAACTCCCTGATCTCGGACAACCTCCAGGCGAAGCCCGTCCCGGTCACCGAGCTGACCTCCCCCGGACACACCGTCCCGCGCGCCGACTACTGGCGCCGTGTCACGGCCACCGGCAGGTTCGACCCCGCGCACGAGGTCGTCGTACGCCGCCGGACCTCCGCCGACGACAAGGCCGGCTACCACGTCCTGATCCCGCTCATCCTGAAGGACGGCCGTGCGCTGATCGTCAACCGCGGCTGGGTCCCCTCCCCCTCCACCGGGGATCAGACGGCCTTCCCGGACGTCCCGCCGGCGCCCAAGGGCGAGGTCACCATCACCGGCCGGCTCAAGGCCGACGAGACGTCGGCGGCCAGCGGCATCAGGGATATCAAGGATCTGCCGGACCGCCAGGTGATGCTGATCAACAGCGGGCAGCAGCAGCGGAATCTGGACCGTACCGTCCTCGGCGGCTACGTCGAGCAGACGTCTCCCGTTCCGTCCGGCGGCTCCCCCGAGCAGATCCCCAACCCCGACGACAGCTCGATCGGCCCCCACATGGCGTACGCCGTTCAGTGGTGGCTGTTCGTCGCCGGGGTACCCGTCGGCTGGGTGATTCTCGTACGCCGTGAGAAGCGGGACCGCGACGCGGCCGCGCGGAAGAGCACCTCCGGTCCCGGCGCGGACTCCGGCTCCGAGCCGGAGCCCACGCCCGCGACCGTCTGAGGCTGCTTAACCGCCCTGTCGTGCGGGAACACGCCTGGCGTGACACAACGCATCGAGGACTACGCACTCATCGGCGATCTCCAGACCGCCGCTTTGGTCGGCAGGAACGGCTCCATCGACTGGCTGTGCCTTCCTCGCTTCGACTCGGCGGCGTGCTTCGCCGCGCTGCTCGGCAACGAGCACAACGGCCACTGGCGGATCGCCCCCACCGGCGCGGGTGACTGCACCCGGCGCGGCTACCTGGGTGACTCGCTGGTGCTGGAGTCCGTGTGGGAGACCCGGACCGGCACCGTCAAGGTGACCGACTTCATGCCGCAGCGCGATGTGGCCCCGGACGTCGTCCGGATCGTGGAGGGCGTCAGCGGCACGGTGGAGATGAGTGCCACCCTGCGGCTGCGCTTCGACTTCGGCTCGGTCGTGCCCTGGATGCGGCGCGAGGAGGGCCACCGGCTGGCGGTCGCGGGACCCGACGCGGTCTGGCTGCGCAGCGAGCCCCAGGTCAAGACGTGGGGGCAGCACTACAGCACCTGTTCGTCGTTCACGGTCGGCGAGGGCGAGAAGGTGGCGTTCGTGCTCACCTGGCACCCCTCGCACGAGCCGCGCCCGCCGCTGGTCGATCCGTACGAGTCGCTGACGCACAGCCTGGAGGACTGGGAGAAGTGGGCGGCGCGCTGCCGGTACGAAGGTCCGCACCGCGATGCCGTCGTGCGCTCCCTGATCACGCTCAAGGCCCTCACGTACGCCCCGACCGGCGGGATCGTCGCGGCGCCCACCACGTCCCTGCCGGAGGAGATCGGCGGCGTACGCAACTGG
This sequence comes from Streptomyces sp. NPDC088400, assembly GCF_044753355.1. Lineage (NCBI taxonomy): Bacteria > Bacillati > Actinomycetota > Actinomycetes > Kitasatosporales > Streptomycetaceae > Streptomyces > Streptomyces sp. NPDC088400. Next base: position 260,445 of record NZ_JBIVMZ010000010.1, on the reverse strand, counting down.
GACTACCGCTACTGCTGGCTGCGCGATTCCACCCTGGTGCTGGGGGCGCTGGTGTCCGCCGGCTATCTGGAGGAGGCGGCGGCCTGGCGTGACTGGCTGCTGCGCGCGGTCGCCGGTGATCCGGCAGATCTTCAGATCATGTACGGCCTGGCCGGTGAGCGCCGGCTGCCGGAGAGCGAACTGCCCTGGCTGAGCGGGTACGCGGGCTCCACGCCGGTCCGGTCCGGCAACAGCGCGGTCGACCAGCTCCAGCTCGATGTGTACGGAGAGGTCATCGACTCGCTCCATGTGGCCCGGACGGCGGGCCTCCCCGCGAAGGCGCACGCCTGGAGTCTCCAGCTCAGCCTGCTGGGCTTCCTGGAGTCGAAGTGGCGTGAACCGGACGAGGGCCTGTGGGAGGTACGGGGCCCGCGCCGGCACTTCGTGCACTCCAAGGTGATGGCGTGGGTGGCCGCCGACCGGGCCGTACGGACGCTGGAGGACGACCCGACGCTCAGCGGGGACGCGAACCGGTGGCGGGCGATGCGGGACGAGGTGCACCGGGAGGTCTGCGAGAAGGGGTACGACCCGGAACGGAACACCTTCACGCAGTCGTACGGCTCCGCCGAGCTGGACGCGGCGACGCTCCTGATCGCCCGGTCCGGCTTCCTGCCGCCGGACGATCCGCGCGTCATCGGCACGGTCGACGCCGTACGGGCGGAGCTGGGGCACGACGGTCTGATGCGCCGCTACAGCACGACGGGATCGGTCGTGGACGGGCTGCCGGGCAGCGAAGGAACGTTTCTGGTCTGCTCGTTCTGGCTGGCCGACGCCCTCCATATGACCGGGCGCACGCTGGAGGCGAAGGAACTCTTCGAGCGGCTGCTCGCACTGCGCAACGACGTCGGGCTCCTCGCCGAGGAGTACGACCCGGTGGCGCGGCGGCTGGTGGGCAACTACCCGCAGGCGTTCAGCCATATCGGGCTGGTGGGGACCGCGCTGACCCTCTCGGGAACCCACACGGCAGGATAGGACCATGGATCTTGGACTGAAGGACCGCGTCTACGTCGTCACCGGTGCGTCACGGGGGCTGGGCAACGCGGCGGCACACGCACTGGCCTCGGACGGCGCGAAGGTCGTCATCACCGGCCGCGACGAGAAGAGCATCGGCGAGGCCGCCGAGGCGATCGGCCCCGGCGCGCACGGACTGGCCGCCGACAACGCCGACCCGGCGGCCGCACAACGCCTCATCGGTGAGGCCCGGGAGCGGTTCGGCCGCTTCGACGGCATCCTGATCAGCGTCGGCGGCCCGCCGCCGGGCCTGGCTGCGGACAACACGGACGAGCAGTGGCAGTCGGCGTTCGAGTCGGTCTTCCTGGGAGCGGTACGGCTGGCCCGCGAGGCTGCGGCGGAACTGGGCGAGGGCGGTGTCATCGGCTTCGTCCTCTCCGGCTCGGTCCACGAACCGATCCCGTTCCTGACCATCTCCAACGGCCTGCGCCCCGGCCTGGCGGGCTTCGCGAAGTCCCTGGCGAACGATCTTGGCCCGCGCGGCATCCGGGTGCTGGGACTGCTGCCGGCCCGGATCGACACGGACCGGGTCCGCGAACTGGACGCGCTGTCGGGGGACGCGGACGCGTCGAGGGCGGCCAACGAGTCCCGTATCCCGCTACGGCGGTACGGCACCCCGGAGGAGTTCGGCAGGACGGCCGCGTTCCTGCTGTCCCCGGCGGCCTCGTACCTGACGGGCCTGATGATCCCGGTGGACGGCGGCGCCCGGCACGGTTTCTAGGCGCTGTGCTGCTTAGCGGGCCTGTTCTCGGTCGGCCGGGGTGCCTGGGTTCAGGCGCCCCGGTCGGCCGCGCGGCCCGGTCCGCCCGGCTCAGCTCACCCGTTCCGCCCTGTGCTTCGCCGCCCGCAACCGCACCTCCGCCGGCAGCTCCCCCAGCCCCGCCGACTCGCGCGCGTGCGCCAGCGCCTCGCCCGTCAGCCGGTTCAGCGTCTCGGTCGGCACCGCGTGGGGTTCCAGGAGGAGACGGAGGCGTGCCGCCGGGCTCGTACGGCGGCCCGTCAGGCGAGCCTCGGCGCGGGCCACTCCGTCCAGCGACTCCGCGTCGTCCACCAGCGCGCCCTCCAGCGCCCGGCCGCGCAGCACCGCGCCCTCGCCGTCACGGCTGTCGACCAGTACCTCCGCCGTCCGGGCCCGGCGCAGCTGGGAGAGCAGCCACCACAGGGCCAGCACGACCAGAATCGCGAGGACCGCGATGACGACCGGCCACCACCAGCCCTCGCCGCGCCAGCGCAGCCGGTTAGCGCGGCTCAGCAGCACGTCGTGCGATCCGCCGTACGGCCACCAGGACGGCACCGGCCACTGAAGACCGACCGCCAACGCCACGCCGCCCGCGCAGAGCAGCACCAGGCCGATGAGTGCCAGCAGCACCCGGTTGATCAGCCGGACCATCCCGTCATCCCTTCTTCACGGGCCTGCGGACGTGCACCGTCAGCGTGGGCGGCTTCGCGAGGCCCAGCTCCCGGATGCCGGTGCCGAGCGCCACGTCCAAGTCGTCCCGTACGTCGTCGAGTGCGCGGAAGTGGGAGTCGGCCCGCACCTTCGCCCGGGAGCGGCTCACCTTCACGCGCGCGGTCTGTACGCCGGAGACCTCCATGGCCCGGTCGCGCAGTGCCAGCGCGGCGGCCTGCCGGTCGAGCCCGGCCCGTACCCGCGTCGAGTCCCGCCGCATCGGCAGCACTCCGCGCAGTCCGGGTGTGAGGGCGAGTACGAGGAGCCACAGTCCGAGAGCCATCGCGACGGCCGCGGCCACCAGCACCCAGGTCTGGTCGAGGGGCTGTTGGGCCAGTTGGCCGGCCAGCTCGCGACGCCAGTACATCGCGGGGCGGCCTGCCCGTACCGCCGCGACGTCGTACAGCAGCAGTCCGGCGGCGCCGAGCACGACCAGGGCCGTCAGCGCCGCGGGGATCCGGCGTGTCGACCAGAAACGGCCGGCCCTGCCGCCCCGTTCATCCGGTCCGCCCGCTCCGTCCGCTCCGCCTGCTCCGCCCGCGTCGTCCACCGGTGCCGAGCGGGGCTCGTACCGTGTGGCGGAATCCGACCGGCCCGTCTCCGGATACGCGCGCCCCTCCACACCTTCCGTCTCTTCCGTCCCTTCGGCCCAGGGGTCACTCACTGCGCCCTCCCCCCGGCCTTGACGCGTGAGTGGACGGAGTGCAGCCGTTCGACCTGCACCAGCACCTCGGGTACCTCCATCCCCGCCAACGCCCGTACTCGCTGGGCGACTTGGCGACGTACCTCGCCGCACTGCGTACCGATGTCCGAGGGGTAGTCCAATTCCACGCCGACCCGTACGTGTGCGATGTCCCGGTGCACCGTGACGGTGGCGTGGGGCGGGGCACCGCCCTCCGGTGCTCCGTCGAGTGCTTCCCATGCCGCCCGTGCGGCGATCTTCGCGACGACCCGGTCGGCGATCGTGGTCGCCCCGCGCTCACCGGCGGCCACCCGCTCCCCTCTGCCCATACGTTCACCTCCCGCCGCACGTCCATCTCCCACCCCGTGCACACTTTCCACCCCGTGCTCACCGTGCGTCTCCCGCTCACCGGCCGCCAACCGGTCACCGGCCACGCGAGGTCACCGCCGCCGGTCGTCGCGGTCGCGGCTACGGAAGAGGTCGCCCGCTTCCAGGTCGCCGTCGAGGAACCGCCCGGCCACAAAGCCGATCACTCCCAGCGCGGCCACCAGCACAAAGGCACCGAAGCCGCCGAAATATCCAGCGAATCCGAGCGCCATACCGGCCACCAGACCGACCATCGCCATGTTCATCGTGCGCTCCTCTTCCGCTCCTTCGGCCGGTCGTGGCCGCTACTGGAGCCGCGACTCGGGCTCTTCGTCGTCTTCCTCGTCGGGCAGCTTCACGTCACTGACCGCGATATTGACCTCGACGACCTCCAGCCCCGTCATCCGCTCGACGGCGGAAATGACGTTCTCCCGGACGGCGGCGGCCACGTCCATGATCGAGACGCCGTAGTCGACGACGATCTCCAGGTCGAGGGCCGTCTGGACCTCGCCCACCTCGGCCTTCACGCCCCGGCTGACGGACTTGGTACCGCCGGGGACCCGGTCCCGTACGGCGCCGAAGGTGCGGGAGATCCCGCTGCCCATGGCGTGTACGCCGACCACATCCCGGGCCGCGAGGCCGGCGATCTTCTCCACCACGCCGTCGGCGATGGTGGTGCGGCCACGGGAAGCGGGGGCACCACCACCACGCTTGGTGACGGAGGTCCTTCTCCCGTCATCGCTCGACAGGTCCCTGTTCGAAGAGACTGACTGATTGCGGGGTCCGGTCTCCGTCATGGCCATTCATCCCTTTCCGGGCGGTGATGGGCTCCTTTGCCCACATTAGGTGTGCTTGCCCCGTCCCGCGCCGTGGATGCGGCAGGCTGGACCAATGACGACTGCGTACGGCACCGACGGTTGGACGGCGGCGGTACGGGAACGGCTCGGCCTGGGCCGACTGCTCCCGCTGGGCGGATCGGCGGACGGCGCGTGGCTGGCGGAACGGGCGGCGGTCACGCAGCTGCGGTGCGCCACGGCGGGGATGCCGGGAGCCGTGCTCGGCACACTGCGGATCGCCCCGGCCGACCTGACCGGTCCGGATGATCAGAACAGTCCGGATGAGCGTGACCGTTCGGATGATCGTGACCGTACGGAACGGCAGACCGCGCACGAGAGGCCGTCCACGCCACCACCGTTGCCACCGCCCGGCGCGCTGCCGCCGGGCCCGCTCCGTATCGACGGTGAGTTCACGGCCGTGTCGAGCGAACCGCTGCCCACCGTGGCGGAACTGCTGCGCGGAGCGCTGTTCACCTGCGCGACAGACCAACTGGGGCTACGGGTGGAGGAGATCGACCTGCATGTAACGGGCCTGCTGGACACGCCGGGTGAATCACCGGCGCCCGCTGGGCCGGCCGGGGGAGGAACCACCGCCGGCGCCTCGGAGCCCAACAGCCGGGAGCCCGACAGCCCGGGGCCCGGCGCCCCGAAGCCTGAAACCCCGAAGTCCGCTGCCTTGGAAGGGGAATCGGCGCGCCTGGCGGCCTCGGTTCCCGGCGTGGCCCGCCTGACGCGGACCTTGGGCGGCGCGACGGCCGACACTCCGGAACATCTCCGGGTGGAGCTGGCGACGGCGGCCGGTCACCGCCCGCTGGATGTGGCGCGGGCGGTGCGGCAGAAACTCATGGCAGAGCTGCCCGGCGGGCCTTCGGTGACCGTACTGGTCACAGCGGTGGACGTCGCGCCCTGAGAGCCTTGCGGAATGGGGGGCGCGGGGAGCCGCGCTCATCACGCGGAGCCGCGTGTATCAGCCGTATCAGCCGGTATCAGTCGGCAAGGCCCGCAAGGTCGCGCAGGCGGCGCGCCTGCGCCGCGCGCTCCGCCGCCCGCTGGTCCTCGAAGGAGCGGCCGTGCGCGCCCTGGAGCAACGCCTTGGTCTCGATCACCGCGTCCCTCGGTGCGGTCAGCAGTGCGCCGGCGAGGTCCAGGACGGTGGCGTCGAGTTCCTCCGCGGGCACCACCAGATTGGCGAGCCCGGTGCGCTCCGCCTCACCGGCCAGTACGAAGCGGCCCGTGGCGCAGATCTCCAGCGCACGGGCGTAACCCACCAGCCCCACCAACGGGTGTGTGCCGGTGAGGTCGGGGACCAGGCCGAGACTCGTCTCGCGCATGGCGAACTGGACGTCGGACGCGACGACCCGGAGGTCGCACGAGAGGGCGAGCTGGAAGCCGGCCCCGATCGCATGCCCCTGGACGGCCGCGATCGACACGATGTCGCTACGGCGCAGCCAGGCGAACCCGTCCTGGTACTCGGCGATGACCGCGTCGAGTTCGGCGTCGGAACCCCGCGCGAGATCCAGGAACGACGGCTCACCGTCGAAGCCCTCGGGAGTGAACGCCTGCCGGTCGAGCCCTGCGGAGAAGGACTTGCCTTCAGCGCGCAGCAGCACGACCCGCACGCTGCCCGGCAGCGACCTTCCGGCTTCCGTCAACGCCCGCCACAGAGCGGGAGACTGGACGTTGAGTTTGTCCGGGTTGGTCAGAGTCACCGTGGCAACCGCGTCCTCGACGGTGAGCCGTACGCCGTTCTTGTCGAGTACTGGGTCGATCGAAGTCATGGGGCGCCTCCGGTTCGGGCAGTCAGCCGTAACAAGCTAAGTGACTGCACAGTAACCACCTGAGCGATCGTGAGAACGACCCGGGTGGCACCGGCCGAACCGGCGGCCGGGCGGAGAAGCGCTCAGCAGTCAGGCCGATGCGGCCTTCTTGCCTCGCGTCGCTCCGCCGCGTCCCCGCAGCGTCACTCCGGACTCACTGAGCATCCGGTGAACGAATCCATAGGAGCGGCCGGTTTCCTCGGCCAGCGCCCGGATACTCGCACCGTTGTCGTACTTCTTCTTCAGGTCTGCCGCGAGCTTGTCACGCGCGGCGCCGGTTACCCGGCTGCCCTTCTTCAGAGTCTCGGCCACCCGTGCCTCCTCTATGGGAAGTGCGCTCTGGAATTCCCATGATCACCCCTCGCGGGCGTCCTGGCCACCCATTCGGCAAGGTCGATACGACAAGCTTTGGCAGACTTCAAGATTTCGGCACGACCGGAATCCCTGATTCCAGAGCTGGTCATATGCGCCGCTGCCCGGAGACCCGGGCGAAGTACCAGGTCAGCGGCCGTGCCGAAGAGGGCGGGGCGGATGATGGCCAGGACGAAACGAACCGTCACGAGGCACGCCGACAGTACGAGACACCCTCACTCAGATGATGGATCACTCGTGAGCCGAATGATCCATACGCAGTGGATCACGAGAGTGATCATGTGAGTGGATCACGGCACCGGCGTCCCACCGAACCGCCTCCGGGCAGCGCACAGCCCACCGCCCGGCCGTTTCGGCGGGCGATGGGCTGTGGGCGGACGGGCATCGGGGCGGGCATCAGGCATCGGGCTGATGCCTGACCCCGGACGGTTGCCGGGCTCAGGCGAGCGTGACCAGGTCCGCGTAGTCCGCGCCCCACAGGTCCTCGACCCCGTCGGGCAGCAGGATGATCCGCTCCGGCTCCAGCGCGTGGACCGCGCCCTCGTCGTGGGTGACGAGGATGACCGCGCCCTTGTACGTGCGCAGCGCGCCGAGGATCTCCTCGCGGCTGGCCGGGTCCAGGTTGTTCGTCGGCTCGTCGAGCAGCAGAACGTTCGCGGAGGAGACGACCAGGGTGGCCAGCGCGAGCCGGGTCTTCTCGCCGCCGGAGAGCACCCCGGCCGGCTTGTCGACATCGTCCCCGGAGAAGAGGAAGGAGCCGAGCGTCTTGCGGACCGAGACCAGATCCAGGTCGGGGGCGGAGGACCGCATGTTCTCCAGGACGGAGCGGTCCGGGTCGAGGGTCTCGTGCTCCTGGGCGTAGTAGCCGAGCTTGAGGCCGTGGCCGGGGGTCACCTGTCCGGTGTCCGGCTTCTCGACCCCGGCCAGCAGGCGCAGCAGCGTGGTCTTGCCGGCGCCGTTGAGGCCGAGGATGACGACTCTGGAGCCCTTGTCGACGGCGAGATCCACGTCGGTGAAGATCTCCAGGGAGCCGTACGACTTCGACAGGCCCTCGGCGGTCAGCGGGGTCTTGCCGCAGGGCGCGGGCTCGGGGAAGCGCAGCTTGGCGACCTTGTCGGACTGGCGTACCTGCTCCAGACCGGACAGCAGCCGCTCGGCGCGGCGGGCCATGTTCTGCGCGGCGACGGTCTTGGTGGCCTTGGCCCGCATCTTGTCGGCCTGGGAGTTCAGCGTCGCGGCCTTCTTCTCCGCGTTGGCGCGCTCGCGCTTGCGGCGCTTCTCGTCCGACTCGCGCTGCTGCTGGTAGAGCTTCCAGCCCATGTTGTAGACGTCGATGTTCGAGCGGTTGGCGTCCAGATAGAAGACCTTGTTGACGACGGTCTCGACCAGTTCGACATCGTGGGAGATGACGATGAAGCCGCCGCGGTACGTCTTGAGGTAGTCGCGCAGCCAGACGATCGAGTCCGCGTCGAGGTGGTTGGTGGGCTCGTCGAGGAGCAGGGTGTCGGCGTCCGAGAAGAGGATGCGCGCCAGCTCGACCCGGCGGCGCTGACCGCCGGAGAGCGTATGGAGGGGCTGGCCGAGCACCCGGTCGGGCAGGCCGAGCGCGGCGGCGATGGTGGCGGCCTCGGCCTCGGCGGCGTATCCGCCCTTGGTGAGGAACTCCGTCTCCAGGCGCTCGTACTTCTTCATCGCCTTCTCGCGGGTGGCGCCCTGGCCGTTCGCCATCCGGTCCTCGTTCTCCCGCATCTTCTTCAGTACGGAGTCGAGGTCGCGGGCGGAGAGGATGCGGTCGCGTGCCAGGACGTCGAGGTCGCCGGTGCGCGGGTCCTGCGGCAGATAGCCGACTTCCCCGGAGCGGGTGATGGTGCCCGCGGCGGGGACGCCTTCACCGGCGAGGCACTTGGTGAGGGTGGTCTTGCCCGCTCCGTTACGGCCGACGAGGCCGATGCGGTCGCCCTTGGCGATACGGAACGAGGCGGACTCGATGAGGATGCGGGCGCCGGCACGCAGCTCGATGCCGGTTGCGGTGATCACGGAAAAACTCCAGGGCGGTATGGACGGCGGAAGAGGGCAGGCGGAGGAGATTCTTCGACGCCGGCTAATGCACAAGGAGAAATGCCATGGGCCCAGTCTAGCCGGGCCGCGCAACTGCTTTGGCTGCGCTGCCGCGAGGACCACCGGCCGACGGGCGGTGCGGCGAACGGCCGCGCGAGGACCCGGCCGCACGGAGCGCCTACCCGGGGAACGGAGGCCGATTGTCAGTGGCGGGTGCCAGACTGAGATCCAGATCACACAGATCGAAGCCGAGTCCGCGAAGATCCACGAAGATCCACGAAGAGGTGATCAGCATGACCGGAAGGACCGGAAGGACCGGAGTTCGGGCCGTCTGCCGGGTCTTGGGTACGTACGCGGGGCGCGGGCGGCTGAGGGGGCGTCGGCCGCCCCCGTCACAGCCGCCCCCGTCACAGCCGCTCCCGCCCCAGCCGCTCCGGTGCCCAGAGGTCAGGCGCCTCCGGTGTGCACCTGGAAGGCCGCCCGGCGTACGGCCTTGGCCAGGGCCGGATCCGGGTGTGCGGCGGCCAGGGCGACCAGGACCTGGACGGTACGGGGGTGGCCGATGGCCCTGACCTCGTCGAGCAGGGCGGGCACATTGCCCTGCACCGCGGAGTCGAGGTGGCGGACCAGCAGATCGCTCTCGCCGTGGTCGGCGACGGCCGCCGCGGTGTCCACCCAGAGCCAGGTCGACTCCTCGCGGGTGAGGACCTCGGACGCGTCCTCCGGGTCGGCGCCCTCGTACTCCGCCAGCCAGAGCAGGGCGTAGGGCCGCAGAGAGGTGTCGTCCGCCGCCGCCCGGACCTCGGCCTCCGCGGGGGCGCCGACGACCCGCAGCGCCTCGAAGGCGAGTCCGCGCAGGAGCGCGTCCTCGCCGCGGGCGACGGCGAGGAGCTCGGTGACGGCGCTGCCGACCGTGCGGGCGGCGAGCCAGGCCCGGTATTCGGCGCGGGCCGGGCCGGGGGTGAGGCCGGCGCAGCCGCGCAGCATGTGCTGGGCGGACTGCTCGATGTTGCCGGCGGGGCTCTGCGCGGCGACGCAGATCTGCTCCAGCTTGACCCACACCGCCCAGTTGCCGAGCGGGGTGAGGGTGGCCTGGCCCTCCCCCAGGGTCAGTGCCCCGACGGCGGCCAGGCCCTCCAGGGCCCAGTCGAGGAGCGGAGGAAGGAGAGCGTCGGCCACGGGAGGTTCGGGGGCCACGGGCCCGGTGGGGGCGGGCTGGGGGCCGTAGGGGACCTCGCAGCGCTCCTCGTGGAGTTCCACGACCCGCTGCTGGAGCAGGTCGAGCAGGGCCGGTACGAGCACGGGTCCGGCCGAGAGCTGAAGGAGGGAGAGCACCTGCGGGACGGCCTCGACGACCTCGGCGACCGTCGCCGCGGCGACATCGTCGGGGGCCGGGTGGACGAGCGACCAGGCGTCGAAGAGCGCGACCCAGCCGCGCTGGACGGCACTGTCGTCGCGGTCCCAGGCCTGGAGCCGCCAGCCGGGACGTACGGTGCCGCCGTGCAGCTCGACCAGGCCGGCCAGCCGGGCGCGGTCCCAGCCCGCGCGCACCTGGTCCGGGGTCAACTCCAGTGCTGCGGCGGCCCGTTCCTGGGCTGCCGCGGCGAGCGGACCCGCTCCGGGGTCCCGGTCGACGGCCGCCCAGCGGGCGATTCGTACGGCATCCGCGAGGACCGCCCTCGCCTGCCGGGCCAGCTCCGCCGGAGGCGGAGTGCCCTCCGGCGGCCGGGGTGCCGGTCGGCTGCGGCCATCGCTCACAGCCCGTCGGGCCGTGGTCAACGGTCGCGTGCGGACGAGGCGGAGTCTGGAGTTGCGCGCCAATTGCTCATCAGGCTTTCGGGACGTCACAGGGGCAGTCTTCCCGCTGACTGCCCGAAAGCCCAAACGGAACCCATTCCCTCGGTACCGGACCGGCGGGCGGGGGCCTTGCTACGGACGGGACGCGGGGGCACGGAAGGGAAGGAAGATGCCTGCTGGGCGGGGCCGCACGGCGCCCGGCGCGGGTGATCGCGGGGCGGGGGATCACTCTCGTACCGGACGCACCGGACGCACCTGGCGCACCTGGCGACGTGGGCGTCTTCGCCGACGCGGCGAGTTCGCCTGCCGGGCGTCGCGCGGCAGGCGGAGGTCCGAGTACCGAGGTCCGACGTCCGGCGGCAGGCGCTGGGGCCAGGAGGAATACGGGCTGGAGGAATACGGGCTACATGAGAGGGGTGAGGAAGCGGCGGAGCGTCTCTTCGTAACCGGTGGGATCCGCGTTCCACATCGCGGCGTGCGGGGCGTACGGCACCGCGTGGAGGCTGATCAGTCCTGGGCCTCGCGCGGCGAGTTCGCGGGAGGAGTTCCAGGACGCGAGGGTGTCGTCGGGGCCGTGGATGATCAGCGTCGGGACACGCAGGGCGCCCCGTCCGGCGGCCCTGAGCAGCCGGTCGCCGTCCAGACCGGCCCTGCCGCTCGCCGCCCGGACAGCGAGCGGCAGCAGGACTCCGGGGATACGGCGGGCGGCGGCCAGCGCCCGCAGGGTGGCCTCCCAGTCCAGCACCGGCGAGTCGAGGACCAGCCCGGAGATCCGCTCCCTGAGAGCGGAGTCGGCGGAGGCGAACAGGGCCATCGAGGCTCCGGTGGACCAGCCGTGGAGGATCACGCGCCGCGCGCCGTAGCGGACGGCGTACCGGATCGCCGCGTCCAGGTCACGCCACTCCGAGTCGCCGAGGTGGCCGAGGCCGTCCGGCGACCGGAGGGCGCCGGGGTCGCCCCGGTAGGCGATGTCGAGCACGGGGATCTGCTGTTCCGCCAGGAACTCCATGATGTTCATGGGGTGTTCGCGGGTGGCGCCGAGGCCGTGCACGGTGATCACCCAGGTCTCGCGCGCGCCGGGGACGAACCAGGCGGGCAGGGAGCCGAGTTCGCCCGGGATCCACACATCCTTGTGGGCGAGGCCGAGTGCGGTGGTGGGATCGCCGCTGTGCACCCACGGGGTGAGGCGTACGCGCGAGCCGGCCACGAGGCTGCCGTGGGTGACCCGTACCAGCCGCCGTACGACGGTGTGGGCGGCGTGCTCGACGCCCTCCAGCACGGGGCCGACGACCGCGTGGACGCCGGGTGCTTCGAGTCCGTACGTGCCGGGGCGCAGGGACGCGAGGCTGCGGGTCAGGGTGACCTGTCCGGCGGCCGTCGCGTGCACGGTGAGACGGGGGTCGCTGGGCAGGGGCCGTCCGGGCGGTGCCTTGAGCGCGGCATCGCCGGCGTACCGGCCGACCGCGACCGCAGCCGCGCCGACCCCGAGCACTGTGGAGACGGCCGCTGCCGTCGCTGTAGCCGGGCGCACTGTCACAGTGTCGCCACGCCCACCCGCCACGGCCAGCGGACGGGGGCCGTCGGGGTACGAAGGACTGCTGGGGTACGAGGGGCTACTGGGGTACAAAGCCGCTGGTGTACGGGGCTACCGGGTTACGGAGCGCCGCTGGCGCACCTGGCCGCCGGGTGCGAGAACCCGCCAGGGACGCCCACGTCGGTCCGCGCCGGGAGGGCGCCCGGCCGGGGCGGCTCGCAGCCCCGGCCGGGCTCGCTCTCCGGACGGACCCGCTTCCCGGGCGGAGTTGGCTCCCCGGGAGGCGACGGCCGGCTCGCGATCGGTCGGCCACTCAGCCGGGCCGACGCTCGGTCGGGCCACTGCTCAGCCTGGTCACGCTCAGACTGGTACCGCTGAGCCGGGCCCGGCTCAGCGGTACGGCCCGGCTCAGCCGCGCTGGCCGTAGCCCTTCAGTTTCTCCCCGGTCTCCCGCACCTGGGCCTCGGACAGGAGCGTGGGGGTGTGGCCGGGGACGGCTCCGGCGGTGAGCCAGAGGCGGCACATCCACTCCAGCTGGGCCGTACGGTCGTAGGCCTGGTCGAGAGTGTCGCCGTAGGTGACCGTGCCGTGGTTCTGGAGCAGGACGGCGGTGCGGTCGCGCAGGGCGTGGAGCATGTTGGCGGCCAGTTCGTCCGTGCCGTACAGCGCGTACGGAGCGACCCGGACGGCGCCGCCGAAGGCCGCCGACATGTAGTGGATCAGGGGCAGTTCGGGGACGAGGGTGGAGACGGCGGTGGCGTGGACCGCGTGGGTGTGGACCACGGCGGTCGCGGAGGTGGCGCGGTAGACGGCGAGGTGCATGGGCAGCTCGCTGGTGGGGGTGAGTTCGCCGAGGACCTGTTGACCTTCGAGGTCGACGGCTATCGCGTCCTCGGGGCCGAGCCGCTCGTACGGCACCCCGCTCGGTGTGACCAGGACCAGGTCGCCGACCCGTACCGAGACATTGCCCGAGGTGCCGACGACAAGGCCTTCCGACGCCGTTCTGCGGGCCGTGGACACCACGTCCTGCCAGGCCTGTCCGAGTGCTTCCTGCCGCTGCTGATTCGTCATACTGAAATCCTGTCAGGCTGCGCCGAACGAGCGCTCCCCCGGCGCCAGTCGGCCTCGATCCGGCGGTGGTCACGGGCCCGCCGAGGACACTCCATTAGGGTCACCCCGAAGTCCTGCTGAGTTCACCTTCCGTTCACCCTGACTCCTTACGTTCACCAAGGCCACTGACGTCCAACGATTGCCTGGGTAAATGGAACACATCACCCTGCTGCTCGCGATTGTGATCGTGACAGCTCTCGTGTTCGATTTCACGAACGGTTTCCACGACACCGCCAACGCGATGGCGACGACCATCTCGACCGGCGCCCTGAAGCCCAAGACAGCGGTGGCCATGTCGGCCGTCCTGAATCTCGTCGGCGCGTTCCTGTCCGTGGAGGTCGCCAAGACGATCTCCGGCGGACTCATCAACGAACAGGGCATCCAGACAGAAGTGATCTTCGCGGCGCTCGTCGGCGCCATCCTCTGGAACCTCTTCACCTGGCTGCTCGGCCTGCCGTCGAGCTCCTCCCACGCACTCTTCGGCGGACTCATCGGCGCCACTCTGATGTCCGTCGGCACCTCCGGGGTCAACGGCGGAGTCGTCATCACCAAGGTTCTGATCCCCGCGCTCGCCGCGCCGGTCGTCGCCGGTCTCGCCGCGCTCCTCGCCACCCGGCTGACCTACCGGATCGGCCGCCGTACGGACGACAAGGCGACCGCCAAGGGCTACCGCGCCGGACAGATCGCCTCCGCCGGTCTCGTCTCGCTCGCCCACGGCACCAACGACGCGCAGAAGACCATGGGCGTCATCACCCTCGCGCTGGTCACCGGCGGCGTGCTGTCCCCCGGCTCCAACCCGCCGCTGTGGGTCATCGTCTCCGCCGGCATGGCGATCGCGCTCGGTACGTACCTGGGCGGCTGGCGCATCATCCGCACCATGGGCAGCGGGCTCACCGACCTCCGGCCGCAGCAGGGCTTCGCCGCCCAGACCAGCGCCGCGACGGTCATCCTGGCCTCCTCCCACCTGGGCTTCTCGCTCTCCACGACCCAGTCCTGCTCCGGCGCCGTGATGGGCGCGGGCCTGGGGCGCAAGGGCGGGGTGGTCCGGTGGTCCACCGCCACCCGGATGTTCGTCGCCTGGTGCCTGACGCTGCCCGCCGCCGGCCTGGTCGCCGCCGGCGCGGAGTTCCTGACCGGCCAGGGCACCTGGGGCATCGCGGTCGTCGCCGTACTGCTCGTCGCGTTCTCCGCCGCCATCTGGCTCGCGTCGCGCCGCCGTCCGGTCGACCACACGAACGTCACGCCGGGCGAGACCGGGACGGACGGAACGGGACCGGACTCCGGGATCCCCGAGCCGGCCGATGTCGTGACCACCGCTGTCGCGGCCGTCTCCCCGCCGCCCGTCACGGCCGGCACAGCCGCCCAGGACCTCTCCACCACCATCCAGGCCCCCGCGGGCCCCGCCGGCGAGCCGGCGCGAACCGCCTCGGTGTAAGGGAAGAACCGCATGAACATCGACTGGGCGGCCCTCGGTTCCGTCTTCGGCGTCAGCCTGCTGGCCACGGTCGGCCTCGTGGGCCTGTTCACCCTGGGCATCGTGGGCCTCGCCAAGCAGGAGACCGTGGGAACGGCTGCGCAGGGCGCGGGCGACTCCGTACGCGCGGGCGGCTCCGTGGCTCTGGCGCGCGCGGGCGCGTACGCCTGCTTCGCGCTGTGCGCGGCGGCCGTGGCGTACGGCATCTACATGATCGTGGCCTGACCTCCGCCACCTCCCCCTGAGACAACACCAGTCCCCTGAGACAACACCAGCCGGTCCCGGCGCACTTCGGGTGCGCCGGGACCGGCTTTTTCGAAGAGCCCTCGCCGGAGCGCGGAGAACGGGTGGTGTCGCGCGTCATGTGGGGCTCGGCACACTGTCCCGTCGCAGGTCAGGGAGGAGTTGACGGGTGTTCGCGCACCGTGGTGGACTGCCGAGGCCATACACGGCGGCATGAAAGAGGAAGCCGGTGCGAATCCGGCGCGGTCCCGCCACTGTCACTGCGAGCCACGTCTCCAGGAGCCAGGAACTCTTGCCGCCGCGTCACGTCGAGCCAGGGCGCGGACCCTGAGTGAGGACACCATTCGCCATGCCTGGCTGCGGTTCGGCCGCCGATCGGGTCTTCGCTTACGGCGCCACCCTCGGCCTCCTGGGCGACCGGCTGTTCGGCGATCCGCGCCGGGGGCATCCGGTCGCCGCGTTCGGCAGGGCCGCGGGGGCTGTTGAGCGGACACTGTGGCGCGACCACCGCGGGTGGGGCGCGCTGCACACCGCCGTGTGCGCCGGTGGCGCCGCCGGAATCGCGGCGCTCGCGGCCCGAGGAGTACGGGGGATACAGGGGGTACGGAGCCGTCGTACCGGCTCCATCGGCTCTGTCCCTTCCTTCACGTCGGCCTCTTCCGTCACATCCATGGCACTGACCGCCGCCGCCACCTGGGCCGTCGTCGGCGGCACCACGCTGGGCCGGGAGGCCCGCGCCATCGGCGGGGCACTCGCCGCCGGGGACATCGACGCGGCCAGGGAACGACTGCCTCATCTGTGCGGGCGCGACCCGCAGGCACTCGACGGACCCCAGATCGCGCGGGCCGTCGTGGAGTCCGTCGCCGAGAACACCTCCGACGCGGTCGTGGGCGCGCTGGTGTGGGGAGCGGTCGCGGGAGTACCGGGTCTGGTGGGGTTCCGCGCGGTGAACACCCTGGACGCGATGGTGGGGCACCGGTCGCCCACGTACCTCCGGTTCGGCTGGGCCTCGGCCCGGCTGGACGATGTCGCCGGCTGGCCCGGGGCCCGGCTGACCGCGGCGCTGGCCGTCGTGGCGGGCGGCGATCCTCGCGGCGCGCTGCGTGCGCTGCGGCAGGACGCCCGTACGCATCCGAGCCCCAACGCGGGCCCGGTGGAAGCGTCGTTCGCCGGGGCGCTGGGCGTACGGCTCGGGGGGACGCTCGCGTACGGCGGGCGGGTGGAGCACCGGCCCGTACTGAACGAGGCGGGGCGGCCCGTCGAGGTCGCGGACATCGAGCGGGCCGTGCGCCTGTCGGGCCGGGTGAACGCCCTCGCGCTCGCGGTGTGCGTCGTGGGACGTTTCGCGGGGCGGTTCGCGTACGGCGCTCTGCGGCACAGGACTTCAGCCAGGACATCGGCCGGAACATCGGCCGGAAAGGTGCGGGGATGAGCCGGGGCAGGCGCGGCGGCGGGCTGCTGATAGCCGGGACCACCTCCGACGCGGGCAAGAGCGTGGTCACGGCGGGGATCTGCCGCTGGCTCGTGCGCCGGGGCGTGAAGGTGGCGCCCTTCAAGGGGCAGAACATGTCCCTGAACTCGTTCGTGACACGCGAAGGCGCGGAGATCGGGCGGGCGCAGGCGATGCAGGCCCAGGCGTGCCGGGTGGAGCCGACCGCGCTGATGAATCCCGTTCTGCTCAAGCCGGGCAGCGACCGCAGCAGCCAAGTGGTGCTGATGGGGCGGCCGGTGGGCGAGTTGAGTGCCAAGGGCTACCACGGCGGCCGGCAGGAAGCCCTGCTCGGGCCTGTCCTGGAATGCCTGGAGGAGCTACGGGGCACGTATGACGCGGTGATCTGTGAGGGGGCGGGCAGTCCGGCCGAGATCAATCTGCGCCGTACCGACATCGTGAACATGGGCATCGCGCGGGCCGCGCGGCTGCCGGTGGTCGTGGTCGGGGACATCGACCGCGGCGGGGTCTTCGCCTCGTTCTTCGGGACGACCGCGCTGCTGAGCCCCGAGGACCAGGATCTGATCGCGGGCTATCTCGTCAACAAGTTCCGGGGCGATGTGTCGCTGCTGGAGCCGGGCCTGGAGATGCTCCGCGGGCTGACGGGCCGGTCCACGCTGGGCGTGCTGCCGTGGCGGCACGGGCTGGGCATCGACGAGGAGGACGGGCTGCGGGTCTCGATGCGCGGCGCCGTACGCGAGTCCCTGGTGGCTCCCCCGTACGGCGAGGACGTGCTGCGGATCGCGGTCTGCGCCGTACCGCTGATGTCGAACTTCACCGATGTGGACGCGCTGGCGGCGGAGCCCGGGGTCGTGGTGCGGTTCGTGGACCGGGCCGAGGAGCTGGCCGACGCGGATCTGGTGATCGTGCCGGGCACGCGCGGCACGGTGAAGGCGCTGGCGTGGCTGCGGGAGCGCGGGCTCGCCGACGCGATCGCCCGGCGGGCCGCCGAGGGGCGTCCCGTCCTGGGGATCTGCGGCGGCTACCAGATCCTCGGCGAGCACATCGACGACGAGGTGGAGTCCCGCGCGGGGGCCGTGTCCGGGCTCGGGCTGCTGCCCGTACGGATCCGGTTCGAACGGGAGAAGACCCTGGCCAGGCCGGTCGGCGTGGCGCTCGGGGCACCCGTCGAGGGGTACGAGATCCATCATGGCGTCGCGGATGTGCGGGGCGGCGAGGCGTTCGTCTCCGACGGGCGCGGTCGGGCGCTGGACGGCTGCCGGGTCGGAGCCGTCCAGGGCACGCACTGGCACGGGGCGCTGGAGAGCGACGCGTTCCGGCGGCGGTTCCTGACGGAGGTGGCGCGGGCGGGCGGCCGGCGTTTCGTACCGGCGCCCGACACCAGCTTCGGCGCTCTGCGGGAGGAACAGCTCGACCTCCTCGGCGACCTCGTCGAGGAGCACGCGGACACGGACGCGCTGTTGCGGCTGATCGAGGAGGGGGCGCCGGCCGGGATGCCCTTCATTCCGCCGGGAGCGCCATGACCAGAGGGAGTGCCAGGACCACCGGTCGCAGCGCACGCACGAACACCGGCCGCCCCACCAGCCTCACTCGCACAACCACCGGCTTCTGTACCCGCGCCGCCGTACGAGAGCCACGTGCCGCCGTACGAGAGCCACGTGCCGCCGTACGAGAGCCACTCGAAGGAGCGATCAGCATATGAGCACCCCTTATCCGTTCACCGCCGTGGTGGGGATGGACGATCTGCGCCTCGGTCTGCTGCTCAACGCGGTCAGTCCGGCGGTCGGCGGCGTCCTTGTGCGGGGCGAGAAGGGCACGGCGAAGTCCACGGCCGTACGGGCTCTCTCGGCGCTGCTGCCCGAGCTGGCGGTCGTCGCGGGCTGCCGGTTCAGCTGTGATCCCGTCGCGCCCGATCCGCAGTGCCCGGACGGACCGCACGAGACCGCGCCCGGCATATCCCGGCCCGCCCGGATGGTCGAACTGCCCGTCGGCGCGTCCGAGGACCGGCTCGTCGGGGCGTTGGACATCGAGCGTGCGCTCTCGGAGGGCGTGAAGGCCTTCGAGCCGGGTCTGCTCGCCGGCGCGCACCGGGGCGTGCTGTACGTCGACGAAGTCAACCTGCTGCACGACCACTTGATCGACCTGCTGCTGGACGCGGCCGCCATGGGCGCCTCGTACGTCGAGCGCGAGGGCGTCTCCGTACGGCATGCCGCGCGCTTCCTGCTCGTCGGGACGATGAACCCCGAAGAGGGCGAGCTGCGGCCGCAGTTGCTGGACCGCTTCGGGCTCACAGTGGAGGTCGCGGCCTCCCGGGAGCCCGATCAGCGGGTGGAGGTCGTACGGCGGCGGCTCGCGTACGACGACGATCCGGCGGGTTTCGCCGCGCGGTGGGCCGACGAGGAGACCTCGCTGCGCGAACGGATCGTCGCCGCACGGGCGTTGCTGCCCCAGGTGCGGCTCGGGGACGCCGCGCTGCGGCAGATCGCCGCGACCTGTGCCGCGTTCGAGGTGGACGGGATGCGCGCGGACATCGTGATGGCGAGGACGGCCACGGCGTTGGCCGCGTGGGCGGGACGTACGGACGTGCTCGCCGAGGATGTGCGGCAGGCCGCGCTGCTCGCGCTGCCGCACCGGCGGCGCCGTAATCCGTTCGACGCGCCGGGGCTGGACGAGGACAAGCTGGACGACACGCTGGAGGAGTTCGGCGGCGAGGACGAGAACGGCGGGGGCGACGGGGACGACGACACCGATCCCGACGGCCCCGACGGAGGCGGGGGCGGTGGCGGTCAGCCGCCGCGGAACGGGCCCGACGACTCCAGCGCCTCCGACGGATCCGACAGCTCCAACGACTCCGACACACCGCAGGAGCCCTCGTCCGGGCGGGACGACGCGCCCTCGGAAGCGGAGCCGGAACCGCGGCCCGAGGGCGAGCAGCCTCAGCGCCCCGGCGCCGGTGAGCAGTCCGCCGTACGGGCCTCCGAGCCGTTCCGTACGAAGACGCTGAGCGTGCCGGGGCTGGGCGAGGGCGCGGCCGGGCGCCGCTCCCGGGCCCGTACCGACCACGGCAGGACGACGGGATCCCGGCAGCCCAGAGGCTCCCTCACCAAGCTGCATCTCGCGGCGACGGTGCAAGCGGCGGCTCCCCACCAGCGGGCACGTGGGCGCAGCGGCCCGGGGCTCATGATCCGTAAGGACGATCTGCGGCAGGCGACCCGGGAGGGGCGCGAGGGGAACCTCGTGCTGTTCGTGGTCGACGCGTCCGGGTCGATGGCGGCCCGGCGGCGGATGAGCGCCGTGAAGGGCGCGGTGCTCTCGCTGCTGCTGGACGCGTACCAGCGGCGCGACAAGGTCGGCCTGGTCACCTTCCGGCGGCAGGAGGCGGAGGTCGCACTGCCGCCGACCTCGTCGGTGGACGCGGCGGCGACCCGGCTCGAATCGTTGCCGACGGGCGGACGCACCCCGCTCGCCGCCGGGCTGCTCAAGGCCCATGACGTCCTGCGGGTGGAGCGGATGCGCGATCCCGCGCGCCGGCCTCTGCTGGTCGTGGTGACGGACGGGCGGGCGACGGGCGGCCCCGATCCGGTGGCGCTCGCCTCACGGGCGGCGCGGCTGCACGCGGCGGACGGGACGGCCTCGGTGGTCGTGGACTGCGAGTCGGGGCCGGTACGGCTCGGCCTGGCCGGTTCCCTCGCCACCGATCTGGAAGGCACCGCGATCACGCTCGACGAACTGCGCGCCGACAGCATCGCCGGTCTGGTCAGGGACGTACAGCAGGTCAGCAACTCGCACCCCAGGAGGGCCGCTTAATGCCACAGGGACAGCCGGAATCCGTACCGGACGACGGTCTCACCACCCGCCAGCGCCGTAACCGTCCGCTCGTTCTCGTCCATACGGGTACGGGCAAGGGCAAGTCGACGGCGGCGTTCGGGCTCGCGCTGCGCGCGTGGACGCAGGGGTGGCCGGTCGGCGTGTTCCAGTTCGTGAAGTCGGCGAAGTGGAAGGTCGGCGAGGAGCGGGCGCTGAAGGTGCTGGGGGCGAGCGGCGAGGGCGGTTCCGTCGCCTGGCACAAGATGGGCGAGGGCTGGTCGTGGGTGCAGCGCGACAGCCAGCTGTCCAACGAGGAGGCGGCGCGTGAGGGCTGGGAGCAGGTCAAGCGGGACCTGGCGGCCGAGACGCACCGGCTGTACGTCCTGGACGAGTTCGCCTACCCGCTGCACTGGGGCTGGGTGGACACCGACGAGGTGATCGAGGTGCTGCGGACGCGCCCCGGCAGCCAGCATGTGGTGATCACCGGGCGCAACGCACCCGAGAAGCTGACGGACTTCGCGGATCTCGTCACGGAGATGACGAAGGTCAAGCACCCGATGGACGCGGGCCAGAAGGGCCAGAGGGGCATCGAGTGGTGAACGTCCCGCGCCTGGTCATCGCCGCGCCCTCGTCGGGCAGCGGCAAGACCACCGTCGCGACGGGTCTGATGGCGGCCTTCTCGGAGCGCGGTCTGGCCGTGTCTCCGCACAAGGTGGGGCCCGACTACATCGACCCGGGGTATCACGCGCTGGCGGTTTCGTCCGGGGCAGCCGCCGCCGGGAGCGGCCGGGGCACATGGGTGCGCCCCGGCCGGAATCTCGACGCGTACATGTGCGGTCCCGGTCTGGTCGGGCCTCTGTTCGCGCATGGCGCGGCGGGCTGCGACCTGGCGATCGTCGAGGGCGTGATGGGCCTGTACGACGGTGCCTCGGACCAGGGTGAACTGGCCTCCACCGCACAGGTGTCGAAGCTGCTGCGGGCACCGGTGGTGCTGGTGGTGGACGCCTCGTCGCAGTCCCGTTCGGTGGCGGCGCTGGTGCACGGCTTCGCGTCCTGGGATCCGGAGGTACGGATCGGCGGGGTGATCCTCAACAAGGTCGCCACCGACCGGCACGAGCGGTTGCTTCGGGACGCGCTGGACGGGTCGGGTGTGCCGGTGCTGGGGGTGCTTCGGCGTACGGATCAGGTCAGCGCCCCTTCGCGCCACCTGGGGCTGGTGCCGGTCGCCGAGCGGCACACGGCCGCCCTCGAAGCGATGCGCGAGCTGGCGGAACGGGTACGGGCGGGCTGCGATCTGGAGGCGCTGCTGGCGCTGGCGCGCAGTGCGCCCGGACTGGACGCGACGGCCTGGGAGCCGGAGATCGAACCCGTACCCGTCGTACCGAACGGTGGTGAGCGGCCGGTGGTGGCCGTCGCCGGCGGGTCCGCGTTCACCTTCTCGTACGCGGAACACACCGAGCTGCTGACGGCCGCCGGCGCGGACGTCGTCCCGTTCGATCCCCTGCGCGACGAGCAACTCCCGGACGGAACACGGGGCTTGGTGATCGGCGGCGGATTCCCCGAGGTGTACGCGCCGGAGCTGTCGGCCAACGAGCCGCTGCGCAAGGCCGTGGCCGAGCTGGCGCACTCCGGCGCTCCAGTGGCCGCCGAATGCGCCGGGCTGCTGTATCTCGCGCGCTCCCTGGACGGGAAGCCGATGTGCGGGGTGCTGGCCGCCGACGCCCGGATGTCGGGGCGGCTGACGCTGGGCTACCGGGAGGCGGTGGCGATCGGCGACAACGCGCTGGCGCCGGCGGGGACGCGGGTACGGGGACACGAGTTCCACCGGACGGTACTGGAGCCGGGGGCCGGGGCGGATCCGGCGTGGGGCGTCGTACACCCGGAGCGCCGGGTGGAGGGCTTCGTACAGGGCGGCGTGCACGCGAGCTATCTGCATACGCACTGGGCGGCGACGCCGGACCTGGCGCGGCGGTTCGTCGGGAGATGTGTGACGTGAGGCGCAGGACGCCTCTCCGCCCGGCCGACGGCACAGTTGACTGTTCAGCCGGCGGCTCAGCCGGGGCGGCATCCTGTGGTGCCTCAGCCGGCGGCACCGACCACCAGCCAGATGAAGCACACCCCCAGGAACGTGCACAGCACCGTGGAGCGCGCCGGATGCTCGTGATGCGCCTCGGGCAGGATCTCGGCGGCGGCGAGATAGAGCAGGGCGCCGCCGAAGAACCCGAGGTAGCTGCCGAGCACTTCCTCCGGCAGCGTGAACAGCAGGGTGGACGCGGCGCCGACGACCGGCGCGACGGCGTCCGCGAACAGCATGGTGAGCGCCTTGCGGCGGTCGTTCCCGTACAGACTGGTGATCGTGTACGTGTTGAAGCCGTCCGCGAAGTCGTGGGCGATGACGGCGAGGGCGACGGCGGCCCCCATGCCGCCGCCGATCTGGAAGGCCGCGCCGAGCGCGATGCCGTCCATCACGCTGTGGCCCACCATGGCGGCCGCGGCGGTCAGCCCGACCTGGGGCACCCGGCCGCCGTTCGCCATGGCGGGCACGGTGTCCGCCCGGTTCGCCATACCGGTACCGGTGGCGTCTCCTGCGCGGGCGTCTGCCGTGCGGGCTTCCGTCGTGGCGGCGGTGTCCTTGCCGTGCGGGACGCTCTCCTTCGGGTCGGCTCCGTGGGACGCCTGGCGGACGGCCAGCAGCCGTTCCACCAGATGGGCGACGAGGAACCCGCCGACGAACAGCAGCAGCGCCTGCGGCACACCGAAGATCTCCTCGCCCGCCGCGTGCATCGCTTCCGGCAGCAGGTCCAGGCCGACCACGCCGAGCATCAGCCCACCGGCCAGGCCCAGTACGAGATGGCGGCGGTCGGTGACGCGTTGCGCCGTCCAGCCGCCGAACAGCGTCATGAGGAACGCGCCGAGCGCGACGAAGACCGCCATGCGCCCCTGCATAGCCGATCGGGCCGGTACTTCGCACATCCGGGACGGGAGCGAGGGCCAGGGCCGGAGCCGGAGCCGGAACGCGGACCGGAGCCGGAACGCGAACCGGCACTGATCGTCGGAATCGGCGCGAGCAGCGGCGCTTCCGTCGGGGAAGTGCTCGGGCTGATCGAGGACACCCTGCGGGACGCCGGGCTCTCGCCGCTCTCCGTCGCCGGTCTGGCGACCGTCGGCACCAAGGCCGACGAGCCGGGGATCGCGGGGGCGGCGGCGCGGCTCGGGGTTCCGGTACGGGGGTACGCGGCCGGCCTGCTGGCCGGGATCGCCGTACCGAATCCGTCGGGCGCGCCGCTGGCGGCCGTGGGGACTCCGTCCGTCGCCGAGGCCGCCGCGCTGGCGGCCGGGGGCGAGCTCCTCGTACCGAAGAGGAAATCGAATCCCGAGGGGCGGCCGGCGGCGGTCACCTGCGCCGTGGCGTCCTTCCCCCGGCCGCCCCGCGTTGCGGCGCCCGGCGTTGCGGCGCCCCGTGTCGTGGCGCCCCGTGTCGTGGCGTACAGAGGCCACGCGGAGTGGAACCGACGCGGACGGACATGATGTCGGTACTGACAGAGACAACAACGGCCACGCGAGGCATCGCGGGCCGCATGGTGAGGCCCCGGGGCTACCGGCGGCACAAGAAAGGAGCCCGGTGACCCTCGTCGTCCAGACCGTGCCCATCGAGAGCGGAGAGAGAATGACGCGCCAAGAACGGGCATCGTGCCGCCGGCCGCTGTCGGCTCCGCCCGCCTCGCCGTACGCACCGTCCGCCGTGGTCGGCATAGTCGGCGACCGATCCGGTGACTGCCATGTCTACGCGCGCTGACATCCACGATCTTCGCCATCACGGCGACGCCGAGATGCGGGACGGCGCGACGGGACTCGTCGACCTCGCGGTCAATGTCCGTACGGGCACTCCCCCGGCCTGGCTGCGCGCCCGTATCGCCGATTCGCTGGCCGGGCTCGCCGCCTACCCCGACGGCCGGGCGGCGCGCGCGGCGGTCGCGGAGCGGCACGGGCTGCCGGTGGAACGGGTGCTGCTGACGGCTGGAGCGGCGGAGGCGTTCGTCCTGGTCGCCCGCGCGCTGCCGGCCCGGCGGCCCGTCGTCGTGCATCCACAGTTCACCGAGCCGGAGGCGGCGCTGCGGGACGCGGGTCACGAGGTGCGGCGGGTGCTGCTGCGCGCCGAGGACGGCTTCCGGCTGGATCCGGACGCGGTGCCCGACGACGCGGATCTGGTCGTGCTCGGGAATCCGACCAATCCGACGTCCGTCCTGCATCCGGCCGAGATGATCACGAAGCTCGCCCGTCCGGGGCGGACCCTGGTGGTGGACGAGGCCTTCATGGACGCGGTGCCGGGCGAGCCCGAGGCACTGGCCGGACGTACGGATGTGCCGGGGCTCGTGGTGCTCCGCAGCCTCACCAAGACGTGGGGCCTCGCCGGCCTGCGGATCGGCTACGTACTGGCCGAGCCGGAACCGGTGACGGCGCTGGAGCGCGCACAGCCGCTCTGGCCGGTCTCGACGCCCGCGCTGGCCGCCGCCGAGGCGTGCGTATCGACCGCCGCGCTCGCGGAGGCGGAGCAGGCCGCGCGACGGACGGCGGTGGAGCGGGCCCATCTGGTGGCGGGACTGGCGGAGTTCGAGGAGGTACGGACGGTGGAGGCGGCGGAGGGTCCCTTCGTCCTCGTCCGCATGGAACGGGCGGACGCGGTACGGGCCCGCCTCCGCACCCTCGGCTTCGCCGCCCGCCGTGGCGACACCTTCCCGGGCCTGGGCCGGGAGTGGCTGCGCCTCGCGGTCCGCGACCGGTCCACGACGAACCGCTTCCTCCAGGCCCTTGACCAGGCACTGACCTCGGTCGGCGGCTACAGAACCTCACAGCAACCTGGGGGCACCGGCTGGGAAAGGTGACCACCGGGCCGCGTCGCTGGAGGCGTCCCGCCCCCTGCCGTCGGCCTCCCCGGGCCGTGGGACGCGGCCCGGGGAGGCCGGGAAGCCCGGCCGGTCAACCCGTCAGCGCCGGGACCGGGCCCTCGCCAGGGCGTAGGCGCCACCGCCCGCCGCGAGCAGGGCCGCCGCGCCGCCCGCCAGGTACGGGGTCGTCGAGCTGCCGCCGGTCTCCGCGAGGTTCGGCTTGGCAGGTTCGGCGGCGCTCTGGGGCTTCAGGTCCGCCTTCACCGGTTCCTCCGGCTTCTCCACCACCGCCTCCGGGGCCTCCGGCGCCCTCGGTGCCTTCGGTGACTCGCAGGTGGCCCCGGCGAGCGTGACGGAGCCCTCGACCTCGGCGACGTTCAGCTTGAGGGGATTCACCGCCACCTTCAGTTCGAGGGCGGTGGACGCGGCCGTACGGGACGTGGTGCGTGTCGTCGACAGGTCGAGCGTCACCCCGCCCACGCCGGGCACCTCGACCCGGGTCGGGCCGCCCGCCGAGAGCGTGACCTTCTTGCCGAGCACGGTGACCTGGCCGAGCAGATTCGATTCGGCGACGGGTCGCTTCCCGGCCTCGCAGACCGCCTTGGAGGTGACCTCCTGGACCTCGACGAGCGAGAGCAGGGGCAGTCCGGGCACATGCACCTTCGCGTGGGTGAGGTGGGTGTTTCCCTCGGCCTTGTGCCGGTTCGCCGTGGCCTTCGCGGTGGCCACGTCGGCACGCAGCACGCTGAACGGCCTGCCCTGGTCGACTCCGTCCAGCTGGACGCTCAGCGTCGTCTTCTCCGCGCTCGCAGGCGCTGTGACCTCGTTGAGCGCGGCCCTGAGCGGCACGTTGACGGTCTTGCCGAGCAGGGAGACGTCGAGGCCGGTCCGGAGCACGACCGCGCTCGCCCGTCCTTCGCCCGCGCCCTCGGTGGCCCGCGCCGGAGCGGCGAGGAGCACCGGCACCGCCGTCAGCGCGGCGGCGGCCACGACGCCGGCGCAGCGGCGTGCGGGCATGCGGAAGGTGTTGCTGTTCAAGATGGTGGAACCCCCACAGAGAAATGGCGTCGCCGACCCGCCGATACGGGGACACGTGGCGGCGGCGACCGAGACACCGGAATCTTTACGCACCAAGAGTGAACTGACGGACACCTGGAGTGAGTTCACTCCAAAGTGGGGTTTTCGGGGACAGATTCGATTCTTCTCGTGCGTGCGTTCTTCCGAGGACGACGAATCACCGGTGTCGGGGGCGTGCGCCGGGCGATCCCGACCGTGGAACATCAGGAGCGCATCACCGGCACATCACGAGCGCATAAGAACCTTCAACGACGCCACACACCCCCGCGTCACGCTCTGTCAACACAGCGCCTTGTCCCGCGCACCACCCCGTCCCGCGCACCACCCGCCCGCGGAATCCCCCACCCACCTCCCCATCCACCTCCGCGCCCGCTGGGCCGCCTCAGCCGACGATCCGCCCGTTGAGCACGATCCGCCGCGGTGCCGTCAGCACTCGTACATCCGCCCGCGGGTCCTCCTCGTACACCACGAGATCCGCCGGGGCGCCCTCCTCCAGCGCCGGGCGCCCCAGCCAGCTCCGCGCTCCCCACGTCGTCGCCGAGAGGGCCTCCACCGGCGGGATTCCGGCCTTCACCAGTTCCGCGACCTCCGCCCCCACCAGGCCGTGGGCCAGGACGCCGCCCGCGTCCGTGCCGACGAAGACCGGGATGCCCGCGTCGTACGCCGCGCGCACGGTGTCGTAGCGGCGCTCGTACAGCCGGTTCATATGGGACGACCAGCGCGGGAACTTCTCCGCGCCGCCCGCCGCCAGCTTCGGGAAGGTCGCGATGTTGACCAGGGTCGGGACGATCGCGACGCCGCGCTCGGCGAAGAGCGGAATGGTGTCCTCGGTGAGCCCGGTCGCGTGCTCGACACAGTCGATCCCCGCCTCCACGAGATCACGCAGCGCGACCTCGGCGAAGCAGTGCGCGGTGACCCGGGCGCCGAGCCGGTGCGCCTCCGCGATGGCCGCCTCGACCTCGCCGCGCGGCCAGCAGGAGGCCAGATCGCCCGCGTCGCGGTCGATCCAGTCACCGACGAGTTTGACCCAGCCGTCGCCGCGCCTGGCCTCCTGGGCGACATAGGCGACGAGGTCGTCCGGCTCGATCTCATGGGCGTAGTTCCGGATGTACCGGCGGGTACGGGCGATGTGCCGGCCCGCTCTGATGATCTTCGGCAGGTCCGCACGGTCGTCGATCCAGCGGGTGTCGGCGGGCGATCCGGCGTCCCGGAGCAGCAGGGCGCCCGCCTCGCGGTCACCGATCGCCTGCTTCTCGCTGGTCCCGGCGTCGACGGCGCCATGGCGGTCGAGGCCGACATGGCAGTGCGCGTCGACCAGGCCGGGCAGGGCCCAGCCCTCGACCATACGGACGTCACGGGCTCCGGCGGGCCGTTTGTAGGTGACCCGGCCCCCCACCACCCACAGCTCGTCCCTGGCGTCCTCGGGGCCTACCAGCACCCGCCCCTTCACCCGCAGCACCGTGTGATCGCTCATGAACAGCACTGTACGAGGCCATGAGTACCCTCGATCGGGAAGATCCCGAACACCGGTCCGAACGCCCGGTCCCACCGCCCGGCCCGGACCCGATACGACCACCGCCGACCCCGACACACACCCCGCCTCCGGCCCCGAACCGGTTTCCCCCTCGAAGACCCTCGAAGACCCCCGAAGACCCCGAAGACCCCCGAAGACCCCGAAGACCTCGAAGAGAGCTCCCCTGTGACACATCCGCTGCTGGACCTGCCCCCGCTGACCGCCGAGCGCTTCGCCGCGATCGAGCGCCGCGTCGCCTCGCTCCTCGCCACCGAGAACGATGTCGTGATCATGCAGGGCGAGGCCCTGCTGCCTCTGGAGGGCTGTATCCGCGGTGGTGCCCGGCCCGGCTCGACCGCGCTGAACGTCGTCACGGGACCGTACGGGCAGACTTTCGGGAACTGGCTGCGCGACTGCGGCGCGACGGTGGTCGACCTGGAGGTGCCGTTCCACACCGCCGTGACGGCCGCCCAGGTCGAGCACGCCCTGGCCGCGCACCCCGAGATCGACTTCGTCTCACTGGTGCACGCCGAGGCGGCCACCGGCAACACCAACCCGGTCGCGGCGATCGGTGAGGTGGTACGGGCCCATGGCGCGCTCTTCATGGTGGACGCCGTCGCCTCGGTGGCCGCGGAGCCGCTGCTGACCGACGCCTGGGGTGTGGACCTGTGCGTGATCGGCGCGCAGAAGGCCATGGGCGGTCCCGCCGGGGTCTCGGCGGTGTCGGTGAGCGAGCGCGCCTGGGAGCGGTTCGCCGCCAATCCGCGCGCGCCCCGTCGCTCGTACCTCTCCCTGCTCGACTGGAAGGAGCGCTGGATCGACGGTGGCCGCCGTGCGCTGCCGCACGCCCCCGCGCAGCTGGAGATGCTGGCGCTGGAGGCCTGCGTGCAGCGCATCGAGGCGGCGGGGCTGGACTCCGTGACGGCCCGGCACGCCTCGGCCGCCGCGGCCACGCGCGCGGGCGCCCTGGCGCTGGGCGGCGGCCTGGAACCGTTCGTCCACGAGGCCGCCGAGGCCGCTCCGGTCGCCACGACGCTCCGCACCCCGGCGGGCGTCGACGCCGCCGAGCTGGTGGCGAAGGCGCTGGCCGCCGGCCCGTCGCTGCCGTTGATCGCGGGCGGCGGGACCCTGGCCACGGAGATGATCCGGGTCAACCACTACGGCGCCGACGCCACCCGTGACGTGGTGCGCTCCTCGCTCCTGGCGCTCGGCGCCGCTCTCGACGGGATGCCCGGCGGATCCGGTACGGCGCCGGACCTGAACGCGGCCGCGCGGGCGGCAGACGAAGCCTGGCGGTAACCGGCGCCTGACGGTAACCGGCCGGGTGGGTTCGCGGACCCGTGGGAGTCGCCGGGCGGGTTCGCGGACCGTGCGAGTCACGGAGCGAGTCACGGAAGCCGTGGCGCCGCAAGAGCCGTAGATAGCACCGCAGTTATGGCCGTAGCATCCAGAAATTGAAGGCGACATTAATTCGCGAATACGGGAAGGTGCTTTATTTCGAGCAGCTTCCCGTATTCTTCTGCCCGCTTTCGATTACCCTAAACGCCAAGGTTTCGTCAGGACCATCCGCCTGATTTCAGGGAGCCCCCCGAGCGTTACGGACATGTGACCGGGTCCACAAATCTGACCGTTTTGCCCCAAATTTTCCACACATAACACCCCACTCCCCGGGGGCGCGCCTGCACGCTCGTGCCCGCGCGATAACACATCTCGGCCAATCCACCAACCCCAGGCCGAGATGCATCTTTTGAAATTGCTGGGTAAATTCAATCCCTATGACCGCCGCACAAGCAGACCTTGCAGGCGCCCGAAGCGAATTCACCCGATCCTTCACGATCGACGCCCCACGAGTGGAGGACGGAGCCGCGATCTGGCGCATCGCCCGCGACTCCGAGGTCCTGGACCTCAACTCCTCGTACAGCTACTTGCTCTGGTGTCGTGACTTCGCCGCCACCTCTGTCGTCGCCCGCGACGACGGAGGCGCACCAGTCGCGTTCGTCACGGGATACATACGGCCGGAGCGCCCCGAAGCACTGGTCGTCTGGCAAGTAGCCGTCGACGCGAGCCAGCGGGGCAAGGGGCTCGCGGGCACGTTGCTCGACGAGCTGACCGCCCGGGTGGTCAAGGAGTTGGGCGTCACGGCGATCGAGACGACCATCACACCCGACAACACCGCCTCGGACCGCCTGTTCACCGCGTATGCCGCGCGCCACGACGCCGGTCTGGAGCGCGAGGTCCTCTTCGACGGCGCGCTGTTCCCCGACGGGGTGCACCAGCCGGAGGTGCTGTACCGCATCGGACCGCTCTCGCCCTGAGCGCAACCGCTCACCCTGAGCAACAGCGGCCCACCTGGGACCGTACCGCTCCCCCGAGGCGCCACGCGCGGGACCCGAGCACCCACCCAGGATCCGAGCCGCACCGCCCAGGGCTCTGAGCCGTCAGGCCCAGGGGCGCGAGCATCCGAGCCCCGAGCACACTCCCGCATTCATCTCACACCCCCATCGGCAGGAGACTCCCGTGACCATCACCCCGCCCGCCCTGAGTGTTTTCGAGACCCTCGAGTCCGAGGTACGCAGCTACTGCCGCAGCTGGCCCGCCGTGTTCGACCGCGCGCAGGGCGCCCGCCTCACCGACGAGGACGGCCATACGTACCTCGACTTCTTCGCCGGTGCCGGATCACTCAACTACGGCCACAACAACCCGGTACTGAAACGCGCGCTGATCGACTACATCGAGCGTGACGGCATCACCCACGGCCTGGACATGGCGACGACCGCGAAGCGCGCCTTCCTGGAAGCCTTCCAGAACGTGGTGCTGCGGCCCCGTGACCTCCCGTACAAGGTGATGTTCCCCGGCCCGACGGGCACCAACGCCGTCGAGGCCGCCCTCAAGCTGGCCCGTAAGGTCAAGGGCCGCGAGTCGATCGTCTCCTTCACCAACGCCTTCCACGGCATGTCGCTGGGCTCGCTCGCCGTCACCGGCAACGCGTTCAAGCGCGCCGGGGCCGGTATCCCGCTGGTGCACGGCACCCCGATGCCGTTCGACAACTACCTCGACGGCCAGACGCCGGACTTCCTCTGGTTCGAGCGGCTGCTGGAGGACCAGGGCTCCGGCCTGAACAAGCCGGCCGCCGTCATCGTCGAGACGATCCAGGGCGAGGGCGGCATCAACGTCGCCAACCCCGAGTGGCTGCGCGCGCTGGCCGACCTCTGCCACCGCCAGGACATGCTGCTGATCGTCGACGACATCCAGATGGGCTGCGGCCGTACCGGCGCCTTCTTCTCGTTCGAGGAGGCGGGCATCACGCCGGACATCGTCACGCTGTCGAAGTCCATCAGCGGCTACGGCCTGCCGATGTCGCTCTGCCTGTTCAACCCGGAGCTGGACGTCTGGGAGCCGGGCGAGCACAACGGCACCTTCCGCGGCAACAACCCGGCCTTCGTCACCGCCGCCGCCGCGCTCAACACCTACTGGGCCGACGGCCAGATGGAGAAGCAGACCCTCGCCCGCGGTGAGCAGGTGGAGCGCGCCCTGCGGGCGATCCAGTCCGAGAGCACCGGCACGCCCCCCGACATCCGGGGCCGCGGCCTGGTCTGGGGCGTGGAGTTCGCGGACAAGAACCGCGCGTCCGCCGTCTGCGCCCGCGCCTTCGAGCTGGGGCTGCTGCTGGAGACCTCGGGTCCGCAGAGCGAGGTCGTGAAGCTGCTGCCGCCGCTGACCGTCACTCCCGAAGAACTGGACGAGGGCCTGCGCACGCTGGCCCGCGCCGTCCGAGAGACCGCCTGACCCGTCCCGGCCGGGGCGGGCGGCCCCACCACCGCCCGCCCCGGCCGGGCCCACGGCCCGACCCACCCTCAGACCACCCGACCGGCGCCGAACTCGTCTGACCGGCGCCGCCGCAACAGCCCGACGGGCAAACTTCCCCGCCCGGACGGCACCTTCGACACGTACGGGATACGGTGCATTCGTATCCCGTACGTCTTGGGGCATAAGACCACCCACAGGAAAGCGCACACATAGCGACCGCAGAAGAGAAAGGCACCACCCACCGTGATCGTCCGATCGTTCAAGGACATCGAGAACACCGACCGTCATGTGAAGTCGGCCTCGGGCACCTGGGAGAGCAAGCGCATCGTGCTCGCGAAGGAGAAGGTCGGCTTCTCCCTCCACGAGACCACGCTGTACGCCGGTACGGAGACGTCGATGTGGTACGCCAACCACATCGAGGCCGTGCTGTGTGTGGAGGGCGAGGCCGAGCTCACCAACGACGAGACCGGTGAGACCCACTGGATCGCCCCGGGCACGATGTACCTGCTCAACGAGCACGAGCGTCATACGCTCCGTCCGAAGACCGACTTCCGATGCGTCTGTGTCTTTAACCCGCCGGTTACAGGGCGGGAGGACCATGACGAGAACGGCGTCTACCCGCTGCTGACAGAGGAGGGCTGACTCATGACCACCGCACCTGCACGTACCGACCTGTACCCGACCCGTGGCGTCGGCGAGGTGACCACCCCCCGTCAGGACCCGGTCGTCTGGTCCAAGCCCGAAGCGGCGGGACCGATCGACCCGGTGGGTCTCGGCGGCTTCGAGCGGGACGGCTTCCTCTCCGTCGAGCAGCTGATCAGCCCGGACGAGGTGGCGCTCTACCGCGCCGAGCTGGAGCGGCTGATCACCGACCCGGTGATCCGGGCCGACGAGCGCTCGATCATAGAGCCCAAGTCACAGGACGTACGGTCGGTCTTCGAGATCCACCGCATCAGTGAGATCTTCGCGGGACTCGTGCGGGACGAGCGAGTGGTCGGCCGCGCCCGGCAGATCCTTGGCTCGGACGTATACGTCCACCAGTCACGGATCAACGTCAAGCCGGGCTTCGGAGCCTCGGGCTTCTACTGGCACTCGGACTTCGAGACCTGGCACGCCGAGGACGGCCTGCCGAACATGCGGACCGTGTCGGTCTCGATCGCGCTGACCGAGAACTTCGACACCAACGGTGGTCTGATGATCATCCCCGGGTCGCACAAGACGTTCCTCGGCTGCGCGGGCGAGACGCCCGCGGACAACTACAAGCAGTCGCTGAAGATGCAGGGTGCCGGCACCCCGTCGAACGAGGCGCTGACGTCCATGGCCGACGTGGCCGGCATCAAGCTCTTCACGGGCAAGGCCGGTTCGGCGACCTGGTTCGACTGCAACTGCATGCACGGCTCGGGCGACAACATCACCCCGTACCCGCGCAGCAACGTCTTCATCGTGTTCAACAGCGTGGAGAACACGGCGGTCGACCCGTTCGCGGCACCGTCGCCCCGGCCGAGCTTCATCGGCGCCCGGGACTTCACGCCGGTGCGCTGACCGTACGACGGCAGGTTCCGCAACCGCGGGCAGAGCAGAAGCAGAGACGTAGCAGAGACGTAGAGGTACAGCGGAAGCGCGGGGCCGGTCGACATGACCGCCCCGCGCTTCCGCGTACGTCCGGCTCGTCCGGCGCCGACCCTCGCGATTACGGCGTGGAAGCTGAACGGGACGGAGCGGGGCCGGACTTGGAGTCGGACTTCGGAGCGGATTTCGGTGCGGCCCCCGAGCCCGGCTTCGGGCCGGACTTCGGGCCAGGTTTCGGGCCGGACTTCGGGCCGTACGCCGTCAGGAAGCGGTCGCGGAAGCTGTCCATCTTCCAGACCGGGGCCTGGGGGCCGGGCTTCAGACCGTCCTGCCAGCCCCAGTCCGAGATCTGGTCCAGCACGGCCGGGTCATGGGCGACGATCGAGATCGGTACGTCCCGGCCGGCGCCGGGGCCGGTGACGGTCGCGTTGGGCTGGTGATCACCGAGGACGACGAGCACGGTGTTGTCGTCGCCGTAGTTCTCCACGTAGGAGACGAGGCTGTTCAGCGAGTACTCGATGGCACGCCGGTACTCGGTGCGCACCTTCGCGGGGTCCTTCCACACCTCTTGGGGGTCCTTGCCCGCCTTTTTGATGGCGTGGTAGACCGAGCCGTCACCGACCTCGTCCCAGCCGATCATCTTGGGGATGGGCGCCCAGGGGTTGTGGCTGGAGGCCAGGACGATCTCCGTCATCAGCGGCTCGTGACCGGGCTTGCCGTGCTCCAGGCGCTCGAAGGCCGCGAGGCTGTACTGGTCGGGTACGGGCGACCAGCTGAACTTCGGGCCCTGGTAGCCGATGTCCCGGGAGTCGTAGATGTGGTCGAGGCCGAAGAACTTCCCCTCCGGCCAGGACCGGGTGACGCCCGGCATGATGCCGACCGTCCGCCAGTCACCGGTGCTCCGGAAAGCGCTGGTGAGGGTCATGCGGTCGCTCGACGTGACGCTGCGATAGCGCTGCTGGTTCTTGATCCACATGCCGGACAGGAAGGTGGAGTGCGCCAGCCAGCTCCCGGCCCCCGCCACCGGCGAGGTGAGGAAACCGCTCCGGGAGGAGTACCCGGCCGCCTTGAGCCGGCTGGTCCCGTCGTCGAGCACCGTGCCGACCTGAGACGCCATCGCCGGGTCCTCGACCGCGCTGCGGCCGTAGCTCTCGATGAAGGCGAAGATGACGTCCTTGCCGCGCAGCCCGGTGAGCAACTGGTCGGGCGGGGTGTCCCGGAAGGCGTCGACGGATGCCTCCTTTGCGAACACCCGCTCGTCCTTCAGGCCCTCGCTCACCAGGTTCACATGGCTGTTGACGAGCTCGGCAGCGCTCCTGGAGGCGACCGGTACGCCCGCGATCTGCACGCCGAGCGCCATGCAGGTGACCCAGACGGTCCCGAGTACCAGGGTGGTACGGGTCGTCGCGACGCTGTGCCGGACCATGAGGTGGCTCAGCCGGACGACCGCCAGCGCCATGAGGACGAGCAGGGCGAGGACAAGGACCCCGACCCCGATCACGGCCGCGGTCGCGCCGACCGGACCGAACAGGTCCCTGAGGAACGACTCGGCGTCGTCGAACAGGATCCAGTCGAGCACCAGGTCGAACGGCCGGTCGAGGACCGAGTAGAAGCCCAGGTCGAGGAAGTTCAGGAGGGTCACCAGGCCGAGGGCCACCCCGGCGAGCACCGCCGTCACCCGCCGCGCCACCGGCTGCCGGACGAGCAGCACGGCGGCGACGAAGATCCCCTCCACCGGGATACGGACGAAGGCACCGGGTGTGAGGCGGGTGAGCTGGTTCGGCAGGAGGAGGGCGAAGAGTACGAGCAGGGCGGCCAGGACGGTGGTCACCCGCGACGCGACCCGCGCGACGGCCGGGCGCCTGTACCACCGGCCACCGCCACCCGCGACGGCTTCGTCCGGGGCGACTTCGTCTGGGGCGGCACCGTCCGGGGCGGACTCGTCCGGATCCGTACCATCCAGGTCGGCCTCGCCCGGGCCCGTACCGCCCATGACGGCACCGTCCGGGCCGGCTCCGGCGGTGTCACCGGCGAGGGCGTCACCGGCGGGAGTGCCCTCCTCCGTGGATTCTTCTTCCGTATGCGGCAGCTCGTGAGAGCCCTTGAAGCGCGACAACCCGAAGGTCCTTCCGTGCGAAGCCCGGTGGTGGCACGGCGGACCAGGCTCGGGAGGTCGGGGCCGCCGTTATCTGTACGGTTTGCCGACGGCTTCAGTTCAATCACCGGGGTCGTACGCGCGCACGCGCAGGCCGGTCAGCCCGCGAGCACATCCAGCGCCCGGTCCACATCGGCGGTGGAGTTGTAGAGATGGAACGCGGCCCGCACATAGCCCGCGCGCACCGACACCGCCACCAGCGCCCGCCGAAGATCCGGATGCCGGTGTTCCAGTCCCGGGACGGACACGATCGCGGACTCCCCGGCCACCGGGACCGGTTCGTGCCCGAGGGCGACCAGTCCCGCCCTGAACCGGGCCGCGAGAGCCGTGTCATGGGCGTGGATGGTCTCGATGCCGATCTCCTCCAGCAGCGCGAGGGACTGTTCGGCGCCGTGGTACGAGAGGAAGGCCGGTGGCTCGTCGAAACGGCGCGCGGAGGAGGCCAACCGCTCGACGGGGCCGTACGTGTTGCCGTAGAGGTCCTCGCCGGACACCCAGCCCGCGTGCAGCGGCACCAGTGAATCCTGTGCCTCCTCGGTCACGGTGAGGAAGGACGTACCCCGCGGGCAGAGGAGGAACTTGAACCCACCGGTGACGGTGTAGTCGTACGCCCCGGCATCCAGCGGCAGCCATCCGGCCGACTGACTGGCGTCCAGCAGCGTACGGGCGCCGTGCGCGGCCGCAGCGGCCCGTACCGCGTCCAGATCCGCGATCCTCCCGTCCGCCGACTGAACCGCGGAGAAGGCCACCAGCGCGGTGTCGGGCCGTACCTCCTCGGCCAGCTTCTCCAGCGGTACGTACCGCGGCTTGAGGTCGCCCCGTACAACGAAGGGGGTGATCACCGAGCTGAAATCGCCCTCGGCGAAGAGGACTTCGGCGCCCGTCGGAATCGATGCCGCGATCAGCCCGACATGCACGGAGACCGAGCCACCCGCGGCGACCCGCTCGGCGGGGACCCCGGCGAGCCGGGCGAAGGTGCGGCGCGCCATGTCCACCGACTCGAAACTCCCCGCGCCTTCGCCACGGCGCCCGGTCGCGTTCGCCTCGGCCAACTCCTGCACGGCGGTGACGGCCCTGCGGGGCAGCAGGCCGCAGCTGGACGTGTTCAGGTACGTCATATCCGGCGCGAATTCGGCGCCTCCCAGGGTGTCCATGAATCCACCCTGGAAGGCGGACACCTCATAGTCAATTACGCATTGTTGAAGGGCTCGGCCAAGCGATCCTTATGAATGGGCCTTGACCTGCCCGGACACGGCTCACGGACGGACAGTGCGCCCGGGCGGGTACTTTCCCGTCAGGAGGGGTCCTGGTGGGGGACCTGGTGAATGTAGGAGGCGCCGCACGCGTGGCAGAGGGGCCGCCCTTCCGCCGTACCCCACGCGTCGGACGACTGTGTGGCGGCGGCCGGGTCGAGGGTGCGTCCGCACAGCGCGGTCGACTCGTTCAGTCGCGTCATGTGCCATACCTCGAAGCGGGAATCCGGGTCACGGGGCGAGGCGCCGTTCACGTACTCCGCGCGCATTTCGTATTCCATGCTGTATCTCCTGACCGGTGTGGAGAAAACCCCGCCCGGCTCGGTGAGCCGGACGGGGCAGGGCCTCACGGCCTCGGGGTCTCGTGGGCGTCGCTCAGGAGAGCTCAGGAGAAGACGACGGACCGCAGCTTGAGACGGCTGGACGCCGACTTGCCGGGGTCGAGGGTGTAGTGCTCACCGTCGCAGCGCGCTCCCGTGAAGACCGTCGCGGTCGACTTGGTGAGGTTGCGCGGCGAGTGCGCGGGCGGTACGTACTCGCCGGCGGCCTCGGGGATCGTGATGCACCGGCGGCTCGGCGGGTTCACCAGCTTGCCGGGCTTCGGGTGTCCGGCGATGTCGGTGTACACGTAGTGGAATTCGCCAACGGCGGCGGAGGCCGAGGAAGAGGCCGAGGAGAAACCGGGGACCGAGACGAGGAGGGCGGCGGCGCCGATGGCGGCCGCCAGGGTGGAGCGAAGACGCATGAGGGTCCTTTGTCGTGGGTGGTGATCAGGCCCCTCAGAGTTGCCCAGCGGATACGGATAGCTGCGTGGGCAGGCGTCACATCACTCGAAAGCAGTGCGCAGAATCGTTCCCGCGTCACCCTCCGGGATGACTCGGCCCAGAGGCACTCCGCAGGCCCGGCGGGCCTGCCGTTAGCGCGCAAAATGAGCGCATGCCAGGTGGCGGGGCGGCGGCGTACTCTCGGTTCATGGCCAGTGCTGGGCAGAACATCAAGGTGGTCCGCAAGCGTCGGGGCCTGACGCAAAGGGAGTTGGCGGACGCTTCCGGGGTATCGCTGTCCACCATCCGGAAGCTTGAGCAGGGTGACCGGGAAGGGGCCCGGCTGGAAACACTTCGGATGCTCGCAGCCGCGCTCCATGTACCGACGATGCGCCTCGCCCCCAGCTCGAGTCCGAACGAGGAGGACCCGACCGCGGCCACCTCGGATCGCTGGGCAGCCGTCAGGGATGCTCTGGAGCACCCGACCGTGCCTGCGGAGCTGAACGACGAACCGCCGACCGTCGCGGGGGTTCGCAGGACCGTGCAGGGTGCGTTGCCACTCTTCACCGGAGACCGGTTCGCCGAGTTGTCGGTCATCCTCCCGCAGCTGCTCAGGGATGCCGCCGCGCTGGGCCCGGAGGGCCGCGCCGTACGCGTGCGGCTGTTGCAGTTGGCGGGGTGGCTCATGGTGCAGACACGCCAGTTCAAGGCTGCCGAGACGGCCCTTGAGCGTGCCTTGGACACCGCCGCAGACACCATGGAGGGTGCGGCAACGGTCAACACACTCTGCTGGTTGCTCCTGCGGCAGGGCGAGTTGGGCAAGGCCTACGACCTCGCGGTTCAGTGGGCGGACGAGACGGAGCCACGTGTGTCCCGGGCGACCCCGGCCGAACTGAGCACGTGGGGATGGATGTTGCTGCGCGCCTCCGCTGCCGCCATCCGTAACGCCCAGCCGGGCGAAGCTGCCGACGCGCTCAGGTTCGCCCGTGCCGCAGCCGTCGCGCTGGGGCGTGAGTACACCCCGCAGGACGATTTCCTTCTACGGTTCGGACCGACGACGGTAAAACTCAAGGCCGCCGAGAACGCGTCCGTGATCGGTCGGCCGGACATGGTGCTGAGGCTGGCGGAACGCATTCCGTTCGCAGGCCTCAAATCCACGAGCAACAACCGCAATCGGCACCTGCTCGATGTCGCCGACGCCTACGCCAGGACCAAGCAGTACGCCGACGCGTTCGAGAAGCTGGAACAGATCAACGCGGACAGCCCGGAATGGCTGCCCAATCAGCGCTACGCCCGCGACATCCTCGACAGGGTAATCAAGGGACGCCGCACGTTGACCCCCGAGATGCGGAGCATGGCCGACGTGGTGGGACTGCCGCTCTGAAAAGCCCTGTTGCGGCACTTCGTATTGGCGGTGCGGCAAAGTGCCACAGACACGGAAGATACCTCTCCGTAGCGTCTTCGTCACCCAACGAACAAGGGCGGGCGAGACAACATGTCGAAAACAGAGACGGTGGCAGACCTCACGGCACCGTCCGAGGCCAACACTGAAAAACTGACCGGTGCGATCACGGCGGCAGTCTTCTGGCGCCTCGTCCCGGAGTGGTGGCCCCTCGAATTCACCGTAGTCACCGTCGAGTTGACCCAACAGGTGGAGCACGGACTGAGGCGGTCACTCGATGAGGAGTAGCGAATCGCGGCGCTTCCTGTCCCTGCTGATCGCCGCGTTCGGGGTGGACGGCAGGCTTCTGGCACGCAAGGACGTCCTCGGGGCGGAAGGCGCGGACCTTGTGCCCGGGGCAGCTCTCAGGTGGCCCAAGTGCCGGTGCGGGCAACCGAAATGCCCCGACTACCCGGGCCCCGTTACACAGCGCTCCGTTCCACAGGACTCCGTTCCCGAGGACCCCACCTCCCGGGAGCCCGTTCACCGAGCCCCCGAGACTCCCACCGGGGCGTCGCCCGAGAGCCTCGGCGCACGCCTGGCGGAACGGAACAAGCGCAGCAGCCGGGGTGGGGTGTGAGCGGCGGACAGGCCGGGGTTCGCCCGGCTCGGCCCGGAAGTGTTCCTCGTACTACGGCTGGTCACCCTCCGGAGCCTCGGCCTTGTGCCGGGCGTGCGGGACCACCATCGGGGTGAGGGTCTGCGGGTCCGGCACGATGTCGCAGGGCAGTCCGAAGACCTCCTCGACGAGTTCGGACGTCATCACCTTCGACGGCGGGCCCTCGGCGAACACCTTTCCGCCGTGCATCACGACCAGGTGGGTGGCGAAGCGGGCGGCCTGGTTGAGGTCGTGGAGTACGGCGACGATCGTTCGGCCTTCCCTGTTCAACTCCGCGCACAGTTCGAGCAGTTCGTATTGGTGCGCGATGTCGAGATAGGTGGTCGGCTCGTCCAGCAGGAGGAGTTCCGTCTCCTGTGCCAGCACCATCGCGATCCACGCGCGCTGGCGCTGGCCTCCGGAGAGCTCGCCGGCCTGTGCCTCCGCCAGTTCGGCCAGGCCGGTGCGGTCGAGTGCGAGGCCGATCGCCGTGTCGTCGTCGGGGGACCACTGGCGGAGCAGGGTGTGGTGGGGGTAACGGCCGCGCTGTACGAGGCCCCGCACCGTGATTCCCTCGGGCGCCTGCGGGCTCTGCGGCAGGAGTGCCACGTGGCGGGCCGCGTCCTTCCCCCGGTACGCGTGGATGTCCTTGCCGTGCAGGGTGATGTGTCCGCTGTCGGGTTTCAGCGCTCGCGCGAGCCCCTTCAGCAGCGTCGACTTGCCGCATCCGTTGGGGCCGATGATCACGGTGAGCCCGCCGTGCGGAATGTCCAGGCTGACGTCGTGCACGACGGGGGCGCCACCGTACGAGATCGTCGCGTTGCGGGCGCTCAGGCCCTGTTCGCGGGGCGTTGTTCCGGCTGCCGGTCCCGTCTCGGTCTGTTCCGCCGCGGTCTGTTCCGCCCGGGTCTGTTCCGTCTCGGTCCGTCCCGCTGCGGACAGCTCCGTCCCGGTCCGTTCCACCTCGGCCTGTCCCGCTTCCGTCGTCACAGTATTCCCCTCCTCCATTCGCGGGTCAGCAGGTATCCGAGGTACCCGCCCCCGATCGCCATCGTGTAGATACCGACGGGCAGGTCCTCGAAGAGGGGCAGCTGCTGCGCCGCGAGATCCGCGAGTACCAGCAACAGCGAGCCGACCAGCGCCGAGAGCATCAGGTGCGGGCCGCTGCCGCGTGTGAGCCGTTTGGCGATCTGCGGGGCGGTCAGCGCGATGAACGCGATGGGGCCCGAGACGCTGACGGCGCCCGCCGAGAGCACGATCGACAGGATGACGGCGATGCTCTTCGTGCTCCTCGGTTCGGCACCCAGC
Organism: Streptomyces sp. NPDC088400; assembly: GCF_044753355.1. NCBI lineage: Bacteria > Bacillati > Actinomycetota > Actinomycetes > Kitasatosporales > Streptomycetaceae > Streptomyces > Streptomyces sp. NPDC088400. Next base: position 220,028 of record NZ_JBIVMZ010000010.1, on the reverse strand, counting down.
CCGCCCGCGAGTTCGTCGCCCATCTCTCCGACGTCCAGCCGGCGCGCGATCAGCGCGGTGAGCGGGGCCACGACGAGAAGGACCAGCCAGATCGTGGTGGCGTGGTCCCAGGACCGCGCCGCCAGGCTGCCGTTGACATAGGCGGTGAGTACGGTCGCCTTGTCCCGTTCCACCGCGTAGACGACGTACTGGGTGACCGCCGTGGCGATCGCCGCGACGCCGATGCCGGCGACGACCAGGCGCCCGGGGTTACGGAATCCGGTCCCGGTGGACACGTACACCAGCGCCATGGCCAGCACGGCCCCGGCGAGCGCGCCGACGGACACCGGCAGGGTGTCGGGCAGAAGCAGTGCGACGATCGCGGCGCCCGCTCCGGCTCCGGCTCCCAGGCCGATCACGTCCGGGCTTCCCAGCGGGTTACGGGTGACCGACTGGAACAGCGCCCCCGACAGCCCGAGCGCGGCGCCGGTGCCGATGCCGACGACGAGGCGCGGGCCGCGCAGGCGTTCCATCACGAACGAGTCCGCGCCCTGCGCCCCGCCCGTCACGGCGGCGGGGAGGTCGGCGAGCGGGATACCGAGCCGCCCGAGCGACAGCGTGGCGGTCGCGGCCGCCACGATCAGGATCACCAGGACGACGGCCATGACGACCGACACGCGGCGGACCGGGACCGCCACCGTACGGCCGATCGTCAGGTACCCGCGTGGCGAGGGGGTACCACCGGTACCACGCGAGGCGGTGCCACCGGCTTCGGTCCGGTCCTCGGTCCGGGCGGTCCGGCTGGTCCGGCTGGTCCGGGTGGTCCGGCTGGTCCGGGTCGACGTCACGCGTTCCCCTTCATCCTTCGTACGGCCATGAGCAGTGCGGGCGCTCCGACGAACGCGGTCACGACACCGACCATCAGTTCCTGCGGGCGCAGGACGATACGTCCCACGACATCCGCGAGGAGCAGCAACGCGGGTCCGGCGATGGCCGAGAACGCGACCTGGAGGCGGAAGTCGACACCGACCAGGGCCCGCACGATGTGCGGAACGGCCAGGCCGACGAAGGCGATGGGGCCGACGGCCGCCGTCGCCGCCGCGCTCAGCAGCGTCGCCGAGAACAGCCCGCCCGCGCGCACCAGGAGCGGGTTCGCCCCGAGGGACGCCGCGGACTCGTCGCCGAGCGCGAGCGCGTTGAGGCCGGGGGCCAGCAGTACGGCGACGCAGAAGCCGACCACGGCGAACGGCAGGACCGACAGGAACACGTCGAAGTCCCTGCCGCCGAGCGCTCCGACCACCCAGTAGCGGTAGCTGTCGAAGACCTTCGGCCTGCTCAGCGTCACGGCCTGGATGAACGCCATCAGCACGGCGGAGAGAACCGCGCCGGCGAGTACGAGTCTCACCAGGCTCGTACTCGCCCCCGCCGACCCGATGGCGTGGACGAGAAGACCGGCGAGCAGGGCGCCGGGCAGCGCCCACCACATGGTGTCCGACCTGCCGGACGCTCCCAGAAAGGCCGTCGCGGCGACGATGCTCGCGGACGCGCCCGCGTTGATCCCGAGGAGACCGGGGTCGGCCAGCGGATTACGGGTGACCCCCTGCATCAGGGTCCCCGCCACGGCGAGACAGAGGCCGGCGAGCAGGCCGAGCGCGGTCCTCGGGTAACGGCTCTCGACCACGGTGGCGACATAGGGGTCGGCGGTGCCGGACAGCACGTCCATGACATCGCCGAACGAGGTGGTCCTGCTGCCGAACATCACGCTCGCGATCACGGCGAGCGCGAGGACGACAAGCCCGATGATCAGGGCGTACACCCGCCGCGCGGTGCCGGCACGTGAGGTGCCGGCGCCGCGCGGCCGGGGGCGCGTCGTGGTCCTGCTGGTGCTGCTGGAGGTCGGGGTTGGGGTCGAGGTCGGGGTCATGTGGGTCCTGACACGTCTCGGTCGCGCGTTCTCGGTCGCGCATCTCGGTCACGTCTCTGTCACGCGTCACACGTCACGCGGCCCGGACGCGGCCCGGACGCGTCGGTGTCACACGTCCGGGCCGCGTCTCGGTCGGCCGCGTCTCGGGTCGGCCATGTCTCGGGCCGACCGCTTCCCGGGTCGGCCACGTCTCACTTGTCGAGCTTGGCGACCGCCTTGTCGATCTGCGGCAGGTAGCGGTCGATGACCCAGGGGACGGTGAGCGGGTTGATGATCGAGGACGCGGTGACGAAGGAAGCGTCGTCGCTGGCGACCACGGTGCCGCGCTTGACGGCGGGGATCGCCCCGTACAGCGGCTGCGCCTCGATCTCCTTGCGGGTCTTGTCATCGGTGTAGAACGTGAAGATCAGGTCGCTGTCCGAGAGCTTCTCGGCGTTCTCCAGGCCGATGAGCGCGGAGTCCGTGCCCTTGGTCTCCTTGAAGGTGTTCACGACCGGATCGACCTTGAGGCCGAGGGACGAGACCATCTTGACCCGCTGTTCCTCGCTCTGGAACACACCGAGGGTGCCCGGACCGGAGGTGTAGATGTACGAGAACGAGACGTCCTTGTACTTCGGCCGGGTCGCGGCGGCGTCGGCGAGCTGCTTCTTGATCTTCGAGGTGAGCGTCTTCGCCTGGTCAGGCTGCCCGAGCGCCTTGGAGATGATCTCGATCTGCTCGTCCCAGTTCGTGGACCACGCCAGACCGGGATAGGCCACGGTGGGCGCGATGTCCGACAGGATGTCGAACTGCTCCTGGGTGATGCCCGACCACGGGGCGAGGATCACATCGGGTTCGAGTTCGGTGATGGCCTCGAAGTCGATGTCCTCCCCACCCGTGAACTGGGTCGGCAGCTTGTCGCCGGACTTGGTCACCGCATCGTGGATCCACGGCAGATAGCCGGTCTTGTCGCTGCCCCACTCGTACTTCTCGATACCGACGGGCGTGTGGCCGAGCGCGATGGAGGTCTCCGCCGAACCCTGCCCCAACGTGACGACCCGCTCGGGCTGTTCGGGGATCTTCGCCTCGCCGAGCGAGCTCTTGATCGTGACCGGGAACGCCCCGTCACCCTTCGCCGACGTACCGGACGTGCCGGTGGACTCCGAGTCGGACGACGAACAACCGCTCAGAACGAGTACGAACGCGGCCGCGGCGGCGGTGGCCGAGACGGCCAGTCTCTGATGACGCACGCGGGTGAACCAGGATGGCATCGATGTTCCTCAAGTCTTCGTGAGCGACAGGTCTTCGTGTGCGGCGCGGTCGCGTCCCGGCGCAACTCGGATCGCGAATTATTAGGCAAGCCTAAGCTAAGTGCGATTTCGCTTTCAACCGCCCCCACGAAAGGCGCACCACTCACCCGGCCTGCGCCTCCCCGGCTCACCCCGTCCCGGCGCTCCCCGCCCGGTGTTCCCCCGGCGCTACCCGGCCAACCTTCCCCATCCGTCGGCCACTTAGACCGACCGACCCCCGGGCGGCGCCGGGTACGGCACGTCCAGCCGCAGTACGAGGTGGGTGTCGTGGCGGGGGTTGTCCGGGTCGGGATACCAGCGGTGCCGGGCGTAGAACGACCGGGCGCGGGTGTCGGGTTCGAAGACCTCCAGCCGCGGACGGCCGCGCCCCCTGTCGAGATCCCGTTGGTGGTTGTCACTTTTCCCGATGTCGCCCGGTGATACCCGGATTTAGCGTTCGACGTGACAGCCCGGGGCAACCGCTCCCACGAGGAAGGCCACCACCTCATCATGACCATCGTCGCGCCGATCCTGATCGGCGTCGCTTACGTCTGCCTGAACTCCCTGATCCGCGAACCGCACCGGCGCCGCCTGAACGCGGTGATGGTCGCGGGCGCCGGAGCCGCGTACCTGAGCGGCGGGGGCTTCGGTCTCTGGGAGTTCGCCTTTACCGCCGTCGTCACCTACTGCGCCTACCGGGGCCTGGATTCCTGGACGTTCATCGGGATCGCCTGGCTGCTGCACACGGCGTGGGACGCGCTGCACCACGTGTACGGAAACCCCATCATCCCGTTCGTGGAGCACTCGTCGCTGGGCTGTGCCATCTGCGATCCGGTGATCGCCGTGTGGTGCCTCGTCGGCGGCCCGTCGGTGGTGGAGGTGATCCGTGCGCGTTTCGGGCGCTCGGGGTCCGGCGACGCCGTACCCCGGCCGGAGGGGCAGCCCGCCCCACCGCGTTAGGCGGGACGTGGGACAGTCCCCGGGGCCGGGCCCCGGGGACTGTCCCGGACGGTCACGTCACCGGCCGTCCCTCGGACGTACTCGGTCCTCCGGGGCGACCCGCGTACTCAGCTCTCCAGCCGGCTGTCGACTCGGCGCGGCAGGCCCAGCGGGTTGTCGTCACGCAGCTCCGGCGGGAGCAGCGCGGGCGGCGTCGACTGGTACGAGACCGGGCGCAGCCAGCGCTCGATCGCCGTGGCGCCGACCGATGTCGAGGTGGAGGTGGTCGCCGGGTACGGGCCGCCGTGGTGCTGCGCGGGGGCGACCGCGACGCCGGTCGGCCAGCCGTTGACCAGCACGCGTCCGGCGAGCGCGGTCAGTTCGGCGAGCAGTTCGGCGGTGCCGGGCTCGGTGCCCTCGGCCTCCTCCTCGGCGAGCTGGAGAGTGGCGGTGAGGTTGCCGGGGAGGCGGGAGAGGACCGAGCTGATCTCGTCGGTCGAGGTGTACCGCGCGACGACCGCCACCGGGCCGAAGCACTCCTCCAGCAGGAGGTCGTACGGTCCCGGCGCGGTGAGCAGCTCGGCCGGCAGGGCCAGGAAGCCCGCGCTGACGGTGTGCTCGCCGCCCGCGCCAGGGGTGATCGGGGCTTCCACGCCCGGGAGTTCGGCCCGTTCCCGTACTCCCTCGACAAAGGCGTCCCGCATGCGGTGGTCAAGCATCACGCCGGGCTCGGTCTCGCTGACCGCCGTCGTCAGGGACTTGAGCAGCCGGTCCCCGGCCTCGCCGGCCGGGGCGAGGACGAAACCGGGCTTGGTGCAGAACTGCCCCACGCCCAGGGCCATCGAGCCCGCCAGTCCGGCGCCGATCTGCTCGGCGCGCTCGGCGGCGGCGGCCTCGGTGATCACGACGGGGTTGAGGGAGCCCAGTTCGCCGTGGAAGGGGATGGGCGTGGGCCGCGCGGCGGCGGCGTCGAAGAGGGCGCGCCCGCCACGTACGGAACCGGTGAAGCCGGCCGCGGCCACCAGCGGGTGCTTGACCAGCTCGACACCCGACTCGAAGCCGTGCACCAGGGTCACCACGTCCTCGGGCAGCCCGACCTCGGCGGCGGCCCTGCGCAGCACGGAGGCGCACAGTTCGGAGGTGGCCGGGTGGTCGGGGTGCGACTTGACGACGACCGGGCAGCCGGCCGCGAGCGCGCTCGCGGTGTCGCCGCCGGGGACGGAGAAGGCGAGCGGGAAGTTGCTCGCCGCGTAGACGGCGACGACGCCGAGCGGCAGCTTCCAGCGGCGCAGGTCGGGCCAGGGCGGGGTGCGGTCGCCGTCGGCGTGATCGATACGGATGTCGAGGAAGGCGCCCTCGTCCACCACCTCGGCGAAGGCCCTCAACTGGGCTGTGGTTCGGGCGAGTTCACCGGTGAGCCGGACCGGACCGAGCGCCGTCTCGGCGTCCGCGGCCTCGATGACGTGCTCACTCGCCCCGTCGAGCAGGTCGGCGGCCGTACGGAGCAGGGCGGCGCGCGCGGTGCGGTCGGCGAGCGCCGCCCGGGAGGCGTACGCGCCGCGCACGGCGCGGTCGACCTCCTCCGCCGTGGCCTCGTCCGCCACTTGCTCGCGCTGCTTCCCCGTTCGGGGGTCGACACTCCAGACTGGTACTGCTGCCACCGCTGCTTCCTTCCCGACTTCCCGGCTTACGGATTGGCCTGGCCTGCCCCCGGACCTCTGCCATCCGGCACATTCGGTGCATTCACCAGCAGTCGTTCGGTATTCTGAACAGGATTCTTGATAGTGAATCTGTAAGGACTCTATTTCCGCGCGTTCTGTGTGGTCAAGAGTGGTCGAGCTGTGTGGTCAAGCAGGGAAGAAGGGCGAGGCGAGATGTCGGCTGCGGAAACCGGTGGAGCGCAAGTCAAGTCCGCGGTACGGACGGTGGAACTGCTCGAATATTTCGCCGGGCGCCCCGGGATGCACTCCCTCGCGGCGGTCCAGGAAGCGGTCGGCTACCCCAAGTCGAGCCTCTACATGCTGCTGCGCACGCTGGTCGAGCTGGGCTGGGTGGAGACGGACGCGACGGGCACGCGGTACGGCATCGGCGTACGGGCGCTGCTGGTCGGCACCTCGTACATCGACGGTGACGAGGTCGTCGCCGCCGCCCGGCCCACCCTGGACCGGCTCTCCGACGACACCAGCGAGACCATCCACCTCGCGCGTCTCGACGGCACCAATGTCGTCTATCTCGCCACCCGCCAGTCGCAGCACTACCTGCGGCCCTTCACCCGCGTCGGCCGCCGGCTGCCCGCCCACTCCACCTCGCTCGGCAAGGCGCTGCTCGCGACGCACAGCGACGAGCAGGTACGCAAGATGCTGCCCGAGACGATGCCGGCACTGACCGAACACACCATCACGGACCGCGAGAAGCTCATCGAGGAACTGCGCTCCATCCGTGAGCAGGGCTTCGCCGTGGACCGCGAGGAGAACACACTGGGGCTGCGCTGCTTCGGTATCGCGATCCCCTACCGGACACCGGCGCGTGACGCGATCAGCTGCTCGGTGCCGGTGGCCCGGCTGACCCCCGGGCACGAGCAGATGATCAAGGACGCCCTGTTCGACGCGCGCGACCGCCTCACGCTCGCCACCCGCAGGCTCTGAAGCCCCGAGCATGAAGAGTTCCTGAGAAGGGGGCCGGGCGGGAACGCCGCTCCCACCCCCGCTCGTCCCTCATACGGGATGAACAAGACGATCAGACACACAGCGGTCATTTGTCTGCTGCTGGTGCTCGCCCTGCTGGTGCGGGCGACCTGGGTGCAGGCGTACGAATCCAAGGCCCTCGCCGACGACCAGTACAACCGGCGGAAGATCATCGCGCAGTACGCGCAGCCGCTCGGTGACATCGTCGTGGCCGGCTCGCCGGTGACGGGCTCACGGAAGACGGCGAGCGGCGACCTCGCGTACGAAAGGACGTACACCGACGGTGACCTCTACGCCCCCGTCACGGGGTACAGCTCGCAGGCCTACGGCTCCACGCAGCTGGAGGGCATCTACACGGACGTGCTCGACGGCACGGACACCCGGTTGCAGAACCCGCTCGACGCGCTCATGGGCAAGGCGACCGAGCCGGGCGACGTACTGACGACGATCGACCCCGCCGTACAGAAGGCCGGGTACGAGGCGCTGGGCGGCAAGAAGGGCGCGGCCGTCGCGATCGACCCGAAGACCGGGCGCGTCCTCGGGGTGGTCAGCACCCCCTCGTACGACCCCACGAAGATCAGCGGGACCACGGACGGCGACGCCTGGCGGAAGCTGTCCGAGGACGCGGACAAGCCGCTGGTCAACCGGGCGCTGCGGCAGCCGCTGCCGCCCGGGTCGACCTTCAAGCTGGTCGTCGCCGCGGCTGCCCTGGAGGACGGCCTGTACGCCTCGGTGGACGACCGGACCGACAGCCCGGACCCGTACACCCTGCCCACCACGTCCACGGTGCTGCGGAACGAGAACAGCTCCGCGCCGTGCGAGAACGCCACGATCCGGACCGCGCTCGAATACTCCTGCAACACCGTCTTCGCGAAGATGGCCGACGACCTCGGCCAGGAGAAGGTCCGGGCGATGGCGGAGAAGTTCGGTTTCAACGACTCCGAGCAGGAGATGCCGGTACGGGCCTCGGAGAGCGTCTATCCGTCCGGCATGGACAAGGCGCAGACGGCACTGACGGGGATCGGCCAGTTCGACGTGACGGCGACACCGCTCCAGATGGCCATGGTCTCGTCGGCCCTGGCCAACGACGGGCTCCTGGCCTCGCCGCACATGGTGTCGAAGGTCGTGGACTCGAAGGGTGACACCTTGCGGTCGTACCCGGACGGAGACACCGAGCGGATCGTTTCCTCGACGACGGCCGAGCAGCTGCGCAGCGCGATGGTGACGGTCGTCGAGGACGGTACGGGCACGAACGCCAGGATCGACGGCGCCGAGGTGGGCGGCAAGACGGGCACGGCACAGCACGGCGTGGACAACAGCAACACGCCGTACGCCTGGTTCACGTCGTACGCCAAGGACTCGTCCACCGGCAAGGAGGTCGCCGTCGCGGTGGTCGTGGAGGACTCGGACGCGGCGCGCTCGGAGGTCAGCGGCAACGGTCTGGCGGCTCCGATCGCGGAGAGGATGATGCGGGCCGCGCTGAAGTGACGGTGATAGGCCTGCTCTGTCCCGTCGCTCACGTGTCGCGGATCTTCGCGGGTCAGTGGGCCGTGCCGGTCTGCCAGACGTCCTGGCCGTCCTTGGTGATGACAGCGTTTCCGTCGGCGCGCAGTTCGAGGACGGCGCCGTTGCTGCCGACCGTCTCGCTGGCCCACACGGGGGCCGAGTCCGCGTTGTAGACGACCAGGTTGCCGTCCGGCTGGAAGACGGCGCTGTGGTCATGGCCGAACATGTTGTTCGCCCAGAGCGCTTTGTCGTTCTCGTCGTAGAGGACCAGGTTGCCGTCCGGCTGAAGGGTCAGTTTCACGCGCGCGGTCTGAAGGAACTCACCGGTCCGCAGCACGCGTGGGGCCTTGACGGTCAGCGATTGGGGCAGTGCGCCGGCCTTCTCGGGTACGGCGCCGGCCTGTTCGGCGTCCTGTTCCGGCTTGCCCGCGGCGCCCGCCGCCGCGGCCTTGGCCCCGCTGCGGGCCGGGGACGGTTCGTCGGCCCTGGCTTCCGAGCCACCGCCGGAACTCTGGAACATGAGCAGCGCCGCCACCGCGGCCCCCGCCACGGCCACGGCACCCACCGCGCCGAGGACCAGCGGCGACCGACGACGGCCGCGCCTCGCGGATCCCGCCGCCGCGAGGGTGTCCGGCGGCGCCGTGTCGAACGCGGCGGTCGGTGGAGGTACCGGATGCGTACCGGGCATCGTCATGGCATCCGCGGCGACCGGTGCGGCGACGAGCGCGGCGGGCGGCTGAGGTGCGGCGGGCTGGGCGGGCGCGGGGTCGTCGGGCAGGGACGAGAACGCCGCGGCCGCGGCCTGCTGGTAGGCGGGGTGCCGCACGAGATCGGTCTGGGCCCGGCAGAGCTCCACGATCCGCTCGGGGTCGGGGCGACGCTCCGGGTCACGGTGGGTGCACTGGGTGATCAGCTCGACCATGTCGGCGGGGACCCCCGCCAGGTCGATCTCCTCGTGGACCGTGCGGTACGACACCGTGATCATGGACCCCTCGCCGTACGGCGGACGCCCGGTGAGGGCGTACGCGAGGGTCGCGCCGAGGGCGAAGATGTCCGCCGCCGGGCCGGTCTCGCTCTGCGTGATCGTCTCGGGGGCAATGAAGCCGGGCGTGCCGATGGCGGCGCCGACCTGGGTGAGGTCGGAGGGTTCCGCTCCCCGGGCGATGCCGAAGTCGATGAGCTGGGGTCCGGTGGTGGAGAGGATGACGTTCTGCGGTTTGATGTCGCGGTGCAGCACCCCGTGGACGTGGATGTCGGCCAGCCCCTCGGCGAGCGCGGCCAGCACCGCCCGGCACAGCTCCGACGGCAGAGGGCCGGTCTTCAGAACCGCTTGATGGAGGGTCGGTCCCGGGATGTATTCCGTGGCCATCCAGTACGGCGCTGTCGTCACCTCCGCGTCGATGAGGGACGCGGTGTACGCGCTGTGGACCGTCCGGAGCGTCTCCACCTCACGACGGAAGCGGCTCAGTGCCTGGATGTCGGCATGGAGGTGGTCGTTGATCACCTTGACGGCGACCGGCCGGCCCCCCGGTGTACGGCCGAGATAGACGCGCCCCATGCCGCCGGAACCGAGCCGGCCGACCAAACGGTAGCGGCCCATCTCCGTCGGATCGGTCTCATGCAGCGGGTACACCGAAAACGCCCTCCCAGAACAGCGACCAGAGATGTACGACCCGCGGCTCGACAGGGCGCGCCCCTGCTGCCTCGCGGCAGAGTCACGCCAGGCTCCCCGTAGGCCCGCCCAGGTCCTGTCCCGCCGATACGTACCGGGCCCGGAGGGCCTGGCTGATCCGGCGGGACCGACCTGACAGGACCTGAACTTCGCGCCCGGACCAGAGATCACATAGTAGGTGCGAGCACTGACAACCTCGCACGCGTGTACGTCTCTTGAGCGTCTTCCGGGGCCGCGCGCTGTCCGGAACCGCCGAGGGCGTCCGCCGGCTGCGGGGCTCCCCCGCCGTACGTCCGCTGGTGCTCGCCGCGTCGGCCACGATGCTGCTCGCCGGAGTGAACGGTACGGCGATCTACGCGGTCGTCGACCGGGGGCTCGGCCACTCCTCCACGTACGTGGGGGTGCTGTACGCGGTCCAGGGCGCCGGGTCCGTACTGACCGGGCTGTTCGCGGGGCCACTGCTGCGTCGGCTGCCGGAGCGGGTGTTCGCCGCCGTGGGCATCGCTCTGTTCGCGCTGTCGGTCGGTGCTCGGGCGCTGCCGTACGACGCGGTGGTGCTGGCGAGCGCAGCCGGTGTGGGGCTCGGGCCTGTCCGGCGGATCTTCGCGGATCAGCCCGCGGCGTCTGGTGCCGTGCCTCGCAAGGCGGAGGATCGTTCGCGTACTGGACGTACTCGGACGACTCCGACAACGCAGCGAGGTGCGGTGCCGGGCGTCGCGGGCCCGCGAAGATCCGCCGGGCAGGCCCGAGGGGCTGCCGTGTGTACTGATCGCCGCGCTGACGGCGGTGCAGCGGGATGTCCCGGACGCCGTGCTCGGCCGGACGGTGGCCACCGCCAACACCCTGATGCATGTGCCGAACGCGGTGGCGCTGGCGCTCGGCGCGGGCCTGGTCGCGGTCGTGGACCTGACCGTACTGCTGCCCGTGGCCGGGGCGGCCGGGCTACTGACAGCGTTCGGCCCTGGCCGCCCGTCACCTCAACCGCCGGTCCGGCTGTTCCTGAGTCCGTCGGCGACGGCCGCGAGGTCCGCGTTCGAGGCCAGACCCGCGTGGTACAGCCGCAGTTCGGTCGCTCCGAGCGACCGTGCCCGCGCCACGTCCTCGGCGAGGCCCGCCGGGTTGCCGCCCATGCCGCTCACGACGTTGAAGTTGGCGGCCAGTACGGAGGATCCGGTGCCGTGGCCCGCGAACGGGCTCAGCATCGCCTCCGCCGCGCCCCCGGCGCACGGCAGGACGACCCCGTCCGCGACCCCCAGGATGTGCGCCGGTTCCACGCCCACGTTGGCTCCCGTGCGGTACGGCTCCGGGTCGGCGTGCAGCAGCACCTGGAAGCCGGGGCCGGCCTCCGCCCGTACGGCCGCGACCACCGTTTCCTGGAGCGTACGGGCGACTCCGAAACGCCAGTCGAAGGTGACGGCGGCGAGATCCTCGCCGAGCAGCCTCTCGACGGCGGCCCGTCCCGCCTCGGCCGAGCCGCCCGTGGCCCAGACGGGCTCCAGCGCGCGCCGTACGGCGGCGGCCAGTTCGTCCGGGGACGCCCCGAGGCCGGCGTATCCCTCCCGGCAGACGGTGCAGAAGCAGAGCGACATCAGATACCGCGCCGCGTCACCGAGGCCGATACCGGCGGTCTTGTCATGGGCGTGCAGATGCCCGAAGCCGTACCAGCCGCAGGACTCCAGCTCGACGCCGCGCGCCCCGGGACGTACGGCGGCCTCGGCCGCCAGCTCCACCAGGTACGCGGCGACGGCGGGCCGTGCGATGCAGGGCGCCCAGGGGTAGCGGTCGCCGTAGGCGTTCACCACGGAGGTCGCCGGATGTTCGGCGCCGAGGCGGGAGCTGTGCGCGAGGATCACCCAGCTGTGCACCTCCAGACCGGCGGCGGACAGCGCCCTCGCGGCCTCTCCGTACGCGTCGCCGGGCGCCCAGTCGCCCGCCGGGTACGGACGCGGTTCGTGCCCGGCCCAGCGGGCGCTGTCCGGCGGGTAGAGGACGGCGGCGTACTCGGCGGTGACGACGCGGTGGCGCGGATGACGCGGGGTCAGGGCGCGCGTCGAGTGGTAGGCGGAGGCGAGGGTGACCTGCTGGACACCGAGGTCCGCGACGCGGGCGGGGGCGTCGGGATCACCCACGACGTCCCAGGGGTAGAGGAAGACGGAGGCCTTCACGCGCTCGCCTCCTTGTCCCTGAGAAGACTTTCCGCGCCGTCCGTCTGCGGGGTGTCCGCGAGCAGGGCGTAGCCCCGTTCGACGATCCCGGTGAGTTCCTTGATGTGCGCGGGCGGCGGTTCGCTCAGCGGGGGCCGTACCTCCCCCACGTCGAGCCCGCGCAGCCTGACGCCCGCCTTCACGAGCGAGACGGCGTATCCGCGGCCCTTCCCGCGCAGTTCGACCAGCGGGCGGTAGAAGCCGTCCAGGAGGCGGTTCACGGTCGTGTCGTCGCCGGTGGCCAGGGCCCGGTGGAAGGCCAGGGCGATCTCGGGGGCGAAGCAGAAGACGGCGGAGGAGTAGAGCGTGACGCCGATGCCCCGGTAGGCGAGGCCGGTGAGTTCGGCGGTGGGCAGGCCGTTGAAGTAGAGGAAGTCCCGGCCGGGCAGTTCGGTGCGTACGGCGCTGACGGTGCGCTGCATCAGTTCGAGGTCGCCGTACCCGTCCTTGAGGCCGACGACGCCGTCCACCTTGGCGAGTTCGACGACGGTCTCCGGTGTGAAGACGGCGTTGTCGCGCTGGTAGACGATGGTCTCCAGGCCGGTGGCGCCGGCCAGCACGGTGTAGTGGCGCAGCAGCCCCGCCTGGTCCGCGGCGACCAGATAGGGAGGCATGGCGAGGAGTCCGTCCGCGCCGGCCTCCTCGGCGATCCTCGCGTAGTGGACGGCGAGCGCGGTTCCGTAACCGACACCCGCCACGACCGGCACCCGGCCCGCGCTCTCCTCTACGGCCACGGTGACGCAGGCGCGGAACTCGTCCGGGGCGAGAGCGTGGAACTCACCCGTGCCGCAGCACGCGAAGACCGCGGCGGCTCCCGCGTCGATGCCCGCGCGGACATGCGCGCGGAAGACGTCGAGGTCGAGGGCGCCGTCGGGACCGTACGCGGTGACGGGGAAGAACAGCGGCCCGGACCCTCCGGTGAGACGGACGGCGAGCGGGGCTGAGGTCACGGGGCGCTCCCTTGGCCAAGCATCGAGCACTGACGCTCGTGCACAATTATGATTGATGTCCATATTTCTGAACTCCGTCACGCTAAGGCAGCCGCTCGGGCGGGTCAAGACGGGATGCCGCAACCCTGAAGCGGATTCGCCCCGTTCGGGCGACACTTGACGATGTTCCGCCGCACCCCCCAGCGCGTCCAAGCATGTGAATTATGTCCACAGGTCCGAGCCGTCAAGGAGATTCCGCCCATGCCCGCACCCCGTACCGTCCTGCTCACCGGCGCCGCCGGCGGCCTCGGCACCCTGATGCGCGGCCTGCTGCCCGCGTACGGCTACGAACTGCGGCTCTTCGACGCCACCCCCATCGAGGGCGAGCCGGACGCCATCACCGCCGATCTCGCGGACAAGGAAGCGCTGCGCGAGGCGGTGCGAGGGGTCGACGCGGTCATCCATCTCGCGGGCATCTCGCTGGAGGCCTCCTTCGACAAGATCCTGCGCGCCAATATCGAGGGGACGTACAACCTGTACGAGGCGGCCCGCGCGGAAGGCGTCCGGCGCACGATCTTCGCCTCCAGCAACCACGCGGTCGGCTTCACGCCGCGCCCCCAGGGCGACGACCCGCTGATCCCGATCGACACCCCGCGCCGCCCCGACACGTACTACGGCCTCTCCAAGTGCTTCGGCGAGGATCTCGCCCAGCTCTACTGGGACCTGCACGGCATGGAGACCGTCTCCGTACGGATCGGATCCTGCTTCATGGAGCCCACCTCGGTACGGATGCTCTCCATCTGGCTGAGTCCGGGGGACTGCGCCCGGCTCTTCCATGCCGCGCTCACCGCCGGGAACGTCGGCCACAGCGTCGTCTACGGCTCGTCCGCGAACACCCGGCTGTGGTGGGACCTGACGTCCGCGCGGGCGCTGGGGTACGAGCCCCAGGACGACTCGGAGCAGTACGCGGAGAAGCTCGTCGCGAACCAGGGCGAGCTGGACCCGGACAGGCCGGACCACGCGTACCTGGGCGGCAGCTTCGTCACCGACCCGCCGCGGTGGCCCCACTGAGCCCGGTGGGCTGGGCGGACCGGGAGGACCGGGCAGAGGAGGGGAACGAGCCGGAACGATTTGCCGGGGCGAACGGGGGAAGGTAAGGGAACGGCAAAGCCAGGTCGTTCGTTACGCCTGGCATGACAGCTATGACCCCCGGCTCGAACATCCCTCTTCCCACCGCCCACGTAGCGGTGGACGTCGCCGCTCCCGTGCGGCTCGACGTATCGGGCCTGCTGCTCACCGCCGACGGCAAGGTGCGCTCAGACGACGACTTCATCTTCTACAACCAGCCGACCGGCCCCGGTGTCAGTTATCGCTCGGGCGGGGGCACGGCGCCCGACGCGATCGTCATCGACACCGGTGCCGTTCCGGCCGGCATCGAGAAGATCGTCGTCACCGCGAGTCCGGACGCGGCGGGACAGAGCTTCCAGGGCGTCGAGCCCACGGCCACGGTCCGTGACGCGGCCAACGGCACCGCGCTCGCCTCGTTCACCCCGCCGCAGCTGGGCTCGGAGACCGCCCTGGTGATCGTGGAGGTCTACCTGCGGAACGGAGCGTGGAAGGTCCGCGCGGTCGGTCAGGGGTACGCCAACGGGCTGGCCGGGATCGCCACCGACTTCGGCGTCTCGGTCGAGGAGCCCGCGCCGGCCCCGGCTCCCGTCGCGCCCGCCCCGGCGGCCGCCATCGCCGACCCGCGTGTCGCCGCTCCCCCGGCCCCGGCCGCCCCGCCCGCCCCCGCGGCGGCGCCCGGCAGCGGAAAGATCAATCTGGACAAGGGCCGGGTCAACCTCCAGAAGAACCAGACGGTGTCCCTGGTCAAGGGCGGCAGCCCGCTGCTCTCCAAGGTCAAGATGGGCCTCGGCTGGGAGCCCGCGTACCGGGGCAAGGACATCGACCTCGACGCCTCCGTGATCGCGTACGGCCCGAACCGCAACCACCTGGACAGCTGCTACTTCGGCAAGCTGTCCATCCTCAACGGAGCCATCAAGCACTCCGGTGACAACCTCACGGGTGAGGGCGGGGGCGACGACGAGGTGATCGTCGTCGATCTCGGCCAGCTGCCCGCCGACGCGACCGGCCTGGTCTTCACGGTCAATTCCTTCACGGGACAGAAGTTCACCGAGGTCGCCAAGGCCTACTGCCGGCTGATCGACGCGGCCAGCGGCGAGGAGCTGGTGCGCTTCGACCTGACCAGCGCCGAAGCGCAGACCGGCGTGATGATGGCCAAGCTGATCAAGCAGTTCTCCGGCGAGTGGGAGATGACCGCCATGGGGGAGTTCGTCAAGTCACGTACGGTCCGCGGCATGGTCAAGCCCGCCGCGAAGGCGCTCTGAACGACGGGCTACGAGCAGCGGCTTGCGGGAGTGGGCTACGAGTCGCGCGCCGCGCACCGGCCGGCCCGCCGGTCCGTCGCGGGTCCTGAACGGTCCGCGGCGGCCCGGGGGCTCGGCCTCCAGGCTCCACCAGGCTTGCAGGCCCGGCTTTAGAGCTTGGTGAGCTTGACGAAGGGGCTCAGGATCCTCCCCTGTCGCCCCGAGAAATCGATGAGCACGGCATGTTCGCCCTCGACTCCGACGACTCTGCCCAGACCGAACTGGTCGTGGGAGACACGGTCCCCCACATCGAACTGCTCGGGCGGAGGTGAGGCCGGGGCCTGGCGGTTGAAGGGACTGGACGGCAGGTGGCGCCGGGATCCGGCTGACTTTGTCATTACTTGGAGTATGCGCCCAAGAAGCCCCGCCGCGCCATGCCCGGCAACCGACGGACAGCCGGATCACCCCTTCCAGGGCCGGTTCGCGGCCCGTTCCGCCTCCGGCGACGAGACCGTCGGGAACGACGCGTCGGTCAGCCCGCCGAACACGCGCCGGTTGACGCCACCGGACAGCGGTGCCCGTCCGGGGTACCGCTCGACCGGTCCTTCAGCGCGTGACCACCACGCGCGGCACGGCGGTGGTCACGCACGGTACTGAGCGCCGGTACCGAGCCACCCGCCCCTGGTTCACGGGTCATGGCGTTTCCCGGTGCACGGGGTCACGGTGCTTCCTGCGGCACGAGGGGATGGCGACGGTCACCCGTCGCCATCCCCTGGAGGCGCGCCTCCAGAGGATGTGGCGCTTCGGGCTCAGCCGAGAACGGGGTCCCGGTAGGCGGCGACCGCCTCCCGGGTCTCCTCGGCGATCAGGTCCGCGTTGATCTGGGCCGCCGCGGCGGCGGCCTCGGCCGCGGCCGCACCGACCTGGGCGGCCAGGTTGGTGACATTGCCCGCGACCCACACCTCGGGCACGTCCGTACGACCACTCGCATCGGCGGGGATGTACTCACCGAGCCCGCTCGGATGCTCCTGCGGCCGCAGCCCGAGCCCCGCCAGGAAGCCGGCGCGCGGCACCATCCGCGACGCGACCGTCACCGCCTCGCGGGCCACAAGGGTGCCGTCGCCGAGCCGTACTCCCACAAGGCGGTCGTCGGCGATCTCCAGAGACGCCACCTCGCCGTCCACCACGCGGATGCCACGGGCGGCAAGCTGCCTCGCCTCCTCGCCGGCCGGCGGAGCCATGGTGTGGGAGAAGAGCGTGACATCGTCGCTCCACTGCCTGAACAGCAGCGCCTGGTGCACCGCCATGGGCCCGTCGGCCAGCACGCCGATGGCCTGGTCACGGACCTCCCAGCCGTGGCAGTACGGGCAGTGCACCACGTCCCGCCCCCACCGCTCCCGCAATCCCGGTACGTCCGGCAGCTCGTCGACCAGCCCGGTCGCCACCAGCAACCGACGCGCACCGACCGTGCGCCCGTCGGACAGCACCACCTCCAGCCCCTTGTCGTCCCGGGCCACCGCGGCGACCTCGCCGGACACCACGTGCCCGCCGTAGCCACGGACCTCGGCCCGGCCTCGTTCCAGCAACTCGGCCGGCTGGATCCCGTCCCGGGCCAGCAGCCCGTGCACGCCCGCGGCCGGGGCGTTGCGCGGGGCACCGGCGTCGATCACCAGCACCGAGCGCCGCGCCCTGACCAGCATCAGCGCCCCGCTCAGCCCCGCGGCGCCACCACCGACCACGACCACGTCATAGCTGTTCGCCAGCTGGTTGGTCATTGCGACCACCTCCTTGACGACGACCATGCGACCGCGACCCCGAAAAGCGCAAACATTGTTGCCGTTACGGCAATCCGATGGCCCGGGAAATCGGCCTCGGCCAAGCGCTCGGCGCTGTCGGATGAGGAATCCTCAAGTGCGAGATCATGGTCCTGGTCCCCACGACATGGTTCCGACGACAACGAGAGGCCCACTTCCCCATGAACCTCCCCGCCACCGGCCGCCGCGTCCTCATCAGCGGCGCCTCCCGCGGCCTCGGCCGCGCCGTCGCCCGAGCCTTCGCCGCCAACGGCGACCGCGTCGCCGTCCACTACGGCAGCCGCGCCTCCGACGCCCGGCTGACCCTGGAGTCGCTGTCCGGCACGGGCCACATACTGGTGGGCGGCGATCTGTCGGACCCGGCGGGCGCGGCCCAGGTCGCCGACGAGGCGGCCGAAACGCTCGGCGGAATCGACGTCCTGGTCAACAACGCGGCGGTGAACGAGCCCCACCCGCCGGCCACGACGTCGTACGAGGAGTGGGCGGCGGCCTGGCAGCGCCACATGTCCGTCAACCTCCTGGCCACGGCCCTGCTCAGCCACCGCGCCGCCCACTCCATGATCGAGCGCGCCTCACCGGGCCGGATCGTCAACATCGGATCCCGGGGCGCCTTCCGGGGCGAACCGGACCACCCGGCGTACGGCGCGACCAAGGCGGCCGTCCACGCGCTCGGCCAGTCCCTGGCCGTCTCCCTGGCCCCGTACGGCATCGGCGTGGCGTCCGTGGCACCGGGCTTCTTCGCCACGGAGCGCGTCGCGCACCGGCTGTCCGGCGAGGCGGGCGAAGCGATCCGCGCGCAGAGCCCGTTCGGACGGGTCGCCGAACCGGAGGAGATCGCGGAGGCGGTGCTGTGGCTGGCGTCGCCGGGGGCGCAGTGGTCGTCGGGTGCGGTCCTGGACCTCAACGGAGCGTCGTACCTCCACTGAGGGACCCCGGCGGCCCTACGCCTCCGGCCTCGACCGCCCCCGCGCGACCTCCGACCTCAGCTGCCCCCGCACAGCCTCAGACCTCAACTGCCCCCGCGCGACCTCGCCTTGAACGCCGCCTTCCTGGCGTCCTTCGACACCCCGCGGTCCCGGTGCAGCCGTCCCATCTCCTCCAGCACCTCCACCGTCGCCGGGTGGTCCACCCGCCACGCCGCTTCGAAGAACCCGCTGTGCTGCCCGACCAGGCCTTCGACCAGCTCCTGGAGCTCGTCCGCTTCGCCCTCCGAGTCCAGCTGCGCGGCGATCGTGTCGATGGCGAGCCAGAAGATCATCGACTCGGGCGGCGGCGGCACGTCGCCCGCGCCCAGTTCGGCGAGCCAGACACGGGCCAGGCCGCCCAGTTCCGCGTCGTCGAGGACGTCCCGTACCGCCGGCTCGGCCTCCGCACCGACCAGGGACAGCGCCTGCTGGCAGTGCAGCCGCCGCAGCGGCGCGCCTGCATCAGTGCCGCGCGCGGCGGCCAGCAGCTCGTGGGCCGCGTCGGCCGGAGCACGGCGGGCCAGCCACTGCTCCGTCTCGGCGCGGGCGGCCAGCTCGGGGAAGTGCGCGATGCCGTCGAGCAGCGCGTGCGCGTCCTTGTCCGCGAGGTCGCCGACGAGGGGCGCTTCGACGCCGGCCTCCAGCATCCGGGCCCGGATTCCGTACAGTCCGAGGGCGGTCAGCCGGACCATTCCGTACCGCGAGACATCCTCCTCGTCCACGGGCTCCGCGGCACCGGGTGCGCCGCCCGCGTCCTCCTCGGCCATCAGGGCCTCGTCCACGGGTACGTACGAGACGAGCCCGATCGGCTCCAGCAGCCGGAACTGGTCGTCCAGCCGCATCATCGCCTCGGACACCTGCTCAAGGATGTCGTCGGTGGGTTCGCCCATGTCGTCGGGCACGACCATCGACGCGGCGAGTACGGGCAGGGGTACGGCCCCTTCCGTGGCGCCTCCGTCCGCGACCGTGAGCAGATAGAGGTTGCCGAGGACGCCTTCCAGGAACTCCGCCTCCAGCTCCGGGTCCCAGTCGAGCGTCTCGAAGTCGATCTCGCCGTCGTCGCCGATGGCCGCGGCCAGATCGTCCAGGACCGGCGCGGTCGCGTCCGCGAACACGACGTCCAGGGCGTCGAGCCAGAGCGACAGGATGTCCTGGGGCGAGCCGGAGGTGACCAGCGCGAGCTGCTCGCCCGCCCTGACACGCCCCTCGGCAGCCTCGTGGTCCACACCCAAGGTTCCGTCGGCCGCCGGGCTCCCGTCCTCGTCCTGGTCCTCCACCTCGACCAGCGCCGTGTCGACCGCGACCCGCCACGCCTCACTCGCGTACGCCTCGGCGTCACCCTCCGACAGTTCGTCGCCGAGCCCCAGCAGTTCGGCCGCGGCCGGCAGCTGCTCGTCGACGAGTTCGCCCCCGGCCCGCACCCGTGTCCCCGGCCCGGCCCAGCGGGCGAGGGACACGGCCCGGACGAGCAGCGGTGCGGCGAGCGCGTCCCGGGCCAGCTCCGCGTCCGAGGGCAGTCGCACCGGCGGCAGGGTCGGGTGGTCTCCGGTCATCTGGCGATTCTCCTTGCGGCGTACGGGTCGAGGCGGCCCCCAGCGTAGACGTATTTGACCCCATCCCACCTGGTTCATGTACCCGACAACCTCCCTACACCTGGAACCTCTTGACAAGTACCCCGTCCAGCCAAGAGATTGACGCGCGTAGACATGCGGCATTGCCGTCTCTCTCCCTTCCCTCGCCCTCCCTCCCCCCGGAGTTCTGTGATGCCTTCCTCCGTACCGAGAACGGCCGCCGTGCCGGCTCTCGTCGCCATCGCCCTGGCCGCCGGGCTGCTGGCCGTCGCCGGCCCCGCCTCCGCCGCCGAGACCCGGATCCATGGCATCCAGGGCACCGGCCGGATATCACCGCTGGTGGGCACCCCCGTCACGGACGTCCCCGGCATCGTCACCGGCGTACGGACCTCCGGCTCCCGGGGCTTCTGGATCCAGGACCAGGCCCCCGACAACAACCCCGCCACCAGCGAGGGCATCTTCGTCTACACCGGCTCCGTACCGACCGTCGCCGTGGGCGACTCGGTCACGGTCTCCGGCACGGTCACGGAGTACGTCCCCGGCGGCGCCGCCTCCGGCAACCAGTCGCTCACACAGATCTCCTCGCCCAAGGTGACGGTCGTCTCCTCCGGCAGCCGAGTGCCCGCGCCGGTCACCATCTCGGCGAAGTCGGTGCCCGCCACGTACGCCCCGAAGGGGAACGCGGCCGCCGGCAACAGCATCAACGGCCTGCGCCTGAAGCCCCGCAGCTACGCCCTGGACTACTACGAGTCGCTGGAGGGCATGAACGTCCGCATCGGCAGCTCGCGCGTGGTCGGCGCCACCGACCCGTACGCGGAGCTGTGGGTGACGGTGAAGCCGCACGAGAACGACAGCCGCCGCGGCGGTACGGTCTACGGCTCGTACACCTCCCAGAACACCGGCCGGCTCCAGGTCCAGCAGCTCGCGCCCGCCGCCGAGCGGCCGTTCCCGGCGGCGAACGTCGGCGACGCCCTGACCGGGACCACCGAAGGCCCCCTGGACTTCAACCAGTTCGGCGGCTACACGCTGGTCGCCCGTACGCTCGGCGAGATCACCGACCGGAAGCTCGCCCGCGAGACCACCCGCCCGCAGCGGGACGGCGAACTGGCCGTCGCCACGTACAACGTCGAGAACCTCGATCCGTCCGACGCGCAGAGCAAGTTCGACGCGCTCGCCTCGGGCGTCGTCCACAACCTCTCCTCGCCGGACGTCGTGGCCCTGGAGGAGATCCAGGACAGCACGGGCGCCAAGGACGACGGCACGGTGTCCGCCGAGGAGACGATCAAGCGGTTCACGGCGGCGATCAGCAAGGCCGGCGGGCCCTCGTACGCCTGGCGCACGATCGATCCGGAGAACAACAAGGACGGC
Source organism: Streptomyces sp. NPDC088400 (assembly GCF_044753355.1). NCBI lineage: Bacteria > Bacillati > Actinomycetota > Actinomycetes > Kitasatosporales > Streptomycetaceae > Streptomyces > Streptomyces sp. NPDC088400. Next base: position 198,836 of record NZ_JBIVMZ010000010.1, on the reverse strand, counting down.
GGCGAGCCCGGCGGAAACATCCGCCAGGTCTTCCTCTACAACCCCGCACGCGTCTCCTTCACCGACCGGCCCGGCGGGGACGCGACGACGGCGACGGATGTCGTACGGACCAAGGGCCGCGCGGCGCTGACGCTCTCCCCCGGCCGCGTGGACCCGGCGAACGACGCGTGGACCAACAGCCGCAAGCCGCTCGCCGCCGAGTTCTCCTTCCGCGGGCGCCCGGTCTTCGTGGTCGCGAACCACTTCGCCTCCAAGGGCGGTGACGAGAGTCTGACCTCGCACCACCAGCCGGTGAACCGCTCGTCCGAGGTCCAGCGGCTCCAGCAGGCGCGGACGGTGAACACCTTCGTCAAGGACATCCTCGCGGTCCAGCGCGACGCGGATGTCCTCGTCCTGGGCGACATCAACGACTTCGAGTTCTCCGGTACGGCGAAGGCGCTGAGCGCCGACGGCGCGCTGTACCCGGCGGTGAAGTCCCTGCCGGCCGCCGAGCGTTACTCGTACGTCTACCAGGGCAATGCCCAGGTCCTGGACCAGATCCTGACCAGCCCGTCGATCACCTCCGGCTCCTTCGACTACGACAGCGTGCACATCAACGCGGAGTTCGCCGAGCAGAACAGCGACCACGACCCGCAGGTGCTGCGCTTCCGCCCCTGAGAAGCCGCGGTGGTCCGGCCGTACCCCACGACGGCCGGGCCACCGCTCTCACGGCACCCGCCCGACCGGGCCACCGCGCTGGGCCGGAGCGAACCCGGAACAGCTCCGCCGTACCTCCGAAGCGGATCCGGAACGCGTCCGCCGGAGCCCCTCTCACCCGGCGCTGAGACTGATCGCCGGGGTGTACCGCCTCACCGTGCTGCCCTTCAGCCCCGGGTAACTCTGCACCCGCTTCCACTCGTCGGTGACCGAACCGACCCCGTCCCCGGGCGCACCCAGCGCGGCGACATGCGCCTCCTCGCTCGCCCACTCCGCGTAGTTGAGCACCCGCGTCCCGTCCGTGCTGACGTGGAAGTGCGCCGAGAGCCCACCGTCGGGCGTGGCCGGGTCACTGCCGAGGGCCGCGAAGACGGCATCGACCCAGCTCTTCTGACGCCCGGAGTCGGGGCCGTCGAACTCGACGTCCACGATCACGACACAGCCCGGCACCACGCTCCCGTCCCCGGCCTCGCCGCGGTACGGCTCGTACGAGCGCAGCCCGACGCGCTCGATCCCCGGTACGGCCGCGTCGATCTCCGCGTTGCGCTCGTCCCGGAACGTGCGGACGAACTCCTGGTGCGCCTCCACGTCGCTCCACTGCGAGTAGTGGAGCAGGGTGTCCCCGTCGTTGCCGGTGAGGACGCTGTACGAGAGCAGGCCGACGTCCGGCCACTCACGGCTCCGCCAGGCCCCGGTGATGGCCTCGACGGCGGCGCGCTGCCGCTCGGGCGTGCCGACGCGCCAGGTACTGGCCATGACGACCCCCACGCCGGGCCGGGTGATCTCGGGCAGGTCGGTGATCCGTACGGACATGGCGGTGCCTCCTCGTAGCGCACCCCCGCGGTGCGCCTCAGGCCACCATGCTCAAAGATGAAGTGCGGTTGAGGTCAACAGGCCGTGGCGGCGGCCGTCGGCCCTCCCCGGTCACTCCCCCATACGGTCACCCCGTCCCCGTCACCCCGCTACCCCGTAGACCGGTAGGTCCGTCACCCCATATGCCCGTCGGTCCGTCGGTCCGTCACGCAGTCAGACAGTCGGGAGTCGCCCCGTCACACGACGACGTCGAACCACGACCGCCGCGAGGTGGCCCAGTGCGCCACCCAGCCGGCGAACCCCTCGTCCGCCGTGGTGTGGCCGAACGCCGCTCCGAACGGCGCCGCGCCCACGTCACTGATGTTCCATATTCGGCCCCGGTGCGGACCGGTGACCACCAGATGCCAGTACATCCCGCAGCCGTCCGTACCCAGCACCACGCTCCCGTAGTTGGCGACCGCGTCGATGAGCGGCTCTATCTCCTCGTACGGCCGGGGGTCGTCCTCCCACACCCACGCCTCGGTGAGCGGGAACGGCTCGGACAGCACCCGCTGCGTCTGGTCGCAGCCCCAGTCGGCGGGCAGCGCGGCCACGGGTATCAGCCCGTCGATGTCGGCGGGCCCGTCGCTGCATCCGTCGCAGATCTCGGCGACCAGCGTGCGGTACGGCTCGGGCAGGACGATCCCCTGCTCGCGCTCGAAGGCGCGGACCGCGTCCCAGCCCAGCGGCGGCAGGCAGCGCTCCGCCGGAAAGGCGGCACGCAGCGCCTTCAGCTCCGCCCGGTCGGGCTCACCCCGGTCGGGCTCACCCTGCTCCGGCGCGCCTCGGTCGGCATCGCCCTGCCCCGCATCGCCCCGATTGGCGTTTTCGGTGTTCATGTTCGTCATGCCCTCCATGTCCTCTATTGGACCAGCCCCCACTGACAGTCCGGCCACGGTTACCCCGAAACCCCTTCCAGCACGCCGTTGTTCGGGGCACCGTCACCGGACGGGGGCAGATCTTTACGCTCCACCGGCGACGCCGGGCGAAGACGAGACGTCATGAGAGGCATCCTGCCGCATTCCGAACGGGCGGCCGATCACTGTTCGATGCCGATATGCGGGCGCTCGCGCGCCGTCGCCGTGAAGACGCTGCTCGACCGGCTGGGCTGCCGCCGGGCAGGCCGGTGCGTGAACCGCAGCAGCCCGCCGGCCGGGAGACGGCCGACGGGCTGCTGTGCGTACGGAGAGTTGGTGGCGCGGTCCGGTCGTGGGTCAGTTGTGGCTGTGGAGGACATCGTTGAGGCCGCCCCACACCGCGTTGTTCGGGCGGGCCTCGACGGCGCCGGTGACCGAGTTGCGGCGGAAGAGGATGTTGCTCGCGCCGGACAGCTCGCGCGCCTTGACGACCTGCCCGTCGGGCAGCGTGACGCGCGTACCGGCCGTGACGTACAGCCCCGCCTCGACCACGCACTCGTCGCCCAGCGCGATCCCGATCCCCGCCTCGGCGCCGATCAGGCAGCGCTCGCCGATGACGATGCGCTCCTTGCCGCCGCCGGAGAGCGTGCCCATGGTGGACGCGCCGCCGCCGACGTCGGAGCCGTCGCCGATGACGACGCCCGCGGAGATCCGGCCCTCGATCATGGAGGTGCCGAGCGTGCCCGCGTTGAAGTTGACGAAGCCCTCGTGCATCACGGTCGTACCGGCGGCGAGGTGCGCGCCGAGCCGTACCCGGTCGGCGTCGGCGATCCGGACACCCTTGGGGGCGACGTAGTCGGTCATCCGCGGGAACTTGTCGACCGAGGTCACCTGAAGGTGCAGGCCCTCGGCGCGCGCATTGAGCCGTACGGTCTCCAGCGCGTCCACGGCGACCGGACCGAGCGAGGTCCAGGCGACATTGGCGAGCAGCCCGAACTGGCCGTCCAGGTTCTGGCCGTGGGGCGCGACCAGGCGGTGGCTGAGCAGGTGCAGACGCAGGTACACGTCGTGCGCGTCCAGCGGCTTGTCGTCGAGCGAGGCGATGACGGTACGGACGGCGACAACCTCGACCCCACGACGCGCGTCGGGCCCGATGGCCTTGGCCGCACCGTCCCCGAGCAGTTCCACGGCACGCTCGGCGGTCAGCCGCTCGGTGCCGGCCGGTCCGGGCTCGGCGGAGAGCTCGGGGGCGGGGAACCAGGTGTCGAGGACGGTGCCGTCCTCGGTGAGGGTGGCGAGGCCGGCGGCGACGGCGCCGGTGGTACGGGGGGAAGTCGTGTCGGTCATGCCCAAAACTTAACGGGCCGGACAGCACCGGGGCGAACCGGTCTCAGGAGACGGGCGCGGCAACGGCCGCGCGCCCCACCGGCCGCGCGTCGTCAACGTTTGTACGCCACCACGCGCTGTACGCCACCACCCGCGCCCTCAGCTCAGTCTGTTGCTCTCGGAGCCGCCCACCTCGTGATCGACGTCGTCCTCCGCGCGCGGCAGTGGGCCGTGCCCCTCCGAGTGGTGGTTGACCCAGCCGCAGACGCCACAGCTGTAACGGCCGTCCAGCCCGGCGATCAGCGTTCCGCACTGCCGGCACTCGGCGTAGGTGATCTCGGGCCCCGGGGGTGGGATGTTCATCGGCACAACCTACCGCCGCGCGCCGGGCGGCCGGGAAGGGGCCGCCGACAAGCCGACACCCGCGGAACACTCACGGAACACCGCGGAACACTCACCGCGGAACACTCACGGAATCAGCCGCGCCAGCATCACACGCGTGTAGTCGGCGTCGTACGGCGCGTCCGTCAGCAGCACATGGAGACATATCCCGTCCAGCAGTGCGACCAGCGCCCGCGCGGTGACGGGGTCGATGCGCGACGCCAGCGCCTCGGCGACCGCGCCGCACCACTCCGCGGCGACCGGACGCAGCGCGGGGCGGCGCAGGGCCGCGAGATACAGCTCGTACTCCAGCTCCACGCCGGTACGGTCCCCGCCGAGCCACTCCCCGGTGAGCCGGGCCAGCTCCCCGGCGACATCGCACCCGGGGTCGGCGAGCGCGCCACTCTCCCGTACCGCCGTCGCGAACCCCTCGTTGGCCTGTCGCAACGCGGCGACCAGCAGTTCGTCCAGGGAGGCGAAGTGGTACGTGGTCGAGCCGAGCGGCACATCGGCCTCGGCGGCGACCGTGCGGTGGCTCAGCCCCGCGATACCGCTCCGGCCCACCACCCGGATCGCGGCATCGATGATCCGCTGGCGCCGCTCGGGGTCGTAACGACGGCTCATCAGTGGGCCCCTCCGAAGTTGAGTACGACGACGCCCACGACCACCAGGGCAATTCCCGCCAGTTTGACCATACTCGCCGACTCGTTCATGAACAGAATCCCGATGATCGCGACGGCCACCGTCCCCGCACCGGACCAGACCGCGTACGCGGTGCCTATGGAAATGGTCTTGAGGGTCTGCGCGAGCAGAGCGAAGGCGAGCACGTACCCGGTCACGGTCAGCAGCGAGGGCCACAGGCGCGTGAAGCCCTCGCTGTATTTCATGGCCGTCGTCGCGGCCACCTCCGCCGCTATCGCGGCGGCCAGCAGTCCATATCCCATGCGTACGAGTGTACACATCGATAGGTACGACCGTACACAGCGCCTGATCACCACGGCCCCCCGCCGACCGGTTACGGTGTGCCGTCCGAACCAGGACGACAAAGACATGACAACGACACGACGAACGACACGTGACCACACGTGACGACACTTGACGACACGACGGCGAACGGAGCACAGCGGTGACGCAGGGCACGGGGTGGGGCGGGAACGGACCGTACGGGGACGGCCCCTACGACAACGGTCCGTACGGCTATGCCGGTTGGACGCCGCCTCCTCAGCCGCCCAAACCCGGAGTGATACCCCTGGGCCCGCTCAGCACGAGCGACATACTGACCGGCACCTTCGCCACGATGGGCCGCTACTGGAAGCAGCTCTTCGGCCTGGCCGCCATGGCGTACGGCGCCGCCGCCCTGGTACTCGCGGCCGCGGCCTGGACCGCGTACGCCGCCGTCGGCGACCACCTGTCGCGGGTCATCGACCCGGCCGGGAACGCGGATCCGTCCTGGGACGACATCAGGCCCCCGCTGATCGCGTTCGGCTGCCTCTGGCTCGTCGGCATGCTGACGCTGCTGGCCGCCTCGGCACTGATCCAGGCCGCCTGCCCGGCGATAGCCCAGGAGGCCGTCCTGGGCCGGCCGACAACCGTCGGCGCGGTCTGGCGTAGGGCATCGGCGCGGGTTCCCGCGGTGCTCGGCACCGTTGCCCTCAGCGGGCTGATCGGCTTCATCCCGGCCGCCCTGTTCGTCCTGGGCTTCGGCGGCGCCCTGGTCACCTATCTCACCCTGGGCGACGCGAGTTGGGCGGTCTGGCTGATCCCGCTCGGCTTCCTCGGCCTGCTGGTACTCGGCCCTCTGGCGGTCTGGCTCTGGGTCCGCTTCAGCCTGGCCCCGTCGATCGCCGTGATCGAGTCACAGGGCCCGGTCGCGTCCCTGCGCCGGTCAGTCGCCTTGGTGCGCGGCGCCTGGTGGCGGATCTTCGCCACCTCGCTGCTGGCCGCCCTGATGGCGGGCCTCGCCGGGTCGCTCATCCAGCAAGTGCTCAGCCTCACGGCCGGCTTGCCCGACATGATCGACACATCGGCCCTCGCCGACGATCCGACCGCCGGCCAGATCGTCGCGGCTGTGAGCGGCTACCTGCTGGTGATCATGTTCGGGCAGCTGATCAGCCAGATCTTCTCGGCGACGTTCCCGCCGCTCGTACTGAACCTGCTCTACGTGGACCAGCGCATCCGCAAGGAGAACCTGGCCCCCGCCCTGGCCGAGGCGGCAGCCACCCGGCCCGCCTGACCGCCTGACCGTCTCTCCGGGGCCGCGCACAACGCCGAGGGCCCCACGACCATCCCGGTCGTGGGGCCCTCGGCATACGCAATGCGCGCTCAGACGCTTCGGTACAGGAACGTGCGCTCAGACGTTGAAGCCCAGCGCCCGCAGCTGCTCGCGGCCGTCGTCCGTGATCTTGTCCGGGCCCCACGGCGGCATCCAGACCCAGTTGATCTTGAGCTCGTTGACGATCCCGTCCGTCGCCGCCTTCGCCTGGTCCTCGATCACATCGGTCAGCGGACAGGCCGCGGACGTCAGGGTCATGTCCAGGGTGGCGATGTTCGAGTCGTCGATGTGGATGCCGTAGATCAGGCCGAGGTTCACGACATCGATACCCAGCTCGGGGTCGACGACGTCGTACAGAGCCTCGCGGACCTCTTCCTCGGAGGCCGGCTTCATCGTCACGGTCTCGTTCTCGCTCATGCCGTCTCCTTCGTCGCGCTGTCACCCGTCGCGTCGTCACCCAGAGCCTGGGCCGTCGCGTCCTTCCACGCCATCCAGCTGAGCAGGGCGCACTTGACCCGGGCGGGGTACTTGGAGACGCCGGCGAACGCGACCGCGTCCTCCAGCACCTCCTCCATCGTGTCATCCGGTTCGAGCTGGCCCTTGGACTGCATCAGCTCCAGGAAGGTGTCCTGGATCCGCCGGGCCTCGGCCAGCTCCTTGCCGACCAGGAGGTCGTTCAGCACGGACGCGCTGGCCTGACTGATCGAGCAGCCCTGGCCCTCGTACGAGACGTCCGCGATCCGCGAACCCTCGTACCGCACACGCAGTGTGATCTCGTCACCACACGTCGGATTGACGTGGTGCACCTCGGCGTCGCCGTCCCTCAGACCGCGCCCGTGCGGGTGCTTGTAGTGGTCCAGGATGACGTCCTGATACATCGAATCCAGCTTCACGGACAGCCCCTCACATCAGCCTCTCAAGTCCTCATCCGAAGAAGTTACGGACGTGCTCCAGCCCCTCGGCCAGTGCGTCGACCTCGGCCGGAGTGGAGTACAGATAGAAAGACGCTCGCGTGGTCGCGGGAATTCCGTACCGCAGGCAGACCGGCCGTGCGCAGTGATGTCCCACCCGGACGGCGATGCCCTGTTCGTCCAGCACCTGGCCCACGTCGTGCGGGTGGATGTCGCCCAGCGTGAAGGAGATCGTGGCGCCACGGTCCTCGGCCGTCTCCGGACCGATGATCCGCAGGTCGGGGACCTGTAGCAGGCGCTTCACCGCGTACTCGGTGATCACATGCTCATGCGCGGCGATCTTGTCCATGCCGATCGCGGAGAGATAGTCCACGGCCGCGCCGAGGCCGACGGCCTGCGCGATCGGGGGCGTACCCGCCTCGAACTTGTGCGGCGCCGGGGCGTACGTCGACGAGTGCATCGACACGGTCTCGATCATCTCGCCGCCGCCCAGGAACGGCGGAAGGTCCTCCAGCAGCTCCTGCCGGCCCCAGAGCACACCGATGCCCGTCGGGCCGACCATCTTGTGGCCGGTGAAGGCCACGAAGTCGGCCTGGAGCGCCTGTACGTCGAGCACCTGGTGCGGGGCGGCCTGCGAGGCGTCGATGCAGACCAGCGCACCGACCTCCTGCGCGCGGCGGACGATCGTCTCGACCGGGTTCTGCGTGCCCAGGATGTTGGAGACCAGCACGAAGGAGACGATCTTCGTCTTCTCGGTGATGATCTCGTCGATGTTGGACAGGTCGAGGCGGCCGTCGTCGGTGATGCCGAACCACTTCAGCTTCGCGCCCGTGCGCTGCGCGAGCAGCTGCCACGGCACGATGTTGGAGTGGTGCTCCATCTCCGTTATGACGATCTCGGTCTCGTGGTCCACCCGGTAGGGCTCGTCGGCCCAGCCGAGCATGTTGGCCACGAGGTTGAGCGACTCGGAGGCGTTCTTGGTGAAGATCACCTCGTCGCGGCTCGGCGCGTTGATGAAGGCGGCGACCTTGTCGCGGGCACCCTCGTACAGCGCCGTGGCCTCCTCGGCGATCGTGTACACACCGCGGTGGACGTTCGCGTTGTACCGCTCGTAGTACTCGTTCAGCGCGTCGAGTACCTGGCGCGGCTTCTGCGAGGTCGCGGCGGAATCCAGGTACACGAGCTTCTTGTCATGGATCACCCGGTCGAGGATGGGGAAATCCTTGCGGATCGCCTCGTCGAGCAGCTGATCCGACGAGGTGAGAAGGCCCGGCAGCTGTGTCACGCGACGTCCTCCTTTGAGTTCACTCCGCTTACGGGGCCACCCTTCACGTATGCCTCGTAGCCCTCGTTCTCCAGCTTGTCGGCCAGCTCCGCGCCGCCGGACTCGGCGATGCGGCCCTGTGCGAAGACGTGCACGAAGTCGGGCTTGATGTAGCGGAGGATCCGCGTGTAGTGCGTGATCAGCAGGGTGCCGACCTCGCCGGACTCGCGGACGCGGTTGACGCCCTCGGAGACGACCCGCAGCGCGTCCACGTCGAGACCGGAGTCGGTCTCGTCGAGCACCGCGATCCTGGGCTTGAGCAGTTCGAGCTGAAGGATCTCGTGGCGCTTCTTCTCGCCGCCGGAGAAGCCCTCGTTCAGGTTGCGCTCGGCGAAGGCGGGGTCCATCTGGAGACGCTCCATGGTCTCCCGGACCTCCTTCACCCAGGTACGCAGCTTGGGGGCCTCGCCGCGCACGGCGGTGGCCGAGGTGCGCAGGAAGTTGGAGACGGAGACGCCGGGGACCTCGACGGGGTACTGCATCGCGAGGAAGAGACCGGCGCGGGCGCGCTCGTCGACGGTCATCTCCAGGACGTCCTCGCCGTCCAGGGTCACGGTGCCACCGGTGATCGTGTACTTGGGGTGGCCCGCGAGGGAGTAGGCGAGAGTCGACTTGCCGGAGCCGTTGGGGCCCATGATGGCGTGCGTCTCGCCCTGCTTGACGGTCAGGTCGACGCCCTTGAGGATCTCGCGGGGGCCGTTCTCGGCCTCGACGGAGACGTGCAGGTCGTGGATTTCAAGCGTTGCCATGGGTGACTCAGGACTCCTGGGTGACGGAGACGAGCACATCGTCCCCTTCGATCTTGACGGGGTATACGGGGACGGGGCGCGTCGCGGGAAGGCCGGACGGCTTGCCGGTACGGAGGTCGAAGCTGGAGCCGTGCAACCAGCATTCGATCATGCAGTCCTCCACCTCGCCCTCCGACAGCGACACGTTCGCGTGCGAGCAGATGTCGTTGATCGCGAACACCTCGCCCTCGGTACGGACGAGGGAGACGGGAACGCCGTCGAGCTCCACCCGTTTCGGGGTGTCGTCCTCCAGCTCTCCCAGTCCACAGGCGCGGACGAAGGTCGCCGGCCCACTCATGAGACTGTCTCCAGCTCCGCCTCGATCTTGGCGAGCAGGCGCTGCTCGACGTCGGGCAGTCCGATCTGCTGGACCAGCTCGGCGAAGAAGCCGCGGACCACCAGACGGCGGGCCTCGGCCTCCGGGATGCCGCGGGCCATCAGGTAGAAGAGCTGCTCGTCGTCGAAGCGGCCGGTGGCCGAGGCGTGACCGGCGCCGGCGATCTCACCGGTCTCGATCTCCAGGTTCGGCACGGAGTCGACCCGCGCGCCGTCCGTGAGAACGAGGTTGCGGTTCATCTCGTAGGTGTCGGTGCCCTCGGCCGAAGCCCGGATCACGACGTCACCGATCCATACGGCGTGCGCGTCGTCGCCCTGGAGGGCGCCCTTGTACACGGCGTTGGACTTGCAGTGCGGGGCGTTGTGGTCGACCAGGAGGCGGTGCTCCTGGTGCTGGCCCTTGTCGGTGAAGTAGAGGCCGAACAGCTCGGCCTCGCCGCCGGGGCCCGCGTACCGCACGCGCGGGTGCAGCCGTACGACATCGCCGCCGAAGGTGACGACGACGGACTTGAACGAGGCGTCGCGGCCGACCAGCGCGTTGTGCTGGGCGACGTGGACGGCCTTGTCGTCCCAGTCCTGGACGGAGACGACGGTCAGCTTGGCGCCGTCCCCGATCAGGTAGTCGACATTGGCCGCGAGCACTCCGTCGCCGGCGTGGTCGATGACCACGACGGCCTCGGCGAAGGCCCCGAGCTCGATGATCTGGTGACCGTAGGCGGTCCCGCCCTGGCCCTGGACGGTGATCCGGACCGGCTCGCTCAGCACGGTCTCCTTGGGCACCGAGACGACCGAGGCCTTCTCGAACGAGGAGAACGCCTGGGCGGCGACCCGGTCCACCGGCGTACCGGCCTTGCCGATCCGGGCGTCGTCGCGGCCGACGGTCTCGACGGTGACGCCCTCGGGGGCCGTCACCTCGACCGTGACGCCGCCGTCCGCCGCGACGGCGGTGCCGTCGTGCAGACCGCGCAGCCGCTCCAGCGGCGTGAACCGCCACTCCTCCTCACGACCGTGCGGGACAGGGAAGTCCGCGACGTCGAAGGAGGGGGACGCGCTCATGCGCGTGGCGACGGTCGACTCGGCGGCCACCGCGATCGAACCGGCGGTGGTGGAACCCACCGGAATGTTCTGAGCCTCAGCCATGGCTGTCGTCGTGCTCTCTCTCTGCCTCTGCGTAAGGAATCGGTCGCTGCCCGGGGAAAGGCGCGTCGGGACGGGACGGGCCCGTGCTGGTGCCGGTCTCGGCACCAGCACCGGCACTAGCCGACGGAGCCTTCCATCTGCAGCTCGATCAGCCGGTTGAGCTCCAGCGCGTACTCCATGGGCAGCTCCTTGGCGATCGGCTCGACGAAGCCGCGCACGATCATCGCCATCGCCTCGAACTCGGTCAGACCACGGCTCATCAGGTAGAAGAGCTGGTCCTCGGAGACCTTGGAGACGGTCGCCTCGTGGCCCATGGACACGTCGTCCTCGCGGACGTCCACGTACGGGTAGGTGTCGGACCGCGAGATGGTGTCCACCAGCAGCGCGTCACAGAGCACATTGGACTTGGAGCCCTCGGCGCCCTCGCCGATCTCGATCAGACCGCGGTACGAGGTACGGCCGCCACCGCGCGCCACCGACTTGGAGACGATGTTCGACGAGGTGTGCGGGGCCATGTGGACCATCTTGGCGCCGGCGTCCTGGTGCTGGCCCTCGCCCGCGAAGGCGATGGACAGGGTCTCGCCCTTGGCGTGCTCGCCCATCAGGTAGACGGCCGGGTACTTCATGGTGACCTTGGAGCCGATGTTGCCGTCGACCCATTCCATGGTCGCGCCCTCGTAGGCCACGGCGCGCTTGGTGACCAGGTTGTAGACGTTGTTCGACCAGTTCTGGATGGTCGTGTAGCGGCAGCGCCCGCCCTTCTTGACGATGATCTCGACCACGGCGCTGTGCAGCGAGTCCGAGGTGTAGATCGGGGCGGTGCAGCCTTCGACGTAGTGGACGTAGGCGTCCTCGTCGACGATGATCAGCGTCCGCTCGAACTGGCCCATGTTCTCCGTGTTGATACGGAAGTAGGCCTGGAGCGGGATGTCGACGTGCACGCCCTTCGGCACGTAGATGAACGATCCGCCGGACCACACGGCCGTGTTCAGCGACGCGAACTTGTTGTCGCCGACCGGGATGACCGTGCCGAAGTACTCCTGGAAGAGCTCCGGGTGCTCCTTGAGCGCGGTGTCGGTGTCCAGGAAGATGACGCCCTGCTCCTCCAGGTCCTCACGGATCTGGTGGTAGACGACCTCGGACTCGTACTGGGCGGCGACACCGGCGACCAGGCGCTGCTTCTCCGCCTCCGGGATACCGAGCTTGTCGTACGTGTTCTTGATGTCCTCCGGCAGGTCCTCCCAGGAAGCGGCCTGCTTCTCGGTGGACCGGACGAAGTACTTGATGTTGTCGAAGTCGATGCCCGACAGGTCCGAGCCCCAGCTCGGCATGGGCTTCTTGTCGAACAGCCGCAGGCCCTTGAGCCGGAGCTTGAGCATCCACTCCGGCTCGTTCTTCTTATCCGAGATGTCACGGACGACAGCGTCGGAAAGGCCTCGCTTGGCGGCGGCGCCGGCGGCGTCGGAGTCGGCCCAGCCGAATTCGTACGTACCCAGGCCCTCGAGTTCGGGGTGGGCAGTCTCTGTGGGGAGCGTCATGCGGGGTTCCTCCCGGCTGTGCTTTCAGATGCGTGATGAGTGGTCTGTGAGGTGGCGCGGGGAATGAAGGTCGTGCAGACCCCGTCGCCATGAGCGATGGTGGCCAGACGCTGCACATGCGTTCCGAGCAGCTGGGAGAAGACCTCGGTCTCCGCCTCGCACAGCTGGGGGAACTGCTCCGCCACGTGCGCGACCGGGCAGTGGTGCTGGCAGAGCTGCTCGCCCTGCCGGTTCGGCGCGCTACGAGCCGTAGCAGCGTACCCGTCGGTGCTCAGCGCCTTGGCGAGTGCCTGGGTACGTTCGTCGGGTTCGGCGGACTGGATCGCTTCGCGGTAGGCCTCGGCCTGGGCGGCGATCCGTGCGCGGGCGAAGGCGGTGACGGCCGCCTCGCCCAGTTCCCCGTCGCCGGCCGTCCGCGCGATCCAGCGCAGGGCGTCGGCGGCGAGCTGGTCGTAGGACTGGTCGAAGGCGTCCCGGCCACAGTCGGTCAGGGCGAACACCTTGGCGGGCCGACCGCGTCCACGCGAGCCGTACACCCGCTGGTCACGCGGCTCCACCACGGAATCCGCGACGAGTGCGTCGAGATGGCGGCGGACGGCCGCCTGGGTGAGTCCGAGGCGCCCGGCCAGTTCGGAAACGGTGGAAGGACCGTGGTCCAGGACGGAGCGCGCGACCCGGTTGCGAGTGGAGTGCTCACCGGTCGCGAGTTCCTCCTGAGGAGCCTCGCCAACGTATTTCACAACGCCATTGTTGCGTAATTCCTTCGGCCGTGACAACCACGGTCCGCAGCCACCAGTGGTGCGCTTTATCACTTAGGGTTACCTAAGAAAGGGCGTTCGTGCAGCGTAGGAGCCCCGCGCGCGGCGCACGGGAGCCGCACGTCCGGTGCCCGCGCGCCCCTTTTCCGGGCGTGCGGGTCGCACGTGGGGGAGAGGCGGGCGCTCCCTTTCGTACGAGCGAGCGGCCCGCCCGGGGGCGTGAGCGGCCCTTGGGCCCCGCGGGCCGAAAGGGCCGCGGGGCTGCCTAGACTTCCCGGCATGTACAGCGACATCGCGGGTGCCCCCCTGCCCGAAAGCGGGTCCGCCGCGGGCCGGGGCTCCGGAGAGCCGGTCGTCGAGGTCCGGGGCCTGGTCAAACGCTACGGGACGAAGACCGCGGTGGACGGCCTGGACCTGGTGGTACGCGCCGGTACGGTCACCGCCGTCCTCGGCCCCAACGGGGCGGGCAAGACCACCACGGTCGAGACCTGCGAGGGCTACCGCACACCCGACGCCGGCACCGTGCGCGTGCTCGGACTCGACCCCGTCGCCGACGCCGCCCGGCTCCGCCCGCGCATCGGCGTGATGCTCCAGTCCGGCGGCGTGTACTCCGGCGCGCGCGCCGGAGAGATGCTGCGCCACATGGCCCGGCTGCACGCGAACCCGCTCGACGTGGACGCGCTGACGGAACGGCTCGGCCTCGGCGGCTGCGGCCGTACGACCTACCGGCGGCTCTCCGGCGGGCAGCAGCAGCGACTCGCGCTGGCCCTGGCCGTCGTCGGCCGCCCCGAGCTGGTCTTCCTGGACGAGCCCACCGCCGGGCTCGACCCGCAGGCCCGCCGCTCCACCTGGGAACTCGTCCGCGAGCTGCGCGCCGACGGCGTCGGCGTGGTGCTGACCACGCACTTCATGGACGAGGCCGAGACGCTGGCCGACGATGTCGTGATCATCGACGCCGGCCGGGTCATCGCCCAGGGCAGCCCCGACGAGCTGTGCCACGGGGGCGCGGAGAACACCCTGCGCTTCACCGGACGCCCCGGGCTCGACCTCGGCTCCCTGCTGAAGGCACTGCCCGACGGCACCGAGGCGGCCGAGCTGACGCCCGGCGTGTACCGGGTCACCGGCACGGTCGACCCGCAGCTGCTGGCCACGGTGGCCTCCTGGTGCGCGCAGCACGGAGTGATGGCGGACGGGATCGCCGTGGAGCGGCACACGCTGGAGGACGTCTTCCTCGAACTGACCGGCAAGGAGCTGCGTTCATGAGCACCGGTACGAGCACCGGCGGCACCCGTGACACCCGCCGGGGAGGTACGGGCGCCGGTACGTACGCCCCGGCGCCCGGCGGCGCCCCGCTGCTCCGGATGATCGGGGCGCAGACGGCGTTCGAGACGAAGCTGCTCCTGCGCAACGGCGAACAGCTGCTGCTGACCGTGATCATCCCGTCCCTGCTGCTGGCACTGTTCTCGACGGTCGACGTCGTCGACACCGGCACGGACAAGGCGGTGGACTTCCTCGCCCCCGGCGTCCTCGCGCTCGCCGTGATGTCCACGGCGTTCACCGGCCAGGCCATCGCCACCGGCTTCGAGCGGCGGTACGGAGTGCTCAAGCGGCTCGCCGTGTCACCGCTGCCGCGCTGGGCCCTGATGACCGCGAAGACGCTCTCCGTCCTGGTCACCGAAGTGCTCCAGATCGTGCTGCTGACGGTGATCGCCTTCGCGCTGGGCTGGTCCCCCCAGGGCAACCCGCTCGCCGTACTGCCCCTGCTCGTGCTGGGCACCGCGGCCTTCTCCGGTCTCGGCCTGCTGATGGCGGGCACCCTGCGCGCCGAGGCCACCCTGGCCGCCGCCAACCTGGTCTTCCTGCTGCTCCTGGTGGGCGGCGGGGTGATCGTGCCGCTGGACGAGTTCCCGGACGCGGCCCGGTCGGTGCTCGGACTGCTGCCGATCTCGGCGCTCTCCGACGGACTGCGGGAGATCCTCCAGCACGGCGCCGCGATGCCGTGGGGCGATCTCGGGATCCTCGCCGTCTGGGCCGCGGTCGGACTCGGCGCGGCGGGCGCGCTCTTCCGCTGGGAGTAAGACCGGTGGGTCCAAGACGGTCGGTCCAAGACGGTCGGTCCAAGGGGGAGTTCTGGCCTCGGCAGCCAGGACTCGGCACACGCACCCCTCGTGAAAAGCTGCACAAGCTCCGTCCTACGATGGTTTCCGTGCAGACCCCCCTCGCATATATCGCCCAACGCTGGACACCGTCACCCCGCACGCTCCAGCGTGCCGCGCTCAGCGCCGTCCTGATGACCGTAGTGATCATCGTGACCGGTGGCGCGGTGCGGCTGAGCAGTTCCGGCCTCGGCTGCGACACCTGGCCCAAGTGCACGGACGACAGCCTCTTCGCCACACCCGAGCAGGGGATTCACGGCGCGATCGAGTTCGGCAACCGGATGCTGACGTACGTGCTGAGCGCGGCCGTCGGCTGGGCGATCATCGCGGCGCGCTCGGGCAAGCCGCGGCGGCGCGGGCTGACCCGGCTCGCCTGGTCCCAGTTCTGGATCGTGATGGGCAATGCCGTGATCGGCGGCATCACGGTGCTGGCGGGCCTCAACCCGTGGACCGTGGCGGGGCACTTCCTCCTCGCCAATGTGCTGCTCACCGTCACCACCCTGACCTGGCTGCGCACCCGCGAGGGCGACGGCACCCCCCGGCCGCGTGTCCCGCGCCCGGTGCGGAAGCTGTCCTGGGCGCTGGTCGGCTCCTCCGCGGCACTGATCGCGGTGGGCACGACGGTGACGGGCTCGGGCAAGCACGCGGGCGACAGCAGCGATGTGCCCAGGATGCCGTTCGACTGGGTCGACGCCGCTCATGTGCATGCCGCGTTCGCCTGGCTCGTCTGCGCGCTGGCCGTGGCGATGTGGCTGGTGCTGCGCGTGGTGGACGCGCCGGCCGACACCCGGGCGCGCGCCAGGGACCTGCTGGTGGTACTGCTCGCCCAGGGCGCCATCGGCTACGTACAGTTCGTCACCGATGTCCCCGAAGTCCTGGTCGGCGCCCATATGTTCGGCTCCAGCCTGATGTGGATCGCCGTCCTGCGGCTGGCGGTGAGCCTGCGCGAGCGGGCCCGGACCACGGCGGACATCCCCGCGCAGTCGGATTCGGATTCGGATTCGGACCAGGCGATGTCAGCGGTCTGACGGCCCGCCGTCCGACAGTCCGTAGAGGCGGCGGGCATTGCCCGCCGCGATCATCCCGGCGACGCGCCGGGCGTCCCCGGGCGACCAGGCCCCGTCGGCGACCCAGCCGCCCAGGACCCGCGCCAGCGCCTCCCGGAAGACCCGGGCCCCGACCACGTGCAGTTCGGGCAGCCCGCGCGCGCCGCTGGAGAACAGCAGCTTCCCGAACGGCGCCAGTTCCAGCATCTGGGCCAGTACGGCCGAGGCTCCGGCCCCCGTATGTGTGAGGGCGGACCCCAGATCCGCGTACACATGCGGGAAGACGCTCGTCAGATGTGCGGTGTGCCGGTGGTACGGAGGGGACGCCGACAGGACGAGGGCGGTGCCGAGCCCGGCCGTGGCCGTCGCGAAACCGGTGAGCGGCAGGGGATCGGCGTGACCGGCCGTCCGGTACGCGCCGGGGGCGCCGGTGTGCAGATGCAGCGGCAGCCCCGAGGCGACCGCCGTCCAGAGCAGATGGCGCAGCAGTACGGGATCGGTGGGCGGGCTCCCGGTCCGGCGCCCGGCCAGCCAGCGTCCCGCCGCGCCGCGCGCTTCTCCGGGCCCCGGCGGATCGGGCGCCGCCGCGAGACCGTACCCGGCCACGGCCCCGTCCCCGTTCCCGAGACCGTTCCCGTCGACCGGGGTGAAGGCGACGGAGCTGAAGGCGACGGCCGAGCGGGCGGCGGTGTGTACGGCCTCGGCGAAGCCCGCGAGGAAGCCGGCGACGGATCCGGAGACATCGGCGACCCGTTCGGCGAGCGGTTCGAGCCGGACGATCTCATGGGCGGCGGCCTGCCCCGCCACGGCCAGTTCGTCGGGCCGGGTCAGGTCGCCGGGCGCTCCGGTGTCCACCAGATAGGTGGAGATCCCGGTGGATCGCAGGAGCCGTCCGGCGACTTCGAGGGTGCCGAGTTCCCGGCGGCGGGCGAGATAGCGGGCCGGCGAGCAGTGTGGATCGAGCCCGAGCAGCGGCGGGCACCAGCGCCGCACCGCGAACCCGGTCTGCGTGTCGAAGAAGGTGGTGCCCGGGGCGGCCGGTCCGGGCACCCGGCCGAGCTGGGCCTCGAAGGTGCCGAGACCCAGTTCCGTACGGAGCACACCGTGGCAGCACTGGTCCACCAGGGACGCTGCTTCGATCATCGCCGATTCCCGTCTAGGTCCGGACAGGGCCTGGGACCGTACCGCTTGCTCCTACAGTCCTAACGGGTGAGTTCTGATCAGGTGGCGCTTTTCGGACCTCGCGTCAGACCTCGCGGCCGCCGAGCTGGATCCCGGCCATGCGGCTCCATTCGTACGGTCCGGTACTCACCTTGGCGGCGAACTCCCCGTCGAAGGAGTCGTGCAGTGTGAGCCCGGCCTTCTCGGCGGCGGCGCGCGCGAGGGCGTGCGTGGGGGCGACCAGATCGCCCCAGCTGCCGTCCTCGCCGACGAGCACGATGCGGGTGCCGGCCTGTCCGATGTACGCGAGCTGTCCCTCGGCTCCGCCGTGGCGTCCGGCGAAGGCGCCGATCTGCTTGGCCAGCCGGGCGGCCCTGCGTTCGGCGCGCGCCGCCTGCCGGGCCAGTGCCTTGTTCTCGTCCCGCTGCTCAACCTGCTGGGTCTCTGCCATGACTGGATGCTACCGACGGGTAGAGAAACGGGCGACGGGCGGGGTACGTGGCCTCGACCACTGAGGACCACGTACCCCGCCCGTCGAAGAGTCCGTTACCTGCTACCGCAGGAAGGGATCCACCGCCACCGCCACGAAGAGCAGCGACACATAGGTGATGGACCAGTGGAAGAGCCGCATCTCCTTGAGTTTGCCGCCGACCTCGCCGGCCTTGGCCCGCGAGTGGAGGCCGTGTGCCTCCCAGAGCCACAGGCCGCCGGCCAGCAGCGCCACCGTCGTGTAGAACCAGCCGGTGTAACCCAGCGGAGTCAGCAGCAGCGAGACGCCGACCATCACCCAGCTGTAGAGGACGATCTGGCGGGCCACGACACGGTTGGACGCCACGACCGGAAGCATCGGCACGCCCACGCGCGCGTAGTCCTCCTTGACCCTCATCGAGAGCGGCCAGTAATGCGGCGGCGTCCAGAAGAACATGACGAGAAAGAGGATGACCGGGGCCCAGTCCATCGAATTCGTGACGGAGGACCAGCCGATCAGTACCGGCATGCAGCCGGCGATACCGCCCCAGACGATGTTCTGGGAGGTGCGGCGCTTGAGGATCATCGTGTAGACGACGACATAGAAAAGGAGCGCGCCGAGCGCGAGGGCCGCGGACAGCCAGTTGACGAGGAAGCCGAACCAGAGCGTCGAGATCACGGCCAGCGCGAGGCCGAAGATCAGCCCCTCGCGCGGCGAGACCATGCCGGTGACCAGGGGACGCTGGGAGGTGCGGTCCATCAGGGCGTCGATGTCACGGTCGATGTACATGTTCAGCGCGTTCGCGCCGCCGGCGGACAGATAACCACCGACGCAGGTGATCAGCACCAGCCACAGGTCGGGCACACTCTGCGCGGCCAGGAACATCACCGGAACCGTGGTGATGAGCAGCAGCTCGATGATCCGCGGCTTGGTCAGCATCACAAATGCTTTGACGCGCGCCCCGAACGGCCGATGGCCCCCCGAGTTCGGAGTCGGAACGACCCCTGCGGGTCGGGACTCGACGGCTGTCACGTACACCCCTGACAGAGAAATCCCAGCAAGCTCCAGGCGTGAAGGCCCGGTAAAGACTTGCGCGTACCACGCCACTCTAGACGTTGCCCAGATGCCGTTCCTCGCGGGGGTGTGGTCGGGTCAGACCGCTTTGAACGCCCTCCCGACACGGTGCGTACACCTGCCGGGAGGCGAAGTCCACAAGGGCGCCGCACCCTGGAAACGCACTCGGAACGATGGCTGGTGCTGCGGGTAGGCTCGACAGCGAACCGGTGCGACCTCAGACACCGGGATTCGACATGTGGAGAGGAGCCCTGACTCAGGGTGAGCACCAAGCCGACCACCACAGACCTCGAGTGGACCGAATTGGACCAGCGGGCTGTTGACACCGCCCGCGTCCTGGCCATGGATTCCGTACAGAAAGTCGGCAACGGCCATCCTGGTACGGCCATGAGCCTGGCCCCCGCCGCGTACACCCTCTTCCAGAAGGTGATGCGGCACGACCCCGCCGACGCGCAGTGGACCGGCCGTGACCGGTTCGTCCTCTCGGTGGGCCACTCGTCCCTGACCCTCTACATCCAGCTCTTCCTGGCCGGCTACGGCCTGGAGCTCGAAGACCTGGAGTCCTTCCGCACCTGGGGTTCGAAGACCCCGGGCCACCCGGAGTACGGACACACCGTCGGCGTGGAGACCACCACCGGCCCGCTCGGGCAGGGTGTCGCGAACGCCGTGGGCATGGCGATGGCCGCCCGCTACGAGCGGGGCCTGTACGACCCGGACGCCGCGCCCGGCACCTCACCGTTCGACCACACCATCTGGGCCATCGCCGGCGACGGCTGCCTCCAGGAGGGCATCTCGGCAGAGGCGTCCTCGCTGGCCGGCCACCAGAAGCTCGGCAACCTGGTCCTGCTGTGGGACGACAACCACATCTCGATCGAGGGTGACACGGAGACCGCCGTCTCCGAGGACACCATCAAGCGGTACGAGGCCTACGGCTGGCATGTCCAGCGCGTCGAGCAGTCCCCCGACGGCGACCTCGACCCGCGGGCGCTGCACGAGGCGCTGCTGGCGGCGCGGGCCGAGACCGAGCGCCCCTCGTTCATCGCGGCCCGCTCGATCATCGCCTGGCCCGCCCCGCACGCGCAGAACACCGAGGCCGCGCACGGCTCGGCGCTCGGCGACGAAGAGGTCGCGGCCACCAAGAAGGTCCTCGGCTTCGACCCGGCCAAGTCCTTCGACGTCGCGGGCGAGGTCCTGTCGCACACGCGTGAGGCGCTCGACCGCGGCCGTGAGACGCGCGGCGAGTGGGAGAAGGCGTTCGCCGCGTGGCGTACGGCCAACCCGGAGCGCGCGGCCACCTTCGACCGGGTGCGCGCGGGTGAACTGCCCGCCGGCTGGGAGGACAAGCTCCCCGCCTTCGAGACCGGCAAGGCCGTGGCGACGCGTGCCGCGTCCGGCAAGGTGCTCCAGGCGCTCGGCGAGGTCATCCCCGAGCTGTGGGGCGGCTCCGCCGACCTCGCCGGTTCGAACAACACCACCATCGACAAGACGTCGTCGTTCCTCCCGGCGGGCAACCCGCTGCCCGGGGCGGACCCGTACGGCCGCACGGTGCACTACGGCATCCGCGAGCACGCCATGGGCTCGACGATGAACGGCATCGCGCTGCACGGCAACACCCGTATCTACGGCGGCACCTTCCTGGTGTTCTCCGACTACATGCGCCCGGCCGTCCGGCTCGCCGCGCTCATGCGGGCGCCCGTCACGTACGTGTGGACGCACGACTCGATCGGCCTGGGCGAGGACGGTCCGACCCACCAGCCGGTCGAGCACCTCTCCGCGCTGCGCGCCATCCCGGGGCTGAACATCGTCCGCCCCGCCGACGCCAACGAGACGGCGATCGCCTGGCGCGAGATCCTCAAGCGCCACGACAAGGGCGCCCCGCACGGTCTGGCGCTGACCCGCCAGGGTGTGCCGACGTACGAGGCCAACGACGAGGCCGCCAAGGGCGGTTACGTCCTGTTCGAGGCCGACGGCGGTACCCCCGAGGTCGTCCTGATCGGTACGGGCTCCGAGGTGCAGCTCGCCGTCGAGGCGCGCGAGCAGCTCCAGGCCGCGGGCATCCCGGCCCGGGTGGTCTCGATGCCGTCCGTCGAATGGTTCGAGGAGCAGGACCAGGCCTACAAGGACAGCGTCCTGCCGCCCTCCGTGAAGGCCCGCGTGGCGGTCGAGGCCGGTGTCGGGCTCACCTGGCACCGGTACGTCGGCGACGCCGGCCGCATCGTGTCCCTGGAGCACTTCGGCGCCTCCGCCGACGCCAAGGTCCTCTTCCGCGAGTTCGGCTTCACCGCTGACGCCGTGGCCGCCGCCGCCCGGGAATCTCTCGCGGCCGTGGCGCGCTGACGCCGATATACGAACAGTAGGAGATGCAAACCTCATGACAGACGCACTCAAGCGCCTCTCCGACGAAGGCGTCGCGATCTGGCTCGACGACCTGTCGCGCACGCGCATCACGTCCGGCAACCTCGCCGAACTGATCGACCAGCAGCACGTGGTGGGCGTCACCACCAACCCGTCGATCTTCCAGAAGGCGATCTCCGACGGGCACGGCTACGACAGCCAGCTCACGGACCTCGCCGCCCGCAAGGTCACCGTCGAAGAAGCCATCCGCATGATCACGACGGCGGACGTCCGTGACGCCGCCGACATCCTGCGCCCGGTCTTCGACGCGACGCAGGGCCAGGACGGCCGGGTCTCCATCGAGGTCGACCCGCGCCTGGCGCACAACACCCGGGCGACCATCGCCGAGGCCAGGCAGCTCGCCTGGCTGGTGGACCGCCCGAACACGCTCATCAAGATCCCGGCGACCAAGGCCGGGCTGCCGGCGATCACCGAGACCATCGGCCGGGGCATCAGCGTCAACGTCACGCTGATCTTCTCGCTGGAGCGTTACCGCGAGGTCATGGACGCCTACATCGCGGGTCTGGAGAAGGCCAAGGCCCTGGGCCTGGACCTCTCCAAGATCCACTCGGTGGCGTCCTTCTTCGTGTCCCGCGTGGACACCGAGATCGACAAGCGGCTCGACGCGCAGGGCACGGCCGAGGCCAAGGAGGCCCGCGGCAAGGCGGCCCTGGCCAACGCCCGGCTCGCGTACGAGGCGTACGAGGAGGTCTTCTCCTCGGAGCGCTGGGAGGTCCTGGACCGCGCTCAGGCCAACAAGCAGCGTCCGCTGTGGGCCTCGACCGGCGTCAAGGACCCCGCGTACAAGGACACCCTGTACGTCGACGAGCTGGTCGCCCCGCACACGGTGAACACCATGCCGGAGGCCACCCTCGAAGCCACCGCCGACCACGGCCGGATCACCGGTGACACCGTGCGCGGTACGTACGACCAGGCGCGCGCCGACCTCGCGGCCGTCGCGAAGCTCGGAGTCTCGTACGACGACGTCGTCCAGCAGCTGGAGGACGAAGGCGTCGAGAAGTTCGAGGCCGCCTGGACCGACCTGCTCAAGTCGACGGAGGCGGAGCTCAAGCGCCTCGCTCCTTCGGAGGGCTGAACCCTTGACCGCAACCCACGGAGCGAACCCGCTCCGTGACGCCGCGGACCGACGGCTCCCGCGTATCGCGGGGCCGTCGGGCCTGGTCATCTTTGGCGTCACGGGCGATTTGTCCCGCAAAAAGCTGATGCCTGCGGTTTACGACCTCGCCAATCGTGGGCTGCTGCCCCCGGGCTTCTCCCTCATCGGCTTCGCCCGCCGCGAGTGGCAGGACGAGGACTTCGCGCAGGAAGTGCACGACGCCGTCAAGGAACACGCGCGTACGCCGTTCCGTGAGGAGGTCTGGCAGCAGCTCATCCAGGGGATGCGCTTCGTCCAGGGCACCTTCGACGACGACCAGGCGTTCGAGAACCTGAAGGCGACGATCGCCGACCTCGACAAGGTGCAGGGCACCGGCGGCAACTTCGCGTTCTATCTCTCCGTACCGCCGAAGTTCTTCCCGCAGGTCGTCCGGCAGCTCAAGAAGCACGGTCTCGCGGACCAGACGGACGGCTCCTGGCGCCGCGCGGTCATCGAGAAGCCGTTCGGCCACGACCTGGTCTCCGCGAAGGAGCTCAACAAGGTCGTCCACGAGGTCTTCCCGTCCAACGAGGTCTTCCGGATCGACCACTACCTGGGCAAGGAGACCGTCCAGAACATCCTGGCGCTGCGGTTCGCCAACACCCTCTTCGAGCCGATCTGGAACCGGTCGTACGTCGATCATGTCCAGATCACCATGGCCGAGGACATCGGCATCGGCGGCCGGGCCGGGTACTACGACGGCATCGGCGCCGCCCGTGACGTCATCCAGAACCACCTCCTCCAGCTGCTCGCGCTGACCGCGATGGAGGAGCCCGCCTCCTTCGACGCCGATGCGCTGGCCGCGGAGAAGACCAAGGTCCTCGGCGCGGTGAAGCTGCCGAAGGATCTCGGGGAGGGCACGGTCCGCGGGCAGTACGCGGCGGGCTGGCAGGGCGGCGAGAAGGCCGTCGGCTATCTCCAGGAGGACGGTATCGACTCCAAGTCGAAGACCGACACCTACGCCGCGGTGAAGCTGCAGATCGACAACCGCCGCTGGGCGGGAGTCCCCTTCTACCTCCGTACCGGCAAGCGCCTGGGCCGCCGGGTCACCGAGATCGCGGTCGTCTTCCAGCGCGCTCCGCACTCCCCCTTCGACCACACGGCCACGGAAGAGCTGGGGCACAACGCCCTGGTCATCCGCGTCCAGCCGGACGAGGGCGTGACCATGCGGTTCGGTTCGAAGGTGCCCGGCACCTCGATGGAGGTCCGGGACGTCTCGATGGACTTCGCGTACGGCGAGTCCTTCACGGAGTCCAGCCCCGAGGCGTACGAGCGGCTCATCCTCGATGTGCTGCTCGGCGACTCGAATCTCTTCCCGCGGGTGGAGGAGGTCGAGCTGTCCTGGAAGATCCTCGACCCGATCGAGGATTACTGGGACAAGCACGGCAAGCCCGCGCAGTACGAGTCCGGGACCTGGGGTCCGGCCGAGGCGGACGAAATGCTCGCACGAGACGGACGGAGCTGGCGCCGGCCATGAAGATCGACCTTACGGACACCACGTCCAGCAAGATCAACAAGGCGTTGGTGCAGGGGCGCCGGGCCATCGGCACCCCCGCCGTCGGCATGGTCCTCACGCTGGTCATCGTCACCGACGAGGAGAACGCGTACGACGCGCTCAAGGCCGCCAACGAGGCGTCCCGCGAGCACCCGTCGCGCAAACTCGTCGTCGTCAAGCGGATCTCGCGCTCGCCCCGCGACCGGGCCAAGGCCCGCCTCGACGCCGAGGTACGGGTGGGCGCGGACGCGGGCACCGGCGAGACGGTCGTCCTCAGGCTGTACGGCGAGGTCATGGACCACGCCCAGTCGGTGGTCCTGCCGCTGCTGCTGCCGGACGCCCCGGTCGTCGTGTGGTGGCCGGTCAACGCCCCGGTCAACCCGGCCAGGGACGCGCTGGGCAGGCTGGCGCAGCGCCGGGTCACCGACACGTACGCCGCCGAGCACCCCGTCGAGGAACTGACGGCTCGCGCCGACGCGTACACCCCGGGCGACACGGATCTGTCCTGGACCCGGATCACACCGTGGCGCTCGATGGTCGCGGCGGCCCTGGACCAGGTGGACTGCGCGGTCACCTCGGTCGAGGTGGAGGGCGAGGCGCACAACCCGAGCTGCGAACTGCTCGCCATGTGGCTCGCGGACCGGCTGGAGGTGCCGGTCAGGCGCGCGGTCTCGTCCGGTCCCGGTCTCACGGCCGTACGGATGGCGACCACCTGCGGCCCGATCGAGCTGGACCGGGCCGACGGCTCGCTGGCGACGCTCTCCATCGAGGGACAGCCGGACCGGGCGGTGGCGCTGAAGCGCCGGGAGACCTCGGAGCTGATCGCGGAGGAGTTGCGCCGGCTGGACCCGGACGACACCTACGCGTCGGCGCTGCGGTTCGGTGTGCACCGGCTGGGTGACGCGGCGGACGCGAAGGACGCCTTCGAGAGGACGCCGTCCGCGGCCTCGGGCTCGGCTTCGGCCTCCGCGTCGGGGTCTGTTGCCGGGTCAGGGTCGGCGGGGTCTCCGTCCGGGACTGCCTCCGGGTCCGCGTCGGGGACTGCTTCCGGGTCGGCGTCCGCTTCCTCCAGGACCGACGCGTCGGCCCTGGAGCGGGTCACCCCGGCCACCGTGGCCAAGCGGACGGAGCAGAAGTGAGTGCTCCGCAGCTTGTCGTCCACCGCGACAAGGAGCTGATGGCGCAGGCCGCGGCGGCCCGGCTGATCACGAAGGTCGTGGACGCCCAGGCCGCCCGCGGCTCCGCCTCGGTCGTCCTGACGGGCGGACGCAACGGCAACGGTCTGCTGGCCGCGCTGGCCGCGGCGCCCGCCCGGGACGCGGTCGACTGGTCGCGGCTGGATCTGTGGTGGGGCGACGAGCGTTTCCTCCCCGAGGGCGACCCGGAGCGGAACATCACCCAGGCCCGGGAAGCGCTGCTCGACTCGGTGCCGCTGGACCCGTCACGGGTGCATGCGATGCCGGCCTCGGACGGTCCGTACGGCAGTGACGTGGAGGCGGCGGCAGCCGCGTACGCCACCGAACTCGCCGCCGCGTCGCGCCCGGAGGACCACGGTCCGGTGCCGACCTTCGACGTGCTGATGCTGGGCGTCGGACCGGACACCCATGTCGCGTCGCTCTTCCCCGAACTGCCGGGCGTACGGGAGACCGAGCGCTCGGTGGTCGCGGTGCACGGTGCCCCGAAGCCGCCACCGCTGCGTATCTCCCTCACGCTGCCGGCGATCCGCGCGGCCCACGAGGTGTGGCTGCTGGCGGCGGGCGAGGACAAGGCGAAGGCCGCGGAGATCGCTCTGTCGGGCGCGGGTGAGATCCAGGCCCCGGCGGCGGGCGCGTACGGTCGCAGCCGCACGCTGTGGCTGCTGGACGCGGCGGCGGCCTCGGCGCTGCCCCGCGACCTCTACCCGCCGGCCTCCGCCTGACGTCGTGTCACTCCGGCCGGTCGCCGGAGTGGCCGAAGGCCCGGACCGCCCCGTTGCTTTGACGGGCGGTCCGGGCCTTCGGCCTCTCGGCCGGACCGGTAACCGGCCCCCTGCCAGAGGATCAGAGGATGATCTGGTCGGCCTCGGCCTCCAGCCGCGCCACGGCCGAGCGGGTCTCGACGGCTGGTAGTTGACATGCCGTCATACCCGCCCTGTTCCCGGTCCGTGACCAGGAGGGTCCTGCTCGCTCATCAGGAACGGCTCCAGCAGACCGGGCACGGCCTCCGCCGCGAAGGCGAGACCTTCGCCCTGGGCCGCGTCACGTACGTGGTACGCGCCCGAGCCCGCGGCGGTCGTCGCCGTCAGGGTCAGCAGGCCCGCGCGGCGCTGGAAGACGGACTGTTTGACCGTCCAACCGATCACGCCGTCGCGCTGAAGGGCGGCCGTCGTGCGGCCCATGGAGCCCGAGCGGGTGACCAGGTACTCGCCGCTGAGGCCATGGCCCAGGTTGCGGTAGGCGTCGAGCGCGAGCAGGACGGCCACCGGCAGCAGGACCAGGGCGCAGACCGCCGCACACCACAGCAGAACCGTGCGCGCGGCGTCGGGCAGCAGCAGGCCGAGGACCGTCAGGATCACGACCGGCGACAGGGCGCAGGCCACGGACCAGCGCAGTCGGCGCCCTCGGGCCGCGCGGGGATGCGGGGTCAGGGTGACCGCGTTCGTCGGCGACACGGACTCGCGCAGGACCTGGGCCGCCAGTTCATCCGCCACCGCGCGCGGCGCCACGGGCAGCAGGGTCTTGTTCTCGGTCCGCTCCTCGTCGTCGTGGGCGATACCGGTGGCGATCGCGTCCACCCTGGCCGCGCCGGACAGCCGGACGCCGAGTGGCTCGACCACCTCCACGCCTCGCAGCCGGCGCTCCTCGACGGAGACCGAGCGGGAGGTGAACAGTCCGCGCCGGACCCGCAGGGTGCCGCCCGGCTCGCGCTCCAGCCGGTAGTTCCACCACATCTCGATCCACAGGCCGAGCGCGCCGACGACCCCGGCGAGCCCCGTCCCGCCCAGCAGGATCAGGACCGCCGAGAGGACCGAGGTGTCCCGGAAGAGGTCGGCCACCCAGCCGAACAGCCGCGCCTGCGCACCGAACCATTCGCTGGCCTGTACCAGACCGCCGGCCGCCGCGCCGCCGAGCACCGGGGTGAGGAAGGAGACCGGCGCGTACCGGATCCAGCCGGGATCGAGAACGGCCAGCGTGCCTTCGCGGTACGCGCCCGGTGACTCGGGGGTGCGGTCGAGCAGTTCCGTACGGAGTCGTTCCCCCTCGGCCCGGGTGACCGGGTCGAGTTCCAGTGTGGACTCGCCGCCGGACTGCTCGCCGGTGCCGATGCGCACCTTCACCAGTCCGAGGATCCGGAGCAGGAGGTGGGCTGTCAGGTCGACGCTGCGGATCCGCTCGCGGGCCAGCGAACGGCGTTTGACCAGGACCAGGCCCGTGTGCAGTTCGGCGCGCTCGGGCCCTATGCGGTAGCGGGTGCGGCGCCAGCGGACGTACTCCCCGCCGGTCCCGCAGGCGATCAGCAGCAGCGCTCCGGCCAGCACCCAGGCGAGTGCCTGCCAGAACGGCATGCCGCCCGCCAGGCCGAGGGTGGTCGGTACCCCGGCGCCCACGACGACCCCGGTCATGACCACCGCGGTGACCAGGAGGGTGCGCCGGTCGAGCCGCCGCCACTCCCCCTCCGGTCCCGGCTCCTGGCGCCACTCCCCGGCCGAGAGGTCCGGGGCCACGGCGGGCTCGCTCATGTGGCGTCCCCCGGAGTGGCCTGGGTGATATCGGTCAGCTGCCCGGCCAGCTCCGCCGCCAGCTCATGGTCGAGCCCCTTGATCCGCACCGCGCCCTTGGAGGACGCGGTCGTGACGGTCACGGTGGAGAGCTTGAACATCTGCTCCAGCGGACCGCGCACGGTGTCCACGGTCTGGATGCGGGACATCGGCGCGATCCGCCACTCCTGCCAGAAGAAGCCGGTACGGACGTAGACCGCCTCGTCCGTCACCTCCCAGCGGTGCACCTTGTACCACCACGCCGGTATCAGCGCCGCACAGGCCAGCCCGATCACCGCCAGCCCGACGGCGGGCCCCAGCAGCCACAGCCGCACCGGGGCTATGAGAGCCCCCAGCACGGCGAGCGGCACCACCGGAGCCGCCGTGAGCAGCAGCCATTGCGTGCGCCACCAGGTGGTGGCGCGCTTGTCCAGCGTGTTCTTCGGCGGCCGGAGCCGCCGCTCCCCCGGTGCCATCGGTTCAGCGTCCTCGCAGCGAGCGGTAGGCGGAGACCAGCGCCGCGGTCGATCCGTCCAGCTGATCGCCGGCCTTGTCGCCGGTCAGGACGGGCTCGATCCTCTTGGCGAGGACCTTGCCGAGCTCGACGCCCCACTGGTCGAAGGAGTCGATGTTCCAGATGGCGCCCTGGACGAACACCTTGTGCTCGTACAGCGCGACCAGCTGGCCCAGGACGGACGGGGTGAGCGTCCCGGCGAGGATCGTGGTGGTCGGGTGGTTGCCGAGGAACGTCTTGTGCGGCACCAGCTCCTCGGGCACGCCCTCGGCCCGTACCTCCTCCGGCGTCTTGCCGAAGGCGAGCGCCTGGGTCTGCGCGAAGAAGTTGGCCATGAGCAGGTCGTGCTGCGCGACGAGACCGGGCCGCAGGTCGTCGACCGGCCGGGCGAAGCCGATGAAGTCCGCCGGGATGACCTTGGTGCCCTGGTGGATCAGCTGATAGTAGGCGTGCTGGCCGTTGGTGCCCGGGGTGCCCCAGACGACGGGTCCGGTCTGCCAGTCCACCGGATTGCCGTCCCGGTCCACCGACTTGCCGTTGGACTCCATGTCCAGCTGCTGGAGGTACGCGGTGAACCTCGACAGGTAGTGGCTGTACGGCAGGACCGCGTGCGACTGGGCGTCGAAGAACGCCCCGTACCAGACACCCAGCAGCCCGAGCAGCAGCGGCGCGTTGTCTTCCGGCGCCGCCGTACGGAAGTGCTCGTCGACGAGGTGGAAGCCGTCGAGCATCTCGCGGAACCGGTCGGGTCCGATCGCGATCATCAGCGAGAGGCCGATGGCCGAGTCGTACGAGTAGCGGCCGCCGACCCAGTCCCAGAACTCGAACATGTTGGCCGTGTCGATACCGAACTCGGAGACCTTCTCGCCGTTCGTGGAGAGCGCCACGAAGTGCTTGGCGACCGCCTCCTGGCCGGCCCCGAGCCCGGTCAGCAGCCAGTCGCGCGCGGACGTCGCGTTGGTGACGGTCTCGATGGTGGTGAAGGTCTTGGACGCGATGACGAACAGCGTCTCGGCCGGGTCCAGGTCCCGTACGGCCTCGTGCAGATCGGCGCCGTCGACGTTGGAGACGAAACGGACGGTCAGCTCGCGGTCGGTGAAGGACCGGAGCGCTTCGTACGCCATCGCCGGGCCGAGGTCGGAGCCGCCGATGCCGATGTTGACCACGTTCTTGATGGGCCGGCCGGTGTGGCCGGTCCACTCGCCGGACCTGACCTGTCCGGCGAAGGCGCTCATCTTGTCGAGGACGGCGTGCACCGCCGGCACGACGTTCTCCCCGTCGGCCTCGATGACGGCGTCGCGCGGGGCGCGCAGCGCGGTGTGGAGCACCGCGCGGTCCTCGGTGGTGTTGATCTTCTCGCCGCGGAACATCGCGTCCCGCAGCTCCGCCACCCCGGCCGCCGCGGCCAGCTCGCGCAGCAGCGCCAGCGTCTCGTCGGTCACCAGGTGCTTGGAGTAGTCCAGGTAGAGGTCACCGACCTGGAGGGTGTAGCCGGTGCCACGCGCCGGGTCGCCGGCGAACAGCTCCCGCAGATGCGTCTGCCCCAGCTGCTCGCGGTGCTTGCCCAGCGCGCTCCACTCAGGCATCCGGTTGAGCCTGGTACGGCCTGCTGCGTTCATTCGGAGATCAGCCCACTTCCACTCGTGCCTGTACGCATGCCCTGCTGCCTGTCCAACCTAATTGATCAGGGTGACCGGCGAGGCGGCGGCGAGCGCGAAGGGCCCGGCGGCAGGCAGGGCGGGGGTGTTGAGCCCGGACACGGGAATTGGCGGAAACGCCATGGGCGGAAACGGTACGGCCGGACACCTGTCAGGTATCCGGCCGGAAGTCTCTAGATCTCGCCGCGCAGCTTGGCGAGTGCTTCGGCGAGGATCGCTTCGCCGTCGGCGTCGCTGCGCCGCTCCCGCACATAGGCGAGGTGGGTCTTGTACGGCTCCGTACGCGGCGGGGCCGGCGGGCTGTCCCGGTCCTGACCGGCCGGGAATCCGCAGCGCGGGCAGTCCCACGTCTCCGGAACCTGCGCGTCACTGGCGAAGCTCGGCACCGTCTCGTGCCCGTTCGAGCACCAGAAGGAAATGCGCAGGCGGGGCGCGGACTCGCCACGCTCGGCCTCACCCATCGGCCCCGCTCCGACCCGGCTTCCCCGGATCGCGTTGCCACTTGCCACGGTCGTAACTCCCTGCGTGATGGTGCCGCAAAGCATCGATAGGCAGCTCCGCTGCCGGGCGCCCCAGTCTACGTAAGGCCCAACGCGCGTCCAGTGAAGGGAGTTACCCCCTGCCGCCCGGCGCGGACCCTCATGATAGGCCGCGCCCGTGGCGCCGTACCGTACGTACGATCAGCTGTCCAGCTTGAGCAGCAGACCCAGGACGACGATGCACGCGAACCACGACAGGCCGACAACCACGGTGATGCGGTCGAGGTTACGCTCGGCGACCGAGGAACCACCGACGGACGACTGCATTCCGCCACCGAACATGTCGGAGAGTCCGCCGCCCTTTCCCTTGTGCATCAGCACCAGCAGCATCAGCAGCAGGCTGAAGACGATAAGGGCGATCGAGAACCCCATAACCACGGCTGGACCAACTTCCTCGGACTGACAGGACCGACAGGACTGAACAGGACTGCGAAAAACAGAACTGCGAAAACAGGACTGAAAAACGGACAACGGGGGCCGGGCGGGCATCCCCGGAATACATGGTCACGCCATGCGTTCCGGACCATGCCTTCTCGGCCCCCGCCAGGGTACGACGGATCCGTCCTACCGCATACTCACTGGTCGCGGAACCGGACGATCTTGACGAACTCGTCGGCGTCCAGCGCCGCCCCGCCCACCAGTGCGCCGTCCACATCGGGCTGCGCCATGATCGCGGCGACATTCCCGGACTTGACCGAGCCGCCGTACTGGATCCGGACCTTGTCGGCCAGCTCCTGGGAGTACAGCTCCGCGAGCCGCCCGCGGATCGCTCCGCAGACCTCCTGCGCGTCCTCCGGGGTGGCGACCTCGCCGGTGCCGATGGCCCACACCGGCTCGTAGGCGATCACGACGGATTCGGCCTGCTCGGCCGTGATGTCCGCGAGGCCGCCGTCGAGCTGGCTCAGCGTGTGGGAGACCTGCTCACCGGCCTTGCGGATGTCCAGGCCCTCGCCGATGCAGAGGATCGGGGTCAGGCCGTGCCGGTACGCGGCCTTCACCTTGGTGTTGCAGACCTCGTCCGTCTCGGCGTGGTACTGCCGGCGCTCGGAGTGCCCGACGGTCACGTACGTGCACTTGAGCTTGGCCAGCATGGGGCCGGAGATCTCACCGGTGTACGCGCCGGAGTCGTGCGCCGAGATGTCCTGGGCGCCGTACTTGATCTTGAGCTTGTCGCCGTCGACCAGGGTCTGGACGGACCGCAGGTCGGTGAAGGGCGCCAGCACGGCGACCTCGACGGCGTCGTAGTCCTTGTCTGCCAGGGCGAAAGCGAGCTTCTGGACGTGGGCGATGGCCTCGAGGTGGTTGAGGTTCATCTTCCAGTTGCCCGCCATCAGCGGCGTGCGGGCGGCGTTTTCGGATGAAGCGGTCATGGAAAGGTCAGTCCTCCAGTGCGGCGAGCCCGGGAAGCGTCTTGCCCTCGAGGTATTCGAGGCTCGCGCCGCCACCGGTCGAAATATGGCCGAATGCCTTCTCGTCGAAGCCCAGGATCCGGACGGCGGCGGCGGAGTCGCCACCGCCGACGACCGAGAAGCCCGAGGAGTCGACGAGCGCCTGGGCGACGGCCTTGGTGCCCTCGGCGTAGTCGGGGTGCTCGAAGACGCCCATGGGACCGTTCCAGAAGACGGTCTCGGCGTCGGCGAGCTTGGCGGCGTACAGGCGGCCGGTCTCCGGGCCGATGTCCAGGCCCATCTGTCCGGCCGGAATGGCGTTCGCGGCCACCGTGGCGGGGTGGGCCGGGGCCTTCGTCTTCAGGTCCGGGAACTCCGCCGCGACCAGCACGTCCACCGGCAGCACGAACTCCACGCCGATTTCCGTGGCGCGCTTCAGATATTCCTGGACGGCCGGGACCTGGTCCTCCTGGAGCAGCGAGGAGCCGATCTCGTGGCCCTGCGCCTTCAGGAAGGTGTAGGCCATACCGCCGCCGATCAGGATGCGGTCGGCCTTGCCCAGCAGATGGTCGATGACACCGAGCTTGTCGGAGACCTTGGCGCCGCCGAGCACGACGGCGTACGGCCGCTGGACATCGTCCGTGAGCTTCTTCAGGACGCCGACCTCGGTGGCGATCAGACCGCCCGCGGCGTGCGGCAGGCGGGCCGGCAGGTCGAAGACCGAGGCGTGCTTGCGGTGTACGGCGCCGAAGCCGTCGCCCACGTACAGGTCGGCCAGTTCGGCGAGTTGGCCGGCGAACGCGCCGCGCTCGGCGTCGTCCTTCGAGGTCTCGCCGGCGTTGAAGCGGAGGTTCTCGATGACGGCGACCTGGCCGTCGGCGAGGCCCGCGACCACGGACTTGGCGGAGTCGCCGACCGTGTCGGTCGCGAACGCCACGTCGGCTCCGAGGAGTTCACCGAGGCGGGCGGCTGCGGGCGCGAGCGAGAAGGCGGGGTCCGGGGCGCCCTTGGGGCGGCCCAGGTGGGAGGCGACGACCACGCGGGCGCCGGCCTCGGCGAGCCTGGCGACCGTCGGCTCGACGGCGCGGATGCGGCCGTCGTCGGTGATCGTGGTGCCGTCGAGCGGCACATTGAGGTCGGCGCGGACGAATACCCGCTTGCCGCCGACCCCTTCGGCGAGAAGTTCGTCGATCGTCTTCATCTGCTGCTGGACTCCTTGGGATGTCTGAACAGGCCAACAGGGCTCGAACAGCGCCACAGATGCGCCGACCGAGCCCTGTCACTCATATCGAGATGCCTACCGGCCCTGAATCAGGGGCCTGGTCTCAGAGCCGGCCGCCGACGAAGACGGTCAGGTCGACCAGACGGTTGGAGTAGCCCCACTCGTTGTCGTACCAGCCGATGATCTTGACGCTCTTGCCCTGGACCATGGTCAGGGAGGAGTCGAAGGTGCAGGAGGCGGGCCAGTTGACGATGTCCGAGGAGACGATCGGGTCCTCGGTGTAGTCCAGGTAACCCTTGAGCTCGCCCTGGGCGGCCTTCTGGAACGCGGCGTTGACCTCTTCCTTGGTCACCACACGCTCGGTCTCGACGACCAGGTCGGTGACGGATCCCGTCGGGACCGGGACGCGCATCGCCATGCCGTTGAGCTTGCCGGCCAGCTCCGGGATGACCAGGCCGAGGGCCTTGGCCGCGCCGGTGCTCGCCGGAATGATGTTCTCGGCGGCGGCGCGGGCGCGGCGCAGGTCCTTGTGCGGGAAGTCCTGAAGGCGCTGGTCGCTGGTGTACGCGTGGACCGTGGTCATCAGGCCCGAGACGACGCCGAAGTTCTCCAGGAGAACCTTGGCCATCGGCGCCACACAGTTCGTGGTGCAGGAGGCGTTGGAGATGATGTGGTGGCTGGCCGCGTCGTACTTGTCCTCGTTGACGCCCAGCACGATCGTGATGTCCTCGTCCGAGGCCGGAGCCGAGATGAGGACCTTCTTGGCGCCACCGGCGATGTGCTTCGCGGCGTCGGCCTTCTTGGTGAAGATGCCGGTCGACTCGATAACGATGTCGACGCCCAGCTCACCCCAGGGGATGTCGGCCGGGTCGCGCTCGGAGAGCACCTTGATGGTGTGGCCGTCGACCGTGATGGTGTCGGCGGTGTGTGACACCTCGGCCTTGAGGCGGCCGAGGATCGTGTCGTACTTCAGCAGATGCGCCGTGGTCGCAGTGTCACCCAGGTCGTTGACAGCCACGATCTCGATGTCTGC
Source organism: Streptomyces sp. NPDC088400 (assembly GCF_044753355.1). Lineage (NCBI taxonomy): Bacteria > Bacillati > Actinomycetota > Actinomycetes > Kitasatosporales > Streptomycetaceae > Streptomyces > Streptomyces sp. NPDC088400. The sequence goes on along the minus strand of NZ_JBIVMZ010000010.1, from coordinate 164,616 downwards.
ACCCTGCTCCAGCAGCGCGCGGAAGTAGTTACGACCGATGCGGCCAAAGCCGTTGATGCCTACGCGGATCGTCACGAACCGATCTCCTCGTTAGGTACGCCGGGTGTTCGACGCCGGCGAGTTGTATGGGATGTCCCCGACCGCTTATGACCCTACATCTCCACAGGCCACCCGGTGACATCCGGCGGTACTGCGTGCGCACGGTGGTCCGGACCGGCGATCCGTACCCGCTGATACGGGTACGGACCGCCGCGTCACAGGGCCGGGACGCCCTGTACGGGACGCCCTGGACCGGCCGGCGATGGGGAGGCGGCCGGTCTTATACCAGACGCGCGGGATCAGCGCCGCAGGGCCCGCAGCGCCTTGCCGAGCAGCGCCGCGCGCTCTGTCGCGTCCGGCACGTGCTCCAGGCCGAATCCGAGCAGCACGGTGTCCCGCGTGGTGACCGAGGCGTACGACGTGAAGAGCTCCTGGGAGCGCGCCCAGTTCCCCGTCACGACGGGGCTTCCCTGCGGCGCCCCGGGGGTGGTCCAGGCCCCGAGCGAGGTCTCGAAGCCCTCGGACTCCTTCTCCGCTCCGCCCACGGCCAGCCGCGCGCTGTCCGCGAAGACACCGCGTCCGCCGGAGCCGGGGTCGGTGATGTAGCTGAGCGACAGCTCCACCTTCGTGCCCGCGTAGTCACTCAGGTCGAAGGCGAGCTGTTTCCAGCCGTCGGAGCTGCCGGTGAGGCTGTTCCAGGCACCGCTGGTGCCGGTCGCGGCGCAGCCGTCGTTCCCGAGGGTCAGGTAGTGGCCGAGGAAGGGGTGGTCGTCGAGGAGGAACCCGGCCTCGCACTCGGCGGGGACGGTGGAACCGCTCGCGCCACCGGCCTCGGGGAGCGTGGTCCAGTCCTCGGCCCCGGCGGTGTGGGCCTCCAGGACGGCGTGGTCGTAGCCCTGCTCGGTGTCCCAGTTCAGCGCGAGGCGGAGTTCGGGCCGGTCGGCCGCGCCGACACCGGTGAGGTCGACGGTGCGGGTGAGGCGGCGCCAGGCGTCGTCCTGGTGGACGGTGGCCGCCATCCACTGCCCCTCGTAGGGGGCGTACGGATTCGCCGCGCCCGTGTAGGTGCCCGCCTTGGCGCTCTTGAACTGCGGATACGTCGCCGGGTCCAGGGTGTCGGAGGTGACCGTGTAGGCACCCGCCGGATTCAGCGGACTGCCGGGCGCCGCGGTGAGCGCCCCGGCCGCTCCGGCGAGCGCTCCGGTGCCGGTGAAGCCGGTGGCGCCGGGGTGGGACGTACGCGTGTACGCGCCCAGGTAGTACTGACTGAAGTCATTGGTCAGCGCTCGGCCCACCTGGACGTTTCCGCCGGCCGGCCGTCCCGCCTCGATCAGCTTGCCGCCCTCGTTGAGGAAGTCGCGCAGCGCCAGCTGGGTGGGGCCGCCCGGGGCCGCGGCGCCCGTGTAGTGGACGGCGGTGGAGAAGTGGCCGAGGACCCCCAGCGGGTGCGGGGCGCCCCGGGTGGCGACGTCCCAGACGGCGGCGGTACGGCCCTGGGCGCGCAGGGCGTCGACGTACGCCGTGGTCTGCCGGGCGGGCGCGCCCTCCTCGGCGATCACGAGCGTGTCGGCGCGGGGGCGCTGCGCCACGGTGTAGGTGAAGTGCTCGCTGGACGTGGCCTTTCCGGACCTGGTCCGCCCGGTGAACCAGACCTCGACCGTGTCACCCGGACGAGTGTCCCCGATCTCGGCGCGGTACTGGTCGAAGTGCAGGTTGTCCTCGCCGCCGTACGTCTCACCGCCCTTCCACGCCCGGAGATCCTTGTCGTGCGGACGCCCGCCGTTGACGCGGTAGTTGAGCTCCTTGTCGCGGAGCGACTTCCGGGCGGTGACGGCGACTTCCTGGTCCTCACCGCGCGCGTACGAGGTGGTGAACGGGTCGAGTGTGAAGTCGGGGGCGGTCAGACCGACCGAGGAGGACGGCCGGTCGGGATGCGCGGCGGTCTCCGCGACGGACAGCGCGAAGGGGATGTTCTTGGCGAACTCGCCCTGGATCAGCTTCTCGTCGTCGGGGAAGTTGAAGCCGGACCGGCAGTCCCGGGCCTCCCACGCGTCGTCCGGGTCGAGGCCCGACGCGGTCTGGCAGGTGGTCATCTCCGGGGTGAACATCATCGTTCCGTTGACGTTCGCCGCGTGCCCGTCGGCCTCACCGTTGGTGGTGTACAGCTCGGAGGAGACCTGCGGGTAGTAGCCGGGGATCGCGGAGTTCTCGGGGGTGCCCGCGAGCGACCTGTAGAGCACGTCGTCGGGGGTCGGGGTGGCGACCTGCCAGCCCACTCCGTACAGCAGCAGCTCTGCGGCGGAGTGGTAGTTGATGCCGTAGTCGAAGCCGACGCGCTTCTCGAAGCGGTCGATCGCCCGCGTCTCGGGCTCGGAGGCCGGGCCGGCGCCCCGGTAGGTCTCGCTGGTGGAGCGGGGGGACGAACCCTCGTCGTCGTAGCCCCACTTGTAGCCGAAGTTGCGGTTGAGGTCGACGCCGTCGGCGGAGGTCAGCTTCCCGTCCCCGTCGACGTCCCGGAGGTTCTTGCGCCAGAGCCGGGCGCTGTCCGCGCTGTGGGTGTAGTCGTAGCCGTCCGGGTTGGCGGACAGGACGAACCACAGTTCGGTGGAGTCGACGATCTTCGTGATCCGCCGGTCCTTGCCGTAGTTGTCCACGAAGTGGTGCATCAGCCGGCGGGTCATCTCGGGAGTGATCCACTCCCGGGCGTGCTGGTTGGACATGTACAGCACGGACGGCTTGGCCCCGTCCTCGGTCTTCCGCGCTCCCTTGCTGAGCTTGAGGGCCAGGATGTCCTGGCCCTTGAGCGTCTTGCCGAGGGAGACGACCTTGGTGATACCGGGGTTGGCCTGCCCGGTGCTGACGATCTCCTCCTGGAGATTGCCCTTGCCGCTGTACGGGCGGAAGACGCCGTCGCCCGCCGCGCGCACCCGGGCCGCGGCCTCCGCGGAGACCTTCCGTTCGGTGACGTCGACGCCCTGCTTCCGCAGGGCGCGCGCCTGGGTGTCGGTGAGGAACAGCTCGACCTTGGCGGTCCCCTTCCCGGCTGCCCGTTCGGTCAGTTCATGGGCGTCCTGACCGGCTGCGAGAAGCAGCGGTACCTGCTCCTTGACGACCTCGGCGTCGAAGACCTTCACGGCGTCCGCGCCCGGTCGGGCCTCGGGCCCAGGCGCCTGGGCGTCGAGTCCCCCCGCCCGGGCCTCGGGCTCCCGCGCCTGGGCGGCGGGCGCCGCCGTCATTCCGCCCAGCAGTAACGCGCCCGCCGCGAGGATCGATCCCGCTCTTCGTCTCATGTGCGCCCCTTGCTGTTGTCTGGCTTGTCCGTGGACAGACGCCAGGCTCACGACCCTTCATGATCGTGTCAAGGGCGCCTCGAATGCCACGCAAAACGCCTGCCGCCGACGCCTGTAGGGCGTCGGCGGCAGGCAGTTGAGCACGGGGCGCGGCGGTCCGGGAGGGCGCCGTATACGTACGGAGCTCGCTCATCGGTACGGGCCGGGTAAGCGGACGGGCGTCGGCACGGCGGTACGGGCCGGGGCGACGGCTCAGCCGACGAGACCGTCGGCCAACTCCTCGCTGAGATTGGACTCCGTACCCGGAATCCCGAGATCCTGCGCCCGCTTGTCGGCCATGGCCAGCAGTCGGCGGATCCGGCCCGCGACCGCGTCCTTGGTGAGCGGCGGGTCGGCGAGCGCGCCCAACTCCTCCAGCGAGGCCTGCTTGTGCTCCATGCGCAGCCGGCCCGCGGCGGCGAGATGCTCGGGCACCTCCTCGCCGAGGATCTCCAGCGCGCGCTGCACCCGGGCTCCGGCGGCGACCGCGGCACGGGCGGAGCGGCGCAGGTTCGCGTCGTCGAAGTTGGCGAGGCGGTTGGCGGTGGCGCGGACCTCGCGGCGCATCCGCCGCTCCTCCCAGGCCAGCACCGAATCGTGCGCGCCGAGCCGGGTCAGCAGGGCGCCGATGGCGTCCCCGTCCCGTACGACCACGCGGTCCACCCCGCGCACCTCACGGGCCTTGGCGGCGATCTGGAGTCTGCGGGCCGCGCCGACCAGCGCGAGGGCGGCCTCGGGACCCGGGCAGGTCACCTCCAGCGAGGAGGACCGGCCGGGCTCGGTGAGCGAGCCGTGCGCCAGGAACGCGCCCCGCCAGGCCGCCTCCGCGTCGCAGGTGGCACCGGAGACGACCTGCGGGGGCAGGCCGCGGATCGGGCGCCCCCGGCCGTCGACCAGACCGGTCTGCCGGGCCAGCTGATCGCCGCCGGTAATCACCCGTACGACGTAACGGCTGCCGCGGCGCAGCCCGCCGGGGGCCATCACCACCAGCTCCGAGTTGTGCCCGAAGATCTCCAGGATGTCCTTGCGAAGCCGGCGCGCGGCGACGCTGGTGTCCAGCTCCGCCTCGATCACGATGCGGCCGCTGACCAGGTGCAGCCCGCCCGCGAACCGAAGAATCGCCGAGACCTCGGCCTTCCTGCAGCACGTCCGGGTGACGGGGAGGCGGGCGATCTCGTCCTTCACCGCTGGCGTCATCGCCATGGGCCGATCCTTCCATGCATCCGAAAAATACGGTCGTACGCGGCTGCCAACAGCTCCGGATCATGGACCGGGGAACTGTCGGGCGCTGCCACCGGCGCCAGCTCGACCGCGGCACCGAACCGCTTGGCGGCATCGGCGAGTGACTCGCTGTCGGGCACGGCGGCCTCATCGGCCAGCACCACGTCCAGGGCGAGTTTAGGGGCGTGTCGCCCCAAAACCTCCAAATGACGCTGCGGTGAGAAGCCACTGGTTTCGCCGGGTTGCGGCGCGAGGTTCAGGGAGAGGACCCGGCGGGCCTTGGTCTGGAGGAGCGCGTCGAGCAGTTCGGGCACCAGCAGGTGCGGGATCACGGAGGAGAACCAGGAGCCGGGGCCGAGCACCACCCAGTCGGCGTCCATCACGGCGGCGACGGCCTCGGGGACCGCCGGCGGGTCGTTCGGTACGAGATGTACGGACTGCACCTCGCCGCGGGTGAGCGCGACCGTCGCCTGGCCGCGCACCGTCTCCACGTCGTCGGGGCGCGCCGGGTCATGGCCCCGTACGAGCGCCTGGAGCTCCAGCGGTACGGCGGACATGGGCAGCACCCGGCCGTGCGCGCCGAGGAGCTTGCCGACCAGGTCCAGGGCCTGGACATGGTCGCCGAGCTGCTCCCACAGGGCGACGATCAGCAGATTGCCGACCGCGTGCTCGTGGAGCTCGCCCTGGGACTGGAACCGGTGCTGGATCACCCGCGCCCAGGTCTGGCCCCAGTCGTCGTCGCCGCAGAGCGCCGCCAGGGCCTTGCGCAGGTCGCCGGGCGGCAGCACTCCGAGCTCGTCCCGGAGCCGGCCGCTGGAGCCGCCGTCGTCGGCGACGGTGACCACGGCGGTCAGATCCCCGGTGATCCGGCGCAGCGCCGCGAGGGAGGCGGACAGCCCCATGCCGCCGCCGAGGGCGACGACCTTCGGCTGGGCGCCGCGACCCCGCGCCGACAGTACGGGGCCGCCCCGGCGCAGCCTGCGCATGCGGAAGGTGCGTCCGGTCACTCGCGCCCCATGTCCCGGTGGACGATGACGGTCTCGATGCCCGCGGCGGCGAGGCGCGCGGTGAGCTTCTCGGACATGGCGACCGAACGGTGCTTGCCGCCCGTACAGCCGACGGCGACCGTGACGTAGCGCTTGCCCTCGCGGCGGTATCCGGCGGCGATCAGCTGGAGCAGTTCCGTGTAGCGGTCGAGGAACTCCTTGGCGCCCGGCTGGTTGAAGACGTACGCCGACACCTCCTCGTTGAGCCCGGTGAAGGGGCGCAGCTCCGGGACCCAGTGCGGGTTGGGCAGGAAGCGGCAGTCGACGACCAGGTCGGCGTCGACCGGCAGGCCGTACTTGTAGCCGAAGGACATGACCGTGGCGCGCAGCTCCGGCTTCTCGTCGCCGGCGAACTGGGCGTCCATCTTGGCGCGCAGCTCATGGACGTTGAGGCTGGAGGTGTCGATCACCAGATCGGCGTCGCCGCGCAGCTCGCGCAGCAGATCGCGCTCGGCCTCGATGCCGTCGACGATCCGGCCGTCGCCCTGGAGCGGGTGCGGGCGCCGTACGGATTCGAACCGGCGGACCAGCGCCTCGTCGGACGACTCCAGGAAGACGATCCGCCGGGTGACCTGCTTGGCGTCGAGGTCGGCGAGGGACTCGCGGAGGTTGTCGAAGAACCGCCGGCCCCGTACGTCGACCACGACGGCGATCCGCGCCACGTTGCCCTGCGAGCGGGCGCCGAGCTCCACCATGGTGGGGATCAGCGCGGGCGGCAGGTTGTCCACGACGAACCAGCCGAGGTCCTCCAGGCACTTCGCCGCCGTACTGCGGCCCGCGCCCGACATGCCGGAGATGATCACCAGCTCGGGGATGGCCGCCTCGCCGGTCTCACCGGCCTCACCGGTCTCCTTGGTGGTGCCCGTACTGCCCGTACTCACGTGCCCTGCTCCGTCCCGGTCGTGCTCAGTCATGCCTGGTGCCCCCGTTGTCTTCCATGATCTCTCCTGTTGCCGTGTTCACGGCGGGTGTGGCCGGGGCCGCCTCGGCCAGGGCCACGACGACGGACTCGGCCGTCTTGCGGCCCAGGCCCGGAACCTCGCAGATCTGCTCGATTGTCGCCTGCCGCAGCCGCTTCACCGAGCCGAAATGCTTGATGAGTGCCTGTTTCCGGGTCTCGCCGAGCCCGGGGACCTCGTCCAGTGGACTGCTCCTGACGCGCTTGGCCCGCTTGGAGCGCTGGTAGGTGATGGCGAAGCGGTGCGCCTCGTCGCGTACGCGCTGGAGGAGGTAGAGGCCCTCGCTGGAGCGGGGCAGGACCACCGGGTCGTCGTCCTCGGGAAGCCAGACCTCTTCGAGGCGCTTGGCGAGACCGCAGACGGCGACATCGTCTATGCCCAGTTCGTCGAGAGCGCGCTTGGCGGCCGCGACCTGGGGCTGTCCGCCGTCCACGACGACCAGCTGGGGCGGGTAGGCGAAGCGCTTGGGCCGGCCGTCGTCCTCCAGGGGGGACTCGCCGGGGAGCAGCGGCCGGGGCTGTTCCAGTTGTTCCTGCGGCTGGTCCTGCTGGTCCAGCTCTTGCGACTGGTCCCGCGGTTCCTGCTGCCGGGCCTCCTCCGACCACTCCCCGGTGTTCTCCTTCTCCTGGAGATAGCGCCGGAAGCGCCGGTTGATCACTTCGTGCATCGACCGTACGTCGTCCTGGCCCTCGAAGGTCTTGATCTGGAAGCGGCGGTATTCGCTCTTACGGGCGAGGCCGTCCTCGAAGACCACCATGGACGCCACGACGTCGTCGCCCTGGAGGTGCGAGATGTCGAAGCACTCGATCCGCAGCGGCGCGCTGTCCAGGTCGAGGGCCTCCGCGATCTCCTCCAGCGCGCGGGAGCGGGTGGTGAGATCGCTGGCGCGCTTGGTCTTGTGCAGGACCAGGGACTGCTGGGCGTTGCGCCCGACCGTCGCCATCAGGTCCTTCTTGTCGCCGCGCTGCGGAATCCGCAGGGAGACCTGGGAGCCGCGACGCTCACTCAGCCACTGTGTGACGGCGTCCGTGTCCTCCGGCAGGGCGGGGACGAGCACCTCCTTGGGGACGGCGTCGCCGCGCTCCTCCCCGTACAGCTGCTGAAGCGCGTGCTCGACCAGGCCCGCCGTCTCCACGGCCTCGACCTTGTCGGTGACCCAGCCGCGCTGGCCGCGGACCCGGCCGCCACGGACATGGAAGATCTGTACGGCGGCCTCCAACTCGTCCTCGGCGACGGCGATCAGGTCGGCGTCGGTGGCGTCGGCGAGCACGACGGCGTTCTTCTCCATCGCGCGGCGCAACGCGCCTATGTCGTCACGCAGCCGGCCCGCCTTCTCGTACTCCATCTCCTCGGCCGCCGCCTTCATCTCCCGCTCCAGGCGGCGGATGTACGTACCGGTGCGGCCGGCCATGAAGTCGCAGAATTCCTCGGCCAGTTCGCGGTGCTCCTCCGGGGTGACCCGGCCGACGCAGGGGGCCGAGCACTTGCCGATGTAGCCGAGGAGGCAGGGACGGCCGGTCCGTACCGCGTTCTTGAACACCCCGGCGGAGCACGTCCGTACAGGAAACACACGGAGCATCAGATCGACGGTCTCGCGGATGGCCCAGGCCTGTCCGTACGGGCCGAAGTAGCGCACGCCCTTCTTCTTGGCGCCGCGCATGACCTGGACGCGCGGGAACTCCTCGTTCATCGTCACCGCGAGCGACGGATAGCTCTTGTCGTCGCGGTACTTGACGTTGAAGCGGGGGTCGAACTCCTTGATCCAGGAATACTCCAGCTGAAGCGCCTCGACCTCGGTGGAGACGACGGTCCACTCGACGGAGGCCGCCGTGGTGACCATGGAGCGGGTACGCGGATGCAGACCCGCCAGGTCCTGGAAGTAGTTGGCGAGCCGCTGACGCAGGCTTTTCGCCTTTCCGACGTAGATCACCCGGCGGTGATCGTCGCGGAACTTGTAGACCCCCGGCGAGTCGGGGATCTGTCCCGGCTTGGGGCGGTAACTGGAGGGGTCGGCCATGCCGTCCACCCTACTGTCGAGGACCGACAGTGCGGCCCCGCGGATCCCACCCCTCAGGTCCCGGGACCGGCACTCAGGGGCTGGGCGCTCGGCGCTCGGACCTTGGGACCGGCACTCAGCTCTTGGGCCCCGCGACGAGCTTGCCGTCCTCGGCGGTGACCGGTACCTCGGGCAGCGGGACGGTGGCCGGGCCGTGGAGCGCCTTGCCGGTGGTGACATCGAACTTGCTGCCGTGACACGGGCAGTCACCCACGGTGCCCTCCAGCTTCTCCAGGAGGCAGCCCGCGTGGGTGCACTGCGCGCTGAAGGCCTTGTACTCCCCCTTCGCCGGGCAGCTCACCACCAGACGCTGTTCCCGGTAGAGCTTGGCGCCGCCGACCGGGACCGCGTCCGAGGGACCGAGGTCGACCGAGGCGGTGGGTGTGGGGGTGTCGGCGTGGCCCAGCTTGGATTCGGTGGAGCAGGCCGCCGCTCCCAGTCCTGCCGCACCGGCGAGCGCGGCCCCCTTCAGCACGGTACGGCGAGGGGCGGACGGACCGGGCATGGTGTCTCCACGGGTCAGAGGTGTCGCTGGAGCGTCGGTGACATACGTGACGATACCGGGGCCGTTCCGGCGGCTTTCCGGCGGCCCGCCGAGGGTGCCGGTAAGCCTTCGAGGCAGTCTTCGGATGCCTTACGGGGCCGCCGTCCCGGAGAAGCGGAGCCTTGGGCGGCCGGCAGACCTCGGCGGCCCGCCTGATCAGCCCGCCTGATCATCCGCCGGATCGGTCCGCCTGATCAGTCCGGCGGCTCCCCGGCCTGCCTCCCCCGGCGATGACCGGATATCCGGCGCAGCACTTCGATCGCGTCGCCGATCTGATGCGCGGTCACCCCGGCGAGGCTCTCCGTGAGCATGGCCTGGGCCGCCCGGTCGACCCGCGCGAGGGTGTCGAGCCCCCGGACCGTGGGGGTGATCCGCTGCGCCCTCCGGTCCGCCGCCTCCTCGACGCGGACGACGAGGCCCTGCCGTTCGAGCTCCCGGACCTGTCGCGTGACGTGCGGGGTACGGACCCCCAGTCGCTCCGCGATCCGCCCGATACGCATCGGCTCACCCTCGTCCACCAGCACCCGCAGCAGGGCGAGACCCGCGCGGTCGACGGGCATCCCGGCCATCGCGACGAGCAGTTCGTGGGACCGGGGCCGGGTGAGGTCATAGGCGAGCGCGCTCAGCAGGGCCTGCAATTCGGCGATGCCGTCGGCTTCGCGAGCAGGTGAATCGTCCACCGGCCCATCATGCCCGACCGCTCCCCCGCCGCCGTCGGCCGCGTGGAGAGATGGCGGGATGGCGAGATGGCGAGATGGCCGAAGAAGTACTTGCCTCATACACCCACCCAGGCTAAAAAGTACTTAAGGTAACTAATATCCTCGACACGGAACCGATCCCGTTGGGAGAGCTCTATGCGTATCGCGATCGACGAGGACAAGTGCTGCGGAGCCGGTCAGTGCGTACTGGCGGCCGACGACCTTTTCGACCAGCGGGACGAGGACGGCGTCGTCGTGCTGCTCGACGCCACGCCGCCCGCCGACGCCCTGGACCGTGCGCGTGAGGCCGCCGCCCTCTGCCCCGCGGCGGCGATCGACGTGCACGACGCCTGACCCGCGCGGCCACACACCCCCTCACCGCTGTCTGGAGGACGCTTCATGACCGAGACGGCCATCCCCACCTTTCCCCTCAGCCGGGCGTCCGGCTGCCCCTTCGATCCGCCCCCGCAGTACGCGACGATGCGCAAGGAAGCGCCGGTCTCGCCGATCCGGCTGTGGAACGGGCAGGTGGCCTGGATCCTCACCCGGTACGAGGACCAGCGCGCCGTGCTCGCCGACACGCGGTTCAGCGCCGACGCCACCCGCCCCGGCCACCCCAGCCAGAGTGCGGGGGTCAGCGCGACGCGGCGCACCGCGACTCCGCCCTTCATCACGCAGGACGATCCCGATCACAACCGCAACCGGCGTATGTTCACCGCCCACTTCACGGTCAAGCGCATCGCCGCGATGAAGCCCCGCATCCAGCAGATCATCGACATCCTCCTCGACGACATGGAAGCGGCCGGGCCTCCGGCCGACCTGGTCCGGGCCTTCGCCCTGCCCATGCCCTCGCTCGTCATCAGCGAGCTTCTCGGAGTCCCCGACAAGGATCACGGCCTCTTCCAGCGCGCCGCCCGCGCGCTTGTCACCCTGGACAGCACCCCGGAGCAGAGCAGGGACGCCGCCGGGGAACTGGCCGATTACCTCAGCGCCCTGATCACCGTCAAGGACAGCGATCCGGCCGACGACCTGCTCAGCGCGCTGGTCGTGGAACGTATGCGCACCGGCGAACTCAGCCGGAGGCAACTGGTGGAGAACGCGGTCCTGCTGCTCGTCGCGGGACACGAGACCACCGCGAACATGACCGCCCTGGGCACACTCGCCCTCCTGCACCACCCCGAGCAGCTCGCCGTCGTCCGGGACAGCGACGACCCCGCGCGCATCGCCACCGCCGTGGAAGAACTGCTGCGCTATCTCACCATCACCCACAGCGGGCGCCGCCGGGTGGCCATCGAGGACGCCGAGATCGCGGGAACCGTCATCCACGCGGGTGAGGGGGTCATTCTGGCCAACGACGCGGCGAACCGTGACGAGAGCGTCTTCGACGACCCCGACCGTCTCGACATCGACCGGCCCGAGGCGCGGCGCCATATGGCCTTCGGCCACGGCACCCACCAGTGCCTGGGCCAGAACCTGGCCCGTGCCGAGCTCCAACTCGCCTATCCGGCCCTGCTGCGCCGCTTCCCGAAGCTGCACACCACGGTCCCCGACGACCAACTCCGCTTCAAGGAGGACATGCTCGTCTACGGCGTCCACGAACTGCCCGTCGCCTGGTAGCCGCGGCACGTCGTAGTCACGGCGCCGGATCCGGTGCGGTGGGAGACGACCGGCACCCGTTTCCCGCCGCACCGCTCCCATGAGGCGTGGGGCATCAGGACATCAGAAAAGCACCTGTCGCCGCGCGGAAGCCCTCCGGGTCCTCCGTCCACGGCAAGTGCCCGGCACCGGCCAGGGTCGTCCTGGTCACGTCGGGAAGCGCCCTCTCCAGCGAGTCCACCGCCCACCGGGGCCGGATGTCACGCTCCCCGTCCACGATCAGCACGGGTACGCGCAGCGCCGCGCACCGGTCCCGTATCCCGTCGGCGGCCGGGCTCCGCCTCAACTCCGCGCCGATGGTGGCGTTGCACTCGTAGTTGACGCCGAACCACGGGGTCGCCATGGCCTCGGCGTACTCCAGGGCGCGGTCCCGGTCGCTGAAATCCACCGACCACTGAAGGACCGCCAGCTCCCGGTTCTCCGCCTCCGTACGGTCGTCACCCCGGGCACGGAGTTCCTCCCAGCGTTCGCGGTGTCCGCCCAGCTGCCGCAGGAAGGCGTCCTTGTACACCGGGTGCCAGGTGGCGTCGGTGTCGATGCCCGTACCGGAGACATAGATCAGCCGGCTGACGCGGCCGGGGTGGGCCAGGGCACAACTCAGGGCCAGCCGCGCGCCCCAGGAGTGGCCGAGCAGCGCCATCCGGTCCAGGCCGAAGTGACGCCGTACGGCGTCGAGATCGGCCACCGAGCGGTCGACACCGTACGGCCCGGAGCGCTGGGAACGGCCGCAGCCGCGCTGATCCCAGCGGAACACCTGGCTGCCCGGCAGCAGGGCGGCCGGCTCCTCCAGGGTGTCCCAGACGCCCGGCCCGCCGTGGCAGAAGACCACGGGCTCGCCCGCCCCGGCGGCCGTCCGGGCGGCCCAGAGCCGTATCCCGTCGTCCGTCAGCACCGTCTCGGCCGTCGTGCCCGTCTTCGCCGCCTCGGCTGTCTCGTCCATCCCGGAATTGTGCCGGGCCCGGGACGGACGGGACAGCCCCTGACGGGGCGTCGGCTCAGGACCGGCGCGCCGCTGTCTTCTTCGCCACCGTCTTCGCCGTGGTCTTCTTCACGGCCGTCTTCGCCACGGCCGTCGTGGCTGCCTTCTTGGCCGCCGTCTTCCGGGTCGTGGCCTTCTTCGCCGGCGTCGCGTCGCTGATCCGCTCGACGTCGAGAATGTCCCGCAGGAACTTCCCGGTGTGGCTGGCCGGGACCCCGGCGACCTGCTCCGGGGTGCCTTCCGCGATGACCAGACCGCCTCCGTTACCCCCCTCGGGACCCATATCGATCACCCAGTCCGCCGTCTTGATGACGTCCAGGTTGTGCTCGATGACGATCACCGTGTTGCCCTTTTCGACCAGCCCCGACAGCACGTTGATCAGCTTGCTGATGTCCTCGAAGTGCAGACCAGTCGTGGGCTCGTCCAGGACGTAGACCGTACGGCCCGTGGAGCGCTTCTGGAGTTCGCTCGACAGCTTCACGCGCTGTGCCTCGCCGCCCGAGAGGGTCGGCGCCGACTGACCGAGCCGGACATACCCCAGGCCGACCTCGTTGAGGGTCTTGAGGTGGCGCGAGATCGTCGGGACGGCCTCGAAGAAGTCCAGGGCCTCCTCGATCGGCATGTCCAGCACTTCGGCGATGGACTTGCCCTTGTAGTGGACCTCCAGGGTCTCCCGGTTGTAGCGCGCTCCGTGGCAGACCTCGCACGGGACGTAGACGTCCGGCAGGAAGTTCATCTCGATCTTGATGGTGCCGTCGCCCGAGCAGTTCTCGCAGCGGCCGCCCTTGACGTTGAAGGAGAAGCGCCCGGGGAGGTAGCCGCGGACCTTCGCCTCCATCGTCTCGGCGAAGAGCCGGCGGACATGGTCGAAGACCCCGGTGTACGTGGCCGGGTTGGACCGGGGCGTACGGCCGATGGGCGACTGGTCGACATGGACCACCTTGTCGACCAGGTCGTCGCCGTCGACCCGGGTGTGCCGTCCCGGCACCGACTTCGCACCGTTCAACTCGCGCGCCAGGTGCGTGTAGAGGATGTCGTTGACCAGCGTCGACTTGCCGGAGCCCGAGACGCCTGTGATCGCCGTGAACATACCCAGCGGGAACGACACGTCGATGTCGCGCAGGTTGTTCTCCCGGGCGCCGTGCACGGTGAGCTGCCGTGCCGGGTCGGCGGGCCGGCGGATGTCCGGCGTCGGGATGTTCCTCTTGCCGGCGAGATACTGGCCGGTCAGCGATTCCTTGTTGGCCAGCAGGCCCTTCAAGGGGCCGGAGTGCACGACCTTGCCGCCGTGCTCACCCGCGCCGGGGCCGATGTCGACCACCCAGTCGGCCACCTTGATCGTGTCCTCGTCGTGCTCCACGACGATGAGGGTGTTCCCCATGTCCCGCAGCCGGACCAGGGTCTCGATGAGCCGGTGGTTGTCCCGCTGGTGCAGGCCGATGGACGGCTCGTCCAGGACGTAGAGCACACCGACCAGGCCCGAACCGATCTGGGTGGCGAGCCGGATGCGCTGCGCCTCACCGCCGGAGAGGGTGCCCGCCGCGCGGTTCAGCGACAGGTAGTCCAGGCCGACGTCGACCAGGAACTTCAGCCGCTCGTTGACCTCCTTGAGGACCCGCTCGGCGATCTTCTTGTCCCGGGCGTTCAGCCGGAGTTCGGCGAGGAAGTCGGCGCAGTCGCTGATCGACATAGCGGAGACCTCGGCGATGGACCTCTCCATGACCGTGACCGCGAGGACGATCGGCTTGAGGCGGGTGCCCTCACAGGTCGGGCAGGGCACCTCACGCATATAGCCCTCGAAGCGCTCCCGGCTGGCGTCGCTCTCGGCCTCCGTGTGACGCCGCTTGACGAAGGAGACGGCCCCCTCGAAGGCGGGGGTGGTGTAGGCGCGCTCCCGCCCGTACCTGTTCCGGTAGCGGACCTCGACCTGGGTCTTGTGGCCGTGGAGCAGGGCCTTCCTGGCGCGCTGCGGCAGCCCGGCCCAGGGGATGTCCGTACGGAACCCGAGGGCCTGGGCGAGGCCGCCGATCAGCCGTCCGAAGTACTCCTTGGTGTGGCCGTGGGACCAGGGGTGGATCGCGCCTTCGTCCAGGGACTTCTCCTCGTCCGGAACGATCAGCTCCGGGTCGACCTCCATGCGCGTACCGATACCCGTGCAGTCGGGGCAGGCACCGAAGGGCGAGTTGAAGGAGAAGGAGCGGGGCTCCAGCTCCTCGAAGGAGAGGTCGTCGTACGGGCAGTACAGATGCTCCGAGTACATCCGCTCGCGCTCGGGGTCGTCCTCGGGGAGATCGACGAAGTCGAGCACGACCATGCCGCCGGAGAGCCCCAGAGCGGTCTCGACCGAGTCGGTCAGCCGGCGCTTGGCGCTGTCCTTCACCGTGAGGCGGTCGACGACCACCTCGATGGTGTGCTTCTCCTGCTTCTTGAGCGTGGGCGGCTCGCTGAGCTGGATGGTCTGCCCGTCGACCCTGGCCCTGCTGTAGCCCTTGGTCTGAAGATCGGAGAAGAGGTCGACGAACTCGCCCTTGCGCTCGCGGACCAGCGGCGAGAGGACCTGGAAGCGGCTGCCCTCGGGCAGATCCAGCACCTTGTCGACGATGGCCTGCGGCGACTGCCGGGAGATCGGCCGGCCGCACTCGGGGCAGTGGGGCTTGCCGATCCGGGCGAAGAGCAGCCGGAGGTAGTCGTACACCTCGGTGATCGTGCCGACCGTCGAGCGCGGGTTGCGCGAGGTCGACTTCTGGTCGATGGAGACAGCCGGGGAGAGACCTTCGATGAAGTCGACGTCCGGCTTGTCCATCTGGCCGAGGAACTGCCGGGCGTACGAGGAGAGCGACTCCACGTACCGGCGCTGGCCCTCGGCGAAGATCGTGTCGAACGCGAGAGAGGACTTGCCCGACCCGGAAAGCCCGGTGAAGACGATGAGGGAGTCACGGGGGAGGTCGAGCGAGACGTTCTTGAGATTGTGCTCGCGCGCGCCACGGACGATGAGACGGTCGGCCACGCCGGTCCGCACCTTTCTGAAAGAGAAGCAGGGGCGGAGCCCCCTTCACCAGACCAGGGGGGTCGCCAGAGCGATGGATTGCCAAGCGGTGGATTGCCCGGCCCGGTCTTGCCGGGCCAACTTTGCCTACATGCCAGGATGCCTCTCCCGACCCTATAGCACGCACATTCGATTTACGGCGGCCCTCTGCCGCCTTCACCCGAACGAGTGGCGGGGCTATCGTCGGCGTCATGATCGACCATGTGCACGACCTGGCATCTGTACGTGAGGCGACGGATCGGCTTCTCGGCGCGGCCGCCCTGCTGGACAACGCGGCCGTCGCCGCGCCGTCACGGCTTCCGGGCTGGAGCAGGGGCCACGTGCTGGCCCATATCGCCCGGAACGCGGACGCTCTGGTCAATGTCCTCGAAGGCCGGCCGATGTATCCGGACGCCGCGACCCGCGACGCCGACATCGAGCGGGACGCTCCCCGCGGCCTCGATGTCCACCTCGCCGATGTACGTAACACCGCCGACCGCTTCCAGCATTCCGCGGCCGTGCCCGCCGACTGGAACCGTGTCGTCACGATGCGCAACGGCGTCACGGATGTGGCGGCGCGGCTTCCGTTCCGGCGGCTGATCGAGGTCGAGCTGCACCATGTCGATCTGGGGCTCGACCGCGACCTCGAGGATCTGTCCGAGGAGTTCACACTCCGCGAGATCGCCTTCCTCGCGGAGCGCTTCTCCGGCAACCCCGACATCCCGTCGCTGACCCTCGGCACACCGGACGGACGTGTATGGCACACCGGGCGCGCGGAGGGCACTGAGGAGGGCACGCGGCTCTCGGTCACGGGCCCGGCGGCGGACCTGATGGGCTGGCTCGCGGGCCGCCGCGAGGGGACCGCCCTGGAGTGCTCCGGCGGCGGACCTCTGCCCGTACTGCCCGCGCTCTAGGCGTACGCCTTGCCCGTACTGCCCCCGCTATAGGCTGAACCGCATGACGTACAGCGGAGCGGTGAAGGTCGACGGACCGGCGGATGTGCACGAGCTACCTGCCCTGATGATCTCCAAGGTCGCCGTCGGGCCGATGGAGAACAACGCCTACTTGTTGCGCTGCCGGGCCACCGGCGAGCAGCTGCTGATCGACGCGGCGAACGACGCCTCGACCCTCCTGACCCTGGTCGGTGACGACGGCCTCGCGTCCGTCGTCACCACCCACCGCCACGGCGACCACTGGCAGGCCCTGGCCGAGGTCGTGGCGGCCACCGGCGCCCGTACGTACGCGGGCCGGTACGACGCCGAGGGCATCCCCGTCGCGACCGATGTCCTGGTCGAGGACGGGGACATCGTCCGGGTCGGAGAGATCGAGCTCACCGCCCTGCACCTGGTGGGCCACACCCCGGGCTCGATCGCCCTGGTCTACGAGGACCCGCACGACCACGCGCATGTCTTCACCGGCGACTGCCTCTTCCCCGGCGGCCCCGGGAAGACAGCGGGTCCGGCGGACTTCGCCAGCCTGATGGACGGACTCGAAACCAAGATCTTCGGGGCCCTGCCGGACGAGGCCTGGATCTATCCGGGCCATGGCAACGACTCCACCATCGGCGCCGAGCGCCCGCACCTCGCGGAGTGGCGCGCCCGAGGCTGGTGACCCGCAGACTTCCCCGTTGCCTCGCACCTGCCTCGTACGCGGCCGGAGCGGACACCTGAGGCGCGAACGGGTCCGGACACACACGTGCGGGGCGGGTGGCACGCTGCCACTCGCCCCGCACGCGGGTACCGCTCCGATCAGACTTCGATGCTGCTCTTCTCGTCCTTCTCGGCCGCCTCGCGCTCCGCCTGCTTCTTGGACGCGACCAGGCTGGTGATCGTGGTGACGATCAGGACGCCGCAGATGACCGCGAGCGAGACCGGAATCGAGATCTCGGGCACGGGCACCCCGGTCTCGTGCAGCGCGTGGAGCACGAGCTTCACACCGATGAAGCCCAGGATGACCGACAGGCCGTAGCTGAGGTGCACCAGCTTCTTCAGCAGTCCGCCGATGAGGAAGTAGAGCTGCCGCAGCCCCATCAGGGCGAAGGCGTTGGCGGTGAAGACGATGTACGGGTCCTGGGTCAGGCCGAAGATCGCGGGGATGGAGTCCAGTGCGAACAGCACATCGGTGGTGCCGATGGCGATCATGACCACCATGAGCGGGGTCAGGATCCGCTTGCCGTTCTCACGGATGAAGAGCTTGGTGCCGTGGTACTTGTCGGCGACACCGAAGCGCTGCTCGACGGACTTGAGCAGACGGTCCTTCTCCCATTCCTCGTCGTCGTCCGAGCGCGCCTCCTGGATGAGCTTCCAGGCGGTGTAGATCAGGAACGCGCCGAAGATGAAGAAGACCCACGAGAAGCTGGAGATGATCGCGGCGCCGGCCGCGATGAAGGCCGCGCGGAGCACCAGCGCTATCAGCACACCGATGAGCAGCACGCGCTGCTGAAGGTGTGAGGGCACCGAGAACTTCGCCATGATCAGGATGAAGACGAAGAGATTGTCGACACTGAGCGACTTCTCGGTGACGAAGCCGGCGAAGAACTCGCCGGACGCCTGGCCCGACCCGAACAGCATCAGGCCGAGGCCGAACAGCGCGGCGAGGGCGATCCAGACGACCGTCCAGATGCCGGCTTCCTTCGTCGACACGTCATGGGGCTTGCGCCCGATGAAGAAGTCGACGGCGATGAGGGCGCTGAGACCAAGAATGGTCAGCACCCACAGGTTCAAGGAGACGTCCACTGTTCCTCCGGCTTCGTACGGCTACTGATCAGCGTCGTCGCTGCCGGAGGTCTCTTCCACCCGGGCGGCTCTGCCGCTCACGGGTCGACGCCCCGGGACCGATGGCGGTCCGTATTGACGGGCACGTCGCGATGTGGGAATACTCCCCTCCGCTAAAAGGAACAGTACAGGAAACACCAAAGAAAGGTAAAGAGAGAGGTAAAGCGCTGCCGAGTATGCATGTCAGCGCCGCCAGGAGCGGCGAGCGGACGCCGCCTGCTCCAGGACCTGGCGCAGCACCCGGCTGCCCCGCGGCACCATCGGGGGCTCGTACGTCCAGAGATGGCCGACCCAGGGGTCGGCCAGATGGTCGTCCGGGACCGGAGTGATACGCAGCAGGGACCGCCAGAGAGGGTCCAGCACCGGTCCGTACGCGCGCGCGTCCTCGCGGTCGGCGACCATCAGCAGGTGCACGCCGACCGCCGGTCCCTCGTCGGCGAGGTAGCGCAGCTGTGTCACCGCGCGGTCGTCGAAGCCGTGCGGGAAGTCGTTGACGATCAGCAGCTGTTCGGCGATGTCCAGATCCGGCGGAAGCGATTCGGCGGCGCCGCCGCGCACCGCCATCTGCACCAGATCCACCCGCTGGGTGAGCTTCGCGAGGACGGCCGCCACTCCCCCCGCGCCGGCCGCGGGCGGTTCGTCGAGCATTCCGGACGCGGTCAGCGGGGCCAGTGCGGTGGCCGCGGAACCGGCCGGGTCGATCACCTGGACGGTGAACTCCCCGGGCGGATAGACCGCGAGGAGGCGCCCGGCGTGGGCGACGGCGGCGTCCATGGCCAGGGCGCGCAGCTGATCGTCGTCCATCATCAGGGCGTCATCGGAGCCGGACCGGCCGCTGTCGACCCACAGTCCGCGCTCCAGCGGCAGCCGTACCAGCATCGGGATCCGCAGATCCGGGCCTTCGGGGAGATGGACGTCACCGAGGCGCAGCGCCATCGGGACCTCCCCGGGGACGCGGTAGGCGTGCCAGACGGGGTGGTCCCAGCGGGCGTAGGCGGGCGGCAGAGCGGGCTCGACGACCTCGGACTCGGCCATGAGCTGCGCGAGGTCACGGTCGAGGACCTCACGGGCCTGGCCGACCAGTTGGTCGTGTTTGGCGCGGGCCGCCTCACGCGCGGCGTCGCCCGCTCCGCCGACGCGGTTACGGGGATCGGAGAGGACGCGGTCCAGCTCCTGGTCCATCCGGGACTCGGCGAAGTCCTTCGCGCTGCGGTACGCGGCGACGCTGCGGGCCAGGTCCTCGAACATGCCCCAGACCTGGTTGTAGAGGCGCTCGTCCATGGACCAGCCCGTGGCGTCGCCGGCGACCGGACGGGCCGGCTCACCCGGCCTGGCGGGCGGCGTGGCCGGGGGCGGTGTCGGGGGTGCGGACGTCTGCCGGCCCGGGTGCGTGTAGTTGACCGCTCCTCGGGATCCGTCGGCCGACCGCGGTACGGATACCGCGTCGGCGGGTTCCGGTTCGGGGGACCGTGACTGCGGGACGGGGTCGGCGGCGGCGGACGGTGCGGAGGCGGTGGCGGCGGACGACGGGAGGCCGTCGGGCCTGCCCCGCGCGCTGTCCGGCCCGCCCGGCGGGGGCACCTGCGCCGGGCCGGCCAGGGGACGGGTCACCGCGTCCTGGATGCCGGCGGCGAGCGCGCGGGCCTGCGGCAGGCCCTGGTCGCCGAACAGCTCGGCGAGGCCGCCCGCGTAGCCCTGGCCGACGGCCCGGACCTTCCAGCCGCCCTGCCTGCGGTACAGCTCCAGCGCGATGACGGCCGACTCGGCGTCCAGACCGGTGAGGGTGAAGCCGGCGATCTCTGTGCCGTCGGTGGAGGTGACGGCGGCGAAGGGGGCCGCGGTGGTGCCGAAGCGGTCGGGTCCGCCGCTCCCCTCCGGGAGGGCGAGCAGCACGTGCACCAGGTGCACCTGCTCGGGCAGGGCGTCCAGATCGACATGGAAGCGCAGACGGACCGCGGCCTGGCGGGACACCTCGATGCCCGGGAGGGCGGGAGAACCGGGGTGCGCGATCCACTCGGTGCCGCGTACGGCGCCCTGCGCGTCACCGAGCGTGGCACAGGCCATGACCGGCGCCCCGGCCGTCACCCGGATCTCCAGTCGGGTCTGGGGCAAGGGGTGATTCTGCCCCCGGACCAGCTCGGCCGTCATCGCCTCTGTCCCCTCGTCTCTTCGGTCAAGCGTGTCGGTGTTCAGATGCCGGTGTTCAGATGCCGGTGGAGCCCTGGCACTGAGGCGCGGGGTTCGGTGACGTCAGGGGGTGGACGACGCGGACGGGCGACGACGCGCTGCTCCGGCTCCCGGCGGCCCCGACCGGCCTTGGGCCGGGCCGGGGCGCGGCCAAGGCCTGGTGCGGCCGTGTCCGGGCTCCGGGAGCCGGAGCGTTCCCGCGGAACGTCCGCGGGAACGAAACGCCGTCTCTACAGCTGCGGCAGGATCGACGGCATCAGGTCCTGGAACGTACGGCCGTTGGCCGGGTTGCCCAGGGCCGTCATCTGCCAGCCCGCGCCCGCCCGGTGCACCTTCGCCATGATCTGCGCCGTGTACTGGCCACCGCCGTCGAGCGTGTAGCGCGCCAGTTCCTGGCTGTTGGTCTCGTCCACGATGCGGCAGAAGGCGTTCTGCACCTCCTGGAACGTCTGGCCGGTGAAGGAGTTCACCGTGAAGACGATCTGGTCGATATGGACCGGGACCCGCTGGAGATCGACGAGGATCGCCTCGTCGTCGCCGCCCTGCCCCACGCCACCCACCAGGTTGTCGCCGGTGTGCCGCACCGAGCCGTCGTCGCTGACGAGGTGGCGGAAGAAGACCACGTCGACCGGCTGCTTGTCGGCGAACAGCACCGCCGAGGCGTCCAGGTCGATCTCACGGGTGCGCGAGCCGAACAGGCCGCGACGCGGCGCGGCCTGCCAGCCGAGCCCCATGCGCACGGCGGTCAGAGTGCCGCCGTCCTTCTTCTCCAGGCTGATGGCCTGTCCCTTGGTCAGATTGACCCCAGGGCCCCCGGGCGTACTGCCCTTGGATACGTCCGCCACGCGCTGTCCCCTCTCGAATGGTTCCCCCGCAACCGTCCGTACGCGGTTGCGCAAATGCGGTTGCGCAGCACCCTACGCAGTCGCGCCGACGGCGCAGGAGGGTACGCCCGATTCTGTGTCGGTCTTGCAACACACCAGGTGCCCCGGTGTGTCAGGCGAGTCCCGCCTCCCTCATCTGCCGCAATTCCTTCTTCAGTTCGCTCACTTCGTCACGCAGCCGCGCGGCCACCTCGAACTGGAGCTCGGCGGCGGCGGCCCGCATCCGGTCGGTCATCTCCTCGATGATTCCGGCCAGTTCGGCGGCGGGGCGGTCGGTGAGCACCGCGCCCTTCGCGCCCGCCTTGCCGGCCTTCGGGGCCTTCCCGCCGAGTGCGGGCACCGGGGCCTTGGCCGGCTTGCCGTCCTTGGTCTGCCGGTAGCCCGTACCGAGCAGGGCTTCGGTGTCGACCTCCTCGCGCGCGATGGTCGCGACGATGTCGTTGATCTTCTTACGGAGCGGCTGCGGATCGATTCCGCGCTCGGTGTTGTACGCGATCTGCTTCTCCCGGCGGCGGTTCGTCTCGTCGATGGCCCTCTCCATCGCCGGAGTGACCGTGTCCGCGTACATATGGACCTGGCCCGACACGTTGCGCGCGGCCCGGCCGATGGTCTGGATCAGCGATGTCCCGGAACGCAGGAAGCCCTGCTTGTCCGCGTCGAGGATCGCCACCAGCGAGACCTCCGGGAGGTCCAGGCCCTCACGGAGCAGGTTGATGCCGACGAGGACGTCGTACTCCCCGGCGCGCAGTTCGCGCAGCAGCTCGACACGGCGCAGGGTGTCCACGTCGCTGTGCAGGTACCGCACCTGGATGCCCAGCTCCAGGAAGTAGTCGGTGAGGTCCTCGGCCATCTTCTTGGTGAGCGTGGTGACCAGGACGCGCTCGTCCTTCTCGGTGCGCTCGCGGATCTCGTGCACCAGGTCGTCGATCTGGCCCTCCGTGGGCTTGACGACGACCTCCGGGTCGATGAGGCCGGTGGGGCGGATGATCTGCTCCACGAAGCCGTCGGAGCGGGAGAGTTCGTAGGTGCCCGGGGTGGCGGAGAGGTAGACGGTCTGGCCGATGCGTCCCTGGAACTCCTCCCACTTCAGCGGGCGGTTGTCGAGCGCGGACGGCAGCCGGAAGCCGTGGTCGACCAGCGTCCGCTTGCGGGACGCGTCGCCCTCGTACATCGCGCCGATCTGCGGCACCGTGACATGCGACTCGTCGATGACCAGCAGAAAGTCTTCGGGGAAGTAATCCAGGAGGGTGTTGGGCGCGGAGCCGGGGTCACGGTCGTCGAAGTGCATCGAGTAGTTCTCGATACCGGAGCAGGAGCCGATCTGGCGCATCATCTCGATGTCGTACGTCGTGCGCATGCGCAGCCGCTGGGACTCCAGCAGCTTGCCCTGCTTGTCGAGCTCGGCCAGGCGGGACTCCAGCTCCCGCTCGATGCCGTTGACCGCCTTCTCCATGCGCTCGGGGCCCGCCACGTAGTGGCTGGCGGGGAAGATGTAGAGCTCCTGGTCGTCGCTGATGACCTCGCCGGTGAGCGGGTGCAGCGTGGAGAGGGCCTCGATCTCGTCGCCGAACATCTCGATGCGGACGGCCAGCTCCTCGTACACCGGGAAGATCTCGATGGTGTCGCCCCGGACCCGGAAGGTGCCCCGCGCGAACGCCACGTCGTTGCGCGTGTACTGGATGTCGACGAACCGGCGCAGCAGCTGGTCCCGGTCCATCTCGGCGCCGACCTTCAGCGGCACCATCCGGTCCACGTACTCCTGCGGCGTGCCGAGGCCGTAGATGCAGGACACCGAGGCGACCACGACCACGTCACGGCGGGTGAGGAGGGAGTTCGTCGCGGAGTGCCGCAGCCGCTCGACCTCGTCGTTGACCGAGGAGTCCTTCTCGATGTAGGTGTCCGACTGAGGGACATACGCCTCGGGCTGGTAGTAGTCGTAGTACGAGACGAAGTACTCGACGGCGTTGTTGGGAAGCAGCTCGCGGAATTCGTTCGCCAGCTGGGCGGCGAGCGTCTTGTTCGGCGCCATGACCAGGGTGGGGCGCTGAAGCTTCTCGATCATCCAGGCGGTCGTCGCCGACTTTCCCGTGCCGGTGGCCCCCAGCAGGACGACGTCCTCCTCACCCGCGCGGACACGCCGCTCAAGGTCGGCGATGGCCGTCGGCTGGTCGCCGCTGGGCTGGTAGGAGCTGACGACCTCGAAAGGCGCCACCGTACGTTCGATCTTGGAAACGGGCCGCATGGATCCACCGTACGACCCCGCACTGACAACCGGGCCGTGAGCGGTGTCGGATCACCCGGCCACGGGTCACCAGTCGTGGAGATCGGTGGAACTCCGGCGCGGGGATCTGGCGGCCGTACGGTCCGCCGTCTGCTGGTAGGGCGGCTCCCGGTCGGCCGGCCTCCGGTGCGGGGCACGCGGCCGCATCCGCTGGGCGGGCACCCCGGCGCGGCCGCACTGCGCGGCCCTCGGCCCTACGGGCCGTCCCCGGTCCTGGCGGGCACGGCCGTCCGCCACCAGCAGCGGATCGAAGAGTACGGCCGCGCCCGCCAGGAACAGGAAGACCGCCGGACCGATCAGCATCGGGACGAGCAGTTCGGTGGCCGGAGCGCCGCCCGTGGCGCCGGTGGAGTCCTCCAGATGGACATGGACCGCGGCCATCCCGGTGTAGTGCATACCGGTCGCGGCGACGCCCATCACCAGGCTGGCGCCCACACTGGCCAGCAGACCGCGGTGCGAGACCACCGCCCACAGCGCGGTGGTCGCCGCGACGACGCCGATCACGACGGAGAGGATGACGGTCCCGGTCTCGTAGTCCACCCGCCCGTTCAGCCGCATGCCGGCCATACCCAGGTAGTGCATGGTGGCGATGCCGAGGCCGGTGATGGTGCCCCCGTTGACCAGGGCCACCACCGGGGTCGTACGGCGGTACCCCACGATGAAGATCCCGACACCGACCATGACGATCGCCACCACAAGGCTGGCGAACGTCGTCAGCCTGTCGTAGCCGACCGGCACCTCGTTGACGGAGAACCCCATCATCGCGATGAAGTGCATGGTCCAGATGCCGGAGCCGATCGAGGCCGCGCCGAGCAACAGCCCGCCGGGCTTCCAGGAGCCCCGGGCGCGCAGGGATCTCGCGGTGCAGCGCAGGCCGAGCGCCCCGCCGAGGCAGGCCATGAGAAAGGCCGCCACGGGTGTGACCAGACCGTAGCTGAAGCCGTCGATTGTGCCCTGCACGGCGATATGCCCTCACCCCTTGTGTTGCGTGTACGGAAGTGCCGGTTCGGGGCGAGGGTAGGACGGCCGGCCCTCGAAGCAAACAAGAGGGTGGCGATTTATCGACCTGGAAAGCCATAAATGCGCGCTCCGGCACGGCTTCCCCATCACCGCTTCACGGTATGCCTTCATATTGTTGCCTCTTGTTGCTTCATACCGCGGCTTCATGTTGTGGCCAACCTTCGCCTGTCCGTTGTTGGTCGGAGGCTGCCACTCTCGGGCCGACCGTCAACTTACGACGCGAGGAGTCCACGTGTACGCACGCACCTCAGTGACAACGGCCGCCGCACTGCTGGCAGTCACGGCGGTGGCGCTGCCGGGCACCGCCACCGCGGCTTCGCCTTCGGCCTCCGTGACCGCCACGGCCTCGGGATCCGCCACCGGGACGCCCGGCGGAACGGGGAGCCCGCTCGTCATCGCGCACCGGGGCGCCTCGGCGTACGCACCGGAGAACACCCTGGCGGCCGTCGACGCAGCCGCCGATCTGGGCATCGACTGGGTCGAGAACGACGTCCAGCGCACCAAGGACGGCCAGTTGGTCGTGATCCACGACGACAGTCTCGGGCGGACCACGGACGTGGAGCAGGTCTTCCCGGACCGGGCGCCCTGGAAGGTCAAGGACTTCACCGCGGCGGAGATCGCCCGGCTGGACGCGGGCAGTTGGTTCGGCGAGCGGTGGGCGGGCGCCCGCGTACCGACGCTCAAGCAGTATCTGCACACCGTCGAGGCCAACCGGCAGAAGCTGCTGCTGGAGATCAAGGCACCCGAGCTGTACCCGGGCATCGAGAAGGAGATCCTGCGGGTACTGCGCCAGGAGGGCTGGCTGGACCGCGCGCACGTCCGGCAGAAGCTGGTCCTGCAGAGCTTCGGCGCCGACAGCATCCGTACGGTGCACGAGCAGCGCCCCGACGTCACCACGGGCTTCCTCGGTACGCCCGCGGTGGCCGACCTGCCCTCGTACGCGGAGTTCACGGACCAGATCAACCCCGCGTACACCTCGCTCACCGGCGACTACGTGGCGGCGGTGCACGCGCTGAAGGGGCCGCACAACAAGCCGCTCACGGTCAGCACCTGGACGGTCAACGAAGCGGCGGACGCGGTGCGCGCCGATGATCTCGGCGTGGACGGGATCATCACCAACAACCCGGACGTGGTGCGGGACGCGGTGGGCTGAGCCCCGCGTCCGGCTCTCCGCCGGCCGACCGCCCGCCTGCCGCCGACCCCTGCGACGGCCCCCGCGGCGGTCCGTTTCCGGTCCGTTGTCAGTGGCGGCCCGTACCGTGGTCCCTATGAACGACTTCGGGCAGTCGCGGGTGGAATGGACCGTGGTGAGCAGCGACATCGGGCCGCTGCTGCTCGCCGCGACCGGCCATGGGCTGGTGAACGTCGTCTTCCACGCCGACGGTCCGGTGCGGGAGAAGGCGCTCGGGCAGCTCGGGGACCGGCTCGGCGCCGGGCTCGTCGAGTCCGCGGCGGGCCGGCTGGCCGAGCCGATACGGGCGCTGACGGCGTATTTCGCGGGCGAGCTGCGGGAGTTCGGGCTGCCGCTGGACTGGTCGCTCTGCGCGGGCTTCAACCGCCAGGTACTGCGCGAGCTGGCGGGTGGGGTCCCGTACGGCACGGTGGCCGGTTACGGCGATCTCGCCGAGCGGGTGGGTAGTCCGGGGGCGGCGCAGGCGGTCGGCGCGGCAATGGGTGCCAATCCGCTGCCGGTGGTCGTGCCGTGCCACCGGGTGGTGGAGAGCGACGGCGGGCTCGGTGGCTTCGGGGGCGGGCTGGAGACGAAGCGCCGCCTGCTGGCCCTGGAAGGGGTGCTCCCGGAGCCGCTGTTCTGAGCGGTGGCTGCGGACAGCACGGGCCGTGGGCCGGCTCCCGCTGCCCGGCTGACGTTTGCGCGGGCCCCGGGCGCGCCAGGGATGGGGACATGTCAGACACCACACTGCATCTGTCCCCCGAGGTACGAGAAGCGCTGGCCGCGCGCCGCCCCGTGGTCGCCCTGGAATCGACGATCATCGCGCACGGACTGCCGCGCCCGCGCAATCTGGCGGTCGCGGACGAGCTGGAGGCGCTCGTACGGTCCGCCGGCGCCGTGCCCGCCACGGTGGCCGTGCTGGACGGCCGGCCCCATGTGGGGCTGGTCAAGGACCAGTTGGAGCGGGTGGCCCAGGACAAGTCGTTAACCAAACTGGGCCAGCGTGACCTGGCGCCCGCGCTCGCGGCGGGCGCGAGCGGGGCGACGACCGTGTCCGCCACGGCGTTCCTGGCCGCGCGGGCCGGGATCCGGGTGTTCGCGACGGGCGGCCTGGGCGGCGTCCACCGCGGCTGGACCGAGATCCAGGACGAGTCGGCCGACCTGCGGCTGCTGGCCAGGACCCGGATCACGGTCGTCTGCGCGGGCGTCAAGTCCATCCTCGACGTACCGGCGACGCTCCAGCGGCTGGAGACGCTGGGCGTGGGCATCCTCGGCTACGGGACGGAACATTTTCCCGGCTTCTATCTGTCCTCGTCCGGCGAGCGGGTCGACTGGACGGTCCGTACGCCCGAGGAGGTGGCGGCCGTGATGGGCGCGCAGGACGCGCTCGGCGGCCCGGAGGCGGCGCTCGTCGTCGCCCAACCCGTACCGGAAGCGGAGCAATTGGATCCGGTGCTGCACGACCGGGTCCTCGCGGAGGCGCTCGTCGAGTGCCGGGAGCGCGGGATCCGCGGCCAGGCCGTGACTCCGTTCCTGCTGGACCAGCTGATGCGCCGGACCGGCGGTGCGTCGCTGGAGGCCAACGTCGCGGCGGTACGCGGCAATGTGCGGCTCGCGGCACGCATCGCGATCGCGGCGGCGCGGATCGAGGCGGCACCGGTGACGGAGGATCTGTGAGCGCAGGAGCCGCCGTGGGCCGAGGGGCGCTGCTGGTGGTCGGGGACGTGGTCACCGATGTGGTGGCGCGGTACCGCACACCGCTGGCACACGGTACGGACACGGCCGCCGAGATCCGTACGCTGCCGGGCGGCGCCGGGGCCAACGCGGCCTGCTGGGCGGCCCACACCGGCTGTGCGGACGTACGGCTGCTGGCCCGGGTCGGAACGGACGCCCATGACTGGCACGGGGAACGGCTGCGGCGGGCAGGGGTACACGCTCATCTCGTCGTCGACGAGGAAGTGCCGACCGGCACGGTGATATGCCTGGTCGACTCCTCCGCCGAGCGCACCTTCCTCACCAACAGCAGCGCCAGTCTCTGCCTGTCGGCCGCCGACTGGTCTCCCTCCCTGCTGGACGGGGTCGGCCGGATGCATCTCTCCGGCTACCTCTTCGTCACCGACGCGAGCCGTGGACTGGCCGTGGCCGCGATGAGGGCGGCGCGGGAGCGCGGGGTTCCGGTGAGTGTGGATCCCGCCTCCGCGGGATTCCTCAAGGAAGTGGGCGTGGACCGGTTCCTGGCGGCGGTCGCGAGCGCGGAGACGCTGCTTCCCAACGCGGACGAGGCACGCTTCCTCACCGGTCTGGCGGACCTGGCGAGCGCCGCCGCCGAGCTGAGCCGGCGGGTGCCGGTGGCGGTGGTGACCGTCGGGGGCGAGGGGGCTCTGGTGGCGGAGGCGGGCGCCGTGACGGCCCGTGTACCGGCGTTCCCGGCGCGGGCCGTGGACTCGACGGGGGCGGGCGACGCCTTCACCGGCGCGTTCCTCGCGGCACGGCTGGCGGGGGCGGACCCGGTGGAGGCCGCGAAGGAGGGCTGCCGGGCGGGAGCGCGGGCGGTGACGATACCGGGCGGGCGGCCGGAGCCGGGATAGAGGGCAGAGGGTCGGAGTGGAGGGCGAAGGTCGGGGTGCACGAGGCGCGGACCGGTAGCGCGAGCGCGGCCCCCCTGGCGTTCGCCGCACGTCGGGCCCGCACGGCCCTTGGCGCGTGCGCCGCACGTCATGGCGCATGCCGGCCGTGTCCGTCGGCAAAGCCCGTCAGCCGAGCCCGCTCCAGGCCGGATGGCGCGGGTCGTCGGCCCGTACGACCACGTCGGCGGCCTCGGACGGGCCCACCTCGTCCTCGTACCGCTCGAAGGCGGGGAGCGTCCAGCGTTCGCTCTCGTCGGTACGGCGCCGGAGCGCGCCCGGCGACAGCCGCAGATGCACCGTGAGGTCGAACGGGAACCAGTGCCCGAGCAGCAGCGGCCCGTGCAGCACCAGCACGCCGCCGGGCGGGAGTTGGGCGCGCGGGCTGCGCGTCGCCCGGTCGGTGGCGGGATCCCAGAGATCGGGCAGCACCCTCCCCGTACCGCCGGGCTCCAGCGGCCCGAAGACCTCCCGCCACAGCGCCCCCGTGTCGAACCAGCCGCTGTAGTACGCCTCGGGGTCCTCGCGCCCGTACTCGTACCGCAGCGAGGCCGGCCGCAGGAACCCCTCGGTGCCGACGACCAGCGCCGACCGGCCGCGTACCCGCAACGCCTCGGCGAGCGCGGCGGCCCGCTCCCCCGGCCGGGCGGCACCCGCCCCGTCGAAGGCGACGCGCGTCCAGGACCCGCCGTCCGCCGCGCGGGTCTCCCGCACCCGTTCGGCGAGGGCGTCGGTCAGCCGCTCCCAGGTGATCGCTTCGAGTCGCACCCGTCCATCATGGTCCAGCCGCCCAGCAGCTCAACCGCCCCGGCCGCCCGGCCGCCCAGCAGCCCAGCAGCCCAGCCGCAAAGGAGACAGACTCCGGCCAGGCCTCACAGACCCGTCACCGGAAGGGTCTGCTCCGCCCAGATGGTCTTGCCGCCCGTGCCCTGGCGGGTGCCCCAGCTCTGGGTGAGCTGAGCAACCAGCAGCAGGCCGCGCCCGCCTTCGTCGAATACGCGGGCCCGGCGCAGATGCGGAGCGGTGTTGCTGCCGTCGGAGACTTCGCAGATCAGGCTGCGGTCATGGATGAGGCGCAGCTGGATGGGCGCCTGGGCGTACCGGATGGCGTTGGTGACCAGTTCGCTGACCACCAGTTCCGTGGTGAACACGGCGTCCTCCAGCCCCCACGCGGTCAGCTGGGCGGAGGCGTCCTTGCGGGCCTGGCCCACGACGGCGGGATCGCAGGGCAGGTCCCAGGTGACCACCTGGCTCGTGTCGAGCGCTCGGGTACGGGCGAGGAGCAGGGCGACGTCGTCGGCGGGGTGGGCGGGAAGCAGCGTCTTGAGCACGGTGTCGCAGGTGTCTTCGAGGGGCGCGGCGGGCTGGGCGAGGGCCGTACGGAGCGCGGTCAGCGTGTCGTCGATGCCGCGCTCGCGGGACTCGATGAGTCCGTTGGTGTAGAGGGCGAGCAGGCTGCCCTCCGGCAGTTCCACCTCGACGGCCTCGAAGGGCAGATTGCCGAGGCCGAGCGGCGGGCCGGCGGGCAGGTCGAAGAATTCGACGGCCCCGTCCGGGCCGACCAGTACGGGCTGGGGGTGTCCGGCGCGGGCGAGGGAACAGCGGCGGGAGACCGGGTCGTAGACCGCGTAGAGGCAGGTGGCGCCGACGTCCCCGGTGGTCTCGGCCGGCGTGCCGGCACTCTGCCCGCTCGCCGCCTCGGCGGCCAGGTGGTTGACGAGGTCGTCGAGGTGGGTGAGCAGTTCGTCGGGGGGCAGGTCGACGTCGGCCAGGGTGCGCACCGCCGTACGGAGCCGGCCCATCGTGGCCGACGCCTGGACTCCATGGCCGACCACGTCGCCGACGACCAGGGCGACCCGTGAGCTGGACAGCGGGATCACGTCGAACCAGTCGCCTCCCACCCCGGCTCCCGTATCGGCGGGGAGGTAGCGGAAGGCGAACTCGATGGCCGCGTGCTCGGGCAGCCTCTTCGGCAGCAGGCTGCGCTGAAGGGTCAGGGCCGTATCGCGCTCGCGGGTGAAACGGCGTGCGTTGTCGACACAGACGGCCGCCCGGGCCGTGATCTCCTCGGCCAGCAGCAGATCGTCCCGCTCGAACGCCTCGGGGCGCCGGTGCCGGGAGAAGGTGGCCACGCCGAGGATGGTGCCGCGAGCGCGCAGGGGAATGGCCATCGTCGAGTGGAACCCGAATTCGCGTATCTTCGAGGCCCGGTCCGGGGCCTGTGTCGCCCAGCGGGCCACGCTGGGGTCCGAGACGTTGTTCATGATCCCCCGCTCGGTGATCAGGGACTCGGCGGCGGGCGAGAAGTCGGGGTAGGAGGCGGTGTCCCCGATGTCGATCACGGACTCGGGAGCCCCCTCCAGGACCGACCGGCAGGCGACGCGCCGCAGCATGACGTGGCCGGTCAGCGGGCCGGCGGGGGGCTCGCCGCCGGAGCTGACGGAGGGGAGCAGATCGACCGTGACGAAGTCGGCGAGAGTCGGGACGGACACGTCGGCCAGTTCCTGGGCCGTACGCACGATGTCGAGGGTGCTGCCGATGCGGTTGCTGGCCTCGTTGACCAGAAGCAGCCGCTGCTGGGCGGTGAACTGCGTCGTCACATTGTGCGCCGCCGAGATCACGCCCCGTATCCTGCCGTCGCGGTCCCGCAGCGGAGCGGCGGAGAGCGACCAGACGAACTCGCGTTCGTGGCCCACCAGATGGATGGCGAACTCGATGTGCTGCGGCTCGCCGGTCTCCAGCACCATCCGCAGCCGCTGCTCCGTCCGGTCGCTCTGGGGACCGGGCACGACCTCCGGGACGCGCAGCCCTCGTACGTCGTCCTCCGTGAGGTCCAGCAGGCGCTCGAAGTTCTGGCTGACGCGCCGCAGCCGCAGGTGTGTGTCGTAGATCGCCGTCGTGCACGGGGAGTGGACGAAGGACTGCTCGATCAGCTCCTCGTCCTTCCGGTACCGCGAGGCCCGGGGCAGGGGGGAGACGACGAGCCATTCGGTGGATCCGTCCTCCGCCCTGCGGGGATGCGCCAGGAGCGGTACGTCCCGGTGGCTGCCGTCCCGGTGCAGCAGCTTTACCGTGCCGTTCCACCTGCCGAGTCGCTCCACGGACCGGACGGACTCAGGGAGCGGGGGGCTCGGCGAGCTCGGGTCCCTCAGCGAGCTCGGGTCGCTCGGGTCCCTCGGGGCGCTCGGGTCCCTCGGGGCGCTCGGGGCGCTCGGGTCCCTCGGGGCGCTCGGGGCGCTCGGGGCCGGGGTTTCCGGGGGTGAGGCGAGCAGTTCCATGACTGGGCGCCCCACGATCTCGTCGGGCAGGTGGCCGAGGAGCCTGCGGGCCCCCTCGCTCCACTCCGTCACCATGCCCCGGGAATCGACGGTGGCCTTGGCGGTGGACGCCTCGTCAAAGGGGTCGTTCGACTCGCCGGAGAGGCCGTTCGACCGGACGGACTGCTCGTCCCGCGCGGTGTCCGGTCGCCTCATCGTCGCTCATCTCACCCTGCCTGGCCTCGACCGCCCACCCGCGAGGCCGCGGCCTCGCGGGACCGCCAGTGGATACTGACGCCTTCAAGTATGGCATTAGTGATGAACGGGGCGATTTCTGGCGCATACGGCAGCCAGGCACCAGGGGTGGCGGCAGAGGGAGGGGCGCGATCGGCCCACCGGGGGCGCGCGAGCGACCGGTCCGCGCCGGCGCCCGCTCACTCCCCCCGCAGCACCTTCGCGAACACCCCCTCGCCCGATACCTCGATACGCCCCTCCCGCACGCCCTCCCCGACCGTCAGCGCACCCCCGCTCAGCGCGCGGCAGGTGTCGGCATCGAGGACGAGACGTGCGTCCGGGCTCTCCGCCGGGCCGTCTCCGTACACCGGGCCGTCGGCGCCGAGCCGTACATGGAACGCACCCTCGTCCAGCCGGACCTCCACCACACCGCCCTCCTGGGCATCACCCCCGGGACCGGTCAGCAGCCCGTCCAGCACCGGCAGCAGCGGTACGGCGAACCAGTGCGCCCGTACGGCATCGGCCGGCCGGCGCTCGTCCAGCGCCGGGGCGCCCCACTCCGCCAGGGCCGTGAGGACGGGCAGCAATCCCCGCCCCCGCTCCGTGAGTTCGTACACGTACGCGGCGGCCGGCGGGGGAAGCCTCCGGCGCGTGGCCAGTTCGTCGCGCTCCATGTCCTTGAGCCGGGACGCGAGCACATCCGTGCTCACGCCGGGCAGATCGGCGTGCAGGTCGGTGTAGCGGCGGGGACCCGCGAGCAGTTCCCGGACGATCAGCAGGGTCCAGCGGTCACCCACGGCGTCCAGGGCACGGGCGGCGGCGCAGTACTGGTCGTAGCTTCGGCGGCGTGGCATGCGACGCAGTCTAGACATGTTGTTGGACTTTCCAAGCTCACACTTGGTAAAACCAAGTATCGCAACAAGGTCTGGGAGGCCACCGAATGGAATTCCGGCAGTCGAGCAAGCTCAGCGAGGTCTGCTACGAGATCCGCGGCCCGGTGATCGAGCAAGCCAACGCACTGGAGGAGGCGGGCCACAGCGTCCTGCGCCTCAACACCGGCAACCCCGCGCTCTTCGGGTTCGAGGCACCGGAGGAGATCCTCCAGGACATGATCCGGATGCTGCCGCAGGCACACGGGTACTCGGACTCGCGCGGCATCCTCTCCGCGCGCCGTGCCGTCGCCCAGCGCTACCAGACCATGGGGCTGCCCGACGTCACCGTCGATGACATCTACCTCGGCAACGGCGTCTCCGAGCTGATCTCGATGGCCGTACAGGCACTGCTGGAGAACGGCGACGAAGTCCTGATCCCGGCGCCCGACTTCCCGCTCTGGACCGCCGTCACCACACTGGCCGGCGGCCGTCCCGTGCACTACCTGTGCGACGAGTCCGCGGACTGGTATCCGGACCTGGACGACATGGCGTCGAAGATCACCGACCGTACGAAGGCCGTCGTGATCATCAACCCCAACAACCCCACCGGCGCGGTCTATCCACGCGAGATCGTCGAAGGCATCCTCGATCTCGCCCGCCGCCACCAGCTGATGGTGTTCGCCGACGAGATCTACGACCAGATCGTCTACGACGACGCGGTCCACCACACCGCCGCGGCCCTCGCGCCCGACCTGGTCGTTCTCACGTTCAGCGGACTCTCGAAGACGTACCGGATCGCCGGTTTCCGTTCCGGCTGGCTCGTCGTCAGCGGCCCCCGGCAGCACGCGCGCAGCTATCTGGAGGGCTTGACGATGCTCGCCTCGATGCGCCTGTGCCCCAACGCGCCGGCGCAGTACGCCATTCAGGCCGCGCTCGGTGGCCGTCAGTCCATCCGGGAACTCGTCGCGCCCGGAGGCAGGCTGTACGAACAGCGCGACCGCGCCTGGGAGAAGCTCAACGAGATCCCCGGCGTGTCCTGTGTGAAGCCGAAGGGCGCGCTGTACGCCTTCCCCCGGATCGACCCCAAGGTGCACAAGATCCACGACGACGAGCGGTTCGTACTGGACCTGCTGCTACGGGAGAAGATCCAGGTCGTCCAGGGAACGGGCTTCAACTGGCCACGCCCCGACCACTTCCGGATCTTGACCCTGCCGTACGCGGACGATCTCGACGCGGCCATCAGCCGTATCGGCCGCTTCCTGAGCGGCTACCGCCAGTAGGCCGCGGGAGCCTCGGCCGACACAGGGGACACGTCGGTCACCACAGGGAACACGCAGGTCACCGCAGGGGGCACGTCCACCACAGGGGACACGTCGGTCACCACCGAGGACAAGGAACCACAGGGGACGAGGAGGAGCGGACCCGAGGGCGTAGCCGGCCCCCGGGCCCTTTGATGCCACCCATGTCGCACGCCGGCACACTTGAGGACCCAGGTCAGTCGTTATGTCGCCGCGTCCTGCCTTTGGACCACCGCGCATCGAGCTGCGCAGGCCGGACTTGAACCGGCATTTCGACGTACGGGGCCTGGGCCCGTTCGATCCGGCGATCGGCGGCGAATGCTGAGTCTGGAGCAATAGTCTGAGATTGATCGCGGTCTGCCTCTGCCCGTTGGGCTACCGCGGCCCGTCCACCCTCCCGGACGCCTCCGGATCTCCCGGATGCTTCCGACACACCCGAACCTCCCGGGTGCTTCCTGGTGTGCCGCGGGGAGGACTCGAACCTCCACTGGAACCGCGCCGTTCACGACAAGCCTCAGTTTCAGCTTGCGCTCCTCGCGCACCCCGGCCGCACGAAACGGCGGTCGGGGAACCATTGAGGCTACCCGAACAGGTAGCCGAACACCGCGTCACCCACCCGCTGGTCGGTGACCTCGGCGCCGTTGGCCTCCTCACGGGCGAACTTCACGGCCTGCTGGAGCTTCTCGACCCGGTCGAGCAGCTCGTTCACCCGCCGGGCCGGCAGCGCGCCACTGAACTTCACCGTCGTCCAGTAACCGACGGGTATGTCTTCGTAGTACACCTCGACCTGCGCCGGGTGCTTCTCCGTGGCCTCGGCCTTCACATGGTTACGGGGGACCTTCTTCGTACGGAGTGTCCGTACCGCCTCCGTCTTCCACGCGTCCGTCGACGGGTCCTGGCTCCAGGACTCCGACGCGTCCAGCACCGGCAGCTTGCGCACAAAGGTGTTGAGGTCGGTCAACTGCTTCTCCAGGAAGAGCAGATACGCCACCGGCACGTCACTCACCAGCACCCGCCCGTCGACGGTGACATCGGCGCGCGCGGCGCAGTTCGCCCAGTCCTTGGTGGCGGTCACATCGAACAGCCTCGTCAGGGTCTTCGCGGTCTCGCGCAGTACGTCCTCGGCCTTGACCTGCACCCGGGTCGATTCGGGCGGGAGCTGCTCGCCCTCCTCGTCCTTCGTCTGGTACGTACGGGAGATTCCGGCCAGCAACGCCGGCTTCTGCAGGCCGTGATGGGCCGCCGTCAGGTCCTGGTGCGCCTTGGACTTGACGCCTTTCTCGACTGCGATGATCTGATTGAGTTTCGCCACGTCACCGACGCTATCAAGGTCGAACAGCGGCGATCGAACGAATTGTTGGACGCGGGACGACGGCGATGAGTCACCCGTTCAGTACCGAACGGGCAGGGCCATCAGTCCTCGGGCACGCGTCGAGGCCCGCCACCGCAGCTCCTCGTACGGAACGTCGAGCGCGAGCCGTGGAAAGCGCTCCAGCAGCGCGGTGAGCGCGACCTCGGTCTCCAACCGGGCGAGCGGGGCGCCCAGGCAGTAGTGGATGCCGTGGCCGAGGGCGACATGGCCTGCCGTGTCCCGGTCCAGGTCGAGCCGGTCCGGGTCGGAGAAGCGGCGCGGATCACGGTTGGCGGCGGTGAGGGACAGCATGACGGTCTCACCGGCCGGTACGGTCACCCCGCCGATCGGCAGATCCTCGACCGGGAAACGGCGGATGGCCAGCAGGGTCGGCCCCTCGTACCGCAGGAACTCCCCGACCGCCGCGCCGGCCCTGCCGGGCTCCGCGCGGAGCGCCGCCAGCTGGCCGGGATGCCGGAGCAGGGCGAGGACGGCGTTGCCGATGAGCTGGACGGTGTTCTCGTATCCGGCGAAGAGGATGAGGAAGGCCAGCGACATCAACTCGTCCTCGCTGAGCCGGTCGTCGCCCGCGCTCGCGCCTCGCTCACTCCCCGCGCCTCCCGGAGCGCCCGCGTGCGCCGGGCATCCTTGACCTGCCGCGCCTGCCCTGCCTGCCCCTTCTGCCCCGCCTGCCTCACTCGCCTCGCGCTCCTGCGCCGCTTCGCCCCGCTCCCCCTCGTCGCGCGCCGCGATCAGCGCCGAGAGCAGGTCGTCACCGGGCTCGGCCCGCTTGGTGGCGAGCAGTTCGGTGAAGAAGGCGAGCATGCTGCCGATGGCTTCCTTCATCAGCTCCGGCCGGGTCGGATCGGGCGTGACCAGGGCGTCGGTCCACTCACGGAAGTCACGCCGGTCCCGCGGGGGCACGCCCAGCAGTTCGCAGATGACGACGATGGGCAGGGGCGCGGCGTACGAGGCGACCAGATCCGCCGGCCCGCCGGAGGGCATGGCGTCCAGCAGTTCGTCGGCGGTGCGCCGGATCGGCTCCCGCAGCGTCTCGATCCGCTTGGCGGTGAACGCCCGTACGACGAAGCGCCGGATACGGGTGTGGTCCGGCGGGTCCATGTTCAGCAGGTTGGCGTCGAGAGCGGGCGGCAGCCCGAAGCCCCGGTAACCACCGGGCAGGGCATGGCTCTTGTCGAGGGACAGCCGGGGGTCGGCGAGTGCCTGTCGCACATCGTCGTACCGTGTGACGATCCAGGCGGGCCGCCCGTCGGGCCCCACGATCCGCTGGACGGGCGCGGTCTCGCGCAGTCGCTCGTACACCGCGTACGGATCCGCCAGCAGCTCGCTGGTCGGATCGTAGAGGGGCGCCTGGCCGGATGTCGTGATTGCCATGGCCCCAGCCTAAACAGCGCCTCGCCGAGCGGCTGTTGAGGGCGCCCAGGTGGCCGGAATGCGCCACGTACCATCGGTCGGTCGCCGACCGGGAGCGTGCACAAAACCCCCGACGGCCCACCTTGTCCGGACCACGCTCCCGCTGGATCCGGCCGGATCGACCGGACTTGACGATTGGTATGGACCTGACAATCGCCCTCGGCTACGCTCCGGCTGGCAACGCCTGAGAGCGCTCTCACGCTTGCACGTTCCCCCCGTCGCTGGAACACAGAAGGGCCACCCCGTGAGACGTACGACCGTGATACGTACCGGCCTGTCCGCACTCCTCCTGCTCGGCACCTGGGCAACCGCCGGTATCACCCCGGCGACCGCGGCCTCCCCCACCGCCGAGGCACCGGCCTCCGCCGATGCACCGGCCTCCGCCGGCCTGCTCTCCGCGATGCAGAAGGACCTCGGTCTGACGAAGAGCCAGGCCACGGCGCGCCTGGCCGCCGAGAAGACAGCGACGGCTGTCGAAGGAAAGGCGCGGCAGGCGGCGGGCTCGACGTACGGCGGCTCCTGGTTCACCCCGGACACCGGCAAGCTGACCGTCGCCGTCACCAGCGACCGGAACGCCGATGCCGTACGGGCGACCGGCGCGACGATACGTCTGGTGAAGAACAGCGCGCGGCAGCTGGACACGGTCAAGGAGCGTCTCGACGCGCTCGACGCGCCCACCGGCGTCAGCGGCTGGCGCGTCGACCCCAAGAGCAACCAGGTCGTGGTGAGCGTCGTCGCCGCGCAGAAGAACGACAACGACGTCCGCGACTTCGTGACGCGCGCACTGAAGACCGGCCCCGTCACGGTCGAGGAGATCGCCGAGGCGCCGCGGACGACCGCGGCCGGAACCGTCGGCGGCGACCCGTACTACACGGGCAACGTCCGCTGTTCCATCGGCTTCTCCGTGCACGGCGGCTTCGTCACCGCCGGCCACTGCGGCCAGACGGGCGCGGCCGTACGCGGCTGGGACAACTCGGCCATCGGCAACTTCCAGGGATCGTCCTTCCCCGGCAACGACTACGCGTGGGTGAACGTCGCCAACGGCTGGTGGACCGTCCCGGTGGTCCTCGGCTGGGGCACCGTCTCCGACCAGCTGGTCCGCGGCTCCAACGAGGCCCCGGTCGGCGCCTCCATCTGCCGCTCCGGCTCCACCACGCACTGGCACTGCGGCAACGTCCAGGCCAAGAACGTCACGGTCAATTACTCCCAGGGCACCGTCTACTCGCTGACCCAGACGAGCGTCTGCGTCGAGGGCGGCGACTCCGGCGGCGCCTACATCAGCGGCGACCAGGCCCAGGGAGTGACCTCGGGCGGCTCGGGCAACTGCACCGCCGGAGGCCAGTCCATCTACCAGCCGATCAAGCCGATCCTGAGCCGGTACGGCCTGACGCTGCACACCGCCTGATCCTCCGCGCCGGGTGACAGCCGCGCCGGGTGACCTCCGCGTCGCCTGCCGAGGCAGCGGCACCCGCCGAAGCCGGGAGTACGGCGCGACTACGCGGGCAACACGGCGTAGCCCCCGCACTCCCGGCTTCGGCCGTCCGCGCACCGTCCGCGTACGATCTCCGGCATGTCGCCGGAACCACCTCACGAGTCCTGTGCTGCCACAGCGGCGGTTGAGGAAAACGGCACACCCAGCCGTACGGAACAAAGTAGACTCAACCATCAAAAAGCGGGCAGCGGGCAGCGGGCAGCGGGCAGCGGGCAGCGGGCAGCGGGCAGCGGGCAGCGGGCAGCGGGCAGCGGGCAGCGGGCAGCGGGCAGCGGGCTGACGGCTCGGGCCCGGCGGACCGTGTTGTATGCCGTACGGTCCGCCACCGCACTGAACCGGCTGCTCGACACCCTCCCCGTCTTCGCCGGTGATCCCCGTGTCCGGCCCGTCTTCACCCTCGTTCCCGGGTCCGACTTCAGTACGGACGCGCTCGCCGCGCTCGACGGAGCGGGCGCCCGTACGATCCCGTGGCCGGAAGCCGTGCGCGGCGGGCACGATCTCGTGGTGGCGGCCAGTCCGAACGGGCCGCTGCATGAGCTGACCGGGCCACTCGTGCTCCTTCCGCACGGGGCCGGATTCAACAAGCGGCTCCCCCAGACATCCGCCGACGACTCCGCGTCCGGGCTGCATCCGAGGCAGCTCCTGCGTGACGGGACCCCGCTGGCGGCGCTGCACGCGCTCGCGCATCCCGATCAACTGGCCCGGCTCGCCGAGAAGTCACCGGCCGTGGCGGAACGGGCCGCGGTCGTGGGGGATCCGACGCTGGACCGGATGCTGGCGTCCCGTACCCGGCGGGAGCGGTACCGGGACGCGCTGGGGACCGGTGGGCGGCGGCTGGTGGCCGTCGTGTCCACCTGGGGACCCGAATCGCTGCTGGAGCGCCGGCCGGAGCTGCCCCGGCGGCTGATCGCCGAACTGCCCTACGACGCCTGTCAGGTGGCGCTCGTACTGCACCCCAACGTCCACAGCGAACTCGGCACGTTCACACTGCGGCAGCACCTGGAGCCCGCGTTCGCCGCCGGGCTGCTGCTGGCGCGACCGTACGAGGAGTGGGCGGCGGTCCTCGGCGCGGCCGATTGCGTGCTGACCGACCATGGGTCCACCGCGCTGTATCCGGCGGCCCTGGACCGGCCCCTGATCGGCTGCCACGAGGGTGGTACGGAACTGATTCCCGGCAGCCCGATGGCCGAACTCCTCTCGCGCGTACCGCGTTTGACGGCGGACGAGCCCTTGGCCGCGCAGATCGATGCCGCCGTCGCGGGCCACCGTCCGGGCGACACCAGCGCCCTCGCCGCAGCGGCCTTCGCCGAGCAGGGACGCTCGCTGGAGCATCTGCGTACCCGCTGCTACCGGCTGCTCGGGCTCGAACCGTATCCCGGTCCGGTCGCCGTCCGGCCGTTGCCCGTCCCCCGGCTCTCCGGACAGCGGCCGACCGCGCTCGCGGCCCGCGTCGAGGCACGCGGGGAGACGGTCACGGTGGCGCGGTATCCCCTGGACGGGGGCCCGCACGGCGGCCACGTGGTCGCGGAGGACGGGCTCTCGACGCTGGACGAGATGCGAACCGCCGGGCTCATCCACCGGCGCCCGCGGTCCACATCACGCGAGTCCGACACGGTGTGGACCCATGTGACATGGACCGCGGCCGACTGGACGAATCACATTCTGGACACCTATCCCGGCTGCCGGACGGCGGTCGCCGTTCTCGCGCACGACCACTGCGTGTTCCGACGTCGTGAACCGGGAGGTCCGGGAGGTCCGGGAGGACCCGGTGAACCGGGACCGTACGGGCATCCGCTTCTCTCGGCGCGCATCACGACCGAGGTCTCCCGGGGCGAACCCCGGACACGGACCGACCCGGCGGCGGTGCTCTCCGGCGTCCACGGCTGGCTGGAGGAGAACGGATGTCCCGCGCTGCCCGCGACCGTCCACTGTGTAGTGGGCGGCCGACGGTCAACGGTCCGGCTGACGTATGTGGCGGACGGCGAGGAAGGCGCGGACGCCTACGCCGAGTTGTAGCCG
This sequence comes from Streptomyces sp. NPDC088400, assembly GCF_044753355.1. Lineage (NCBI taxonomy): Bacteria > Bacillati > Actinomycetota > Actinomycetes > Kitasatosporales > Streptomycetaceae > Streptomyces > Streptomyces sp. NPDC088400. Next base: position 124,166 of record NZ_JBIVMZ010000010.1, on the reverse strand, counting down.
TCAGGAGCCGCCAGGCACCCGGCTCAGACGTCCAGCCCGGGAATCCGTCTCAGAGGCGCCAGAGGCAGACATCCGACGCAGGCATCCGGCCCGGGAATCCGGCTCAGACACACCCGGTTCAGGCCCCCAGCTCGCCCCTTGGCCCCACGCCCGCCTGAACACGCAGTTCAAGGGCGCGCACACGGTGGCTCTCGGCCGCTCCCGCGTCGCCGGTCTCCTCGACCAGCTCGGCGAGTTCTTCGTGCAGCTGTGTCTGGTCGTACGTGGACCCACGCGCCTGCTCCTGCGCCAGAGCCTCCTCGTACACGGCGACGGCCCGTTCCGGCCGGGCCAGTTCGCGGTACGTACGGCCCAGCTCGGCCGCTGCCCGGCCGATCATGCGCTCGCGCTTCTGGTCCCGGGCCAGTCCGAGCGCGGCCGTCAGCTCGGTCTCCGCTTCGGGCAACCGGCCCGCCGCACGGAGCGTGCGGCCGAGCAGGAAGCTCTGCAGCAGGATGCCGTAGTCGTTTCCGATCGTGCGGTGGACCGCACGCGACCGCTCGAAGTACTCCACGGCCCGGTCCGGTTCACCGTTCCACGCGAAGTACTTTCCCCGGAACTCCAGGGCCGAGGCATGCACTCTCCGCCCGGGCACGACCGACTCCGCCGATCGCACCGCCTGCTGTGTCTCCATGTCCGCTTCAGCCACCCGGCCGGCCTTCCACAGCGCCTGGGCGAGCTGACAGCGCATCCGGATCAGGCCCTCGACGGCCCCGGCGCGCTGCGCGGCGTCCCTGCCGGTCCCGAAAGCGCGGATCGCGTCCGTGTGGTTGTGGTGGTCCTCGTAGTGCTTCCACAGTGGCTCGCAGAGGGACCAGGCATGCGTGTCCTCGCCCAGATCGCTCGCGATCCGTACCAGTCCGTAGAGCGCCTTGCGCTCGGTGTCGAGCCATGTCCGGGCCTCCGCCGCGCTCGCGAACGGCACGTCGGGGGCGTCCGGAAGCTCGGGAGCCGCTGACGACTCGGAAACGTCCGGCGACTCAGGAACGTCTGACGGCTCGGGGACTGGTTCGGCCACGCGCGGCCTGTCCGGGTCGATCGTCCGGTCGGCTCGCTCCGCCTGCCTGCGGTACCAGACCAGGAGCCGACGCAGGCCTTCTTCCGTCTCGGCCGGGTCGGTGTGCCGGTTCGCACAGCGGGTGGCATGCGCGCGCAGCAGGCCGTGCAGCTGTCTCCGGCCGGGACGTGGTGACAGCGCCAGCAGTCCCGCGTCCGCCAGCGCGTCGAGTGCGTCCTCCGCGTCGTCGAGACCGGTCCCGAGCAGGGCCGTGGCCGCTTCGAGCGTGATGTCGTAGCCGGGGTGCTGGGGCATCAGACGGTAGAGCCGCTGAGCGGCGGGGACGGAGAGCGTGTCGTACGCGGCGTTCCAGACCGCCTCCACCACGGACAGCCCCTTCTCGTAGAGGTCCGTCGTGAGGTCCGCGACGATCCGTTCCGTTCGCCTGCTGGGGTGCTCGCACAGCAGCCTGCCGGCGGCGTGCAGGGCGATGGGGAAACCCGCGCAGAGCCGCGCGAGTTGGTCCAGAACCGGCGGCGGCACATCGCGCTCCGCCCCCGCGACGATCTTGTGGAGCACGGCCGAGGCGTGCTCCTCCGCCAGAGGGTCCAGTGCGATGCTGATCGCCCCGCGCGCTTCCAGAGGGCGCAGCCGTTCCTGGCTGGCGACCAGGACCACCGACTCGGCGGAGACCGGCAGCAGTGTGGAGATCTCGTCGGCGGACCAGACGTTGTCGAGGACGAGCGCCACGCGCGCGCCGTGGGTCTTCCGCTCGTACAGTCGCACCTGTTCCCGGTAATCCGCCGTCAGCCAGCTCTCCCCTGCCCCGAGCCAGCGGAGCAGGTGCTTCAGCAGGGCCTGGATGTCGATCGAGCCCGCCGTGCGCCATTCGTCCAGATCGATGTACGCCGCCGTGAAACGGCTCTTCAACTCGTGACTCAGGCGGACGGCCAGCGCGGTCTTGCCGATGCCGCCCACCCCGCTGATGACGACTGTCAGCGGGCGTACGGGACGAGGTGACCGCTGCCGCTCGTCGAGCGCCTGCCACACCTTGCCGCGATCGAGGTCCCTGTTCTCGAACACATCACTGTCCAAGGGGAGTTGATGCCCCATCAACGAGGGAGAGGGGGAGCCGGGCGAGCCGGAAGCATCTCCCGCTCCGTGACCGTGGAAGTGAAGATGCTGCGTGTAGTTGCCGATCTCGCCCGCCTGGACCAGGCCGTGCTGACTACCGCCGCTGACGCTGTTTCCTCCGGCGTCTCTTCCGTCGACTCGCCCGTCATCCGGCCCGTCGCTTCCCCCGTCGCCGGTCACGGCGCTCATTCCCCTCCGCCGGTGCCGAAGTGCAGGCTGCCGATCGTGCCGGTCTGGACGACCGGGCCGTGCTGGGTGCCGCCGCTGATCGTGTTGTGGACATCACCGACCTGCTGGGCCGGGATCCCGGGCTTCAACTCGTCCAGCAGCACGCGCAGTTCGGAGGCTGCTTCCGGGTCATCCCGGAGCACGCGGCGCATGCGGTTGCGCCATTCCGCGCGGACGTCGGCGGCGGCCTCCTCGTCCCCCTCCTGCTGGGCGGTGGCCAGTTCGCCCTGTGATCTGTCCAGGTCGGACGCGATGCCCTCCGGGTCGGACGCGATGTCCTCCGCGGACGGGGACGCCGCGCCCCGGTTCGCGAAGAAACTCACCACTCGGTCGCGTGCGCGAGTCCAGCCGTCCGTCGCCATCTGCTGGACGATCGCTGTCGCGCTCGCTGTCGCGAGTGCCACCAACTCGGCTTCCACCGGGCCCCCTTAGACCGCTGATTGAACCGCTGATCCGTACGCGGGACACGAGCCTACCGGCCGCCCCCTCACCTGCCGAGCAGGGCGGTCAGCGCGCCCACCGGATCGGTGTCGGGCGTGCCGCGCGGCCACCAGTCCTCGCGGTCGCGGTCGGATTCATAGCCGTACCAGACGCCATCCCGGCCGAAACGGAGTTGGAGGGAGGACGTGGAGAGCCGGTTGCGCCAGGGGCGGAACGACGGGAAGTCGGCGGCGGCGAGGCCGGGGCGCGCCCGGTCGAAGGGGCCCGCGGGCGGGTCCCAGGGCTCTTCCAGCACGGCGAGTCCCGCGAGGCCGCCCTGCCGCCAGGCTGCGACGGCGCGCGCCAGGTCGGTGGGGGTGCGGTCGAGGGCGGACGCGAGGTCGCGGTAGAGGGCGCGGGTGGAGGCGGTCAGCCCGGAGCCGGGGTGGGCGGCGGCCAGGCGCACGGCGTCCTGCCAGGGGGTCAGAGCGCCGATCGGGTCGAGTCCCGTGGTGAGGAACGTGTGTGCGCGGGCCGCCGCCTCGGTGGCGAGGAGGTCGAGCGCGAGCGGGTCGGGCGCGCCGGGGGCCTGCGGATAGACGGGTGGGCGGCCGGGCTGCGCCGGTACGGGGAACGGCGGCGGAAGCTCCGGAAACATACGCGGCGTCAGAGCGGCGCGGGCCGCCACGGAGGGCATCAGCGGCGCCGTGGTGCCCCGTTCGGCCGCCGAGCGGGTGGCGTTGCGCCGGGTCAGGTCGGCGAGGACCTCGTTCTCACCGCGTCCGCGCATCAGGAACAGGACGAACGGATCCTCGTCGAGAAGTCTGGCCGTCTGGTAGCAGAGCGCGGCGGCATGCTTGCAGGGGTAACCGTCGTCCGGGCAGGAGCAGTCGGGGGTGAGATCTCCCGCCGTGGGCAGGAGGTCGGCCGATGCCGCGAGCGCGTGCGGCATGTCCTTGTCCAGGAGCGCCGCGATGTGGTCGGGGCGGACCGCAGCGGCGTCGAGGAGCTCTTCCCAGTCGGTCTCGGCGAGGGTGCGGAGGCGGATTTCCGTACGGTACGGGCGAGGCCTGGAGCCGTGGACGTACGCCATGACCCGGCCGGGGGTGACGGTGATCGCGTCGACCTGGCCCCGGCCCGCGTAGGCGCGGCCGCGCTGGAGGCGGGCCACGTCGAGGGCGGTGTCCTCCATGGATTCCACCCAGGCGTTCCCCCACCAGGTGGCGGCGAAGTCGCCTTCCGCGCCGTGTCCCCCCGGCCTGGGGGACAGAGCGGGGAAGGTGCGGCGCCGGTCGTCGTGCCGGGGAGCGCGCGGAGTCGTCATGAGAGCCTCCGCAGGGAGACCAGATCGGCCAGTTCACGGTCGGTCAGCTCGGTCAGTGCCGCCTCGCCCGAGCCGAGGACGGCGTCGGCCAGCGCCCGCTTGGACGCGAGCATCTCGGCGATCCGGTCCTCGACCGTGCCCTCCGCGATCAACCGGTGGACCTGTACGGGCTGGGTCTGGCCGATGCGGTACGCGCGGTCCGTCGCCTGCTCCTCCACGGCCGGATTCCACCAGCGGTCGAAGTGGACGACATGGCCGGCCCTGGTCAGGTTGAGGCCGGTGCCCGCGGCCTTCAGCGAGAGGACGAAGACCGGTGTCTCGCCGGACTGGAACCGGTCCACCATCCGCTCGCGCTCCGCCACGGGTGTACCGCCGTGCAGCAACTGGGACGGAATCGCACGGGTCGTGAGGTGGGCGGAGAGCAGCCGTGCCATCGAGACGTACTGAGTGAAGATCAGGACCGAGCCGTCCTCCGCGAGGATCGTGTCGAGAAGCTCTTCGAGGAGGGCGAGCTTGCCGGAACGGCCGGTGAGCCGGGCGCCGTCCTCCTTCAGATACTGCGCCGGGTGGTTGCAGATCTGCTTGAGGGAGGTGAGCAGCTTCATGACGAGGCCGCGGCGCGCGATGCCCTCGGCGTCCTCGATGGCCGCCATCGTCTCGCGGACGACCGCCTCGTAGAGGGAGGCCTGTTCGCGGGTGAGCGCGACGGGGTGATCGCTCTCGGTCTTGGGCGGCAGCTCGGGCACGATGCCGGGGTCGGACTTCTTCCTGCGCAGCAGGAACGGCCGGACCAGTCGGGACAGCCGCTCCACCGCCTGTGTGTTGTCCGCGTCCTTGACGTCGGCGCTCTTGGCGTTCTCCACGTTCTCCACGATCCGGGCGTGGCGGGACCGGAACGCCTTGAGCGGGCCGAGCAGACCGGGGGTGGTCCAGTCGAGCAGGGCCCACAGCTCGGAGAGGTTGTTCTCCACGGGGGTGCCGGTCAGCGCGATCCTGGCGGGCGCCGGGATCGTACGGAGCGCCTTGGCGGTGGACGAGAAGGGATTCTTGACGTGCTGGGCCTCATCGGCCACGACCATGCCCCACCTGTGCGCGGCCAGCGTGTCGGCGCTGCCGCGCATCGTGCCGTAGGTGGTGAGGACGAAGCCGTCCGTCACATCGTCCAGGGTGCGACCGGCGCCGTGGAAACGGTGGACGGGTACTCCGGGCGCGAAACGGGTGATCTCCCGCTGCCAGTTGCCGAGGAGGGAGGCGGGGCAGATCACGAGCGTCGGTTCCGTACGGGCCCGGTGCAGGTGGAGGGCGATGACCGTGATCGTCTTGCCGAGGCCCATGTCGTCCGCGAGGCAGCCGCCGAGACCGAGCGAGGTCATCATGTCCAGCCAGGCGAGACCGCGCAGTTGGTAGTCGCGCAGCGTGGCTGCCAGGGCCGGTGGCTGGGGGACCGTGTGCTGGCCTGAGGTCAGGCGGTCACGCAGCAACGCCAGCGTGCCCGTCGGGACCGCTTCGACCGTCTCACCGTCGACCTCGGCGGTGCCGGTGAGGGCGACGGCCAGCGCGTCGGCCGGCTCCAGCAGGCCCAACTCCCTTTTGCGCGCCTTGCGGACGAGCGCGGGGTCGACGACCACCCACTGGTCACGCAGCCGCACGATCGGGCGGTGCGACTCGGCGAGCGCGTCCATCTCCTGCTCGGTGAGGGGTTCGCCGTTGAGCGCCAACTGCCAGTTGAACTTGAGCAGTTCCTCGCTGTCGAAGAAGGGCGTGCCGTCCGTGGCCGAACCGGGCGCGGGGCGGACGACCGCGGCGGCGGTGAGCGTACGGGCCAGCTCCCTGGGCCAGTGGACGGCGACGCCCGCCGCCGAGAGGCGGGCCGCCCCCGGGCCGAGCAGTTCGTACAGCTCGTCCTCGGAGAGCGGCAGCGCGTCGGGGACATCGCGCTCCAGGAGCCGGGCGAGCGGGGTCCAGACGCGCGCCGCGCGGCGCAGGGCGAGCATCGCGTCGATACGGGCGCGCGGACCGAAGCTCTCGTCGCCGTGGCCCGCCCAGAGCCCGGCCGCGTCGATGACCAGGGTGGGGTCCGCGAGGCTGTGGATCTGGACGAGAGCGGCGCCGGCCCGGCGCGGGACGTCCGCCTCGCCCGGGCGGGCGGTGGAGCGGGCGAGGGAGGCGGTGCCCGAGAGCGCGTCGGAGGCCGGGTGCGAGCCCGCGTCCTCGCCTCCACCCCCGTCCGCCTCCTGGTCGAACAGCTCGTAGGCGGACAGGTCCAGGCGCAGCGAGACCCGCACCCCCGCGTCCATACCGGCAGCCGCCTCCGCCGCCCAGGCCCTGGCACCGGGGAGATGCTGAGGGGCGCGGGCGGCGAACGGCGCCCCCGCCGCGTACGCGGCCGCCGGGGTCCGGGGCAGGGAGTCGGCCACGGCGTCGAGGAACGCCCTCACCAGGGCTTCGGGATCGGGCAGTTGGAGCGGGCGCAGATCCGGGAGCGGCACGGCATGCGCTTCGGGAGGCATGGCCGCGGCGATGGCCCTCAGCTGGGCGATGTCGTCGGCGTCGAGCGGCCCTGCCCGCCAGGCGTCGTGGTCGGACGCGGTGAGGCCGGGGAGCAGCCTGCCACGCGCGGCCAGCTGGAGGGCGTGGAGCGCGGCGGCGCCCCAGCAGGCCGCCGAGGGATGCGCCGCTCTGTGCCGCCTGGCACGGACCAGCAGCGGGACGGCGTCGGCGACGGGCAGCAGCACGGCGGGCACCTCGCGCGTACGGACACCGGTGCCGTGGCGCCGTACGACCGTCAGCTCCCCCCGGCCAAGCCCTCCGGCACCCGCCCCACCCGCGGCGGCGGACGCGAATTCCTCCGCCGCCGCGAGGAACGGCTCCCCTTCCGGGGCCCAGAAGGCGACCCGCCCCTCGTGCGGCAGTGCGGCGGGCAGGAATACAGCGGCGCAGCGCCCGAGCTCGGCGCTCAGAGACGCGGAGAGGTCCACGGAAGCGGACTCGACCACGCGTGAAGCAGGGGACGTGGACGCGGAAACGGACGTTGAGGAATCAGGGGTGGGCGAAGCAGGAGTGGGTGCTGATGCGGGTGCCGGCGTGGGCGTTGCGAGCTGGTCGGTCGCCGGGGCACGCGCGGTCAGCCGCGCACGAGTATGTCCCAATCGCGCCATCGCCACCGACTCCCTCCCACCTCGAGATCTGATTACCTCTGCGAGTCTAGGCGGGGGGTCTGACAGTCGGTCCCTGAACCGTGTTTCCGCAGCTCAGCGCTGTTCTCCCAGCGAAATTACGCGTTGCTCCAGGACGCTTCAGACCTCACGCCCCGCCGACGAATCAGGCGTGGGAGCGGGGCGGCTCGGATGTCTGACGCGGCGCGGGCCGCGCGGACGCGGCCGCCCCGCCGGATCCGGCCGTAGTACCGAAAGACCGGACGGGATCGGTGTCGGGCTCGGGCTCGGGCTCGGAGCCCGAACCGGGCTCGGGCCGCGACACGGGACCGGCGGAGGCGGCGGGCGTGGCCCCGGCCGGTGTGCCCGCTACGGCGGTCGATGCCGCCGGTACCTCCGGCGTCTCCTGTGTCTCCTGTGTCTCCTGTGCGGACGACGGGGAGGGCGTGGACGGCTCGGAGGGTCCGGTCCCCGCTCCCGGAGCCGCCGCCGCGGCACCCGAGACGCTCCGCACAGCCTGCACGGCCTCGGCCGGCGTCGCCCGTTCGAGGAAGCGGAGCAGTTCGACGGGGAAGGGCAGAACGAGTGTGGAGTTCTTCTCGGCGGCGACAGCCACCACGGTCTGGAGCAGCCGCAGCTGGAGCGCGGCGGGCTGCCCGGACATCTGCTGTGCCGCCTCGGCGAGCTTCTTCGACGCCTGCAGCTCCGCGTCGGCGTTGATCACCCGCGCGCGCCGCTCCCGGTCGGCCTCCGCCTGGCGAGCCATCGAACGCTTCATCGTCTCCGGCAACGACACGTCCTTGATCTCGACGCGGTCGATCTGAACGCCCCAGCCGATCGACGGACTGTCGATCATCAATTCCAGGCCCTGATTCAGCTTCTCCCGGTTCGAGAGCAGGTCGTCCAGATCGCTCTTGCCGATGATCGACCGCAGTGACGTCTGCGCCATCTGCGACACCGCGAACCTGTAGTCCTCGACCCGGATCACCGCGTCCGCCGGGTCCACCACCTTGAAATAGATCACGGCGTCCACGCGCACGGTGACGTTGTCACGCGTGATGCCGTCCTGCGCCGGCACCGGCATCGTGACGATCTGCATGTTGACTTTGCGCAGCTTGTCCACGAACGGAATGATCGTCGTGAATCCGGGCCCCCTGATGCCGTCGCGCAGCCGCCCGAGACGCAGGACCACTCCCCGCTCGTACTGCTTGACGACCCGGGCGGCCGCCAGTGCGTACAGCCCGCACGCGCATATCGCCGCTATGACAGCTACCACAAGTTCCTCGACCATCATGGGCTCCCTAGACGCCGGACCGAGGTGCCAATAACCACGGTATGCCCTGTATGACCCATGGGTCGAGATGCGTGAAAGTCGAGATGCGCGAAAAGAGAAGTTACGGGCTCTCACGCCGGGGACTGCCCGGCGGATCTTCCCGGGCCCGCGACGACCCGCCGGACACGGCCTAGCCCGGCCGGCCGCGCATCTGGTGCCGCCGCACCCCTGATCATGCAGTGTGACCAGCACCGGGCTTGTCCGTACAGACGAGGAGCGCCCATGTCCGTGACCGATCACCGGCGCCTCGGCATCGCCGCCGGGGCAGCGTTCCTGACCCTGGCCACCGCGGGCTGTTCCGGCCTCGGCCGGACCGCGGTGGGCACCATCACGTACGACACCGAGCAGAAGCAGCACGTCAAGGTGTCCAGCCCTCTGGTCACCGGCTGCCACCGGCTCGGGCCCGGGGCCGTCGAGGTCACGAACCGCACCCTGGTCGACCTCGTGATGTACCGGACGCCCGACTGCACCGGCGAGAAGACGGCGTACATCGCCACCACGCTCTCCGACGTGGTCACGCCCGGCAAGAGCCCCTGGCGCAGCTACACCATCGTGCACTGAACCCCGACCGGTTCGACCGGGACGGTCCGCACCTGTCTGTGCGTATGTCTGCACTTGTGCCCGTGTCCGTGTCCGTGTCCGGGCCCACGGGTACATAAGAGACAGGAGGTGCGACGGTTATGCGCACCGGGAATGAACCTGTGACCGCGCGCAGCCCGCTGCGTATGCGGTTCTGGCTGAGTGTGTGGGGCCTGGTCTGGACCGCCCTCGGCACCACCGCGTTCGCGTTCGCCGGGCGGACGGGGTGGGCCGTCGCTTGCGGTGTGCTCTTCCTGATCGTCGCGACGGACCTGGTCATGGTGGTACGCCATATCCGTCAGGGGCCGCACTACCAGCCGGGGCGGGACGTCCCGCCGTACCAGCCGGGGCAGGATGTCCCACCGTACGAGCCGGACCACCACGACGACCCCGGTGCCGGTACACGTCCCGGCCGGGGCGAGGGGCCGGATCGCGGCTCGCACGGCCGGTGACGGTCGCGGCGACGCTCAGCCGTCGATGTCCCGGGGACCGGAATCGAACTGGGCGGCCTTCACATACTCCGGCTTGGGATCCAGCGCGGCCGCCAGACGGAAGTGTCGTTTCGCCTGTTCCGGCCGTCCGGAGCGCTCGAAGGTACGGGCCAGGGCGAAATGCGCGAAGGCGTTGTCCGGCTCGCGCTCCAGGACCAGCTCGAACTCAAGTTCCGCGGGCCTCAGTTGGGCCGCGGCGAAGAACGCACGGGCGCGCAGCAGTCGGGCGGCCGTGTTCTCGGGGTGGGCCGCGATCACCGAATCCAGCAGCTTCACGGCCCCGCGCGGATCCCGCGCGGCCAGCAGTTGCTCCGCCGCGCGATAGTCGATGACGTGGGTCTCCGGGCTCTCGGGCACGGTCGCATCCTTCCCTGGCTGCCCGCTTTCAACGCCACGCACGCCAGTGCTATTCCGCACCGCCTGCCGGGGCTGTTCCGCACCGCGCACCGGGGGCAGTTCCGCACCGTGCTCCAGGGGCCGTTCCGCACCCTGCCCCTGGAGCGGTCAGCTCCCCGCCTCGGCGCGCTCCTTCAGCTCCAGCCAGACCGCCCGGACCTGCGGTTCCAGCTGTTCCAGTGGGCCGTCGTTGTCGATGACGACGTCCGCGACGGCGCGACGCTCCTCACGGGTCGCCTGCGCGGCCATCCGCCGACGCGCCTCCGACTCCGCCATCCCCCGCTGCCGTACGAGCCGGTCCAGCTGGGTCCCGGGCGAGGCGTCCACGACGACCACCAAGTCGTACAGCGCGGCCATCCCGTTCTCCACGAGCAGGGGCACGTCATGCACCACGATGCTGTCCGGCCCGGCCGCCGCCTCCAACTCGGCAGATCGGGCACGCACCAAGGGGTGCACGATCGCGTTCAGAGCACGCAGCCTCTCCGGGTCGCCGAACACGATCCCGCCGAGCTTCGGCCGGTCGAGCGCGCCGTCCGCCGTCAGTACCTCCGCACCGAACTCCGCGGCCACGGCCGTCAGTCCCGGTGTCCCCGGCTCGACCACTTCGCGCGCGATCCGGTCGGAGTCGATCAGTACCGCCCCGTAACTGGCCAGCAAACGAGACACTTCGCTCTTGCCCGCGCCGATTCCGCCGGTGAGTCCCAACCTCAACATGCGCTCAGCCTAAGGGCTGTCCCGCAGCACCGAGCCTCGTCCGTGGCACAGCACCGAGCCTCGTCCGTGGCGCAGCACCGAGCCTCGTCCGTGGATCCGCGCACCAGGCCGCATCATCCGCCGCTCTCCCCCTCACGCTCCGCCAGGAACTTCTCGAACTCGCGGCCGATCTCGTCGGCCGACGGCAGTTCAGCGGGCTCGGCGACCAGGTTCCCCCGCGTCTCGGCGCCCGCGATCGCGTCGTACTGGTGCTCAAGTCCCCTGACCATCGTGACCAGTTCCTCGTCGCCCTCGCCCAGCTGCCGCTCGATCTCGGTCTGGGTGCGCTGCGCCTCCGTACGGAGGGAGTGCGCGACGGTCGGCAGTACCAGGCCGGTCGCGGCCGTGATCGCTTCCAGGGCGGTCAGCGCCGCGTCGGGGTACGAGGACCGGGCGACATAGTGCGGGACATGCACCGCGACACCGAGGACATCGTGGTCGGACTCCATCAGCCGGTACTCGACCAGCGACTGCGCGCTGCCGGGCACCTGCGCCTCGTCGAAGGGGCTGCGATGGCCGGGCATGAGGTCGGTCCGGTTGCCATGCGGGGTCATGCCGACGGGGCGTGTGTGCGGAACACCCATCGGAATACCGTGGAAGTTGACCGAGAGGCGCACGCCCAGCCGGTCCACGACCTGCTGTACGGCTCTCGCGAAGCGCTCCCACTCCACGTCCGGCTCGGGCCCCGACAGCAGCAGGAACGGCGCACCCGTGGCGTCCTGTACGAGCCGTACGTCGAGCGTCGGCGTCTCGTAGCTCGCATAGCGGTCACGCCGGAAGGTCAGCAGCGGGCGCCGCGCGCGGTAGTCGACCAACCGGTCGTGGTCGAATCGGGCCACCACCTGATGAGGCAGCTCCTCCAGCAGGTTCTCGACGATCTGGTCGCCGGTCTCACCCGCGTCGATGTAGCCGTCGAAGTGGTACAGCATGACCAGGCCCGCCGACTCCTGCGCCAGTGCCATGTCGACGACGGCCAGGCCCTTGGGCTCCCACTCGTACAATCCCTGCGGATCAAGCACGATTACCGCTCCTCCTCGTGTTCTATCGAAGAACGCACCACAGAGCGCCGACATTCCCCGCGCCCCCAGACACTGCCAGGCATCGGCGACGAGAGGTAGTCGGCGGCGAAGTACACGTGTCTGGCAGGCTTGTTGAGCACCATTGAGACGCTTCGCTTGTCGAGCACCACGAAGGCGGGCGCTTCGGGGCGGCTCCTGAGTCGATGTGACAGGCGGTAACGAACTCGTCGAGGGCAACACCGGTCGGGACACCACCCGACAACGGCCATGAGACCCGCTCCCCAGCATCTGTCTGCGCACGCGTAAGGCCCGCTCCCCCAAGGGAACGGGCCTTACGTTCAACTCTTCAGCTGTGCGAACAGCCGCCTACAGTCCGAGCCGTCAGCTCTGACCACCGGCCAGCTTCTCGCGCAGGGCGGCCAGGGCCTCGTCCGACGCCAGGGCGCCGGAGTTGTCCGTGGACTCCGAGGAGTACGAGCCACCCGAGGCGGCCGGAGCGCTGCCGGCGCCGGCGGGCGCGGCAGCACCCTCGGCAGCGGCGGCCTCGTCGGCCTCGCGGGACTTGATGACCTGAGCCTGGTGCTGCTCGAAGCGCGTCTGCGCCTCGGCGTACTGGGTCTCCCACACCTCGCGCTGGGATTCGAAGCCCTCGAGCCAGTCGTTGGTCTCGGGGTCGAAGCCCTCGGGGTAGATGTAGTTGCCCTGGTCGTCGTAGGACGCCGCCATGCCGTAGAGCGTCGGGTCGAACTCGACCGCGGCCGGGTCTCCACCGAAGGCCTCGTTGGCCTGCTTCAGCGAGAGGCTGATGCGACGACGCTCCAGGTCGATGTCGATGACCTTGACGAAGATCTCGTCGTTGACCTGGACGACCTGCTCCGGGATCTCCACGTGGCGCTCGGCCAGCTCGGAGATGTGGACCAGACCCTCGATGCCCTCGTCGACGCGGACGAACGCACCGAACGGAACGAGCTTCGTGACCTTGCCGGGGACGACCTGACCGATCTGGTGCGTCCGGGCGAACTGCTGCCACGGGTCTTCCTGCGTCGCCTTGAGCGACAGGGAGACACGCTCGCGGTCCATGTCCACGTCGAGAACCTCGACGGTGACTTCCTGGCCGACCTCGACAACCTCGGAGGGGTGGTCGATGTGCTTCCAGGACAGCTCGGAGACGTGCACCAGACCGTCGACGCCGCCGAGGTCCACGAACGCACCGAAGTTGACGATCGAGGAAACGACGCCGGAGCGGACCTGGCCCTTCTGCAGGGTCGTGAGGAAGGTCTGACGGACCTCGCTCTGGGTCTGCTCCAGCCAGGCACGGCGGGACAGAACCACGTTGTTGCGGTTCTTGTCCAGCTCGATGATCTTGGCCTCGAGCTCCTTGCCCACGTAGGGCTGGAGGTCGCGGACACGGCGCATCTCGACGAGGGAGGCCGGCAGGAAGCCACGGAGGCCGATGTCGAGGATGAGACCACCCTTGACGACCTCGATGACGGTACCGGTGACGATGCCGTCTTCTTCCTTGATCTTCTCGATCGTGCCCCAGGCGCGCTCGTACTGAGCACGCTTCTTGGACAGGATGAGACGGCCTTCCTTGTCCTCCTTCTGGAGAACCAGGGCCTCGATCTCATCGCCCACGGCGACGACCTCGTTGGGGTCGACGTCATGCTTGATCGAAAGCTCGCGGGAAGGAATGACGCCTTCGGTCTTGTAACCGATGTCGAGCAGGACCTCGTCCCGGTCGACCTTCACGATGACGCCGTCGACGATGTCGCCGTCGTTGAAGTACTTGATCGTCTCGTCGATCGCGGCGAGGAAAGCTTCCTCGTTACCGATGTCGTTGACCGCAACCTGCGGGGTGGTGGCGGTGGTCTCGGTGCTGCTCGTCATGTGGGAAAGGGCTCCGGTACGGACATTGAGTCGTAGGTACTGCTACGCCGAGAGCCCGATATCGCCTCTGCATCAACCGGACAGCCAAGGAAGCGCCGCCCCTGGACAATAGGGAAAGCGCCTCGACAACCGAGGGGTCTTACATGCAGATGCGAGCGCGGCTGCTACGTCTGAGGCGCGCAAGCCCGCAGCGCAACCTTTAGCATACGGGGGCAGCCGGGCGGGGTCAATGCGCGAACGCGCACACCCGGGGTGGAACCTCTCATACCCGGCACAACAAGCGTTTGTTGAGGCCACAACGGCCCCACGAGCACTCTTCGCACACTACGACGACGGGCACGATGATCCAAGAGCACGCAGCCGAAGCCGCACGCACGACGCCGGGGGCCGGCGCCGATCCCGGACTCGGCTCCGCACCCAACCCCGAAGCCGAACCCGAACCCGAAGCCACCCGCCGCGACAGCGGGGACGCGGAGAGCAGCCGGGCCAACCGTGGCTGGTGGAACCGGAACGCCGACGATTATCAGATCGAGCACGGCACGTTCCTGGGAGACGACCGGTTCGTCTGGGGCCCCGAGGGGCTCGACGAAGTGGAGGCCTGCCTGCTCGGACCCCCGGAGTCGCTGGAGGGGCTGGACGTCCTGGAGATCGGGGCGGGCGCCGCCCAGTGCTCCCGCTGGCTGGCGGGGCAGGGCGCGCGTCCGGTGGCTCTGGACCTCTCGCACCGCCAGCTCCAGCACGCACTGCGCATAGCCGACGGCCGCTCCCTCGGCTTCCCGCTGGTGGAGGCGGACGCGGGTGCGCTGCCCTTCCGCGACGGCTCCTTCGACCTGGCTTGTTCCGCGTACGGCGCGATCCCCTTCGTCGCCGATCCGGTGAAGGTGTTCCGCGAGGTACGGCGGGTGCTGCGGCCCGGCGGACGCTGGGTCTTCTCCGTCACGCACCCCATCCGCTGGGCGTTCCCGGACGAGCCGGGGCCCGAGGGCCTGTCGGTCTCTTCCTCGTACTTCGACCGCACCCCCTATGTCGAGCAGGACGAGGAGGGGCAGGCGGTGTACGTCGAGCACCACCGGACGGTCGGCGACCGGGTACGGGACGTCGTCGCGGGCGGATTCCGGCTGGTCGACCTGGTGGAGCCGCAGTGGCCGGAGTGGAACACCCAGGAGTGGGGCGGCTGGTCCCCGCTGCGGGGAAACCTGATCCCGGGATCGGCGATCTTCGTCTGCGTACGGGACTGAGCCGCCCGCTCGTGCACGGGGCTGAGCCGCCCGCTCGTGTACGGGGCTGAGCCGCCCGCTCGTGCACGGGACTGAGCCGCCCGCTCTCCTGTCAGCGGGACCGGGTGGGGCCGAAGGCCTCGTGGGTACGACACTGAGCGGGTGATCCGCGACGACATCCTCGGCAGCCTTCCCGTACATACGGCCGTCCCCGCGCTGAAGAGCGCTCTCGAAGAACACGGCTGCGCGGTGCTCTGCGCGCCGCCGGGGACGGGAAAGACGACGCTGGTGCCGCTGGCGCTGGCGGGGTTGCTCGGCGACGGTCCGGTACGGCGGGTCGTCGTCGCCGAGCCGCGGCGGATCGCGGCGCGGGCGGCGGCCCGCCGGATGGCCTGGCTGCTCGGTGAGCGCGCCGGGGAGCGCGTCGGCTTCACCGTGCGCGGGGAGCGCGTGGTGGGGCGCGACACGGTGGTGGAAGTGGTGACCACCGGGGTGCTGCTGCAGCGGCTCCAGCGCGACCAGGAACTGGCCGGGGTCGATGTGGTGATCCTCGACGAGTGCCACGAGCGGCATCTGGACGCGGACACCGTGGCCGCGTTCCTGCTGGATGTACGGGCCGCGCTGCGGCCGGAGCTACGGCTGGTGGCGGCGTCGGCGACGACCGACGCGGCCGGCTGGGCGCGGTTGCTGGGGGACGCGCCGGTGGTGGAGGCGCAGGGCGTCTCGTATCCGGTGGAGGTGGTCTGGGCGCCGCCCGTGAAGCCCGTACGGCCGCCGCACGGGATGCGGGTCGATCCGGCGCTGCTGACGCATGTGGCGTCGGTCGTGCGGCGGGCGCTGGCCGAACGGGACGGTGACGTGCTCTGTTTCCTGCCGGGAGTGGGGGAGATCGGCCGGGTGGCGGGCCTGCTCGGGAACACCGGCGCCGAGGTCCTCCAGGTGCACGGGCGGGCACCGGCGGCGGTGCAGGACGCGGTGCTGGCCGGTTCTTCGGCCGCTTCGGGCGACCGGCGGGTCGTTCTGGCCACGGCGGTCGCTGAGTCGAGCCTGACCGTGCCGGGCGTACGGATCGTCGTGGACGCCGGGCTCGCGCGTGAGCCCCGTACCGATCACGCCCGGGGGCTGAGCGCCCTGACAACGGTGCGGGTGTCGCAGGCGGGCGCCCGGCAGCGGGCCGGGCGGGCCGGACGCGAGGCCCCCGGGGCCGTCTACCGCTGCTGGACCGAGGCCGAGGACAGCCGGCTGGTCCGTTTCCCCTCCCCCGAGATCAGGGTCGCGGATCTGGCGGCCTTCGCGCTCCAGGCCGCGTGCTGGGGCGACCCTTCGGCGGACGGCCTCGCCCTGCTGGACCCGCCGCCCGCCGGGGCGCTGGCCGCCGCGCACACCGTGCTGACCGCGATCGGCGCGGTGGACGGGAACGGCCGGGTGACGGACCGGGGTGTACGGATGGCCAGGATCGGCCTGCACCCCCGGCTCGCGCGGGCGCTCCTCGACGGCGCGCGGCAGGTGGGTGCGCGCCGGGCGGCGGAGGTCGTGGCCCTGTTGAGCGAGGAGCCGCCGAGGTCGTACGGGGACGATCTGACGGCGGCGTGGCGTACGGCCCGCGGGAGTGGGGGCGGTGACGCGTATGCGGCGCGCTGGCGGCAGGAGGCGCGGCGGCTGACCTCGGCGGCGGATCCGGCAACCGGCTCGGCACCGGGCTCGGCACCGGGCTCGGCATCGGGCTCGGCGTCGGACCCGGCGTCGGCTGCCGGGCGGGAGCCATACGGCACGGTCGGCACGGTCGGCACGGATGACGCGGTCGCCGGGCTCGTCGTGGCGCTCGCCTTTCCGGAGCGGGTGGCGCGGGCGCGCGGCGACGGTACGTATCTGATGGTGTCCGGCACCGGGGGCGAGCTGGGCGACGGTTCGCGGCTGCGCAGCGCTCCGTGGCTGGCGGTGGCGGTCGCGGACCGGCCGGCCACGGCCGCCGCCGCACGGGTACGGCTCGCCGCGGTCATCGACGAGGACACGGCGCGGACCGCCGCCGGGCAGCTGCGTGTGGCGGGCGAGGAAGTGCGCTGGGAGGACGGCGATGTCGTCGCACGGCGGGTGGAACGGCTCGGGGCGGTCGACCTGTCCGTACGCCCCCTGAAAGCGCCGGAGCCGCCCCTGGTGCGCGCGGCGCTCCTGGACGGGCTACGGCGCGAGGGACTCGGCCTGCTGCGCTGGACGCGGGACTCGGAGGGGCTGCGCGAGCGGCTCGGTTTTCTGCACCGGGAGCTGGGCGGGGCCTGGCCGGACGTGTCGGACGCCGCTCTGCTGGAACACGCGGACGACTGGCTGGAACCCGAACTGTCCAGGGCCCGGCGCCGGTCGGACCTGGCCCGGCTCGACGCGGGCCAGGCGCTGCGGCGTCTGCTGCCCTGGGCGACGGGCGAGGCGACACGGCTGGACGAGCTGGCGCCGGAACGTATCGAGGTACCGAGCGGGTCCCGGGTGCGGGTGGAGTACGGCGGGCCTCAGCCCGTACTGGCCGTGAAACTCCAGGAGTTGTTCGGCCTCCGGGAGACTCCTGCGGTCGCCGGGGTCCCGGTACTGGTCCACCTGCTCTCCCCGGCGGGGCGGCCCGCGGCGGTGACGGCGGACCTGGCGTCCTTCTGGCAGGAGGGGTACCGGGCCGTACGAGCGGAACTGCGCGGCCGCTACCCCCGCCACCCGTGGCCGGAGGACCCGTCCACGGCCACGGCGACGCGCCGCACGAACAACCGGCGGTGACGGACACACACGTACACACGCGTGTACGCACACCGCCCTCCGTCCGGTCGATCGGACGGAGGGCGGTACGGCATACGGCGCCGGAGTGCGGAGCGTGGGGTCAGGCGACCTTCAGCTCGACCGTCAACGTCGCGCCGCCCTCGGTTTCGAGGCGGAGCAGGAACGTGCCCGTCGTGCCGTCCGCGAAGATCTTCGGGAGCCGGAGGACACCGTTGGCGTCGGTCTTGAGGTCCGTCAGCTCGCGGAGCGGGTCGCCCTTCGCGTCCTTGAAGTAGGGGCCCTTGCCGAGCGGGGCGAGGTCGTCCGCGGACGTGATCATGGCGGCGGTCACCGCCACGCCCGATGCCACGGCGTTCTTGTACGTGGCCTTGACCTCGACCGGCTCGGCGAACTCGGTGCCGGGCGCGGCCGTCAGTACCTTGTCGGAGGTCCTGGCGAGAGCGTCCGCCTGACGGGCGGTGACGGTCGCGGCGTGGTCGACGGGTGCGATGCCCCGGACGGTGGTGGTGGCCCGGATCGAGAAGTCACCGGCCTTCTCGCCCGCCTGGAGGGCCGGGGCGATCGCCATGCCGTCCTTGGCCGTGATGAGGGTGACTTCGGACGTGGCTCCGGGGAAGCGTGCTTCCGTGTCACCGATGATCTCGAAGCGCACCGGCACCCCGGCGACGGGCTTGGCCTTCGCGTCGACCGCACGTACCGCGACCCGTCCGGCGAACTGGCCGCCGGCCACGGCGGTCAGCGTCCCCGTGCCGGCCTTCTCCAACTGCGTGACAACAGGCTTGGGCGGCTTGGGAGGCGTGGGGGTGGTGGAAGGAGGCGTGGGTTCCGGGCTGCCGCTGCCGCCGCCACCCGGAGTCGGCGAGGACGAACCGCCACCGCCGGGCTTCGTCGGGCCCGAACTCCCGCCGCCCCCGGGCTTGGAGGGCGACGAACCGGGAGAGCTGGGGCTCGGCGTGTGGCCGGGCTTCGTCGGGCTCGTGCTCGGGCCGGCACTCGGGCTCGTGCTCGGGCTCGTGCCCGGACTCGGCGTCGACGAGGAGCCGGAACTGTCCGGTCCGCTGTCGGCGGGCAGCACGCCGGCACCGTCCGGGACCTCGTGCGTACCGTTCTTGTAGTACCGGAACCAGGTCAGGACCGTGTTCAGGTACTCCTGCGAGCGGTTGTAACTGAGGATGGCCCGATGGAGACCGTCGTCGGCGGAGAGGTCCCGGTTCGCGTGGCAGAGATACTTCGCGGCCGCCAGTGCCGCGTCGTAGATGTTGTTGGGGTCCTCGCGGCCGTCGCCGTTGGCGTCCTGGCCCCAGGTGTCCCAGGTCGAGGGGATGAACTGCATCGGGCCGACCGCCCGGTCGTGCGTCGTGTCGCCGTCGTACTCGCCGTCGTCGGTGTCGGAGATGTTGGCGAACCCGACGCCGTTGAGAACCGGACCGAGGATCGGCGCGAGCGTGGTGCCGTCGGCGTCCACCCGGCCGCCGCGCGCCTGGCCCGACTCGACCTTGCCGATCGCGGCGAGCAGTTGCCAGGACAGGTTGCAGCCCGGCTTGCTCTCCGCGAGGGCCTTTTCCGCCTGCTTGTACGCGGCCAGCACCGTGGCCGGAATACCTGCTTCCGCCGGACCCGTGGCCGGCAGGTCTATCGAGGTACCCGGCTTGTCGGGCGTGGTGAGCGGCGGAAGCTCGGTGTAGTACGGGGAGTTGCCGGTTGCCGAGGTGCCGGGGGGCGGGGTCGCGTCGGCGGCCCGGGAGTCACCCGAGCCCGTGGTGGGGATGGCGCCGGGCGCCTGCGAAGCGGAGAGTGCGGCGATGGCGGCGGCGGCCACCGCCGTGGTGGTCGCACTTCTGCGCAGTCGGCGACCGAATAGCGCTGTCATACGTCTGGTCCCTCCCCGTGGTCGGCTTTCCGCGCTCCCCGCGCGAGGACACAGGCGACCCTACGTCAACTCCTGGCCCCAGCACACCGGTCCGTGACGGCCTTTCACCGGTTCGCCATCCTCCGCATCCCCTACGTGCGGGAAGGCCCCCGCCGGGTTCGGAAACGTCGCTCTACGTCCGAACACGTCGCCTCCCGCGCCCCCGTCCCCCTCCCGCCCGTCGCCCGGCTGCCGGTCTCGTCGGGCGGGAGGAGTAGTGGGGCGGGTGGCCCAGTGGATCAGTGCGCCGCCGACTCCCAGTTGTCGCCCACACCCACCGAGACATCGAGCGGCGCCCGCAGTTCGACCGCGGTCGGCATTTCCCGGCGCAGCAGCTCCTCCACCCGGTCACGCTCGCCCGGGGCGATCTCCAGGACGATTTCGTCATGGACCTGGAGGAGCATCCGGGAGTTCAGGGCCGCCTCGGTCATCGCCCGGTCGACCTTGAGCATGGCCACCTTGACGATGTCCGCCGCCGTGCCCTGGATGGGGGCGTTGAGGGCCATGCGCTCGGCCATCTCACGACGCTGCCGGTTGTCGCTGTTGAGGTCGGGCAGATAGCGGCGGCGGCCCAGCATCGTCTCCGTATAGCCCGTGGCCCTGGCCTCCACGACCGCTCGGTGCAGATAGTCGCGGACGCCTCCGAAGCGCTCGAAGAAGGTGTCCATCAGTCCGCGCGCCTCGGCCGCCTCGATGTTCAGCTGCTGGGAGAGGCCGAACGCCGAGAGCCCGTAGGCCAGTCCGTACGACATCGCCTTGATCTTCCGGCGCATCTCGGGATCCACGGCGGACTTCTCCACACCGAACACCTGGGAGGCGACGGTGGTGTGCAGGTCCTCACCGGAGGTGAAGGCCTCGATCAGCCCCTCGTCCTCGGAGAGATGGGCCATCACCCGCAGCTCGATCTGGCTGTAGTCGGCCGTCATCAGCGACTCGTAGCCCTCGCCCACGACGAAGCCGCGGCGGATGGCCCGGCCCTCGTCGGTGCGCACCGGGATGTTCTGGAGGTTGGGATCGGTGGAGGAGAGCCGGCCGGTCGCCGCCACGGTCTGGTTGAAGGTGGTGTGGATCCGGCCGTCCGCGCCGATCGTCTTGATCAGGCCCTCGACCGTGACCCGCAGCTTGGCCTGCTCGCGGTGGCGCAGCATGATGACCGGCAGTTCGTGCTCGGTCCGGGCGGCGAGCCAGGCCAGCGCGTCCGCGTCCGTGGTGTAACCCGTCTTGGTCTTCTTCGTCTTGGGCAGGCCCAACTCGTTGAAGAGGACTTCCTGGAGCTGCTTGGGCGAGCCGAGGTTGAACTCATGGCCGACGGCGGCATGCGCCTCCTTCACGGCCTGCTGCACGGCGCCCGCGAACTGCTGCTCCATGGCCTCCAGATGCGACCGGTCGGCGGCGATGCCGTTGCGTTCCAGCCGGGCCAGCAGCACGGAGGTGGGCAGCTCCACGTCATGGAGCAGCTCGGTGGCACCGACCTCTCCCAGCCGCTCGGTGAACGCGTCGCCCAGGTCGAGGACGGCGCGCGCCTGTGTCATCAGCGCCTCGGCCTCGGCCTGCTCGTCCGTACCGAAGGCGAGCTGTCCGTCGGCGGCGGCCGCCGGTGCCAGCTCACGGCCGAGGTATTCGATGGCGAGCGCGTCCAGAGCGAAGGAGCGGCGGCCCGGCTTGACCAGGTAGGCGGCCAGGGCCGTGTCCATCGTGACGCCGCCGACCCGCCAGCCGTGCTCGGGAGCGACCCGCATGGCGCTCTTCGCGTTGTGCATGACCTTGGGGCGGTCGGCGTCGGCGATCCAGGCCGCGAAGGCCTGCTCGTCGGCCTCGTCCAGCTGGGTCGGGTCGAACCAGGCGGCGGCGCCACCCGCGGCGGCGAGCGCGACCTCCGCGACACTGCCCGTGCCCAACGCCCAGGTGTCGGCCGTGGC
Organism: Streptomyces sp. NPDC088400; assembly: GCF_044753355.1. NCBI lineage: Bacteria > Bacillati > Actinomycetota > Actinomycetes > Kitasatosporales > Streptomycetaceae > Streptomyces > Streptomyces sp. NPDC088400. Next base: position 102,609 of record NZ_JBIVMZ010000010.1, on the reverse strand, counting down.
GACACCGAGCGGCTGCGCCCCGTGCTCGGCCAGCCAGGGCGCGAGCTCGCCCGAGCCGAGGACCGCGCCGTCCAGCTCGACACCGGCGGCGGGCGGCGGGGCCTCGTCCTCGACGGCGCCGGGGTCCACGGCGAGCAGCCGCTCACGCAGGCTGGGGTTACGGATCTCCAGGACGTCCAGCACGCCCTTGACGGCCGCACGGTCGTACGGGGCGCGCTCCAGGTCCCGCGCGCTCTTGGGCAGCTCGACGTCCTTCACCATCTCCGTGAGCCGGCGGTTGAGCTTGACCGACTCCAGGTGGTCACGGAAATTCTGGCCCGCCTTGCCCTTGACCTCCTCGGCGCGCGCCACCAGCTCGTCGAAGGAACCGAACTGGTTGATCCACTTCGCGGCGGTCTTCTCGCCCACCCCGGGGATGCCGGGCAGATTGTCGGACGGGTCGCCGCGCAGCGCCGCGAAGTCCGGGTACTGGCTGGGCGAGAGCCCGTACTTCTCCTGGACCTTCTCCGGTGTGAAGCGCGTCAGCTCGGAGACGCCCTTCGTCGGATACAGCACCGTCGTGTGCTCGCTGATCAGCTGGAACGAGTCCCGGTCACCGGTGACGATCAGCACCTCGAAGCCCGCGGCCTCGGCCTGGGTGGCGAGCGTCGCGATGACGTCGTCCGCCTCGAAGCCGTCGATCGCGAACCGGTCCGCGTGCATCGCGTCCAGCAGCTCGCCGATCAGCTCCACCTGCCCCTTGAACTCATCGGGTGTCTTGGAGCGGTTCGCCTTGTACTCCGGGAACTCCTCGGAGCGCCAGGTCTTGCGGGACACGTCGAACGCCACGGCGAAATGCGTGGGCGACTCATCACGCAACGTGTTCGCCAGCATCGACGCGAAGCCGTAGATGGCATTCGTCGGCTGACCGGTCGCGGTCGTGAAATTCTCCGCGGGCAGCGCGAAGAACGCCCGGTACGCCAGAGAGTGCCCGTCCATGAGGAGCAGGCGAGGACGGTTGTCTTCGGTCTTCTTCGATGCTGTCTCAGCCACAGACCCGATCCTGCCACGCCCCACTGACATTCCCGACCGGCGCGATCCCGGCCACCCTGCACTCGCCCCTGCCCGGCACGATCCGGGGCCCTGGAACGACCGCGTCTCCACACCCGCCGGGCGGGCCGTGCACCGGGCCGGCCCCGCCCGATCGGGCCTCGCACTCCCCACGGTCAGTGGCGCGTGACAGGATCGGACGGATACCGAGAACGCGTACCCGAGGGAGAGCGTGATGGCCAGCAAACCGCCCACAGGTGACCCGGTCCAGGACGCACCAGAGGTCTCGGCCCCCAAACACGCGGCCGCGGGACTCCCCGCCATCGCACACACACTCCGGATCGCCCAACAGCAGATGGGCGTGCGGCGCACCGCTCAGACGCTGCTCAAGGTCAACCAGAAGAACGGCTTCGACTGCCCCGGCTGTGCCTGGCCCGAGGGCGACCACCGGCACACCGCGGAGTTCTGTGAGAACGGCGCGAAGGCCGTCGCGGAAGAGGCGACACTGCGCCGCGTCACCCCCGAGTTCTTCGCCGCCCATCCGGTGCCCGACCTCGCCTCCCGCAGCGGCTACTGGCTGGGACAGCAGGGCCGGATCACCCAGCCCATGCTGCTGGAGCGGGACGCCGCGGGCCCGGGCGCCGACCACTACACGCCGGTGAGCTGGGAGCAGGCCTTCGCGATCATCGCGGAGGAACTGACCGCACTCGGCTCCCCCGACGAAGCCCTCTTCTACACCTCGGGCCGCACCAGCAACGAAGCCGCGTTCCTGCTCCAGCTCTTCGCCCGCGAATTCGGCACGAACAACCTCCCCGACTGCTCCAACATGTGCCACGAGTCGTCCGGCTCGGCACTCTCGGAGACCATCGGCATCGGCAAGGGCAGCGTCTCCCTGGAAGACCTCCACCAGGCCGACCTGATCATCGTCGCCGGACAGAACGCGGGCACCAACCACCCCCGCATGCTCTCCGCGCTGGAGAAGGCCAAGGCGGCCGGCGCCCGGATCATCTCGGTCAATCCGCTGCCCGAGGCCGGCCTGCAGCGGTTCAAGAACCCGCAGACCCTCCAGGGCATGATCAAGGGCGCCGCCCTCAACGACCTCTTCCTCCAGATCCGTATCGGCGGCGACCAGGCCCTCTTCCGGCTGCTCAACAAGCTGATCCTCCAGACACCGGGCGCGGTCGACGACGCCTTCGTGGCGGAACACACCCACGGGTACGAGGAGTTCACCGCCGCCGCCCGGGACGCCGACTGGGACGAGACCCTGACCGCCACCGGCCTGGAGCGCGCGGAGATCGAACAGGCCCTCTCCCTCGTCCTCGCCTCGGAACGCACCATCGTCTGCTGGGCCATGGGCCTCACCCAGCACAAGCACTCCGTGCCGACCATCCGCGAAGTCGTCAACTTCCTGCTGCTGCGCGGCAACATCGGCCGCCCCGGCGCGGGCGTCTGCCCGGTGCGCGGGCACTCCAACGTGCAGGGCGACCGCACCATGGGCATCTTCGAACGCCCCGCCCCCGCCTTCCTCGACGCCCTCGACCGGGAATTCGGCATCACCTCGCCACGCCACCACGGCTACGACGTCGTCCGGTCCATCGAGGCACTGCGCGACGGCGAGGCCAAGGTCTTCTTCGCCATGGGCGGCAACTTCGTCGCCGCGACCCCCGACACCGACGTCACCGAAGCCGCGATGCGCCGCGCCCGCCTCACCGTGCACGTCTCCACCAAACTCAACCGCTCCCACGCGGTCACCGGGGCCCGCGCGCTGATCCTGCCCACCCTGGGCCGCACCGACAAGGACGTCCAGGCGGGCGGCCGTCAGACGGTCACCGTCGAGGACTCCATGGGGATGGTGCACACCTCCCGCGGCAACCTCCCGCCCGCGAGCCCCCACCTGCTCTCCGAACCCGCCATCGTCGCCCGCATGGCACGCGCCACCCTGGGACCCGCCTCCACCACCCCGTGGGAGGACTTCGAGAAGGACTACGCGAGCATCCGCGACCGGATCGCCCGCGTCATCCCCGGCTTCGAGGACTTCAACGCGCGCGTGGCCCGCCCCGGCGGCTTCGCGCTCCCGCACGGCCCCCGCGACGAACGCCGCTTCCCCACCGCCACCGGCAAGGCCAACTTCACCGCCGCGCCCGTCGAGTTCCCGAAGCTGCCCGAAGGACGGCTGCTGCTCCAGACCCTGCGCTCGCACGACCAGTACAACACCACCATCTACGGCCTCGACGACCGCTACCGCGGCATCAAGGGCGGCCGCCGGGTCGTGCTGGTGAACCCCGAGGACGCGGCCGAACTGGGCCTCACCGACGGCTCGTACACCGACATCGTCAGCGAGTGGAAAGACGGCGTGGAGCGCCGCGCCCCCGGCTTCCGCGTCGTCCACTACCCCACCGCACGCGGCTGCGCCGCCGCCTACTACCCGGAGACCAATGTGCTGGTCCCGCTCGGCTCGACGGCCGACACGAGCAACACTCCGGCGAGCAAATCCGTCGTCGTGCGCTTCGAGCGGCCCGCCTGAGCGGCCGGCGATCCGCCTGAACGGCCGGCTTCGGGCAGCGTGAGGGGCCCGGGGCCGGGTTCCGTCCGGTCGGTCGCCCTGGTCCCGAGAGGACCGACCGTACAGAACCTAAGCGATTGCTCAGTCCTGTCTGATAGACAGGACAAGACGGTGCACACAACACGCACTTGACGACCACAGCCGAACGGAGCCGGGCCATGGGTGAGCAGTCCACCACGAAGTTCCCGCAGGCGATCCTCGACGAGTACGCCGCGCTCGGCGTCGACCTGCCCGCGCTCTTCTCCGCCGGACACCTGGGCACCCGCATGGGCGTGGAGATCGTCGAGGCGTCACCGGACCGCGTCGTCGGCACCATGCCCGTCGAGGGCAACACCCAGCCCTACGGCCTGCTGCACGGCGGCGCCTCGGCCGTCCTCGCGGAGACCCTCGGCTCCATCGGCGCGATGCTCCACGGCGGCAGCTCCAAGATCGCCGTGGGCGTGGACCTCAACTGCACGCACCACCGCGGCGTCCGCAGCGGCATCGTCACGGGCGTCGCGACCCCCGTGCACCGCGGACGCACCACCACGACGTACGAGATCGTCATCACCGACGAGCAGGGCAAGCGGGTCTGCAGCGCCCGGCTCACCTGCCTGCTCCGCGACTCCGGCGCCAACGCCCACACCGGCCCCGGTACCGCCACGAGCACGGACACGAGCCCCGGCGCGAACACCGGCCCGGACGCCGGTACGGACGCCGGTACGGACGCTTCGGCAGCCGCCGATGGCACGCGACGCTGACCGTACGGAACACGCCCCGCCCTCGCCCCAAGAGCCGCAAAAGCCCGGCCCGCACGGAAAACACCTATCGCGGCGCATGTGCGCCATTGCGGAAAAGAGCCGCGGAATCCAGGATTCCCTTTCCTGGGCGTAACACCGCGTAATAAGCGCGCAACACGGAAGCGGAGTCTCTCCCTCCCCGGAATCCACCCCGACGATCTTTCCCGGCACCCAGGACGGCCCGCCCGCAAAACCGTCCGCACAGCGGGCACCTCGGCCCCGTCCTGCTGGTTCCTCGCAGCCCGCGGGACCAAAGAGCCCCAAACCCCTCTTTCAGCCACGCAATTGATCTACACAAACCCCTCCGTAGTAACAAGAGAGTCACAGCATGGTCCACACCTCTGCTGCATTCCTGTAACTCGTGCTTATAGTCACTGCCAGTCACTGCGTCGCCGAAATCCCTTCGAGTTCGGCTCCGGCGCTCGACCCGGCGTTTCCAGAAGGGGCGCCGCGCCAGGGGAAAGGCCTGAACGTGCGTCACCGTTCCTTCTTCATCATCACCACCGCGGTCACCGCGGGGGCACTCACACTGTCCGCCTGCGGCTCCCGCGACGACAGCAACAGCGGTGGCGGCAGCGGAACCACCGTCGTCATCGGCCTCGACGCGCCGCTCAGCGGCGACCTCTCCGCGCTCGGCCAGGGCATCAAGAACTCCGCCGACCTCGCGGTCAAGACCGCCAACAAGAACAAAGAGGTCGACGGGGTCACCTTCAAGCTCGAGCCCCTCGACGACGTCGCGCAGGCCTCCACCGGCCAGCAGAACGCCACCAAGCTCGTCTCCAACACCGATGTCATGGGCGTCGTCGGCCCCCTCAACTCCGACGTCGGCCAGTCCATGCAGAAGGTCTTCGCCAACGCCAACCTGGTGCAGGTCTCGCCCGCCAACACCAACCCCGAGCTGACCCAGGGCAAGGACTGGCAGAGCGGCAAGAAGGTCCGCGGCTTCAAGACGTACTTCCGTACCTCGACGACGGACGCCATCCAGGGCCCGTTCGCCGCGCAGTACATGTACAACGAGAAGAAGCTCAAGAAGGTCTACGTCATCGACGACAAGAAGACCTACGGAGCCGGCCTCGCCGCCACCTTCGCCCAGGAGTTCAAGAAGCTCGGCGGCAAGGTCGTCGGCACCGACCACATCAACCCCGACGACAAGGACTTCTCGTCCGTCGCCAGCAAGGTCGCCGCGACCGACGCCGAACTGGTCTACTACGGCGGCGAATACCCCGCCGGCGCCCCCCTCGCCAGCCAGATCAAGAACGCCGGCGCCAAGATCCCCACCATCGGCGGTGACGCGCTCTTCAGCGCCGAGTACATCAACCTCGCCAAGGCCAACGCCGAAGGCGACTTCGCCAGCTCCGTCGGCGCCCCGCTGGAGACCCTCGCCACCGCCAAGAAGTTCATAGCCGACTACAAGAGCGCCGGCTACAAGGACGCCTTCGAGGCGTACGGCGGCTACTCCTACGACTCCACCTGGGCCATCATCCAGGCCGTCAAGGCCGTCGTCGAGAAGAACGACGGCAAGCTCCCCGAGAGCAAGGACGCCCGCGAACAGATCACCGCGGCCATGCAGGACGTCAGCTTCGACGGAGTCTCCGGCAAGGTCGGCTTCGACGAGTTCGGCGACACCACCAACAAGCAGCTCTCCCTCTACGAGGTCAAGAACGGCAAGCACGTCGCGGTCACGAGCGGCGAGTTCGAAGGCTGATCCGAGCCCTCCGGCCCCACCCCGTACATCTGAATACCGCGCGGGGGCGCCACAAGCGCCCCCGCGCGGCCGTATCTGACCACACTCACTCGGAGGCCCCGCGGTGAACGATCTGCCGCAGCAACTTGCCAACGGCCTGCTACTCGGCGCGCTGTACGGACTCATCGCAATCGGTTACACGATGGTCTATGGCATAGTCCAGCTCATCAACTTCGCCCACGGCGAAATATTCATGATCGGCGGCTTCGGCGCGCTGACCGCCTACCTGTGGCTGCCCGACGGCACCAGCCTCCTGCTCGCCCTGCCCCTCATGATCCTGATGGCCATGGCCTGCTCCGTACTCGTCGCCATAGGCGCCGAACGCTTCGCCTACCGCCCCCTGCGAAGCGCCCCCCGGCTGGCACCGCTCATCACCGCGATCGGCCTCTCCATCGCACTCCAGCAAGCCATCTGGGCCTTCTACCCCGACGCCACCAAGTCCCGCCCGTTCCCCGAATTCGACGGCGGACGACTCGACCTCGGCGCCTTCGCCATCGGACGCGGTGACCTCTTCCTCCTCATCGCGGCCCCCGCCTGCATGATCGGCCTCGGCTTCTTCGTCTCCAAGACCCGCACCGGCCGCGCCATGCAAGCCACCTCGCAAGACCCCGACACCGCCAAGCTCATGGGCATCAACACCGACCGCATCATCGTCACCGCCTTCGCCATCGGCGCCGCGTTCGCCGCCATCGCGGCCATCGCCCACGGCCTCAAATACGGCGAAGTCAACTTCAAGATGGGCTTCATCGCCGGCCTCAAGGCCTTCACCGCCGCCGTCCTCGGCGGCATCGGCAACATCTACGGCGCCATGATCGGCGGACTCGTCCTCGGCCTCACCGAAGCCATGGCCACCGCCTACATCGAATACATCCCCGGCATGTCGCAGTTCGGCGGCGGAGCCTGGAAGGACGTCTGGGCCTTCGTCCTCCTCATCCTCGTACTGCTGCTGAGGCCCCAGGGCCTCCTCGGCGAACGCGTCGCGGACAGGGCGTGATACCCATGACCACCACCACACCCCAGCAGGACACCCCGGCCACCACCCAGCACACCCCGCCGGTCATCCCCCTGCCCACATCGGCCGCCCGCGCGGCCACCGCCCTCGGCGCGCTCCTCACCCTCGCGAGCACCTTCCTCGCCTGGACCTGGACCGCGGAATTCCCCGGCGACCTCACCGTCACCGGCTACCCCGGCGGCCTCCAGGTCCTCACCCTCACCGGTGCCCTCCTCACCCTCGTCTTCACCGTCTCCACCTACGGCGTCCGAGGCCTCAGCTGGCTCACCCCCGGCGGCAAGAGCAGCGCCGTCCTGCTCCTCGCCCTCGGCACCTTCGCCACCACCTGGTACACGATCATCGCCATCGCCGTCGAACTCGGCGGACTGGCCAACCTCGAACCCGGCGGCTGGGTCGCCGCCGTCACCTCCCTCCTGACCCTCGTCGCCGCGTTCGGACTCCCCATCGACGTCCCCGCCGACGCCGGCAGCCACGGCCGCACCGCGCCACTCCCGCAGCGCTTCGTCCAGGCCTTCAAAGCCCCCGTACCGGACAAGGCCGCACCACTCCCGTCCTGGTTCGAAATCGTCATCATCGCCGTGTCCTTCGGCCTCGGCCTGTTCGTCTTCACCTACGGGATCGACACCGAATACGCCGAACTCTTCATCGGCTTCCTCCTCATGGTCGGCTTCGGCGCCACCGGCGTCGCCCGCGCCGGACTCAACCGCCGACTCGCCACCCTCACCGCCACCCACAAGAACGTCACCGTGACCGCGGCCTTCGTCGCCGCCTTCGCGTTCCCGTTCACCCAGAGCAACGACGCCTACGCCACCATCGGCGCGAACATCCTCATCTTCGCCACCGTCGCACTCGGCCTCAACGTCGTCGTCGGCCTCGCCGGACTCCTCGACCTCGGATACGTCGCCTTCCTCGGCGTCGGCGCCTACACCGCGGCCCTGTTCTCCGGCTCGCCCTCCTCCACCATCGGGATCCAACTCCCCTTCTGGGCAGCCGTACTCGCCGGCGCCGCCGCCTCACTCATCTTCGGCGTCGTCATCGGCGCCCCCACCCTCCGCCTCCACGGCGACTACCTCGCCATCGTCACCCTCGGCTTCGGCGAGATCTTCCGCATCGCCATGCAGAACATGGACGGCGCCTCCGGTCCCGACATCACCAACGGACCCAACGGCATCCCCAACATCCCCGACCTGGAACTCTTCGGCTTCAACCTCGGAGAGCCCCACACCGTCCTCGGCGTCGAACTCGGCAGGTTCTCCAACTACTACCTGCTCATGCTGTTCTTCACGATCATCGTCGTGACCGTCTTCCGCCGCTCCGACCAATCGCGCATCGGCCGCGCCTGGGTCGCCATCCGCGAAGACGAGACAGCCGCCCGCGCCATGGGCATCAACGCCTTCCGGCTCAAACTCCTCGCCTTCGCCCTCGGCGCCACCCTCGCCGGAATGGCCGGCACCGTACAGGCCCACGTGACCTTCACCGTCACCCCCGCCCAGTACAAATTCGTCGAAGCCGTACCGCCCAACTCCGCCTTCCTCCTGGCAGCGGTCATCCTCGGCGGCATGGGCACCGTCAGCGGCCCCCTCATCGGCGCCTCACTGCTCTACCTCATCCCGGCCAAACTCCAATTCATGTCCGACTACCAACTGCTCCTCTTCGGCATCGCCCTCATCCTCCTCATGCGATTCCGCCCCGAAGGCCTCATCGCCGACCGCAGGAAGCAGCTCGAATTCCACGAGACCGGCCAACTCGACGCCCCCAAGGGCGATATCGGCCTCAGCAAAGCGGGGACGTGACCAGATGACCACCGACACCACCCAGACCAGCGTGGCCACCGGCACCCCCGTCCTCCACGCCTCCGGCGTCACCATGCGCTTCGGCGGACTCACCGCCGTACGCAACGTCGAACTCACCGTCAACAGCGGCGAGATCGTCGGCCTCATCGGACCCAACGGCGCCGGCAAAACCACCTTCTTCAACTGCCTCACCGGCCTCTACATCCCCACCGAAGGCACGGTCTCCTACAAAGGAACCGTCCTCCCCCACCGCTCCCACCTCGTCACCCAGGCCGGCATCGCCCGCACCTTCCAGAACATCCGGCTCTTCGCCAACATGACCGTCCTGGAAAACGTCCTCGTCGGCCGCCACACCCGCACCAAAGAAGGCCTCCTCTCCGCACTCCTACGCGGCCCCGGATTCAAAAAAGCCGAACGCGAATCCGAAGCACGCGCCATGGAACTCCTCGAATTCACCGGCCTCGCCCACAAACGAGACCACCTCGCCCGCAACCTCCCCTACGGAGAACAGCGCAAGCTCGAAATCGCCCGCGCCCTCGCCAGCGAACCCGGCCTGCTGCTCCTCGACGAACCCACCGCGGGCATGAACCCCCAGGAGACCAGGACCACCCAGGACCTCGTCTTCGCCATCCGCGACCAAGGCATCGCCGTCCTCGTCATCGAGCACGACATGCGCTTCATCTTCAACCTCTGCGACCGCGTCGCCGTCCTCGTCCAAGGCGAAAAACTCGTCGAAGGAACCGCCGAGGTCGTCCAAGGAGACGAACGCGTCGTCGCCGCCTACCTCGGCACCCCCTACGAAGGCGCCCCCGGCGCCGAAGAGGCCTCCGAAGTGGAGGCCGCCGAGGCGAAGCAGAACACGCCCGGCACAGAAGGAGACAACCAGTGACCGCCCTCCTCGAGGTCGAAAACCTCAAGGTCGCCTACGGCAAGATCGAAGCCGTCAAAGGCATCTCCTTCAGCGTCGAAGCCGGCCAGATCGTCACCCTCGTCGGCACCAACGGCGCCGGCAAAACCACCACCCTGCGCACCCTCTCCGGGCTCCTCAAGCCCGCAGGCGGCCGCATCACCTTCGACGGCAAACCCCTCAGCGGAGTCGGCGCCCACAAAATCGTCTCCCTCGGCCTCGCCCACTCCCCCGAAGGCCGCCGGATCTTCCCCCGGCTCACCATCACCGAAAACCTCCAACTCGGCGCATTCCTCCGCAACGACAGCGACGGCATCGCCAAAGACATCCAGCGCTCCTACGAGCTCTTCCCGATCCTCGGAGAACGCAGGAAACAGGCCGCGGGCACACTCTCCGGCGGCGAACAGCAAATGCTCGCCATGAGCCGCGCCCTCATGTCACGGCCCAAACTCCTCATGCTCGACGAACCCTCCATGGGCCTCTCGCCGATCATGATGCAGAAGATCATGGCCACCATCAGCGAACTCAAGCAGCAGGGCACCACCATCCTGCTCGTCGAGCAGAACGCCCAGGCCGCGCTCTCCCTCGCCGACCAGGGCCACGTCATGGAAGTCGGAAAAATCGTCCTCTCGGGCAGCGGACAGGACCTCCTGACCGACGAATCCGTCCGCAAGGCATACCTCGGCGAGGACTGAACCCGAACCGAGCAACCCACACACGCCAGGAGGCCCGCCCCGACATTCCGGGGCGGGCCTCCTGACATACAGATCCCCTGACATACGGATCCGGGACAGGCCGCGAACTACTGGCCCTTAGACGCCTTCTTCTCACCGGCATCCTCGATGACCGCCTCCGCCACCTGCTGCATCGACAACCGCCGATCCATCGACGTCTTCTGAATCCAACGGAACGCCGCCGGCTCCGTCAGCCCGTACTGCGTCTGCAGCACCGACTTCGCCCGGTCCACCAGCTTCCGCGTCTCCAGCCGCTGCGAAAGATCCGCGACCTCCTGCTCCAGCGTCTTCAGCTCGGTGAACCGCGACACCGCCATCTCGATGGCCGGCACCACATCACTCTTGCTGAACGGCTTCACCAGATACGCCATCGCCCCGGCGTCCCGCGCCCGCTCCACCAGATCACGCTGGGAGAACGCGGTCAGCATCAGAACCGGCGCGATGGACTCCTCCGCGATCTTCTCGGCGGCGGAGATCCCGTCCAGAACCGGCATCTTCACATCGAGGATCACCAGATCCGGCCGGTGCTCCCGGGCCAGCTCGATGGCCTGCTCACCGTCACCGGCCTCGCCGACGACCGAATAGCCCTCTTCTTCGAGCATCTCTTTGAGGTCGAGGCGGATCAGGGCCTCGTCCTCTGCGATGACGACGCGTGTCGTCAGCGGCGGGACGTGGGACTTGTCGTCATCGTCGACGGGCTGGGGCGACTCGGGGGCGGTCACGGGGGCTCCTCGTTCCAGACAGGGTGCTGCTCCCCATGAGCCTACCGAGCTGCGGTAAAGTAGGCCCAGGCGGGGGACCTTAATCCCTTGCATTCTCAGGCCCCAGTACTCCAACTGGTCAGAGAGGCCGCTCTCAAACAGCGGACAGTGTGGGTTCGAATCCCACCTGGGGCACTTTCCTTCGATTCCAAGGTCACGGGAAAGCTCGCGTCAACCACTTGATCGCGTGAATTTCCACGGTTCCGTGACCATGTGCCGGGCTTCTTGACCAGCATCGGCCCCATGTACGACCTCCAGACACGACAGCGAGCGTTGTCGCTGGTCGACCGGGGACAGAGCCTCAGCGCCGTCAGCAAGCAGACTGGCATATCCCGCGCGGCGATCCGCTCATGGCAGATCCGAATCGACCCGCTTCCTCGTATGCGGGGACGGACAACCGCCTGCCCAAGGTGTCTGCCCGAGCCGGTCGCACCGGCCGACTCCGCTTCGTACGCCTACCTGTTGGGCCTCTACCTGGGTGACGGCTGCATCAGTCGCCACCGTCATGGCGGCTACTACCTGCGTATCGCGTGCGCGGATGCGTGGCCCGGCCTCATCGACCGGTGCCGCACCGCGATCACCGCTGTCCGGCCCGGGAACACCGTATGCCTCCTCCAGAAGCAGGGGTGCGTCATGGTGACGTCCTACGACAGGCACTGGCCGTGCCTGTTCCCTCAGCACGGGCCGGGCAAGAAACACGATCGCCCCGTCGGCCTCGAACCCTGGCAGCAGGACATCGTGGACGCGCACCCGTGGGAGTTCGTACGCGGCCTGATCCACTCCGACGGCTGCCGCGTCACCAACTGGACCGAGAAGATCATCGGTGGGGTGCGCAAGCGGTACGAATACCCTCGCTACTTCTTCTCCAACGCGTCCCGCGACATCCTGCGGCTCTTCACCGACGCCCTCGACTCGGTCGGCGTCGAGTGGAAACCCGGCAACCAGAGCCGCGCTGTCCAGAACGTCTCCGTCGCCAAGCGCGCCTCCGTCGCTCTCATGGACACGCGCATCGGGCCCAAGTACTGACCCGTACCCGCTACTTCGGGCTGTCGTCCTCGCCGATGTGGTGCACCCGTACCAGGTTCGTCGAGCCCGCCACCCCGGGCGGGGAGCCCGCCGTGATCACCACGATGTCGCCCTTCGCGCAGCGGCCGATCTTGAGCAGTTCCTCGTCCACCTGCGCGACCATCGCGTCCGTGGAGTCCACGTGCGGACCGAGGAACGTCTCCACGCCCCAGGTGAGGTTCAGCTGGGAGCGGGTGGCCGGGTCGGGGGTGAAGGCCAGGAGCGGGATCGGGGAGCGGTAGCGGGAGAGGCGTTTGACGGTGTCGCCGGACTGGGTGAAGGCGACCAGGAACTTCGCGCCGAGGAAGTCGCCCATCTCGGCCGCCGCGCGGGCGACCGCGCCGGCCTGGGTGCGGGGTTTGCTGCGTTCCGTGATGGGGGGCAGGCCCTTGGCGAGGATGTCTTCTTCCGCCGCTTCGACGATGCGGCCCATCGTTCTGACGGTTTCGACGGGGTATTTGCCGACGCTGGTCTCGCCGGAGAGCATCACGGCGTCCGTTCCGTCGATGACGGCGTTGGCGACGTCGGATGCCTCGGCGCGGGTGGGGCGGGAGTTCTCGATCATCGAGTCGAGCATCTGGGTGGCGACGATGACGGGTTTGGCGTTGCGTTTGGCCAGTTTGATGGCGCGCTTCTGGACGATCGGGACCTGTTCGAGGGGCATTTCGACGCCGAGGTCGCCGCGGGCGACCATGATGCCGTCGAAGGCGGCGACGATGTCGTCGATGTTCTCGACGGCCTGGGGTTTTTCGACTTTGGCGATGACGGGGAGCCGGCGGTCTTCCTCGTCCATGATGCGGTGTACGTCGTCGATGTCGGCGCCGCTGCGTACGAAGGAGAGGGCGATGACGTCGGCGCCGGTGCGCAGGGCCCAGCGGAGGTCTTCGATGTCCTTGTCGGAGAGGGCGGGGACGGAGACGGCGACGCCGGGGAGGTTGAGGCCCTTGTGGTCGGAGACCATGCCGCCTTCGACGACGCGTGTGTGGACGCGGGGTCCGTCGACGGAGGTGACTTCGAGGGCGACCTTGCCGTCGTCCACGAGGATGCGTTCGCCGGTGGTGACGTCGGCGGGGAGTCCTTCGTAGGTGGTGCCGCAGGTGTGGCGGTCGCCTTCGAGGGGTTCGACGGTGATGGTGAACTCGTCGCCGCGTTCAAGGAGTACGGGGCCTTCGCTGAAGCGGCCGAGGCGGATCTTCGGTCCTTGAAGGTCGGCGAGGATGCCGACGCTTCGGCCGGTTTCTTCGGCGGCTTTGCGTACGCGCTGGTAGCGCTCCTCGTGGTCGGCGTAGGTGCCGTGGCTGAGGTTGAGGCGAGCTACGTCCATTCCGGCCTCGACCAGTGCCTTGATCTGGTCGTACGAGTCGGTGGCGGGCCCCAGGGTGCAGACGATTTTCGCTCGGCGCATATGTCGAGCCTAGACCTTACCGGCCGGTAGGGATTTGGTCGTACATGACTACTCAACACCCCCTGCGTGAAAGGTAATTGACAAGAGTTGAATTGTGCGCGGGGGTGCTCCGATGAGCATTTTTCGCTTTGTCGGAACGCGGTCAAAGAACGTGGAAGTGTCAGGAAGTCGTGGAGTGTCAGGAGGTGAGGAGTGTCAGGAGGTGAGGAGTGTCAGGAGGTGAGGTCCGGCGGGGTCATGGTGAAGCGCGCGTTCACCTGCGCGTACACGGTCTGGCGCTGGGGTTCGAGGTCGAGTGCGGGGGCTTCGGTCGCTTCGGCGCTTCCGTAGCTCATGCCGCGCAGTCCGCCGGGAGCGGCCGGCATGCCGTATCCGGCGCTGCTCTCCGCGCCGAGGTCGGCGAGCTCGACCAGGGCCGCGAGGTGGGCGCCGAGGGCTCCGGCGTATTCGCGGGCGCGCTGAACGGCTTCCCGTACGGCCTGGCGGCGGGCGTCGCCGTGGGCCGGGGAGTCGGGGCGCAGCGCCCACCAGGGGCCGGTGACGTGGGTGAGGTCGAGGTCGGCGAGGCGGGTGGTGAGTTCGCCGAGGGCGGTGAAGTCGGCGAGTTCGGCGTTGAGGTGGACGCTGCCGTGGTAGGCGCGGACGCGTTCGCCTCGTCCGTGGCGGGTGAGTTCGGGGCTGATGGAGAAGGAGCCGGTTTCGAGTTTTTCGACGGAGTCGCCGTAGGTCTTGATGAGGGCGAGGACTTCGGCGTTGCGGCGGGTGAGGTCGTCGAGTGCGGTGCGCCGGTCGGTGCCTCGGGCGCTGATGGCGATGCCGATCCTGGCGATTTCGGGGTCGACCACCAGGCGCGCTTCGCCTCGGACGGCGACCCTGGGGGTGTCGGGGGTGCCGTAGGGGGCGGCGGGGGTGGACGCGTCGGTGGTCATGGGGGGGCTCCCTCGTAGGTCGGCGGCCGGCTGCCGGCCCGTACGGCGACTGTCGCTGTGCGGCGACGGCCCACCGCACGGCGGCTGTTGCAGGCCGCCTGCTGTGCGCGCTCGATGTACGTGCTTCGTGTACGTGCTTCGTGTACGTGCTTCGTGTACGTGCTTCGTGTACGTGCTTCGTGTACGTGCTCCACTCTCGCATCCGGGTCCGACAATCGGCGGTCACCTGATCGAAACCGTGCAGGGGTGTTGTGGGGCGCGCCCTTGGGCCAGAATCTACGCGCGTTGTGCATCAGATCGAGGGTGCATGCATGGGATCGAGGGAGAAGAAATGCCGCTGAACCGTAGGACGTTCCTGGGCAGTACCGCTGCCACCGGTGCTGGTGTGGCGCTGGCGGGAGGGGTGGCGGGGCCGGCCGAGGCCGCCGTTCGGGGGTCTGGCGACGGCCACGGTCCTGACGGGGGGCACGGGCGTCCGGGGAAGGGGAAGCGGTATTCGTTCACCGTGATGGGGACGACCGACCTGCACGGCAATGTCTTCAACTGGGACTATTTCACGGACAAGGAGTTCGACGACGCGGCTCACAACGATGTGGGGCTGGCGAAGATCTCCACTTTGGTGGATCAGGTCCGTGAGGAGAAGGGCCGTCACAACACGCTGCTGATCGACGCGGGTGACACGATCCAGGGCACTCAGCTCTCGTACTACTACGCCAAGGTCGATCCGATCACCGCCGCGCGGGGTCCGGTGCATCCGATGGCGCAGGCGATGAACGCGATCGGTTATGACGCGGCGGCGCTCGGCAACCATGAGTTCAATTACGGCATTCCGGTGCTGCGGAAGTTCGAGGAGCAGTGTCGTTTTCCGTTGCTCGGTGCCAACGCACTGGACGCGAAGACGTTGAAGCCGGCTTTCGCGCCGTATGTGATCAAGAAATTGCGGACGCCGTTCGGGCGTGAGGTGAAGGTCGCGATTCTCGGGCTGACGAATCCGGGTATCGCGATCTGGGACAAGGCGAATGTCCAGGGGAAGATGACGTTCCCGGGGCTGGAGGAGCAGGCGGCGAAGTGGGTGCCGAAGCTGCGGTCCATGGGTGCGGATGTGGTGTTCGTGTCGGCGCATTCGGGGTCGGACGGTTCGTCCTCGTACGGCGATCTGCTCCCGTACGTGGAGAATGCCGCGACGCTGGTGGCGGAGCGGGTGCCGGGTATTGACGCGATTCTGGTCGGGCACGCGCATGTGGAGATCCCGGAGCGCCGGGTGGTGAACAAGGAGTCCGGCAAGGATGTGGTGTTGTCGGAGCCGCTCAAGTGGGGTCAGCGGCTGACGCTCTTCGATGTGGATCTGGTGTGGGAGCGGGGTTCCTGGACGGTCGAGAGGGTCGGTTCGCGGGTCCTGAACTCCAGCACGGTCGCCGAGGACAGGAAGATCACCCGGCTGCTCTCGGACGAGCACCGCAAGGTGGTGGCGTACGTCAACCAGGTGATCGGTACGTCGACCGCCGCGATGTCCACGGCGGACGCGCCGTGGAAGGACGAGCCGATCATCGATCTGATCAACCATGTTCAGGTGGAGACGGTGAAGGCGGCGCTGGCCGGTGGCGAGTGGGCGGCGCTGCCGGTGCTGTCGCAGGCGTCGTGCTTCTCGCGTACGGCGGGGATTCCGGCCGGTGATGTGACGATCAGGGACGCGGCCGGTCTGTATCCGTTCGAGAACACGCTGGAGGCACGGCTGCTGACGGGTGCTCAGATTCTGGAGTATCTGGAGTACTCGGCGAGGTATTACGTCCGGACGGCGGCGGGTGCGCCGGTGGACACGTCGAAGCTGACGAATGCCGACAGCATTCCGGATTACAACTATGACGTGGTGTCGGGGCTGACGTACGAGATCGATGTCGCGAAGCCGGTGGGTTCGCGGATCGTGAATGCGTGGTTCGGGGGCGCGGCGGTGGATCCGGCGGCGAAGTTCGTGCTGGCGGTGAACAACTACCGGGCGAGCGGGGGCGGGAACTTCCCGCATGTCGCGGCGGCTCAGCAGTTGTGGGCCAATTCGGACGAGATCCGTAACACGATCATCGGCTGGGTGCGGGAGGCGGGGACGGTCGACGCGGGGGCGTTCGCCTCGGTGGACTGGAAATTGAAGCGGGACGGTACGCCGGTCTTCTGACCGGGGAGCGCCTGGAGGCGTCCGCGGTTTCTTTCAGCCTCACCCGCCGTGCCTCGGTGAGTGGGTTTCAGCGTACTTCGGTGAGCGGGACCAGGCCCCTCGGCACGGGAAGCGAGCGGGTCTGGTTCTGGCCGTCGAGTCCGAAGCTGGTGAACGCGGTACGCCGGGGCAGCGGGTAGGGCTCTTTGCCGGTGAGGTGGTTGAGGATGGTGGCGCTGCGCCAGGCCGCGAGTCCGAGGTCGGGTGTGCCGACTCCGTGGGTGTGCCGTTCGGCGTTCTGTACGTAGACGGAGCCGGTGACGCCTTCGTCGAGCATGATCCGGTGGTGCTCGTCGACGCGGGGGCGTTCGGCGTTGTCGCGGCGCATGTACGGGTCGAGGCCGGCGAGGATCCGGTCGAGGGGGCGTTCGCGGTAGCCGGTGGCGAGGACGACGGCGTCGGTGGTGAGCCGGGTGCGGGCGCCCTGTTGTGTGTGTTCCAGGTGGAGTTCGACTTTGGTGACGGCGACGCGTCCGGCGGTGCGGACGGAGACTCCGGGGGTGAGGACGGCGTCGGGCCAGCCGCCGTGGAGGGTGCGCCGGTAGAGCTCGTCGTGGATGGCGGCGAGGGTGTCGGCGTCGATGCCTTTGTGGAGTTGCCACTGGCGGGGGACGAGGTCGTCGCGTACCTGCTGGGACAGACCGTGGAAGTAGCGGGTGTAGTCGGGGGTGAACTGTTCCAGGCCGAGCTTGGAGTACTCCATGGGCGCGAAGGCTTCGGTGCGGGCGAGCCAGTGGATCTTCTCGGCTCCCTTGGGGCGGGCGCGCAGCAGGTCGAGGAAGATCTCGGCGCCGGACTGGCCCGATCCGATGACGGTGATGTGACCGGCGGCCAGGAGCCGTTCGCGGTGTTCGAGGTAGTCGGCGGCGTGGATGACGGGGGCGGCTGGGGCGTCGACGAGGGGTTTGAGGGGGTCGGGGATGTAGGGCTCGGTGCCGATGCCGAGTGCCACGTTACGGGTGTGGGCGCGGCCGAGGGCGGCGGCTTCGCCGTCGGTGCCGAGCTGGGTGAAGTCGACTTCGAAGAGGCCGCGTTCGGGGTTCCAGCGGACGGCGTCGACCTGGTGTCCGAAGCGGAGTTCGGGGAGTTGCCGGCTGACCCAGCGGCAGTAGGCGTCGTATTCGGCGCGCTGGATGTGGAAGCGCTCGGCGAAGTAGAAGGGGAAGAGCCGGTCGCGGGCCTTGAGGTAGTTGAGGAAGCTCCAGGGGCTGGCGG
Source organism: Streptomyces sp. NPDC088400 (assembly GCF_044753355.1). Lineage (NCBI taxonomy): Bacteria > Bacillati > Actinomycetota > Actinomycetes > Kitasatosporales > Streptomycetaceae > Streptomyces > Streptomyces sp. NPDC088400. The sequence goes on along the minus strand of NZ_JBIVMZ010000010.1, from coordinate 84,467 downwards.
GGTCGGCGAGGGTGACCAGGTCGGCGAGGAAGGGCACTTGGAGGGTGGCGCCGTCGATGAGCAGGCCGGGGTGCCAGTGGAAGGCGGGGTTCTGGTCGTAGAAGGTGGCGTCGAGTCCGCCGTGGACGCCGTCGGCGAGGGCGGCGAGGGAGAGGTTGAACGGGCCGATGCCGATGCCCACCAGGTCGCGGGGCTGGTCGAGTTCGGCGGGTTGGGCGGTCATCGGCAGGTACTGCCTTCCACGAGTCGGGCGCCCGGTGTCCCGGGGGTCGGTGGTGGTGCCTACGGGAGACAACGATCCGGACCCGGGAGTGGTATCGCCGTGGGCGGAAGTGTGGTGAAGGACGGCTGAAAAGACTCCACTTGGCCCCACCCCGCAGCGGGGGGGGGGGGGGGGGGGGGGGGGGGGGCCCCCGGGGGGGGGGGGGGGGGGGGGGGGGGGGGGGGGGGCGGGGGGGGTTTGTGGTGGGTGCGGGGGCCGGGGCCTCCGGAGGCGCATGTCCGG
>NZ_JBIVMZ010000010.1:0-83953 GCF_044753355.1 Streptomyces sp. NPDC088400 | reverse complement strand
GGGGGGGGGTTTTGGTTGTCCCCCCCCCCCACACCCCCCCCCCCCCCCCCCCCCCCCCCGGCGCGCCCCCCCCGCCCCGCCCCCCCCCCCCCGCTGCGGGGTTGCCGGGGGTGGCGGGCGGTCGGACCGTGCCGCTCAGAGAGTCAGGCCGTCAGGCAGTCAGGCCGTACGGACCCGAAGCGCCCGGTGCGCGTCGTCGAGCTGGTCGGCGAGCTTGCGGCGCAGCGCCGGGATCATGTCCGTACGGTCCAGGCACTCCTGGCCGAGGCGCAGTGATTCGGCGTCGATGGCGTACGCGGGGAAGGCGTAGCGGCCGGCGGCGTCGGCGATGGCGGGGCCCCGGCGGTCGGCGAGGGCGACGGCTTCGGGGTAGTAGCGGGGGACGTACTCCCTTACGAGGTCGGCCTGTTCGGGATGCCAGAAGCCACGGGCGGTGGCGCTGAACAGGTAGTTGGAGAGGTCGTCGGAGTCGAACATCGAGGCCCATGCCCGGGCTTTGGCGTCCGGGTCGGGCAGGGCGGCGCGGCAGCGTGCGGCGCCTTCCTGGCCGGTGTCGCTGGGGTCGCGGTCGAGTTCGGCGTCGATGGCGGCGGCGTCGGTGGCGCCGAGGACGGCGAGGCGGGTGAGGATGCGCCAGCGCAGGTCGGGGTCGAGTTCGGGGCCGCCGGGGACGCTGCCGGAGTGGAGCCAGTCCTGGATGGCGTCGGGCTGGGTGGCGGCGTCGATGAAGTGGCGTACGGCGGTGAGGCGCAGCCCGGGGTGGTTGCCGTCCTCGGTGCGGCGGATGAGGTCGCGGCAGACGCTGGTGAGGGTGGCGAGGGCGATGGGCCGGTCCTCGGGGGTGAGGTAGCGGTCGGTGATCTGGCCGGCGGCGAAGGCGAGGACGCCCTGGACGATGGCGAGGTCGGTTTCGAGCGGGAGGTGGGTGCGCGCGGCGTCGAGGTAGGCGGCGGGGGTCATGCCCGGGGTGGCGGGGGGTGCGCCCGGGCCGCCGTGTGCCGGGGTGGCGCTGCCGCCGTCGCGGACCATGTCGCGGGCGGCGTTCCAGATGACGGCGCGGGTGAGGGGGTCGGGGATGCCGGAGAGGGCGTGCAGGGCGGTGGCCCAGGAGGGGCCGTCGAGCCGGACCTTGGCGTAGGTGAGGTCGCTGTCGTTGAGGACGACGAGGGCGGGACGGCGGCCGGTACGGATGTCGGCCCGCGTTTCGCTACGGGTGCCGGTACGGGCGTCGGTACGGGTGCCGGTCCCCGTCCCGGTACCGGTGTCGGCGTCCGCGCCGGGGCTGCCGGGTGCCGGGAGGTCGAGTGCGAAGCGCTCGCGTTCGACGAGTCGTGCGGGGTCGACGGGGTCGATGTCGTAGGTGCCGACGGCGATGTGGTGGGGGCGGCTGCCGTCCCGTACGACTCCGAGGGTCCACGCGGTTCCGCTGCCGGTGACCTCGGGGGTGAGGGTGTCGACGCCGGTGGTGCGGAGCCACCGGGCGGCCCAGGCGTGTACGTCGCGGTCGGTGGCCTGGGCGAGGGAGTCGATGAAGTCGGCGAGGGTGGCGTTGGCGAACTTGTGCCGGGCGAAGTGGATGTTGATTCCGGCGAGGAAGTCCTTCTCGCCGAGCCAGGCGACGAGTTGCCGGAGCGCGGAGGCGCCCTTGGCGTAGGAGATGCCGTCGAAGTTGAGCAGGGCGGACGCGGTGTCGGGGACGGCGTCCGGGTCGGGGGCGACGGGGTGGGTCGAGGGGCGCTGGTCGGCGTCGTATCCCCAGGCCTTCCTGCCGATGCCGAAGTCGACCCAGGTGTCGGTGAAGCGGGTGGCCTCGGTGAGGATCTGGTAGCCCATGTATTCGGCGAAGGACTCGTTGAGCCAGATGTCGTCCCACCAGGCGAGGGTGACGAGGTCGCCGAACCACATGTGGGCCATTTCGTGGGCGATGACCACGGCGCGGGTCTGCCGCTCGGTGTCGGTGACGGCGGAGCGGTAGACGTATTCGTCGCGGAAGGTGACGAGGCCGGGGTTCTCCATGGCGCCCGCGTTGAACTCGGGGACGAAGGCCTGGTCGTACGAGTCGAAGGGGTAGGGCTCCTTGAACTTCTCGTGGTAACGGTCGTAGCAGGCGCGGGTGATGTCGAAGAGTTCGTCCGCGTCGGCGTCGAGGTGGGGCGCGAGGGAGCGCCGGCAGTGGATGCCGAAGGGCAGTCCGGCGTGTTCGGTGCGTACGGAGTGCCAGGGGCCGGCGGCGACCGCGACGAGGTAGGTGGAGATGGGCGGGGTGGGCGCGAGGGTCCAGTGGCGCGCGCCGGTCTGCTCGGCGATGCCGTTGCCGAGGACGGTCCAGTGGTCCGGCGCGGTGACGGTGAGTTCGAAGACGGCTTTGAGGTCGGGCTGGTCGAAGGCGGCGAAGACGCGCTGGACGTCATCCAGGAACAGCTGGGTGTAGACGTATGTTTCGCCGTCGGTGGGGTCGGTGAAGCGGTGCATGCCTTCGCCGGTACGGGAGTACCGCATGTCGGCCTCGACGCGCAGCTCGTGCTCGCCCGCGCCGAGTCCGGTGAGCGCGAGCCGGTTCCCGGTGAGCGCGGCGGGGTCGACGGGCTGTCCGTCGAGGGTGACGGAGCGCAGGGTGGCCGGCTTGAGCTCGACGAAGGTGTCTCCCGCGGCCCGTGCGGTGAAGTGGACGACGGTACGGGAGTCGAAGGTGTCGTCGCCGGTGGTGAGATCGAGGGCGATCGTGTACCGGTGGACGTCGAGGAACTGGGCTCGGATCTGCGCTTCGTCGCGCGTCAGTACGGACATGGGGCCATGCTGCCCGATGGGCCTCGGGGCGCGCAGCAGTGTTCTTTGCGCTGTCAGCGCACGGAGATTGCTCTACCGGGGGCCCTGCGACGCGAGGGGTGCGTGGTGCGTCGTCGCTGCCTCGGCCGTACCGGATTCGTCCCCGTTACCGGTCCCCGTTCCCGCCGGTTACCGGCCCCCGTTACCCGCTGGTCCCGTCCCCGTTCCCGCCGGCCCCGTGACCGTCCCCGTTCCCGTCCCCGACCCCGTTACCGGCGCCATTCCCGCTGCCGGTCCCGTCCCGCGTCTCGTCCGCGATCGTCTCGTGGTGGCGGATCACCTCGGCGACGATGAAGTTGAGCAACTTCTCGGCGAAGGCCGGATCCAGCCTGGCGCTCTCCGCCAGCTGCCGGAGCCGGATGATCTGCCGGGCCTCGCGGGCCGGATCGGCCGGGGGCAGCTGGTGTTCGGCTTTGAGGAGGCCGACCTGCTGGGTGCATTTGAAGCGCTCGGCGAGCATGTGGACGACGGCCGCGTCGATGTTGTCGATGCTTTCGCGGAGGCGGTTCAGTTCGGCGCGTACGGAGTCGTCGATGCCGGCGTTGCTCGTGGTCATGGTCCGGGAGCTTAGACGGACCGGCGGTCGACCGGCTGAGGGTGGCCAGGATGCGGGATCGGGGGCGATCGGGGAGGGCGGGATCGGCGATCGGGGCGGGCGTGATCAGGGGGCGATCACGACGCCGGGGCCCGGGACGCCAGAGCCCGGGACGCCGGGACCCGGGACGTCCTCGCCCGGGACGTCGTCGCCCCGCCCACCGCCCGGCACCGCGCGGGCCTGCTGTTCCCGGAAGCGGACGGGGGCCATGCCCACCCGGCGGGTGAACAGCCGGGAGAAGTAGGCGGGGTCGTGGTAGCCGACCCGCCGGGCGACCGCGGCGACGGGGAGTTCCGTGGCGGCGAGGAGTTCCTTTGCGCGGCCGAGCCGGATGCCCAGGAGGTAGTCCTTGGGCCCGCGGCCGACGGCCCTGCGTACGACCGTGCGCAGTTCGGCGGGGGTCATCCCGTGGCGGGCCGCGTGTTCGGCGACCGTGAGCGGGCGGCAGGCGTCGCGGGTCAGTGCCTGGAGCACCGGGTCGCCCTCGGCGTCGGTGTCGGCGCGGGCCCGGCGCAGGACGACGAGGAGTTCGTGTACGGCCGCGCCCGTCTCGACTTCGAGCAGCGGGTTGCCCCGGCGGGCGGCGCGGGCGATCCGGGCGACGGCCGCGCGGGCGCCGGTCGCGTCGGAGAGGGGTACGACGGGCCGGTCCGGCTCGATGTAGCCGAGTTCGGTGTAGGTGGCGGTGGCGGGGCCGGTGAAGGCGACGAAGCTCTCGTCCCAGCCGTGGTGCTGGTCGGGGCCGTAGTGGTGCGGGGTGCCGGGTGTCAGCCAGAGCACGGCGGGCGCGCTGACGGTGGTACGCCGCCCGTCCGCCGACCGGAACCAGCCGCTGCCCGCGCTGATGACGACGGCCACGTGGTGGTCGAGGGTGCGCGGTCCGACCGTGGGCACACAGCCGTGCTGGAGTCCGACGCCGAGGCAGACGAGTCCGAGGCGGTGGTGGGCCGGGCTGGGAGTCAGATACCGCATCCACGTGTCGTACATCCGCTTCCGCCCTTTCTCCCTGTCGCTCTCACCAACCGGCGTCCCGCCTCTTCGGTTGTGTCCAAACAGAGCTGATCTTTGTCCATGGACCGTTCGCTCGCCAGGGGAGAAGGTGGGCCATGACCAGTGACGGGACGCACGGCGGGCCGAAGGACGACGGACAGGAGAGCGGGAGAGTGGCTGAGTTCACGGTGGGGGACGAGCATTTTCTGGTGGACGGCCGGCCGGTCCGGCTGCTGTCGGGGGCGCTGCACTACTTCCGGGTCCATGAGGCGCGGTGGGGCCACCGGCTCGCGATGCTGCGCGCCATGGGGCTCAACTGCGTGGAGACGTACGTCCCGTGGAATCTCCATGAGCCGGAGCCCGGCCGCCACCAGGACGTGGCGGCGCTCGGCCGGTTCCTGGACGCGGCGCGCGAGGCGGGGCTGTGGGCGATCGTACGGCCGGGTCCGTACATCTGCGCGGAGTGGGACAACGGCGGTCTTCCGCACTGGCTGACCGGTCCGCTGGGCGCGCGGGTCCGGACCCGGGACGCGGCGTTCCTGGGGCCGGTGGAGCGGTGGTTCCGCCGTCTGCTGCCCCAGGTCGTGGAGCGCCAGATCGACCGGGGCGGTCCGGTGATCATGGTGCAGATCGAGAACGAGTACGGGAGTTACGGCACCGACCAGGTCTATCTGGGCCGGCTGACCGAACTGGTCAGGGAGTGCGGTGTGACGGTGCCGCTGGTCACCTCGGACGGGCCCGAGGACCACATGCTCACCGGCGGCTCCGTCCCGGGGCTGCTCGCGACGGTCAACTTCGGCTCGGGTGCGCGCGCCGCCTTCGACGTACTGCGCGCGCACCGGCCGCAAGGGCCGTTGATGTGCATGGAGTTCTGGTGCGGCTGGTTCGAACGCTGGGGCGGGGAGCCTGTCGTACGGGACGCTGCGGACGCGGCCGTCGCGCTGCGGGAGATCCTGGAGGCGGGCGCCTCGGTCAATGTGTACATGGCGCACGGCGGAACGAACTTCGCCGGCTGGGCGGGCGCCAATCGCTCGGGTGAGCTGAACGGGGGCGCGCTGGAGCCGGATGTGACGTCGTACGACTACGACGCGCCGATCGACGAAGCGGGCCGGCCGGCGGAGAAGTTCTGGTTCTTCCGCGAGGTGCTCGCGGAGTACGCGGAGCGCGCGGGGTTCCGGGACGGCGTGCTGCCCGAGGTTCCGCAGGATCCGCCCGCGCTGGCCGGTCCCGTACGGGCGGAGTTCACCGGGTGGGCGCCGCTGGACGAGGTCATGGACGCGCTCGGCGGGCCCGAGTCGGAGACGGCGCTGCCGCCGTCCTTCGAGGAACTGGACGTCGACCGGGGGCTGGTGCGTCACCGGCTGACGATCCCGGGTCCGCGCAAGCCCGGTCCGCTCACCCTGGCCGGGCTGCGCGACATGGCCGTGGTGTACGTCGACGGCGTACGGGCCGGGGTGCTGAGCGGGGAGGCCCCGGCGCTCGCGGAGCCGGTGGCCGGGCCCGCGTCCGTGGAGATCTGGGTGGAGTCGCTGGGCCGGGTCAACTACGGGCCGCGCCTGGGCGAGTCCAAGGGCATCACGGGCGGGGTGCTGCACGAACTGCAGTATCTGCACGGGGTACGGTCCCGGGGCCTGCGGCTGGACGCGTTCGACGACGCGGCCGCGGTCGGGCGGATCCCGTTCAAGGCACCGGAGCCGGCGCCGGAAGTGGGCCAGGATGTGGCGCCGGAAGTGGGCCAGGACGTCGGACCGGAGGTGGGGCACGGCCGGGCTCAGAACCGTACAGCGGGAGACCGTACGCCGGGCCGGCTCGGCCACCGGGGCCTGTACCGCGCGGAGTTCGAGGTCCGGGGCGCGGGCGACGCCTCGCTCACCCTCCCCTCCTGGACCCGGGGCTTCGTCTGGGTGAACGGTTTCTGCCTGGGCCGCTACTGGTCGCGGGGGCCGCAGGAGTCGCTGCACGTTCCCGGTCCGGTGCTGCGCGAGGGCGGCAACGAGCTGTGGGTGCTGGAACTGGAGGCCGCGGGCGAGGGGTACGTACAACTCGCCTGACCGAGGCGGGAAGAGAACGAGAACAGAAAGAGAGGGACGGACGGGGCACGTTGGCCCCCGTCCGCCCCTCTCCTTCGTGTCCTACGTGTACGTCCCGCTACTCAGCACTCAGCTCGGAGTTCGGAGCTCAGAGGGTCGACGCGGCCGACGCGATCGCGGAGGCGAAGTTCGAGACCTCGGTGTAGACACCGGGGTATCCGGGGCGGGCGCAGCCGTTGCCCCAGCTCACGATGCCGACCTGGATGAAGGCTCCGGCGTTGTCCTTACGGAACATCGGGCCACCCGAGTCGCCCTGGCAGGTGTCGGTGCCGCCCTGCGAGTATCCGGCGCAGATCTCTTCGGCGGCTATGATGTCGCCGCCGTACGACGCGCTGCAGCTGGCGTCGGAGACGAACGGCACGGTCGCCTTGAGGAGGTAGCGCTGCTGGCCGCCGCCCTCGGTGGCCGCGCCCCAGCCGGCGACGGTGAAGTTACCGGTGTTGTACGTCGCGTTGGTGGCGATCTTCAGGGTCGGCTGGTTGATCGGCGCCGCGAGCTTGATCAGCGCCCAGTCCTTGCCCGAGCCGTTGTAGCCGGGGGCCTGGAGCACCTTGGTGGACTTGACCTTGACGGCGCTGCTGCTCTGGAGGTCCACGACCCCGGCGGTGGCCGTGATGCTGGTGTTGTTCCCGGAGCCGTCCACACAGTGCGCGGCGGTCAGGACGATGGTGGAGGAGTACAGCGCGCCGCCACAGCCCATGGAGAGCCGGACCATGAAGGGGAATTCACCCTGCGCGGCGCGGGTGCCACCGACGACGGGCGGCGCGACGGGCGCGGCGGCCTTGGTGCTCTTGTCCGGCGCGGGCGCGGCGGAGGCGGAGCTGGGCTGAAGACTGACAGCGGCGAGGACGACGGCGCCGGCGGCGGCGCATCTCTTGAGGACACCCAGAACGCTCAAGGGTCTGCCTTTCGTGGGGGCTGCTGGAGGTGGGGGTGGTGCGGCGGGTAGCGCTCGATCGCCGGGCCCGGTCATTGCGCGTAGATCTGACACGCGTAGATCCACCGCGCAGAACTGACATGGGCTCGACAAAAAAGCGTGATGCCGGATTATGCGGAGAAGATCAGCGAAGTCACAAGAGGCAGTTTTCAGCCACCCTGAGGGAGCATTTGCCGGACACTGTCCGCTGAACGGACGGATCCTCCGCCGTTCCAGGGGCGTCCCCGTACAGTTGACGCGGTGTGGGCCCGACCGTCCTGAAGCGGTGTGGGCCGACCGTCCCGACCCGGTGTGGGCCCGACCGTCCTTCGAGGGGATACGGATGTGACGTACGGCGGTGAGGTCGTCCACGGCTATCCGCACATCGAGACGGCGCGAGCGGCGATCACCGCGCTCTACCGGCGCCTCTCCTCCGACGGCATCCGCTCGTACGCCTCCAGCGTCGCCCCCGCCGATGTGGCCTTCTCCGACGTGGACGATCTCCATCTCGGCACTCAGCGGGTGGCCCGCGCCCTGGTCCAGCAACTGCGCCTGCCGGACGCGCGCGTGATCGTGAGCTTCCGCGAGATGCGGCACGCGGCGAACGTCGAGCTGACGGCGGGGCCCGAGTACTTCATCGAGCTGAACAACCGTTTCCGCACCCACCGCAGGGACATCGGCGCCGCCCTCGCCCACGAGATCACCCATGTCCTGCTGCACCGGCTGGGGCTGAGCTTCCCCGGCACCCGCGACAACGAGATCCTCACCGACACCGCGACCACCTATCTGGGTGCGGGCTGGCTGTTGCTCGACGCGTACCGCGAGGACCGCGACTCCAGCCAGAAGCTCGGCTATCTCACGCCCGAGGAGTTCGGCTACGTACTCGCCAAGCGCGCGCTGGTCTTCGACGAGGATCCCCGGATCTGGTTCACCAGCCCGCAGGGCTACACGTCGTATACGAAAGGCAGTGCGCGGGCGCTGCGCGACGAACAGCAGCCGCCGCTGACCACCGCCGGCCGGGCGGGCCGGAACCGCTACGTCAAGGACCGCCGCCACGCCCTAGATCACCCGGGCACCGCCACGGACCCGGCCTCGCCCTACGCGTTCGAGTTGCTGCCGGAGGGGCCACGGGTCTCGTTCCCCTGCCCTACCTGCCATCAGCGCATCCGGATCCCGGTCCAGGGCCGGGTCCGGGCGCGGTGCGGACTGTGCCGGACGGTGCTGGAGTGCGACACCTGAACGACACACCCTCGTCACGGCGCACGGCACGCAAGACGCACGGTATGCACGGCGCAGGGTATGCACGGCGCACGGTATGCGAGGTGATGTCGAGACGCCCCCGCGGTACAGACCTCCCCGCGGTACAGGACACAGCCTGTCCTCTACCTCCGCCATGGTGGCGTACGAGCCGTTTCGGGAGGAGGCATCGCTCCTGGACGGCCCGACAACCCTCGCATGCGGTGCGTCTCCCGGCACACAGACCTACACCGCAGACCTACACCGACGCCCGTCCCACGACCGAGCCCCAGCCTGGGAACGCCATGACTGTCCTTGACGCCCGTGCCCTCAACCGCGCCACGCTCGCCCGCCAGCACCTGCTCACACGCGGCGACATATCCGTCGCGGAGGCGGTGGCCCACCTGTGCGGCCTCCAGGCGCAGGAGCCCCAGGAACCCTTCACCGGGCTGTGGTCCCGCCTGTCCGGCTTCAGGCCCGAGCGACTGGACGATGCGCTGACCGGCCGTACGGTGGTGCGCACCCACCTGATGCGCCGCACCGTCCACCTCGTCACCGCCGACGACGTGCTCGCCTGGCGGGCCCGCCACGACACGATGCTGCGCCAACGAGTGCTGGGAACCTACCGGCGCGAACTGGCCGGCATCGACGTGGACGAGGTCGCCGCCGCAGGCCGTGCGGTCATGGCCGACCAGCGGCCCCGCACCATGAGCGAACTCGTACAGTCCCTCGAAGACCGCTGGCCCGGCCCACCGCGCCGGGTCCTGGGCGAGTTGCTCGTCGCGGCCCTCGTCCCCATGGCCCAACTCCCGCCCCGCGGCCTGTGGCAGCGGAGTGCCGGCGTACGCAACCTGCCGCTGGCCACCTGGCTGGAACGGGACATCGCCCCTCTGCCCGCCGATGACAGCGATCCTGTCGGGCAGCGGCTGTTGCGCCGCTACCTCGCCGCCTACGGACCCGCCGCCGGCGCGGACCTGCGCGCCTGGTGCGGCCTCGCCGGTCTTCCCGCCGCCGTCAAAGCCGCCAGGGCCCGAGGGGAACTCGTCGTCTTCCGCGACGAACGCGGCCGCGAACTGCTCGATCTGCCCGACGCGCCCCGCCCCGACCCCGACACCCCGGCCCCGGTCCGGTTCCTCCCGGCCTTCGACAACGCCATCCTCGGCTACCACGACCGCAGTCGCATCATCGATACCGCCCACCTCGGTCTGTCCGTCGCGGGCCACCGCACCGTCCTCGTCGACGGACGCGTCACCGCCACCTGGACCGTGCGCGACCACCAACTCCGCATCAGTCCCCTCCGTCCCCTCACCGCCCCGGAACAAGAAGCCGTCCGCGCCGAGGCCCAGGATCTGACCGCCTTCCTGGACGAGGACATCGAGCACGTCCGTCTTGGCTCGTCGGCCGGAAACTCCACCGGCGCGACCGGACCGTAACCAGCACCACGCCGACGTCCCCGGGGCCGGTACCGGAGCGAACGTAAGGTCGAAGCATGACGGACGAACCGGCGGCGGGTACCGATGAACTGTTCGAGGCGGTGTACGGCGGCGAGAACGACGTCGTCGTCCGCCTGCTCCGGGCGGGTGTTCCGGCCGAGGCGACCGACCGGGACGGTCAGACGGCTCTCTACCTGGCGGCGGTCAGCGACGAGGCCGGGCTGGTACGGCTGCTGCTCGCGGCGGGCGCCGACCCGCAGCGGGCGAGCGGCCCGGAGCGCGGGGACCTGCCGCTGTGCGCTGCGGCCTGCGGCGGGCACACCGAAGTGGTCCGGGCCCTGCTCGCGGCGGGCGCCCGGCCCGACAGCCGGGAGGATTTCGGCTTCACGGCGGGCGCCTGGGCGGTGGTCCAGGGCTTCCCCGACACGCTGGAGGCGCTGCTGGAGTACGGCGCCGACCCCGATCTGCCGGGCCCCAACGGTGAACCGCTGCTCCTGCTGGCCGCCCGCCGCGGCTCCACACCGTCCGTACGGGTCCTGCTGCGGTACGGCGCGGGCGCGCGCGCCGGAGCGGCCGACGACATACGCGAAGACACACACGAAGACAGATACGACGGCATGCGCCACGGGGCGCGTGAAGCGGCGCTCGCCGAGGCACGGCGCTGGATGGCGCTCGATGTGGAACAGGAGCTGCGGGACGGGCTGCTGCGCGCCTACGGCGACGGATACGAGACGGTCGTACGCCGGATCGAGGAGGACGGCTCGATGACCGTCGTGGTCGAACTGCTGCGGGACGGCGCGCCGATGGCCGGGCAGGAGCAGCAGACCGGGCACGCGGCCGTCGCGACGCTGCTGGAGACGGAGCTGGGCATCGCGACCCCGTACGAGGAACTGGCGGGGCGCGCGCTGCGCTGCGGCGATCCCGGGCGGGACGACTGGACGGAGTCGGTGGCCGCGCTGTCGCGGCGCGGCGACGAGGAGACGTTCCAGGCGGCGGCCGCCTGGTGCGCGAGCGACGAGCCGCTGCGGCAGGCCTTCGCCGCCGGTGTACTGGCGCGGCTGGGCACGGCGGACGGGACGGACGGGGCGAGTCCGTTCACCGCCCGCGCGGTGCCCCTGCTGCGGGAGCTGTCCCGGGAGGCGGCCGAGCCGGAGCTGGTCCGCGTGGTCGTACGGGGCCTGGGCCTGCACGGCGACCCGGCCGTGCTGCCGGAGATCCTGCGCCACACGGCCCATCCGGACGCGGGGGTACGGCGCGAGGTCGCGCTGGCGCTGGCCGGACTCGCACCGACCGGACTCGTGCCAACCGGCCTCGGAACAACCGGCAACAGCGACCGCGACGATTCCGGCGGCGCCGACCACGCCGGGGTGCGGGCGCTGATCCTGTTGAGCAGGGACGCGGACGCGTCGGTCAGGGACCGGGCGGTGCCGGCCCTGGCGGAGGTGGACGCGGACACCCACGAGATCCGCGAGGCACTGGCGGCCCGGCTGAACGACCCGGACGCGGACACGGCGGCAGAGGCGGCCAAAGGACTGGCGGTCCGTCAGGATCCGCGCGCGATCGATGTGCTGGCCCGGATTCTCGCCGACGAGGAGCACGACGGTTACGCGCGGGCGACGGCGATGGCCGCCGTACGGTACGTACCGTACGGCCCGGAGCGGCAGCGGCTGGAGTGCACGCTCCCACGACGCCGCTGATCAGACGGACGCAGAACCCCGGACACCCCAGGGCCACGAGCCCCGTAGCCCGTCCAGCCATTCGTCCGACCGGCCATCCGTCCGCCGACCCGGCCATCCGTCCGTCCGACAATCCGGCCGACCGGCCGACGCGTCAGAGAAGCCGGAGTACGCCGGGTGCTTCCTCCTCGATGAGCCGCACCAGCTCGTCGAAGACCGTGGTCCCCCGGCCGGCCCGTACCTCGTCCAACCGCGCCTGGATCGCCGCCCTGTTGCCGGGGTGCGCACGCTCCAGCCGCCGCTGGAGCGTGCGTACGGTCTCTTCCTGGCCGAGGGCCCGGCGCGAGAGTTCGTGCCGGCGCCACTCGATGACGAAGTCGCCGTCGTCCGGCGTTCCGTACCCGCCGGAGAGGCAGTCGGCGAGCGCGTCGAGATTGCTCCCGAAGTACCCGCCGGGCCCGTTCACGGCCGCACCGATCACCTGCCAGAAGCGGTCGAGGCCGGTGACCTCCGCCCCGTCGATCACATACGTCACCGTCATGGGACGGAGGTTACCTTCCAGTTGGCTCAACAGCCTTGACTCGACGGCCTCGACTCAACGGCCTCGGCTCAACGGCCTTGACTCGGCAGCCGTGACCCGACAGCCGCAACTCACCGCCCGTGGTTCAGCAGCTGTACTTGACCAGCGAGAACGACGCGTAGTGGTCGGACGTGTAGTAGTCCTCGTTGGTCTTGTTGCCCGTGACGATGCGGCGTGCGCCACGGTTGGAGGAGCCCGGGGTGATGACCGTGTACTCGTGGTAGTAGCTGGCGGACTGGCTCGGCAGGATGCCTTCGCGGTTCTGGAAGACACCGCCGTCCTGGGAGTACGGGTACGGCCCGCCGACCTCGATGAGGTCGAGGGTGTCGTGTGCCTGCGACGGCAGGTTGGAGTAGCAGATGCTGCCGACCGCGGCGGGGGCCGCGGTGGCGGCGGTGGCGGTGACCCCGCCGACCAGGAGCGTGGAGACCAGGGCGGCGACGCCGCCGAGGGTGGCGATACGTGGGGGAATTCGCATGGCACCTATGATGACGCGCGTAGACGCGGACACGTCAATCCCAACTGCGGGTAATTTCCCGGAAGTTAACCATCGGACCCGAGTCCGTAGCGTGCCGTACACCCACGCCCGGAGGACTCGCCGCAGACCGGGACCGCCCCCGGACCTCACGCCCTGCCCCTCCCCTGGGCAGACAAAAGCCCGGCACCGCGCTCAACGCGATGCCGGGCCACGTCAGTTGACGCACGGCCTCAGGCGGCGGTGCGACGCCCGCCTTCTGTGCCCCGTCCCGGACGGCTGCGGCGGCCTCGGCTGCCACGGGAGGCGCTGCCGCCACCCAGCCGGGCGGCCCCGGCCCCGCCGGAGGAAGCACCTCGGGCGGACCCACCGGAAGAGGCACCTCGGGCAGACCCGCCGGAGGAGGCACCGGCCGCGCCGCCACCGCCCGTGCTCTTGCGGGCCGGCCGCGACGGCCGCGACTTCTGCTTGGCCTGGACAACGGGCTGCGGCACCTCGATGGTGACGGCCACCCCGGAGGGCTCCCGCGCACCGGTGAGCTGTGTCAGTTCCTCGTCCGTCGACTTGATCCGGGCCGACTTGGGCGCGATACCCGCGTCGGACATCAGCCGGGTCATCTCGCGCCGCTGCTCGGGCAGCACCAGCGTGACCACGCTGCCGGACTCCCCCGCGCGGGCGGTGCGCCCGCCACGGTGGAGGTAGTCCTTGTGGTCGACGGGCGGGTCGACGTTCACGACCAGGTCGAGGTCGTCGACATGGATGCCACGGGCCGCGACATTGGTCGCCACAAGGCAGGTGACCAGGCCGGTCTTGAACTGTTCGAGCGTCCGGTTGCGCTGCGGCTGCGAACGGCCGCCGTGCAGCCCGGAGGCCCGTACACCGCTCGCCAGCAGCCGCTTGACCAGCCGGTCCACGGAACGCTTGGTGTCCAGGAAGAGCAGCACCCGGCCGTCACGCGCCGCGATCCGCGTGGTGACTTCCTTCTTGTCCGTCTCGTCCAGGACGTACAGCACGTGGTGTTCCATCGTGGTGACCGCGCCCTGGGACGGGTCGACGGAGTGGACCACGGGGTCGTTGAGGTACTGCCGCACGAGCCGGTCGATGTTCTTGTCCAGCGTCGCCGAGAACAGCATCCGCTGCCCGTCCGGCTCGACCTGCTTGAGCAGCGCCGTGACCTGGGGCATGAAGCCCATGTCGGCCATCTGGTCGGCCTCGTCGAGCACGGTGATGGAGACCTGGTCGAGTCGGCAGTCGCCGCGCTCGATGAGGTCCTTGAGCCGTCCCGGCGTCGCGACGAGCACCTCGGCGCCACGCCGCAGCGCGCCCGCCTGCTTGCCGATGGAGAGTCCGCCGACGACCGTGGTCAGCTTCAGATTGACGGCGGTGGCGTACGGCGTGAGCGCGTCGGTCACCTGCTGCGCCAGCTCGCGCGTGGGCACCAGCACCAGGGCGAGGGGCGCGTGCGGTTCGGCACGCCGGCCGGCGATACGGGCGAGGAGTGCCAGACCGAAGGCGAGGGTCTTGCCCGATCCGGTACGTCCACGGCCGAGTATGTCGCGGCCGGCGAGGGAGTTCGGCAGAGTCGCGCCCTGGATGGGGAACGGCTCGGTCACTCCCTGCGCGGTAAGGGTCTTGAGCAGGCCGGCAGGCATGTCCAGCTCGTCGAACGCCTCGACGGCGGGCAGTGCGGGGGTGATGGTTTCCGGCAGCGTGAATTCCTGCGGGCGCGCGGCGGCGCGGCGGGCGGGTGCCTTCGCCGAGCCCTTCGCGGGTCCCTTGGCGCGGGAGTTCACCGGGCGCTTGCCGGCGGGTCGGGCAGCACGGGCCGGGCGTTCGGGTCGAGTCATACGGAAAAAATGCCTTCCTGGGCCTGAGGACAGCGCGAGCCGGGGCCCGCACCTGCACGGTGCGGGCCCCGGCTGCGAGGTACGCGTCCGGGAACTAGGCCGGGACGATGTTCTCCGCCTGCGGGCCCTTCTGGCCCTGCGTGACGTCGAACGAGACCTTCTGGCCCTCCTGGAGCTCACGGAAGCCCTGGGTGGCGATGTTCGAGTAGTGGGCGAAGACGTCGGCGCCGCCGCCGTCCTGCTCAATGAAGCCGAAGCCCTTTTCCGAGTTGAACCACTTCACGGTGCCAGTAGCCATGTCATTCTCCTAAAACAGGTGCAGAGCCGGAAATCCGCACTTTACGAATTCCTCGTCGCCGCATTGAGCCCCATCCGGAGAAGCCGGCAAAAACAATAATGCGCCTGAGGAACATTCCCGTCAGGCGCACATAAAGTTCATGGGTACCAAAACTGCAACGCAGTCAGCCTAGCACGCCCCGGCGGCGGAGATCGAGCAGGTCGCCAAGGAAGATCGCGACACCCGCCGACACCCGCCCCGGGCCGCCTCCAGCAGCGGCCGGGAGCGCCCCGCCACAGCCCGGCGGCGGACTCTTCGGCACCCCTCTCTCCCCTTACCCCTCCTCGCGCGGCGGGCTGTCGTCGCTGGCTCGCCGTACGGTGCGGGGTGGCCGGCCCGGTCGCCAGACCTGTACGACCAGCTCGTCGCCGTCCAAGCCGGTCCGTACGACCTCGGTGAGGTCCACACCGAAGAGATGGAAGGGCAGCGGCGGTGCGACCGTCTCGGCGAACCGTGCGAGCACGCCCGCGTCGGTCACCTCTACCGCCCGTCCGCCGACCCGCACGTCGCCGTCCTCCATCCCGCCGCCCGCGCCCGGATTGGCGTGCACGGCGAAACGCGGATCGCGCAGCAGGTCCTGCGCCTTTCGGGAATTCGGCATCATGCCGAGCCACAACTCCCCGAAACGGAAGGTGACTTCGAGTCCGGTCAGGCGCGGGGAGCCGTCCTTGCGGAGGGTGCCGAGGACATGGTGGGTGTGCTTCTCGAATCGTCGCTGAACGGTCTCGGCGAAGCGCGGCTCCGCCGAGACGAAATCGGCCCAGGTGAATGTCATGCGTACAGCCAACCGTGGATACCCGACACCTCCTGTCGCCATTTCCGTCGACCTGGCTCCCGTCCCCCGGCCGCGCGGGCAGCCAGGGGAGCCGGGGCGTCGAGGACACGGGAGGTCAGACGGTCAGGCGGTCAGGCGGTCACCAGGGGACGACGCCGTCGTCCTCGAAGAACGAGCCGGTCGGGCCGTCGTCGGGCAGCGTGGCGAGCCGGATCACTGTGGCTGCGCCCTGCTCGGGAGTGCGGGGGCCGTGGAAGCCGGTGAAGTCGGTGGCGACCAGCCCCGGGCAGGCGGCGTTGATCAGGATGTTCGTACCGGTGAACTGCCGGGCGTACTGCACGGTGACGGCGTTGAGGAACGACTTCGACGGCGCGTAGGCCGCCATGACGGGGCCGATCTCGATGTCCGGGTCCGCCTGCCGGGCCAGGGAGCCCACGGAACTGGAGACGTTGACGATGCGTGGCGACGTCGAGCGGCGCAGCAGCGGCAGCATCGCGTTGGTCACCCGGATGACACCGACGACGTTGGTCTCCACGACCGTGCGGAGCACATCGAGGTCGAGCGTGGTCGGGTCCTGTCCCCACCCCGGACCCGTCTCTCCTGAGATGCCGGCGTTGTTGACCAGGACGTCCAGGCGCCCGGCCTGCCGTTCCACCAGTTCCGCGGCGTCCGTGACGCTCCGGTCAGCGGTCACGTCCAGCGGCACCCCGAAGGCGTCCACCCCGGCGGCGCGCAGCTTCTCTACGGCGGTCTCGCGCCGGGCATCGTCGCGGGCTCCCACGCCCACGCGGTACCCGAGGGCGCCGAGCCCGGTCGCGATCTCGTACCCGATTCCCTTGTTCGCGCCGGTCACCAGCGCGATCTTCGTTTCGCTCATGCCGCCGATGCTCGCCCGCACACGAGCGGTCCGGCCAACACCGATACGGTGCCCTGTCATACCCGGTGGGTATCACTTGGGTAGGGTGCGGCCGTGGACACGCTGGAGACCCGCGAGCTGAGGTACTTCACGGCCGTCGCCGAGGAACTGCACTTCGGCCGCGCCGCCGAGCGCCTGGGCATCGCCCAGCCGCCGCTGTCCCGGGCGATCCAGCAGCTTGAGCGGCGACTCGGCGTCCGCCTGCTGGAACGCAACCGCCGCGGCGTCTCCCTGACCGGCGCCGGAGAGGTGCTGCTGCACGAGGGCCGCGCGGCCCTCGACGCGACGACCGCCGCCGCCCGCCGCACCCGTCGCGCCGGTGGCGCCGACAGCCCGGGCGGCCCCCGCAACCGTCTGGTGCTGGCCGTGAAGGCCGCCGGGTCCCACGAACTGCTGCGGAAGCTTCTCGACGCCTACGCGGCCGAGCCCGATGCCGCCGAGATCGAAGTGCTGCCGAGCGGCATGTGCGAGCAGGAAGAGATGCTGCGCGACGGCCGCGCCGACGCGGCGTTCATGCACGCGCCGTTCAACTCCCTCGCCGGATTCGACAGCGAGGAACTCCTGACCGAGGGACAGAGCGCCATCCTGCCCGCCAGGCACCCTCTCGCCGCGCGCACGACACTGTCCCTGGCCGACATCAGCGACATCCCCGGTCTCCCGCTCGCCCGCTGGCCCCGCCACGGCATATACCCACCCGGCCCGGGCCCCGAGATCCACGACCAGACACAGCTGGCCCAACTGATCGCCCTCGGACGCACCGCGGCCGTCTTCCCCGACTCCGCCCGCGCCTGGCTGTGGGCCGAGCACACCGCCGTCCCCCTGACCGACGCACCCGCCGTCGTCACCCACCTCGCCTGGCCCGCGCACAGCCGCTCCCTCGCCCTGGCCGGACTGATCCGCACGGCCGCACAGCTATGACCGTCCCTTTCCCTCCATCTCCGCCGTCACCACCGAGCCCCGGCCGCCACGATCACTGGAATCCGCCCGACGGGCCGGGGCTCTGTACGGCTATCTCACGGAGCTGAGCCGGCGGGCGGCGGAGAGAGGTGGGCCCAGAGAACCTTGCCGGGCCCGTTGCGCTCACCGACACCCCAGGCATCGGCGAGCGCGTCCACGATGACGAGCCCCCGGCCGTCGGTGGCGTCCAGCTCCGGGGAGCGCCGCTGAGGCTGTTCGGGGGAGGCGTCGTGCACCTCGATACGGAGCCCACCGCACAGCCGGCGGACGTACCGGGTCTCGATCTCCCGCCCGTGCGACACCCGGGCGTGGCGGGCGGCGTTGGTGAGCAGTTCGGAGAGGATCAGCACCGCGGAGTCCTCCAGCATCCCCAGCCCCCACGAGGCGAGCGCCTTGCGCAACTCCAGACGCGCGAGCCCGACGCAGCTGGGATGCCGGTTCCAGCGGAGCACGACGGCCCCGAAGCAAGGGGAGTTGGGATTGCCCGCCTCCGGGGCCGGGCCGGGATTCGCCTCGGGGTTCACGTCCGGTCCGTACGACATCAGGCCATCTCCGTACGGAAGTTGGCCACCCAGAAGTTCCGCACGAGCCTCCGCCGCAGCCGCTGCTCGGCGCGGTCCCAGCGCTCGAACTCGTGGCGGACGCAGGGAATCAGCAGCGCGCTGTGACCGACGCCCCCGGCGAGTCCGCACCCATGTACGAAGACGATCACCGAGCGGTGAACGGCCAGTTGAGGCGGGGCGGCGGGGGCGAGCCGTCCTCGACGCGGAGGTGAATCCAGGAATCGCCACAGCGAATCGAAGAAACGGGCGATAAGATTCATTATTGTTGACGCTCCACTTCAGCGTTGGCCACGCCCTCGGACGTCCCTACAACGTCGCGAGGGTCTTTCTTTGTGGCGAGTTGGCATGCGGAACCGACCCCACGGCGTTTATTGAATTCCCAACGGAATAGCCTCACTTCGGCGATCCCGATACCGGGAAGGGGTAGCTATCACCCTCCCCTATCGGGCACAGTGGGTACATATCCGAGCTGTCACCGAAGGTTTCAGGAGACAGCGACTTGGGCGAAAGAAGGTTCGATCCCAGTGGAGTTGAACAATGAATCGGGCAAGCTCACACCACGGTTGAGGCTGGGCAGACGGGTACGTCGCCTGCGAGAACGTAAGGGATTGTCGCTCCGTCAGCTCTCCGAACACGCGGGCCGGTACTCGCACAGCTATCTAGGCCGGGTGGAGTTGGGGGATCAGCTACCCTCTGAGGCCCTCGTGAATCTGCTGGACGAATTGTTCGACAGCGACGGGGTGTTGACTGAGCTGCTGGAGATGGCGCACGACTCACTGATTCCCGAATACAGCCGCACGTTCCTCAGTAAGGAGCCGAACGCCGTACGCATTCAGGTCTTCACGAGTAGCCATGTCCCCGGCCTGCTCCAGACAGAGGAATACGCACGGGAGTTGTTCCGCAGAGCCCTCATCAGCGAATCGGAAGAGGGGCTGGACGAACGCGTCGCGCTCCGTATGCGCAGGCAGCGCATCTTCGAACGCGAGGAGCCCCTGTCCTACTGGGCCATCATGGATGAAGCGGCCCTGAAGCGGCCGATGATGGCCGCAGGGCGCATGGTTGAACAACTGCGCCACCTCGTGCGGATGGCGGCCAGGCCTCGGGTCACGATCCAGGTCCTCCCCTTTACCAAGGGGATGCACACCATGCTGGGTGGGTGCCTGACTCTTATGACGCTGAAGGAAGGTGGGACGATCGCGCAGGTCGAGAGCTTCGCGTCAGGCGAGGGAGTACATTCGACAAGCAGGGTCGTTGCGCTGACGGAGCGCTTCGACCTGGTCCGCTCAATGGCGCTGACGGATGACGACTCTCTCGACCTGATCCGCAGATACCTGAAAGAGTATGAAGATGAACTCGATTCCTGACGCTTCCGCTCTGCCCACCTGGCGCAAGTCGAGCCACAGCGAAAACGCGGAGGGCGGATGCGTCGAGGTCTCCGACGGCCACCCCACCACCGTCCCCGTCCGCGACAGCAAGAACCCCCACGGCCCCGCCATCCCCTTCCGTAACCCCGGCTGGACCGCCTTCGTCACCGCCGTCAAAGACGGCGACCTGGTCTGAGACTCAGGGCTTCGACATGCCGACCTCTGGCTCTGCCGGAGGACGGTCTCCGATTTGATCCGCAAGTATCTTGGGGAGTACGAAGGTGACCATGATTCCTGACGCTTCCGCTCTGCCCACCTGGCGCAAGTCGAGCTACAGCAACAACGGAGATGGCGCCTGCGTCGAGGTCTCCGACGGCCACCCCACCGCCGTCCCCGTCCGCGACAGCAAGAACCCCCACGGCCCCGCCATCCCCTTCCGTAACCCCGGCTGGACCACCTTCGTCACCGCCGTCAAAGACGGTGATCTCGCATGAGCGTGAGCACCGACGCGAGCGACACCGGGCTGACCCAGGAGATCCGCGCGCGGATCGAGGCGCCCACCATCTGGTACGTCGCCACCACCGCTCCGGACGGTTCGCCGCACATCAGCCCGATGTGGGTCGGGCTGGACGGCGACCTGGTCTTCTTCAACACCTCGATCGGCCGGGTCAAAGAGCGGAACCTGCGCAATGATCCGCGTGTGTGTCTCTCCCACGCCGATCCGGACAACCCCTACGACCGCGTACAGATCCGTGGCCGGGCCGTCCGGTTCGTGGAAGGGCCGCAGGCGGAGCGGGACATGGACGGGCTCACCCGTACGTACCTGGGAGCCGAGCGCTACCCGTGGCTGCTCCCCGGCGAGCAGCGGGTCACCGTAGTGATCGAGCCCTCTCGGGTACGCCGTGTCGTCGGCGTGGAGCCCTTCCTGCCCGGTGTTCTGCCGTCGCCGGGTTCCGACAGCTGAAGCCCCTGACGATCAGGCCCGTTGAGCCGCAACGCGGAGTGGTTCCGGGTCAAGCCTACGATGTACCTGACCTGCGTAAATGACTTCGCCATAAACGTATCGGCGTCCGCATCGCACGCAAAGGCATCGAATCCAGCGAGCGATGAGGGCGTCGTCGTTGTGGGATCGAGCAGACCATCTCGTGGTTGACCGGTTACCGCAGACTCAACCACCGATACGAACACCAATCCCGCAGCTACCTCGCCTTCCCCGGCCTCGCCGCCGCCCTCCGCAGCTACAAACGGCTGACCCGGCTCACCACACAGGACACGGTCCTACTGTGCACGGCAGGTCCTGAGGTAGCTGAGGAACGATGCCTGCAGCCCAGTCACGTGCGTTTCGTGCATGAGTGCGCTGGTGACGGATCCGCCGCGTGAGGTGAGGCGGTGAAGGAACGTGGCCGCGTTCTTCGCGAGATTCTGGTAGACCGCCAAGTCTCCGAGGATCTCTCGGTCGTTGAAGGTCACGTGAAGCTTGGTAGCAGGCAGGGTGTCACCCATTGCTTGAAGACGAGCGAAGACCTGACTGTCTGCATTGACAATGCCGGGGCTGCCCGCACCGATGCTCTCGAAGAAGGTGCTATTGGTGAGCCAGGCGTAGAGACTGAAGAGCCCGCCGTAGGAATAGCCGAAGAGGCCGTGACCGCTCGGGGCTGTGCCGTAGTCGCGTTCGATCCGCGAGTGCAGGTCGTCGGTAAGGAAGTTCAGGAACATATCCCCGCGGCTGTCGCTCAACTCAGCGAGGTAGGCGTCGGCTTGCTCGCGAGTCATCGTGCCCGCTCCGACCCCCATCTCCACCGCATCGATGTACTCCTTCGCGATGGGTTCGCCGGGGGGCACGAGGTCGCGGTTGCGCAACCGCTCCCAGTGCCCTGCTTCCTCGCCTGCGTAACCCACGCTGACTTGGACGTAGGGCTGAATCGACTGCATGGGGTCCAACTGCGTGACGATGAGTGGGGCGGTCATGCCCACGGCCCAGTTGCCGTCGAGCACGTACACGACAGGCGCTTGCGCCGCGGCAGGGTCGTAGCGCGGTGGCGTGGTGACCCAGACGCCGTAGTCGTGCCCACCGCTGGAGCGCATCTCGAAGTAGTCGGTGTGGGCGAGGCAGCCCTGCCACATGGTGCTCATCTGAGGTCCTTTACGATTTGGCCAGCCTGGATTACGAGGACGGCGTTGGTGGGGTCGGAGAACAGTTCTGGGTCTTCGAGCGGGTTGCCGTTCCAAAGAACGAGGTGTGGCTGCGCGCACAGTTCGGTGGGTTCCCATTCGGCTCCGTAGTAGCCGTGCCCGCCGATCTGGCACTGAACAGGTCCGCACGACAGGACGCGCGGCCCTCTGACCTTGCCCTTCGCGATCGCGGTGACGACACCGCCGTCGATCCCGCCGGTGTCGCGAACGGTGGTGAAGCCGGCGTCGAGCGTCGCGCTGGCCGTGGCGAAGATGTCCGCCGCGATCTCGGCGGCGCTTGTCCGAAACGAGAAGTGCGGCTGGATGGGGCTCGACAGGCCCAGGTGGACGTGAGCGTCGATCAGGCCGGGCGTCATCGTCAATCCCTCGGCATCGAGACGCTCGCCGTGCGCGCTGGAGGCGCCGAGTTGGGTGATGCGGCCGTTCCCGATAGTGATGTCGAGGTTGCTGGGATCGCGCCCCGATCCGTCGATGACCGCCGCGCCGACTACATGAGCAGGTCCCATAGTCGATCCTCCGCCGTTGCGAGCTGACTGCGACCATGTGCGAAGCAACACGGAACCGCCAAGCCTTCTTTTCCAATGGATAAACTGTGGGAGTGATCCTGTCAACCTCGGAACGCAGGGGCAGCGCGCGCGAGCGACTCCTGGCAAGCCTTCTCGACGCCTTCGGCGAGGCCCTTCCCCCGCCGGAGATGTCGCTCCGTGAGATCGCCGCCCGGATCGAGACCAGCCACGCCCTGTTGCGATACCACTTCGGGTCACTCTCGGGCGTCTTGGCCGCCATGCTCAAGGCGCAGCGATCCCGTGACAACGAGGCACTTTTGGAGGCCGCCCAGCAGGGCACCTTCGACGATTTCGTTGTGGCGATCTGGCGTACTTACACCCGGCCAGAGCAGCTGTCGCGTGCCCGCGGCTTCTTCTACGTCGTCGGACTGGCCGCGTACCGCCCCGAGGACTTCCGTGAGTTCGTAGAGTCGATCGGCGACCTGACCGTGACGCTGTCCTCACTCGCGGAACGCGAAGGGCTCGGCACGAAGGAAGCTCGGGATGTGGCCACCGTCACCATTGCCGCGATTCGCGGCCTCCTCTTGCAGGAAGTCCTGACTCCCGGAACCCGCTCGGAGGACGCGGTCACCTTGATCCTGCGCATGAGAGAGGGCCGATCCGTTCCACGATCACGTCCGGAGCGTTAAGAGGTCATCTCATTCGGTCAGTCTGTGGTGGCAGATCAGGGTGCAGGCGATGCTCGTGAAGGCCGGAAGGTGATCGGCCATGGGCTCGTAGCGGCGGTGGAGGCGACGGCATCCGGCGAGCCAAGTCATCGTTCGCTCAAATGATCCACCGGTACCGGCCGAGCCGCTGCGAGGTTTCGGCGCCTGTGCTGGCGATGCGATGCCGGATGCCTCGCCGGGAAGCCATTGCCGCAGGTGGCGGTAGTCGTATCCCTTGTCGGCGTGGAGCTTGCCGGGCTTGCGGCGTCGCCGGCCCCGGCGGGAGCAGATCGGAGGCATACGCTTCACGAGCGGGATCAGGGCTTGTCCGTCGTGCAGGTTGGCGCCGGATATCCCGACAGGAATGGGCGGACCGGTCTGCTCGGTGATCAGATGGATCTACGAGCCGTACTTGCCCCGGTCGACAGAATTCGGACCGGTCGGGTCCCCCGTTTCACGGCCCGCATGTTCACCGAGTCGATCGCGCATCGCGACCAGTCGAGCTCGCTACGGGAGCCGAGCTCGTCCAGGACCAGCCGGTGCAATGTGGCCGACACTCTGGCCTTCGACACGACCCACAGCCTGCCGAGCCAATTGAGATGACCTCTTACAGCACGAGCAACCCCCAGGTCGACCTGCGGTCAACTCACGTGTCACCACGGTCTGTTCGCTGCCTGTTCAGCCGTACGGGCCGTCAGATACCGTAGCGTGGTGCTGCTTCAGCTGCGACCCCTGATGCGCGATGCCATTACCGAGCCGCCCGTGACCCCAAGGTCTGTGCGTCGGGCGGCCATCCGGGTCCCGACCTGGGTGCAGTGGAACTGACCATCGCCCCGCACCGCGTCTTCGACGCGCCCCGCGATCATCGCCCAGCGGCGCCAGAACGCACTCATCACCCTGGACACACCGTCCCTCCACTCCACTCCACATCACGGCCGTACTGCGTTCCCTGACCTTCCCCACAACGTCGAGGACCACATGACGAACTCGCCCGCAGCATCCGAACCGGCCGCACACCCCCGCCGCGTCCTGCTCGCCTCTCCCCGCGGCTGGTGCGCGGGCGTGGACCGCGCCGTGCTCGCCGTCGAGAAGGCCCTGGAACAGTACGGGGCGCCCATCTACGTCCGCCACGAGATCGTGCACAACAAACACGTCGTGCAGACCCTGC
Organism: Streptomyces sp. NPDC088400; assembly: GCF_044753355.1. Lineage (NCBI taxonomy): Bacteria > Bacillati > Actinomycetota > Actinomycetes > Kitasatosporales > Streptomycetaceae > Streptomyces > Streptomyces sp. NPDC088400. The sequence goes on along the minus strand of NZ_JBIVMZ010000010.1, from coordinate 59,803 downwards.
GGGACAAGGGCGCCATATTCGTCGAACGCACGGACGAGGTACCCGAGGGAGCCATCGTCCTGCTGTCCGCCCACGGCGTCGCCCCGACCGTCCATGCCGAAGCCGCCGAGCGCAACCTCGCGACCATCGACGCGACCTGCCCGCTGGTCACCAAAGTCCACAAGGAAGCCGTCTGGTACGCACGGGAGGACTACGACATCCTCCTGATCGGCCACGAAGGACACGAAGAGGTCATCGGCACCAGCGGTGAAGCCCCCGACCACATCACCCTGGTCGACGGACCCGACGACGTCGCGGATCTGTCGGTGCGCGACGAATCCAAAGTCGTCTGGCTCTCCCAGACCACCCTCTCCGTCGACGAGACCATGGAAACCGTCGATGCCCTCAAGACACGCTTCCCGAACCTGACCTCCCCGCCCAGCGACGACATCTGCTACGCCACGCAGAACCGCCAGACCGCGGTGAAGAAACTCGCCGAGGACGCCGAACTCGTCATCATCGTCGGCTCCAAGAACTCCTCCAACTCCGTCCGCATGGTCGAGGTCGCCCTCGACGCCGGCGCGCCCGCCGCCCATCTGGTCGACTTCGCTCACGAGATCGACGAGGCCTGGCTGGAGGGCGTCAGCACGGTGGGACTGTCCTCCGGCGCCTCCGCCCCCGACGTCCTGGTCGACGGCGTACTGCAATGGCTCGCCGAGCGCGGCTACGACGATGTCGAGACCGTGACGACCGCCGACGAGTCCATCACCTTCGCCCTCCCCCACGAGCTCCGTCGCAACCTGCGATGACACCACGGGCGGCTGTCCCGCTCCTGTGCGGGACAGCCCCTGGGGGCTCTCGGGTCTCTCGGGGTCTCTCGTTCGGATCAGGCCTGCGCGGGGCGCGCGGGCGGCTACGACGGGGATCTACGACAGCAACGAGCCCCCGGTGACCACAATCTGGCCGGGGGCTCGCTCACGTATTCACCGGACCCGCGGCGTCTACGAGCCCGGAACCCTCGCCTTCGGCAGTGCCCGCAGGGTCGCTTGGGCCTTGAGCAGCATCTCCTCGTACTCCGCCTCGGGGTCGGAGTCGAGGACAATGGCGCCACCCGCGCCGATGGTCAACTCACCATCGTGGCTTACGGCGGTGCGGATGGTGATGCTGAGGTCGGTGGTTCCCGTGTATCCGATGAAGCCGATGGCTCCGGAGTAGACTCCGCGGGCTTCGTCCTCCAGCGTGTCGATGATCTCCATCGTGCGTAGCTTCGGCGCTCCCGTCATGGATCCGCCGGGAAAGCATGCCCGTACCGCGTCCACGGCGGACGTGTCGTCGCGCAGCGTCCCGGTGACCGTGGAGACCAACTGGTGCACGGTGGCGTACGACTCCGTCACCATGAGCGCCGGGACAGCGACGCTGCCGATCTCGCAGATCTGTCCGAGGTCGTTGCGGAGCAGATCCACGATCATGAGATTCTCCGCGCGCGTCTTGGGATCCATCTGCAAGGAGCGCCGCCTCTCGTCATCGGTCCGCGGGTCCGGGTGGCGGGGCGCTGTTCCCTTGATCGGTTTGGTCTCCACCAGGCCAGCGGCGTCCACCTTGAGGAATCGCTCGGGTGAGGAGCTGAAGACCGTGACCTCGCCGAGGCGCAGGAACGCGGCGTAGGGAGCGGGGTTCAGTCGGCGCAGGCGCTGGTAGTAGGCGACATCGTTCGTCGGCGCGGGCAGGCGGAGTTTGTTGGTGAGGCATATTTCGTAGCTCACGCCCTCCCGCAGGAGTCGATCGCACTCACGGATGTCGTCCAGGTACTGGGTGCGGGGGCGTACCAGTCGTTTCGACGCGTCATGGTTTTCGGCGCTGGGCGGCGGAGACGTCTCAGTCTGTGCTGTGGGCAGGTCGGCCAGTGTGGGGAGTACGGTGCTGATCCACTTCTCGGCGGCGTCCACGTCCTGCTGCTCGCACACGGCGACGACATAGGTACGGTTCTCGGCGTGGTCCACGGCGATGAAGCGGTCGGCTTGAAGCCACACGGCGTCCGGAGTCTGGGACCGGTGGGTGCGACGGGCGCCGAGAACGGCCTTCAACTCGTAACCGAAGTAACCGACGTAGCCGCCGATGAAATCGAAGGGCAGCTCCTCGGCACCGGTGATCACGCGGCCGGTGCGGCGGTTGAGGGCGTCGAAGATGGTGCCGTCTTCCGGACGGGGAATACCTCCCGCCGGGTCCACGACGACATGCTCGTCTTCCACACGGTAGGTCAGCATCTCGGTTCCGGGCTCTTCCGCGGAGCCGAAGAAGGAGAAGCGGGCCAGGCCCGGTTCGACGTGCGAGCTGTCCAGCCAGAAGGAGCGTGCGTCGGCGCCGTACAGGGCCAGGAACGCGGCCTCGGCGTCGACCGCTCTGTCCAGGATGCCGGTCTGCGCCTGGAGTTGTACGGGGCGCGGGTGCGGAGCCGACGGTGTGACGGACGCGGTCAACTCCTCGGTGCCGGTGCCGGCTTGGCGGTCTTGGGTACCGGCGCCGACGTGGCGGCCCCGGATGCCGGCACCGCCCTCGCGTGAGCCCGAGGCGAATGCCAGGTCACGGAAGTTCTCCATGAGGAGGGCACCGTGCTCCGTGCAGATGGACTCGGGGTGGAACTGCACCCCCCACCAGGGCCGATCCCGGTGGGCCAGGCCCATGACCACTCCGTCCTCGGCTCGCGCGGTGATCCGGAGGTGGGCGGGCACGGGTTCGGCGATGCTCAGTGAGTGGTAGCGCACGGCGGTGAACTCCTGCGGGATACCGGCGAAGAGTCCGTCACCGCTGTGCTGGATCGTGGACAGGTATCCGTGCCGGGGCTGCGGGGCGGGGACAACCCGCGCGTCCGCCAGGAGTCCCATGCCCTGGTGCCCGAGGCACACGCCCAGGACCGGAAGCGCGGCGTGCTCCAGGACGTCGCGGGAGCGGCCGAAGTCGCGAGGGATGGCCGGGTGCCCCGGTCCCGGCGAGATGACCGCGGCATCGAAACCGTTCAGATCGAGGTGGTCCCATTCCGCAACGTCGTTCCGTACGACGACGGGCGGGACGCCGTACACCTTCGCTAGGAGCTGGTACAGGTTGTAGGTGTAGGAATCGTAGTTGTCGATCAGCAGGACGCGCATGGGTTAGCACCAGGTGGTTGTCGGAGCCGGAAGAGAGGAGAGTGCGGGCACCTCCCGGTCCATTGGCTCGCTGCTTCTCTTACTTGACGGGGACATCAGGTGCGGCGTGTTCGGTGGTCGTCAGGGGGCGTCGGTCGCCACCGTCGACCAGTCGAAGGGGACGGAGTCGACGACATCCAGCTCTTGGCACAGTTGCCACAGCCCGCTGAAGTCCTGGAGGAGCCGTCCACTGCCGGAGGCGTTCTGGATGTCTTGCAGCATCTGTCCGCCCCCCTCCACTCCGAGCAGTTCCATGATCCTTGCCCAGGTCGTGAAGTCGTGGGCGGCGAACGCCTCCATCCCGTCGGCCAACGCGGCGAGGAAGTAGCCGCGTTGTCCGGCGGTGAAACGCTTCCACGCTTCCTGAACGACGGTGTTCGCGATGGAGGCGTGACAGTATTCGTCACGGTTGTGCAGCACGGCCGTCAGGCGGTTGACGGGCTGGATCTCGTGATCCTCGGCGATGAGGTCCAGGTGGGCGTTTATCGAGACCTCCGCAACCGTGGTGAAGGCGAGTGAGACCAGAGCCTGATGCTCAGGTGTCTCGGCGGCGGAGAGCCGTTGCGCGTGCCGGCGCGTTTTGTATCCGAATGGAAGTGCGGAATCGGGCATTCGCCAGCCGCGTTGCCGACGCGTTACGGCACTGGCGTTCAGGTGCATCAGCGTGTGGTATTGCTCATCAACCATGGCTTGGGTGACCGAGATTGCCATGGACTCGTCCAGCCCCGTGTCGAAGGCTTCTCTGGCGATCAGACTGAACCCCGGGTTGACCACGTACTGCTCGATGTCCATGATGTTCTTGTTGAACGCCACCCAGCCCCACGCGAGGAGCTTGGCCTTGACCTCGTCGTCGAGACCGAGATATGTGGGGTGATTCCGGAAAGGCAGCAGGGCTACGGGGAAGTCCGGCCTGTCCTGCTCGAACACGTCGTCCAGAGTTTCTTCCCGCCGCCTGACCGTAGCGCGCCGGTTCCAGTTGTCGGCCAGCCTGCTGAGGATGGCGTTCTCCACTGCGTCATTCGGATCGTGTTCCGGGAGCGACCGCAGCCGTTCCACCAAGGAGAATGCCCCGAATTCTGGATTGATCATTCTTATGACCTCCCCCACTGTCGATGAATAGGCCGGGCGGACACTCGGTCCGGGTCAGTTCCGGCCGGCCCCCGCGGTGCCGGCCATGGTCTTGAGGGACTGGACGTCGCCCGGTTCCAAGGTGACCCCGAAGATCTTCTCGGGAGCGGAAAGCGTCTCGTCCTCGTCGAGTTCACGGTGAGTCGCCGGCTCGCCGGGCCGAATTTCTGTGAGCGTGTTGCCGATGAGGACGGTCCGCATGGTGGGCTGTGTGCGCTGGAGGATCGTCCGGTGGTTGAACGGTGAGCGAGGGTGGCTCAGGCAGAAGTGGTTGAGGATCTCGAAGTCCGCCGGATAGCGCGCGTCGGTGGTGAACCCGTAGATCTCCGCGGGTCCCTCGGCCCTCAGGAATCGCAGGACGTGTTCACCGTTCGGTTCCCGCACCATGTCGAAGGACCAGTCGCCATCCACCCGTGCGCCCTCGGCGATCCGGATCGGCTCATGCAGCCCGTATCCGCCGAAACTCACATCGAAGAGCCAGCGTTCGCCGTCCAACTCGACGCACAGAGCGACATGGACGGCGGGGCCGAATTTGTTTCCGGTACGGATGCGGGATCTGGCCGAGAGCGCGGAGAAGGTGAACCCGATCCGGTCCAGCACGGCTGCCACCAGGACGACCTGTTCCATACACCAGCCGCCGCGGCCACGTCGCACGATCTTCTCCTGGACACTTTCCAGATCCAGGGGCACCGCCCGCCCGAGTATCGCGTCAATGTTCTCGAAGGCGATGGCGTCGACGTGGGCGGCGTGCAGGCCCCGCAGCGTAGCGAGATCCGGAGCCACGTCGGCCACGTACCCCACGCGAGACAGGTAAGCGTCCAAGTCGACGCTATTTCCCTGCCACATCGAATCTGTCATCCGTATCCCATCCTTCAATCGTTGACGTGCTCGGATACCGGTGCTGCGGCCGGCCGGCCGTGAATCAGGTCCGTCAGGTGAACTGTCCGGCGATCGCCGCCGCGAGAATGATCCAGCCGAAGTAGCGGTTGACGATGAAGGTGTCCCCGCAGGATTTCGGAACGTCCAGGTCCACGCGTACGACCAGATAGGACAACAGGAGCCCCGCCAGCACGACGAGTACGTAGAAGGCCCAGCCTGTCCCCGCCTCGGCACCGGCCCACAACGCGCCGCCGACGCTCAGCGCGATGAAGATGCCCAGCCACGCCTTGCTGGCATTGCCGAACATCAGAGCAGAGGACGTGACACCGATACTCCGGTCGTACTCCTTGTCCTGGTGGGAGTAGACCGTGTCGTGGAACAGGGTCCAGAAGAACCCGCACGCGTACATGCCGAACACACTCGGCGGGTAGTCGATACTCCCGGTCACCGCTGTCCAGCCGGCCAGCGCGTACACGTTGATCACCAACGCCAGCCATGCCGTGGGCCACGGAAAGATGCGCTTCATGTAGGGGTACACGACAAGCAACGGGTACGAGGCCCCGACGACCAGGGCCGTTTCCTTGTTCACCAACGCCAGGATCAGCAGTGAAGCCACCGCCTGTGCGGCGGCGAAGAGGAGTGCGTTCCCGACGCTGATCGTCCCCGCCACGACAGGACGTGACGCCGTGCGGGCGACTTGGGCGTCGATGTCCTTGTCGATGACGTCGTTGACCGCGCAGCTCGCGCCGCGCACCAGTACCGCGGCGATGGCGAGATACACCACCGCCAGCAGGTCGGGCCGCCCCTCGGTGGCGAGGGAGAAACTCCACAATCCTGGAAGGAGGTAGAGCACGACACCCGTCGGTGCGTGCAGTCGCATCAATATGAGATAGGCACGGAGTGGCTCAGGGCTCTTTTTGACCAGGCGTGCAGATATTCGCGGTGATTTTTCGCGGCCTGCTGCCGCCGGGACGCCGGTCACCACGTCACCGGAAGTTCGACCAGCCCGCCGGTCAGTGTGTCGTGACGCAGCCTCAGCTTCTCCACGTCGACAGCCGGACGCATGGTCGGGAACCGTTCGATGAGCCGGGCGAGCGCCACCTGCAGCTGCATCCGGGCCAGCGGCGCGCCGACGCAGTAGTGCATGCCGTGTCCGAAGGTGAGGCTGCCCGCGGTCTCGCGCGTGACATCGACCCGTTCGGGGTCGGTGAAGACCGTCTGGTCGTGGTTGGCCGCGATGATGTTCAGCAGCAGGAGGTCTCCGGCTCGGACGGTGGTTCCGTCGATCTCCAGGTCCGTCAGCGCGTAACGGGGCATTCCACCGTTGTGCGGGTTCGGCATCGACATCCGCAGGATTTCCTCCACCGCGCCCGGGATGAGGCTCGGGTCGTCCAGCAGTGTCTGCCGTTGCTCAGGGTTGGTCATCAACAGCAAGGCACCCGTGCCGATTCGGGCCACCGTGGTCTCGTAACCACCGAACAGCAGCAACGCGGTCAGCCCCACGACTTCCTTGTCGTTGAGGCCCTCGGTCGCGCACAGCCTGGAGATCGCGTCATCGCCCGGATTTTTCCGCTTGTCGGCCACGAGCTGCTGGCAATAGCCGAACAACTCGCCCAGCCCCTGCTTCGACCGGGCCGGGTCCTGCACATTGGCGGCGTCCTGGGTCCACTTGCTGAACTTGTCCTTGTCCTGATGGGGCACACCGAGCCACTCGCACATCACCAGGATCGGAAGCGGCAGTGCCAACGTCAGGCGCAGATCCACCGGTGACGTCTGCCCGGCCAAGTCGTCGAGCAGTTGCTCGGTCAGTGTTTCGACGTGGGTTCGCAGCGCCAGCATGCGCTCGGGTGCGAAGTGTGGTTCCAGCACCGTCCGCATCCGGGCGTGGTCGGTGGCGAAGCTGCCCAGCAGGCCGGCGAGGAACGCGGACCCGCTGTCCCGAGCCGCGCCCGGATCGGGATTGGAGCGGCTGAGCCGGTCATCGTCCAAAAACTGCCGCACCTGGGCATGACCGGTGACCAGCCACGCTTCGTCCCCGTCGACCGTACGGACCCGATGGACCGTGCCCTGGGACTGGAGCGTGCGCAGCGCCGGTGCGACGTGCAGCAGATGCGTCTGCTCGAAGGGGAGTTGAGCTGGGGTGTTCACTGAAAATCTCCACATCCTTATGGCCCGTGACAACCTCCGTCGGAGTCGACGCCGAGTGCAACCAGGCAGTCGCCCCCGCGGTACGGAACCCGGTCTCGTCGAAATGTCCCACCGCCGCACCCACGATCCGGTCGGTGACCGCCGCAACGGCGGGCGCCACTCGAGCACCGAGCATCATCTCGAGGGCACCCGCCGTGCGCGCGTGCGGCAGCCGGCCGTTGCCGTCAGGGTCCTGAATTGGGCGAAAGTGCCGCGAGTACGCCCCCGGCACACTGGTTCAGAGCGCGGTGTGTGCGGCTTCGGCGACAACGGCCAGGTGATTTGAGTTCGTTGCTCCCCTGTCCGCGGAGCAACGGTCGTCCTAGACCGGCGGTGTGTATTCGGCGACCACGACGATGTAGTTGAGCTCGTTGCTCCTGTGCCCGTCGAGGAACGGCTGCTCCACGCCGGTGGCCAGACCCCACTCGGATCGCAGCTCCCAGTGGGGGATGGCCTCTTCGGTCAGGTCCCAGACCTGCGAGGGCACGAGGTGGTTGTCGGCGAGTGCCTTGAAGTACTCGCTGCGGTTGTTGATGTGGCAGTCGTAGTGCTCGTCGATGGCCTTCACCGCCGCGCTGTCGGTCGACACGGCGTCGTTGGCGCACCAGGTGACGCAGACGTAGCGGCCTCCCGGGCGCAGGAGCCGGGCGAACTCCGCGAAGGCCTCCGCGGGCTTGACGTACATGGTGGTCTCGTTGGTGTACACGGCGTCGAACGATCCAGTGGGCAGACCGGTGTCGCACATGTTGGCGAACTTGAAGGAGACCTTGTCGTCGACGCCGTGCTTCTCCTTGGCGAGGCGCTCGGCGAACTCGATGTGGTGGGCGCAGAAGTTGACACCGACCACCTCGCACCCGAACCGCCGGTTGACGAGGAAGGACGTGCCGCCGCGACCCGATCCGCCGTCCAGCACCCTCGCGTCGGGCGTGAGCGGGGCCAGCCCGTGCAGGACCAGTTCGACCTGCTCGTTCTCTATCCGGGCCATTTCCGCGAGAATCGCCGCGTCCCGGTCGGGCGCGGGAACCTCCAGTACGGATTTGTCGAAGGGGCCGACGCCGTAGTGATGGTGGTACAGCCCGTCCTCCTCGCCCAGCAGGAGGTTGATCGGGTCCTGGGTCTTGGTCTCATAGTGGGCCTGCGCCCGGCGCTCGAATTCGCTGCGGACGACAGGGGATGCCGGGTTGTCGTGAGTAGTGGTCATGAAGTTAATCTCCGATTCACATGCCACCCCTGTCGGGCGGCGCTGGTCATACTGCGCGATTGACGATGCGGTCGAACAAGATGGTCAGTTCGGCGGTCGCGGTGGGGGACAGTCCAGCTCGTCCGAGGTTCTCCACAGCCGAGTCCAGGTGGTCTCGGGACAGCCGCTCGGCCGTGTGACGGCCGCCGGCCTCGTCGATGAGGTCGGCCAACGCCTGCAAGTGGTCCGTCGTGGTGTTGTCTTCCTGCCACAGCCGGCCCAGTTGGTCGCCGGCCGCGTTGTCGGCGGACAAGGAGACCAGCACCGGGAAGGTGAGGTTGCGCCGCTTGATGTCTCCCCGGATGGGCTTTCCGGTCAGCGCGGGATCGCCCCAGATGTCCTCGACGTCATTGGAGATCTGCAATGCGATGCCCAAGTGCCGACCCGCCTCACGCAGGACGGCCACGTCCTTCTCCGGTCTGCCCGCCCGAATTGCCGGCGTCCCCAGTGACCACTCCAGCAGTGCTGAAGCTTTCTCCATCACCATGTGCTCGTACACCGCGATACCGGCCGGCTCCGGCCGGAGGCTGAGTTCGCGAGCCTGGCCCGCGTGAACCAGAGCGAGGGCCTCGGTGAACGAGCCGGCTATTTCGTTGTGGCCGGGGCCGGAATCGTCCACGACCATTCTCAGCCCAAGAGCCTGTAGCGCGTTCCCGGCGTGTATGGCCAGACTCGTGCCGAATACTTTCCAGGCTGCTGGGCGGCCGCGACGCAGTTCGTCGTCGTCGGCGATGTCGTCGTGGAGCAGAGTCGCGTTGTGCAGCAACTCCACCGCTGCCGCCTGGGACCGCACATCCTCCGGCCGCAGGCCGACTCCGTCGGCCACTGCCGTCATGAGGCTGGCTCGGGTCAGTTTGCCGACCCCTCCACTGCTGGGCTCACCATGCTCGTCGGCGAAGCCGAGGTGGTAACGGCAGATCCGGGCCAGGTGGGTCGGATCCAACGCGGAAACCTGCTGCTGAATAAAGGGCAATACCGTGGATCGCACTACCCTCGGCGACAGGAGTTCTTGTAGCCCGGTGGACGAGGTGACATCTGCGCTCATCGCGCTTCTCCTCCAGCCGCGCGAGTAAAGCACAACTCGTTCGCGAATTGAACCGCTGAACACTCATCAATGTGTTGAACATTTTGCATATACGTCGTCACACCTTTTCACCTCCTGCTCGCAGGGCAGTAAAGTTCTCGATGCATGGAGGCTTATGCAAAAGCCCATGATCACTCAGCATTACCGCAGATCGGCGGTAATGCTGTTCCCGAATTTCACATAACCCGGGATCCAGTGGCGGTAACGGAATCCAGTCTGGGCGATCTCCCGAGTCGTGTCAACGATGCCGTGAGCCCGGTAGTGATCGAGCCGTCGAAACCAAGGTTTTCCCCAGCGTGGGCGGTTTGAGCGTCATGTAATTCCCCATCCCGAATTCTCCTGGGGGATCGAGCTGCCGACGATCAAGTTTTTCCCCGGCTTGGGCGGTTTGAGCATCATGTAATTCCCCATCCCGAATTCTCCTGGTTGCCATGGGTAACCCTTTGTCCCGTCAGGCACATCACCCCGAAACGGGCGCGAATCGGTCTTCGAAAATGGCGAATACGGGCAATAAGGCGCCCACAAAGCGGGCCGGGACGCCAGGCCGGTGCCGCGGTGGCCGCCGCCCGCGGTCACCGCGCTCCTGCCTACGACGTTCTTCACGCAGGACAGCCCCTAACCGGAATTATGGATTCCAGAGGGGCGAAATAAATGGCTGAAAAAGACGCACGGATTCGCTTACCTGACCAAGCACGAGCAGGTCAGGTTGCTACGCTGGGCGCGAGTCTGGCTTGAATTACTCGCCAATCTCAGCAGCACTTCGCAAGGCCGCCCACACGCGCTTCCTTTTCGAGGGCGAGAATGCCCACCACATCGCCGTGATCAAGGCGAATCGGCCGCTGGTCCGACAATGGCTCACATGCCTGCCTTGGCGGGATGCGTCCCCGCGTTACAGGACGATGCCCTGCGCCCGCGCGGCCGCCAGCCACTGCGGGAATTCGCCCACCAGCCGGTCGTACAACGTGTCGTCCGGGACCTCGCGCGGGTCCTGGCCCGCGTGGAAGAACCCGGCGTTGTCGACGGCGCGTTTCTCCGGGACGGCGAGGTCGTCCAGCTTGCGGAGGAAGTCGAACTGGCGGCTGTCCGGGTCGCCGAAGCCGATGAACTGCCAGAACAGCGGCAGCCTGGCCGCTTTGCAGAGGTAGCGCTCGGCCGCCGGCCTGCTGATCGGGCCACCGTCCGTCTGGAAGACGACCAGGGCCGGGACGGTCGAGCCGCTGTCCAGGTAGTGGTCGATCACGGCGTCCATCGCCAGGTGGTAGCTGGTCTTCCCCATGTGTCCCAGACCGGCGACGATCTCGGCGATACGGTCCTCGTGACCGGCGAGGGAGATGTCCGTCCGCGCGTCGACGTCCGTGGAGAAGACGACGACCGGGACGATCCCGTCGTCGTCCAGGTTCGCGGAGAGACCGAGCACCCGGTCCGCGAGGGCCTGGACGGTGCCGTCCCGGTAGTACTCCCGCATCGAGCCCGAGTGGTCGAGGACGAGATAGACGGCCGCGCGCTCACCGCTCAGCCCGTTCTTCCTCAGCGAGACCTGCGCGCTCCTGTAGAGGCCGACCAGCGCGGGCGCCGTCTCCTCCACCTTGCGCAGGCTGACGGCCCGACTTGCCGAGGTCGACGGAGCGGGACCAGGGGCGGTGACCATGCTCGGTCCTCTTCGGTCGACAGGGCTGAAGTCCCCTGATTCTTCCACCGATCGGGACGCGCCGATCCCGGCTCGCCAGCGGTTGTCGCGAAGGCCGCCGAACGCACGCCACGGCGCCTGCCGTCGGTCCGGTCGGGGACTGGGGGCAGACGCCGCGTCTTGTGGAGGGCCCGGGAGACGCTCCCCGGGCCGACACCGCCCGTACGCCGTTGTACGGGAGCCTTGTGAAAGGAACAGCTGTTGTTGTGCTTGTGCTTGTGCTTGTGCGACGGGTCGGTCAGGCGGTCAGCGCGCGGTCCGTCGGCCGGATCGGCGACGGCAGGTCGCTGGCCCCGGTCAGGAAGCGGTCCACACCGCTCGCCGCCGAGCGGCCCTCGGCGATCGCCCACACGATCAGGGACTGGCCACGGCCCGCGTCACCGGCGACGTACACGCCGGGAACGTTGGTCGCGAACTCCCCGTCACGGGCGATGTTGCCGCGCGCGTCCAGCTCCAGGCCGAACTGCTCGACCAGGCCGTTCGCCTGGTCCGTGCCGGTGAAGCCCATCGCGAGCGTGACCAGTTGGGCCGGGATCTTCCGCTCGGTGCCGGGCTTCGGCGCCGGCTTGCCGTCCTTGAACTCCACCTCGACGAGGTGCAGGAACTGGACGTTGCCGTCCTCGTCGCCCTCGAAGTGGGTGGTGTTGACGGAGTAGACCCGCTCACCGCCCTCCTCGTGCGCGGAGGTGACCTTGTAGAGCATCGGGAAGGTCGGCCACGGCTGGTGCGGGGCACGCTCCTCGCCGGGCTTCGGCATGATCTCCAGCTGGGTGACCGAGGCGGCACCCTGGCGGTGGGCCGTACCGACACAGTCCGCACCGGTGTCGCCGCCGCCGATGACCACGACGTGCTTGCCCTCCGCGGTGATCGGGGAGACGGTCAGGTCGCCCTCCTGCACCTTGTTGGACAGCGGCAGGTACTCCATCGCGAAGTGGATACCGTTCAGCTCACGGCCCGGGACGGGCAGGTCGCGCGAGACGGTGGCACCGGCCGCGATGACGACCGCGTCGTACCGCTTGCGCAGCTTCGCCGCGTCGACGTCCCGGCCGATCTCGGTCTCCGTACGGAACTTGGTGCCCTCCGCGCGCATCTGCTCGATACGGCGGTTGATGTGCACCTTCTCCATCTTGAACTCGGGGATGCCGTACCGCAGCAGGCCACCGATCCGGTCGGCACGCTCGTACACCGCGACGGTGTGGCCGGCCCGGGTCAGCTGCTGGGCGGCGGCCAGTCCGGCCGGGCCCGAGCCGATCACGGCGACGGTCTTGCCGGAGAGCCGCTCCGGGGGCTGCGGGGTGACGTCGCCGCTGTCCCACGCCTTGTCGATGATGGAGACTTCGACGTTCTTGATGGTGACGGCGGGCTGGTTGATGGCGAGCACGCACGCGGACTCACAGGGCGCCGGGCAGAGGCGTCCGGTGAACTCCGGGAAGTTGTTGGTGGCGTGCAGGCGCTCGCTCGCCGCCGTCCAGTCCTCGCGGTACGCGTAGTCGTTCCACTCGGGGATCAGGTTTCCGAGCGGACAGCCGTTGTGGCAGAACGGGATGCCGCAGTCCATGCAGCGGCCGGCCTGCTTGCTGATGATCGGGAGCAGCGAGCCCGGAACGTAGACCTCGTTCCAGTCCTTGACGCGCTCCTCGGCGGGGCGGGTCTCGGCGACCTCGCGCCCGGTGGTGAGGAAGCCCTTCGGGTCAGCCATTGGTCGCCGCCTCCATCATCTTCTCGGTGGTCTCGGTCTCCGAGAGACCGGCCAGCTCGGCGGCGTCCTTGGCGGCGAGCACTGCCTTGTACGTGGTCGGGATGATCCTGCTGAAGCGGTCCACCGCGGTGTCCCACTCGGCGAGCAGCTTCTCCGCGACGGTGGAGCCCGTCTCTTCCTGGTGGCGGCGCACCACGTCGTGCAGCCACTCCTTGTCGGCGGGGTCGAGGGGCTCGACGGCCGCCAGGTTCCCGGCGTTGACGTTGTCCGGGTCGAGGTCGATGACGTACGCGATGCCGCCGGACATACCGGCCGCGAAGTTGCGTCCCGTCTCGCCCAGGACCACGGCGTGGCCACCGGTCATGTACTCGCAGCCGTGGTCGCCCACGCCTTCGGAGACGACCGTGGCGCCGGAGTTGCGGACGCAGAAGCGCTCGCCGGTACGGCCGCGCAGGAACAGTTCGCCGGCGGTCGCGCCGTAGCCGATGGTGTTGCCGGCGATGGTGGAGTACTCGGCGAGGTGCTCGGCGCCGCGGTCCGGGCGGACGACGACCCGGCCGCCGGAGAGGCCCTTGCCGACGTAGTCGTTGGCGTCGCCCTCCAGGCGCAGGGTCACACCGTTCGGCAGGAAGGCGCCGAAGGACTGGCCCGCGGAGCCGGTGAAGGTGATGTCGACGGTGTCGTCGGGCAGACCGGCACCGCCGAACTTCTTGGTCACCGCGTTGCCGAGCATGGTGCCCACGGTCCGGTTGATGTTCCGGATGGAGACCTGGGCGCGTACGGGCTGGGCGGCCTCGGCGCTGTCGGCGTTCAGGGCGTCGGCGGCGAGCTTGATCAGCTCGTTGTCGAGGGCCTTCTCCAGACCGTGGTCCTGGTCGGTGGTCCGGTGGCGCGGGGCGTTCTCGGGCAGCGCGGGCACGTGGAAGAGCGGCTTGAGGTCGAGCCCCTGGGCCTTCCAGTGGTTCACGGCCCGCTCGGTGTCGAGCAGTTCGGCGTGGCCCACGGCCTCTTCGATGCTGCGGAAGCCCAGCTCGGCGAGGATCTCGCGGACTTCTTCGGCGATGAACTGGAAGAAGTTGACGATGTACTCGGCCTTGCCGGAGAACCGCTCGCGCAGCACCGGGTTCTGGGTGGCGATGCCGACCGGGCAGGTGTCCAGGTGGCAGACGCGCATCATGACGCAGCCGGAGACGACGAGGGGCGCGGTCGCGAAACCGAACTCCTCGGCGCCGAGCAGCGCGGCGATGACGACGTCACGGCCGGTCTTGAGCTGACCGTCGGTCTGCACGACGATGCGGTCGCGCAGGCCGTTGAGCAGCAGCGTCTGCTGGGTCTCGGCGAGGCCCAGCTCCCAGGGACCGCCCGCGTGCTTGAGGGAGGTGAGCGGCGAGGCGCCCGTACCGCCGTCGTGTCCGGAGATCAGGACGACATCGGCGTGTGCCTTGGAGACACCCGCGGCGACCGTGCCGACGCCGACCTCGGAGACCAGCTTCACGTGGATGCGGGCCTGCGGGTTGGCGTTCTTGAGGTCGTGGATCAGCTGGGCGAGATCCTCGATGGAGTAGATGTCGTGGTGCGGCGGCGGGGAGATCAGGCCGACGCCGGGGGTGGAGTGCCGGGTCTTGGCGACCCACGGGTAGACCTTGTGGCCGGGCAGCTGGCCGCCCTCGCCGGGCTTGGCGCCCTGGGCCATCTTGATCTGGATGTCGTCCGCGTTGACCAGGTACTCGCTGGTGACGCCGAAGCGGCCGGAGGCGACCTGCTTGATGGAGGAGCGGCGGGCCGGGTCGTAGAGCCGGTCCGCGTCCTCGCCGCCCTCACCGGTGTTGGACTTGCCGCCCAGCTGGTTCATGGCGACGGCGAGGGTCTCGTGTGCCTCGCGGGAGATCGAGCCGTACGACATGGCGCCGGTGGAGAAGCGCTTGACGATCTCGGAGGCCGGTTCGACCTCGTCGATGGAGATCGGCTCGCGGCCCTCGGCGAAGTTGAACAGGCCGCGCAGCGTCATCAGCCGCTCGGACTGCTCGTTCACCCGGTCCGTGTACATCTTGAAGATGTCGTAGCGGCGCGAGCGCGTGGCGTGCTGGAGCCGGAAGACGGTCTCCGGGTCGAAGAGGTGCGGTTCGCCCTCGCGGCGCCACTGGTACTCGCCGCCGATCTCCAGCTTGCGGTGGCTCGCGGAGATCCCGGAGGCGGGGTAGCCCTTGGCGTGCCGGGCGGCGACCTCCTGGGCGACGACATCGAGACCGGCGCCGCCGATCTTGGTGGCGGTGCCGTTGAAGTACTTGTCGACGAAGGCCTGGTCCAGGCCGACGGCCTCGAAGACCTGCGCGCCCCGGTAGGAGGCGACGGTGGAGATGCCCATCTTGGACATGACCTTGAGGACGCCCTTGCCGAGGGCGTAGATCAGGTTACGGATCGCCTGCTCGGGCTCCAGGCCCTCGATGAACGTACCGGCGCGTACGAGGTCCTCGACGGACTCCATGGCGAGGTACGGGTTGACGGCGGCGGCGCCGTAGCCGATGAGCAGCGCGACATGGTGCACCTCGCGTACGTCACCGGCCTCGACCAGCAGGCCCACCTGGGTGCGCTGCTTGGTGCGGATGAGGTGGTGGTGCACGGCCGCGGTGAGCAGCAGCGAGGGCATCGGGGCGTGCTCGGCGTCGGAGTGCCGGTCGGAGAGCACGATGAGGCGGGCGCCGCTCTCGATGGCGGCATCGGTCTCGGCGCAGATCTCCTCGATCCGGGCGGCCAGGGCGTCACCGCCACCACCGACCCGGTAGAGGCCGGAGAGCGTCGCGGCCTTCATGCCCGGCATGTCGCCGTCCGCGTTTATGTGGACGAGCTTGGCCAGCTCGTCGTTGTCGATCACCGGGAAGGGCAGCGTGACCGTACGGCAGGACGCGGCGGTCGGCTCCAGGAGGTTGCCCTGCGAGCCGAGCGAGGAGCGCAGCGAGGTGACGAGCTCCTCGCGGATGGCGTCCAGCGGCGGGTTGGTGACCTGCGCGAAGAGCTGGGTGAAGTAGTCGAAGAGCAGCCGGGGCCGGGAGGAGAGCGCGGCGATCGGCGAGTCCGTGCCCATGGAACCGATGGGCTCGGCGCCGGCCCGTGCCATGGGCGCGAGCAGGACGCGCAGCTCTTCCTCGGTGTAGCCGAAGGTCTGCTGGCGGCGGGTGACCGAGGCGTGGGTGTGCACGATGTGCTCACGCTCGGGGAGGTCCTCCAGCTCGATCTCGCCGGCCTCCAGCCATTCCTGGTACGGCTGCTCGGCGGCGAGGGACGCCTTGATCTCGTCGTCCTCGATGATGCGGTGCTCGGCGGTGTCCACGAGGAACATCCGGCCGGGCTGGAGGCGGCCCTTGCGGACGACCTTGGCCGGGTCGATGTCGAGGACGCCGACCTCGGAGGAGAGGACGACGAGTCCGTCGTCGGTCACCCAGTAGCGGCCGGGGCGCAGTCCGTTGCGGTCGAGGACCGCGCCGACCTGGGTGCCGTCGGTGAAGGTGACACAGGCGGGCCCGTCCCAGGGCTCCATCATCGTGGCGTGGAACTGGTAGAACGCGCGCCGGGCCGGGTCCATCGAGTCGTGGTTCTCCCACGCCTCGGGGACCATCATCAGCACGGAGTGCGGCAGCGACCGGCCGCCGAGGTGGATCAGCTCCAGGACCTCGTCGAAAGACGCGGAGTCGGAGGCGTCGGGCGTGCAGACCGGGAAGATCCGGTCCAGCTTGTCGCTGTCTCCCTTGGCCTTGTCGCTCTCCGCCTTGTTGTGGGAGCCGAAGGCGTCGGAGGCGAGCTGGGACTCGCGGGCCTTCATCCAGTTGCGGTTGCCCTGGACCGTGTTGATCTCGCCGTTGTGCGCGACGAAACGGTACGGGTGGGCCAGCGGCCAGCTCGGGAAGGTGTTGGTGGAGAAGCGCGAGTGGACCAGGGAGATGGCCGTCGCGAAGCGCCGGTCGGAGAGGTCCGGGAAGAACGGCTCCAGCTGGCCGGTGGTGAGCATGCCCTTGTAGACGATCGTCCGGGCGGAGAGCGAGGGGAAGTACACCCCGGCCTCACGCTCGGCGCGCTTGCGCAGCACGAACGCCTTGCGGTCGAGGGCGATGCCCGTGCTCGTGCCGTCCGCGACGAACAGCTGGCGGAAGGCCGGCATCGTCGAGCGGGCGGTGGCACCGAGCAGCTCGGGGGCGACGGGGACCTCGCGCCAGCCGAGGACGGTGAGGCCCTCTTCGGCGGCGATCGTCTCGATGCGCGAGACGGCGGCCGTGGCGTCGTCGGCGGGCAGGAAGCCGATGCCGACGGCGTACGCGCCGGCCTCGGGGAGGTCGAAACCGGCGACTTCGCGGAGGAAGGCGTCCGGGACCTGGAGCAGGATTCCGGCGCCGTCGCCGGAGTCGGGCTCGGAGCCGGTGGCACCGCGGTGTTCGAGATTGCGCAGTACGGTCAGCGCCTGCTCAACCAGTGCGTGGCTGGCTACACCGGTAAGGGTGGCCACGAACCCGACACCACAGGCGTCGTGCTCGTTACGGGGGTCGTACATCCCCTGGGGGGCGGGGCGACCATCCATGGGCGACCAGGCGTCGGAACGCATCGGCTCTCCCGTCGTCGTCGTGGCATATGCGATTACCGAGGGACGACGTTGGCCCTCCGCGAAATTTCGTGCAGGTTACATGATGGAAAGCTTCTCGGGAAGCGGATGCAACATTCCACCATGTGGACACCGCTCGTAGCGGTTGATGGGGGGCGCAGACGGACAGATCGTCGTCCGGTCGGCTGGGGCGGCGCGGGCTTCGTTGCCAGCAGCGCCTACGGCTCATGCCCGGTGATTGCGGATTCGAAACCGCCGGGTAACAGCTGTGTGCGGGGCACCACGCTCAGTTTCCCACCGTGGCGGCCGGTACGCCCGAGGACGTATGTCACAGGGTGGGCGCTTCGCCCCTTCGACGCAAGGCTTCGGGAGGGCTTTCCGGCCCGGCCCCCGCACCTGCCCTCCGCGACGGCTTTCCGCGCCGGTCTCCGTACCGCCCCACCCTCCGTCCTCCGTACCGCCGCCGCATCGGACCTCCGCGGCCCGTGCCTGTCAGACCGCCGCGCCGAACAGCGCTCCGAGCCCGTAGGTCAGCGCCGCGGCCGTACCGCCGAGGACCAGCTGCCGCAGCCCGCTGTACCACCAACTGCGCGCGGTCACCCGGGCCACCAGCGCACCGCAGCCGAACAGCCCGATCAGCGCGAGCAGCACCGCCGGCCACAGATCGGTGGCACCGAGCAGGTACGGCAGTACGGGCAGCAGCGCGCCCAGGGCGAACGAACCGAACGACGACACCGCCGCGACCAGCGGGGACGGCAGGTCGTCGGGGTCGATCCCGAGCTCCTCGCGCGCATGGATCTCCAGAGCCTGCTCGGGGTCCTTCGAGAGCTGCTCGGCCACCTCGCGGGCCAGCCCCGGCGTCACACCACGTGATACGTAGAGGGCCGCCAGCTCTTCCATCTCGTCGGCGGGGTGCTTCCTCAACTCCCGCCGTTCCACGTCCAGTTCGGCCTGAACCAGCTCCCGCTGCGAGGCGACCGAGGTGTATTCGCCGGCGGCCATCGAGAAGGCACCGGCCGCGAGGCCCGCGAGCCCGGTGATCACGATGGTCTGCTGGGAGACGGCGCCACCGGCGACACCGGTCATCAGCGCCAGGTTGGAGACCAGTCCGTCCATCGCGCCGAACACCGCGGGACGCAGCCAGCCGCCGTTCACATCGCGGTGCGTGTGATTGTCGCGGTGCGCCTCGTGCAGGGTCGCGTCGGTCTCGATGATGGACATGTCTCTCCTCTTTCCGCGGCGGTGGTTCCGGGCCCGTCGGCGGACCGTTCCGCCCTCACCAACACTTCGAAAGTACGCACGAAAAAACGCTCCCGCCAGCAAGGAAGGCCGTACTTACCTCGCCTGATCCGGCGTCGGCGGAGGTGTCCGTCGCCCTGGCGAGCCGATGCGCTCGGTGGCTGGGAGCCGATGCGCTCGGTGCCTGTGAGCCGATGACCGCTGCCCGTGTCAGCCGGGTGACAGCGACGTTTCCCGGACTCCCCGGCCATCCCGCGTGGCACAGATGCAGCGACAACTGGCTCGCGTGAAAGGGCCACACGATGGAGCTGATCGCCGGCGACCCCGCCTCCGGCGCGACCGCGGTACTCCGCGACCGGGCGCGCGGCGCCCTGCTGGGTCTCGCCGTCGGCGACGCGCTGGGCGCCCCCGCCGAGAACATGCGGCCCTCCGAGATCCGTCGCCGCTGGGGCCGTATCGAGGGATTCGTCGCCGAGAATCCGGCGGGCACGGACGACACCGAGTACGCCATCTTCTCCGGTCTGCTGCTCGCCCGGCACGGCTCGGCCCTGACCGTGGCGCATGTCGAGAAGGCCTGGCACCACTGGCTCGCCGACCTCGACGAGGGCCCGTTCCGGGGAGCGGGCTTCAGCGAACGCGGCACGCTGGAGAACCTCCGGCGCGGCCTCGCCGCGCCGATCACCGCCCAGCACCGGCACGCCTGGAGCGACGGGCTCGCGATGCGGGCGGCCCCCTTCGGTGTCTTCGCGGCGGGCCGGCCGAGCGAGGCCGCGCGGCTGGTCGCCGTCGACGGCCGGGTCAGCCATGACGGCGAGGGCATCTACGGGGGCCGGGCGGTGGCGGCCGGAGTCGCCACCGCGATGGGCGGCGCCGGACCCGCCGCCGTGATCGCCGCCGCGCTCTCCGTCGTCCCCATGGACTCCTGGACCTCGCGCTCGCTGAGGCGCGCGGTCGTGGCGGCGCAGCGCGACCACCGCGACACCCTCGCGATGGAACGCGCGGTCCGCTCGGCGGTGGTCATCGGCGGCTACCCCTGGACCGACCTGGCCCCGGAGGCGGTGGGCCTGGCCTTCGGCGCCTTCGCGGCGGCCCGCGGTGACTTCCGTACGTCGGTGCTGACCGCGGTCAACATGGGCCGCGACGCCGACACCACCGCGGCGGTCGCGGGCGCCCTGGCCGGGGCGCTGTCGGGGGTCGGGGCGATCCCTCCCGATTGGGCCTCGGTCATCGGCCCGGTACGGGGCAGCTGCCTCCCGTCGATGCGCGGCTACCACGTCCTGGACATCGCGGACCTGCTCACACCGGACGACGAAGAGGCCACGGCATGACAAGCACGGGACGGGACCACGAGCCCCGCCAGGCAGCGCAGTCACACAACACACCGCAGACACAGCAGGCACCACAGACACCACAGACACCACATGCGGTGGACACACGACTGACACCGCATACACCGCACACCGCACACGCACCGCAGGTCCGGGCGGCCGGACCGGTACGCGCCGTACCCGAAAGCACCGTGCCGCCTCCCTGTGGAGAGGGCACGCCCCCCACCCGGGCCGGCCTCTTCACCCCGGGCACCCCGGGCACCCCTGGCATCTCCGAAACCCCGGGCGCCCCTGCCCGCCCCTCTGGCACCTCGACCACCGGCCCCCGGTCCCCGTCGGCGGCGGCCGGTGCGTCCCGGGCTCCGGCGTCGGCCGGCACACTGCCCGCACCCGGCACGGGCGCGAGCCGCCCCGCGAGCGGCGGGCAGCGGGTTCCGTACCGAGTGGGCACCGGCACAGACACGCCCCGCGCGTCGGCCGACGAAGGCATCCCCACCCACGTCCCCACCCACGAGCCCCTGCGCCGTATCGAGGGACTGCTCCTCGGGCTCGCCTCCGGGGACGCCGCAGGGTGGCCCGCCGCGCGGCACCGGGCGGCGCGGATGCCCGAGTGGACCCGGCGGCTCACCCGGGAGCTGGACACCTTCGCCGAACAGAACGCGACCACCACCCTCCCTGTCCCCATCGCGCTCAACCAGCCGCCCGAGCCGCTCAAGCTCGGCCCCTCCGACGACGCCGAGTGGGCCGCCTTCACCGCCGAGTCCGTACTCGCGGCCGCAGGCGAGCCCTTCCACGGGCTCACCGCCGACCGCCGGCTGCGCGCGGCCGTCGACCTCGCCTGGAACGCGCTCGCCGACGAGATCGCCGCGGCCGCCGCACGCGCACCGGAGGTCGAGTCGGCCGTCCTGCCCCTGCGGGCCCGGATCTCCGTACGCGCGGGGCTCGGCAATCTCGCCACCGGGCTGCGCCCGCCCGCCACCGGCCATGACAACCCGCACTACTTCGACGACGCGGGGTGCGTACGGGCCGTCGTCCTCGCCGTCGTCCACCCGGGCGACCCGTCGGCCGCCGCCGAACTCGCCGAGTTCGACGCCCGGTACACCCAGGACGGCGACGGGGTGCACGGCGCCCGCGCCATGGCCGCCGCCGTCGCCACCGCGCTCGGCGGCGCGGACACCGAGGCCGCCGTGGACGCCGCTCTCGCCCAGCTCCCCGCGGCCACGGAGATCGGCCGCAACGCCCGCCATGCCCTCAAGCTGGCCAGGGACTTCACCGACGAACCGGCCGGCGCGTTCGCCCTCGTACCGCTGCTGGAGCATCAGATCGTCGACCACGTCTACAGCTACGGCATCGCCGCCGCCGAGACCGTCCCGGTCGCCCTCGCCCTGGCCCTCGCGGCCCGGGGCAGCGTCACCGGGGCGGTGCCCGCCGCCGCGTGCCTCTCCCGGGTCGCCGACTCCGCGCCCGCCCTGGCCGGCGCGCTGACCGGCGCGCTCGGCGGTGGCGACGCCGTGCCCACCGCCTGGCGGGACGCCTGCCGCACCCTGGCGGGCTGTGCGCTCCCCCGGCTCGCCGGGACGGATCTGGTGGAACTCGCCGGGCTGCTGACAGCCACGGAACTGACCGCTCCGGGTGGACAATTCCGACATGACGACACTCGGCACGCCACCGACACCGGCTCAGCCACCGGCCTCGACCGGTCCGGCCATCGGTCCGACACCGGCCTCGGACCCGCCCCCCACGTCCGCCGGTCCCCGGACCTCGGCCGCTCCCACGACGGCGCTCACACTCGCTGACCGGATCGCCGGCTGCCTGATCGGCGCGGCCGTCGGTGACGCGCTCGGCGGTCCGGTCGAGGGGTACTCCGCCGAGCAGATCGTGGAACGGCACGGCGGCCGGGTGTCCGGCGTCGTCGGGCCGTGGAACGAGGACTGGCGTACCGCCCGCCCCCTCGCCCCGTACCACAAGGGCGACGGGCACGTCACCGACGACACCTTGATGACGCATGCGCTGATCAGGGTGTACGGAACCGTCCGCGACCACCTCGACGCCTACGCGGTCGCGGATCATCTCGTCCCCGACCTGATCTCCACGCCGCGCTGGATCCCTGAGCTGGAGGCCGAGGCGCTGCCCCTCCAGCGGATCTTCCTCGCCGAGAAGTGGATGGTCGCCCGGCTGCACTACGGACACGTCGACCCGCGCGAGGCGGGCACCGGAAACATCGTCAACTGCGGTGCGGCGATGTACATGGCACCGGTCGGCCTGGTCAACGCGGCGCATCCGGCCGCCGCGTACGCCGAGGCGATCGATGTGGCGGGCGCGCACCAGTCCTCGTACGGGCGGGAGGCGGCCGGAGTGTTCGCGGCGGCGGTCGCGGCCGCCTGCACCCCGGACGCCACGCCCGCCTCGGTCGTCGAAACGTGTCTCGCCCTCGCGAAGGACGGCACGCGCGCCGCGATCGAGGCGGTGTGCGACGTCGCGGCCCGGCACCGCGAGCCGGAGTCCGCGCAGCGTGGCCTGCGCGACGCGATCGCGCCCTTCGACACGGTCGGCCCGACCTATCGGTCCCCGTCGCTGGGCGCCCGCCGCCCCTCCCGGCTGCACGCGATCGAGGAACTCCCCATCGCACTGGGCATGTTGCTGATCGGAGGGGGTGACTACCGCCGTACGGTGCTCGGTTCGGTCAACTACGGCCGGGACTGCGACTCGATCGCCACGATGAGCGGCGCGCTCGCGGGGGCGCTGGGCGGCGAGAGCGCGGTGCCCGTGGAGTGGTCGGACCGCGTGGCCGAGGCGAGTCGCCTCGATCTGCACGCCCCCGCACGGGAGTTGACGCAGGTCGCGTACGAGGTGTTCACCCGCGACACGGAACGGCGCCGCGCCCACGAAACGGCCTTCACCTACCTGACGGAACCTCATCTGATGTCTGCTCACATGACTGCTCGTCACCTCACGGACGCGCGATGACCGGCCTCCGTGTCACCTGGGTACAGCCCGAGGACCTGATCGGCCATGAGCTGCGCCAGGCCGCGGAGGACGGCCGCGACGCGACGCGGATCGCCCACCGCTGGTACGCGGCGGGCGGTCATCCGGCCCCGGCCCGCTCGGGCGTCTCCCCGGGCCCGGCACCCGCGCGACTGCGCGACCGGGCGGAGGAACTGCTGACCGAACTGGCCGTGATTCCGTCGGTGTTGACGCAGTGGGAGCCGACGGATCTGCCCGCCATCAAGGCCGCGTGCCCGGCCTGGCCGGACGGCCCGACCGACACACCGGCACGCGCCCGTGACACACCGGCCGTCCTCACCCTCCCCCAGCTGCACGCCGCGTGGCTGGGCCGGGCCGCCGGCTGTCTGCTCGGCAAACCCGTCGAGAGGATTCCCCTCCAGGGCATCCGGGCCCTCGCCCGCGCCACCGGCAACTGGCCGCTGCACACCTGGTTCACCGCCGAGGGACTGCCCGCCGAACTGGCCGCCGCGTATCCGTGGAACCGGCGTTCCGCCCCGACCTCGCTCGCCGAGAACATCGACGGGATGCCCGAGGACGACGACCTCAACTACCCCCTACTCAATCTGCTCCTTCTCCAGCGCCACGGCCGGGACTTCACCACCGCCCAGGTGGCCCGGCTCTGGCTGGACGAACTGCCCGCCGGCCGTACGTTCACGGCGGAGCGCGTCGCGTACCGCAACCTGCTCTGCGGGATCGAGCCGCCGGACACCGCCCGGTTCCGTAACCCGTTCCGCGAGTGGATCGGGGCGATGATCCGGGCGGACGTACACGGGTGGACGCATCCCGGCGACCCCGGCGCCGCCGCCGCGCAGGCGCACCGGGACGCGACACTCACCCACACCGCCAACGGGGTGTACGGCGCGATGTTCGTCGCGGCCACCATCGCGGCGGCGGGCCGGAACGCGGAGCACACGGAGTACACGGACGTACACGCCTGCCTGCGGGCCGGCCTCGCCGTCGTACCGCCACGGTCCCGGCTCGCCGAGGCCGTGCGTCTCGGCATCGAGTCCGCCCGCGCTCACGAGGACTTCGAGTCGGTGGTGGACGTGCTCCACTCCGCTCTCGGCCACTACCACTGGGTGCACGCCGTGCCCAACGCGGCGCTGGTCGCCGCCGCCCTCACACATGCCTACGGTGACTTCGACGGCTCCATCTGCCGTGCTGTGTCGGGCGGTTGGGACACCGACTCGAACGGCGCGACGGCCGGTTCGGTGGCCGGGCTGCTGGCCGGCCATCCGGCCCGGCTGTCCGAGCACTGGACGTCCCCGCTGAAGAACCGGCTCGCCACGTCCGTGGGCGGTTTCGACGGCGTCGGCTTCGACGTGCTCGCCGAGCTGACCCGGATCGCCACCCTGCCCCCGCCGTCGGCCCCGGCCATGGCCCGGACACTCACCTCCAGGGAGACGCCCCTCCCATGACCGGCATCGTGGTGCTCGGCAGCACCAACATGGACCTGGTCACGTATGCCGCGCGCGCCCCCGGACTCGGGGAGACCGTCATGGGGCGTGAGTTCCGTACGGTCCCCGGCGGCAAGGGCGCCAACCAGGCCGTCGCCGCCGCCCACGCGGGCGGTGAGGTGGCGATGATCGGCGCGGTCGGCGCCGACGAGTTCGGCGAACGGCTCCGGCACACGCTCGAAGCGTCCGGGGTCGACACCGATCTCCTGCGTACCGTCGAGGGGCCCTCGGGCACCGCCCATGTCGTCGTCGACGACGAGGGCGGCAACGCGATCGTCGTGATCCCCGGCGCGAACGGCACCGTCACCGAACTCGGACCCGGCGACGAGACCCTCATCGCCACCGCCGGAACCCTGCTCCTCCAGCTCGAACTCCCCCTGAGCGCCGTCCTGTCCGGGGCGGCTGCGGCCCACCGCCATTCCGTACGGACCGTCCTCACCCCGGCACCCGCCCAGCCGCTGCCTCCCGGGCTGCTCGCCACCATCGATCTGCTGGTCCCCAACGAGCACGAGGCGGCCGTCATCAGCGGAGTCGCCGACCCGCACGCGGCGGCTCAGGCCCTGCTGCGGCAGGTCCCCGAGGTCGTGATCACCCTCGGCGCCAAGGGCAGTCTGTACGCGGCCCGGGACGCGGATCCCGTCACCGTGCCCGCGCCACAGGTCACCGCCGTGGACACCACCGGCGCGGGCGACACCTTCGTGGGCGCTCTCGTCGTCGCGCTCGGCGAGGGCCGCCCGATGCCCGAGGCCATGCGCTGGGCCTCGGCGGCAGCCGCGCTCTGCGTCCAGCGCCACGGGGCGTCCACCTCCATGCCGTACCGCAGCGAGATCGAGGCCACATGACCGCGCAGGCTCCCACCCACACCGATTCCCCCCACTCGGCCCCGCCCCTGTCCGGCCTGCGCGTCCTCGACCTGGCGACGCTCTTCGCGGGCCCGCTGGCCGCCACCCTGCTCGGGGACTTCGGCGCCGATGTGATCAAGGTCGAGCACCCCACCCGCCCCGACCCGTCGCGCGGACACGGCCCGTCCAAGGACGGGGTGGGCCTGTGGTGGAAGCTGCTCGGCCGCAACAAGCGCACCATCACCCTCGATCTGTCCGCACCGGGCGGCCGGGACCTGCTTCTGCGGCTCGCCGCCGAAACCGATGTGATCATCGAGAACTTCCGGCCCGGCACCCTGGAGCGCTGGGGCCTCGGCTGGGACGAGCTCTCCGCCGCCAACCCCCGGCTCGTCCTGGCCCGGGTCACCGGCTTCGGCCAGTTCGGACCGTACGCCCACCGTCCGGGATTCGGCACGCTCGCCGAGGCGATGAGCGGTTTCGCGGCCGTCACGGGCGAACCCGACGGGCCGCCCACGCTGCCGCCCTTCGGCCTGGCCGACTCGATCGCCGCGCTGGCCACGGCGTACGCGGTGATGACCGCCCTGCACGGGCGGGCCGCGACGGGGCGGGGCCAGGTGGTCGACCTGGCGATCATCGAGCCGATCCTGACCGTCCTCGGCCCGCAGCCGCTCTGGTACGACCAGCTCGGCTACGTCCAGCCCCGTACGGGCAACCGCTCCCGCAACAACGCGCCCCGCAACACGTACCGCACCGCCGACGGCTCCTGGCTGGCGGTCTCCACCTCCGCCCAGTCGATCGCCGAGCGCGTGATGCTGCTGGTGGGCCGCCCCGAACTGACCGGCGAACCGTGGTTCGCCACCGGCAGCGGCCGCGCGGAGCACGCGGACGTCCTGGACGAGGCGGTCGGGGACTGGATGGCCCGCCACACCCGCGACGAGGCCATGGCCGCGTTCGAGAAGGCCGAGGCGGCGATCGCGCCGGTCTACGACATCCGTGACGTGATGGCGGACCCGCAGTTCCGGGCGCTGGACACCGTCACCGAGGTCCCCGACCCCGAGCTGGGCCCGCTCAGAATGCAGAACGTCCTCTTCCGTCTCTCGGAGACCCCGGGCGCCATCCGCTGGGCGGGCCGTCCCCACGGCGCGGACACCGGTACGGTCCTGGCCGAGCTGGGTCTCTGCACGTCCGAGATCTCCGCGCTCCGCGAGGACGGCGCCCTGTGAACACGCCTCTGACCTGGCTGTACGTCCCCGGCGACCGCCCGGAGGTCATGACGAAGGCGCTGTCGTGCGGCGCGGATGTGGTGATCGTGGACCTGGAGGACGCGGTGGCGCCGGACCGCAAGGAGTACGCGCGCGCCGCCACCACCGAGTTCCTGGCCGCGCCGCATCCGGTCCCGGTCCATGTACGGGTCGCGGACGAGCGGGACGTCGCCGCGCTGGCCGCCCTGCCGGGGCTGTCCGGACTCCGGCTGGCGAAGGTCACCCACGCGTCCGACATCCACCGCGTCGCGGTGCGCGCCCCCGACATCGCGCTGTACGCCCTGCTCGAATCGGCCCTCGCCGTGGAACACGCCCACACCATCGCCACCGCCCACCACGCGGTCCGTGGCATCGCCCTGGGCGAGGCGGATCTCCGCGCCGACCTGGGCGTACGGCACGACTCCGGCCTCGACTGGGCGCGCAGCCGGGTCGTGGTCGCGGCCCGCGCGGCGGGCCTGGCGCCACCGGCGCAGTCGGTGTTCCCCGACATCCGGGACCTGGACGGGCTGGCCGCGTCCTGTGTCCACGGCCGCGCGCTGGGCCTGCTGGGCCGGGCGGCGATCCACCCGCGGCAGCTCCCGGTCATCGAGCGGGCGTACCGGCCCACTCCGCGGGAGGTCGAGGAGGCCGAGGAGGTCATCGAGGCGGCCAACGGGGACGAGGGGGCACTGGCACTGGCGGACGGCCGGTTCGTGGACGCGGCGATCGTCGCGGCGGCACGGCGCACGCTCACACTGGCCGCCCGGGGGTAGGCCGGGGCGGGACACCGAGTTCGTCCCGCTTCCGACCGCTCCTCATATGCCGATCGCCGGACAGGCCCTCGGCCCGTCCGGCGATCGTTGAGGCGGTGGGTACGCGCTCCGCACCCGTCACGCTCCGTACCCGTCAGCTCTTCTCGGTCGCCTCGGCGCCCGCCGCAACGCCATCGGCCGGGCCGGGCTTGGCGGTCTTGTCCGCGTCCTTCGGCTTCTCCGCCGAGTCCGATCCGGACTCCGACCCCGAATCCGGCTTTGTTTCCGCGTCCGGCTTCGCGGCCTCAGCCGTGCCCTTGTCCGCAGCGGTGTCGGTGTCCTCGTCCTTGGAGGTGTCCTTGGACGTGCCCTTGGACGTGTCGGCCGCGTCCGACCCCAGCTCCGGCTCCACGATCTCCTCGCGCCCGGGGCGTACCCGCGCCGAGATGATGAGGTACGTGACCGCCAGCAGGAAGACCAGCGCCGCCGTCCAGACGTTCAGCCGCAGGCCCAGGATGTGGTGCGCCTCGTCGACCCGCATGTACTCGATCCAGGCCCGGCCCACGCAGTACGCCGCGACATAGAGCGCGAACACACGGCCGTGTCCCAGCTTGAAGCGGCGGTCGGCCCAGACGACCAGCAGCGCGACGCCCACGCACCACAGCGACTCGTACAGGAACGTCGGGTGGTAGAGACCGGCCTCCCGGTTCGGCCCCGCGCTGATCTTCAGCGCCCAGGGCAGGTCCGTCGGCCTGCCGTACAGCTCCTGGTTGAACCAGTTGCCCCAGCGGCCGATGGCCTGGGCGAGAGCGATCCCGGGTGCGATGGCGTCCGCGTACGCCGGGAGCGGGATTCCGCGGCGGCGGCAGCCGATCCAGGCGCCGACCGCGCCCAGCGCGATCGCGCCCCAGATACCGAGGCCGCCCTGCCAGATCTTGAAGGCGTCGACCCAGTTCTCACCCTCGCTGAAGTACAGCTGGTAGTCGGTGATCACATGGTAGAGACGCCCGCCGACAAGGCCGAAGGGCACGGCCCAGACCGCGATGTCGGCCACTGTGCCGACATTGCCGCCCCGGGCGACCCAGCGCTTGCCGCCGAACCAGACAGCGACGAAGACACCGATGATGATGCAGAACGCGTAGCCGCGCAGCGGGAGCGGTCCAAGATGGAGCACTCCGGTAGCCGGGCTGGGAATGTAGGCAAGGTCCATGGCAGCACCGACGCTACATTGCCGGGCGGGACCCACCGCAACCCACCCGGCAACTTCTCCCTGTCGGGATCAGGCCGGAGGCGTCCCCCCGGGCGTCCCCGGAGCGGGCTCCGAGGCCGGAACGGAGCCGTCCGAGGGCGTGGCCGTCGCCGTCTTCCCGCTCTTGTTGGCCTCGGCTACCCACTTTTTCAGGTTGCCGGGCGTGATGTTCTCGCTGCCCTTCTTCGGGAAGACCGCCTCGCCGTTGAGCCGCACGGTCGGCGTCCCGGAGAATCCGCCCGTCCGGAAGGCCTCGGCGGACCTGTTCACCCAGTCGTCGTGCGTGCCGTCGTCCACACAGCCACGGAAACCGGGCGCCGACTCCAGCCCGTCGACCTTGCCCGCCAGCATCAGGAGATGGCTGTTCTTGGCGAAGGCGTCATCGGTCTCCGCCGGCTGGTTCGCGTACAGCACGTCGTGGTACGGGGCGAACTTTCCGGCGTCCTGGGCGCAGGCCGCCGCATTGGCGGCGCGCAGGGAGCCGCTGCCGCCCATGTTGCCGTCGATGAGCGTGGCGAGGTGGTACTCGACCTTGAGCGCCCCTGCCTTCTCCAGCTGGTGGATCGTGCTCCGGTAGGCGTTCTCGAACTGGGCGCAGGCCGGGCAGCGGAAGTCCTCCCACACCGCGAGCGTGGACGGCGCGTCCTTCGCTCCCACGGTGATCGCCAGGCCGTCCTTGCCGCTCCCCCCCGACGGCGCGCTCGCCGGCCCCGCCGCGCCCGCGGCGCCGCCCTTGTCCTTGCCGACGTTCGCCGCGACCAGGCCGACGACGCCGACCAGGCCGAGGACACCGGCCACCGCGGCCGACACGACCAGGGTGCGCCTGCGCTTGTCGCGGACCTTGTCCGCTTCACGTTCCTGCTGGAGCCGCTCTCTCGCGCTCCTGTTTACCTCACGGTTCTTCTCGCTCACGCCCACAGCAACGAACCGGGGAGGCGCGTACGCACCTCCCCGGTCCCAGGTCCACCCATACGTGTGAGCCGACCCGTCAGCGCTTGCGAACGCGCCCGGCCGGCTCACCCGTCAGCGCTTGCGAACGCCTTCGGCCAGCTCACCCGCCAGCGCGCGCACGGCGGCGACTCCCGCCGCGGCGTCGGGCGCCTCCAGCATCCGCTTCACGAAGGCCGAGCCGACGATCACGCCGTCGGAGAATCCGGCGACCTCGGCCGCCTGCTCGGCGTTGGACACGCCGAGCCCGACGCAGACCGGCAGCTCGGTGGTGGCGCGCGTGCGGCGCACCAGTTCCTGGGCTTCCAGGCCCACCGACGTACGGGTACCCGTGACGCCCATCAGCGAGGCCGCGTAGACGAAGCCGCTGCCCGCCGCCGTGATCTTCGCCAGCCGTTCGTCCCTGCTGCTCGGAGCCACCACGAAGACCGTCGCCAGACCGTTCTTCTCGGCGTGCTCGCGCCACTCCACGGACTCCTCGACGGGCAGGTCGGGCAGGATGCACCCGGCGCCGCCCGCCTCCGCCAGTTCGGTGGTGAAGCGCTCGATGCCGTACCGGTCGATCGGGTTCCAGTACGTCATCACCAGGACGGGCTTGCCGGTTGCCTCGTGCGCCTCGCGGACCGTACGCATCACGTCGGCGATCTTCACCCCGCCCCGCAGCGCGATGTCGTCGGCGCTCTGGATGACGGGCCCGTCGAGCACCGGGTCGCTGTGCGGCAGCCCGACCTCGACGATGTCCGCGCCACCGTCGAAGACGGCCTTCACGGCCTCGATCCCCCCGTCCACGGTGGGAAATCCGGCCGGCAGATAGGCGATCAGCGCGGCCCGGTTCTCCGCCTTCGCGGCGGCCAGGGTGTCGCTCAGCAGCTGAATGTTCCCGCTCACTTCGTGCCCTCGCCGTCGTACAGCCCGAAGTAGCGGGCGGCCGTGTCCATGTCCTTGTCGCCGCGCCCGGAGAGATTGACGACGATCAGCCCGTCCTCACCGAGCTCCTGCCCCAGCTCCAGCGTCCCGGCCAGCGCGTGCGCGCTCTCGATGGCCGGGATGATGCCCTCGGTACGGGAGAGCAGCAGCAGCGCCTGCATCGCGGCGTCGTCGGTGACCGCCCGGTACTCGCCGCGCCCGCTGTCCTTGAGGTACGCGTGCTCGGGGCCGATGCCCGGGTAGTCCAGGCCCGCCGAGATCGAGTACGGCTCGGTGATCTGGCCTTCCTCGTCCTGGAGCACGTAGGACCGCGATCCGTGCAGGATCCCGGGCTCGCCGGCGGTCAGGGTGGCCGCGTGCTCACCGCTCTCGATCCCGTGTCCGGCGGGCTCGCAGCCCACCAGCCGTACGCCCTCGTCGGGGATGAACGCGTGGAAGAGCCCGATCGCGTTGGACCCGCCCCCGACACACGCGACGGCCGCGTCGGGCAGCCGCCCGGCGCGCTCCAGGATCTGCCGCCTGGCCTCGACGCCGATGACCCGGTGGAAGTCCCGCACCATCGCCGGGAAGGGGTGCGGTCCTGCGACGGTCCCGAACAGGTAGTGCGTACGGTCCACATTGGCGACCCAGTCGCGGAACGCCTCGTTGATGGCGTCCTTCAGCGTCCGGCTGCCGGACTTCACGGCGATGACCTCGGCGCCGAGCATGCGCATCCGGGCCACGTTGAGGGCCTGGCGCTCGGTGTCGATCTCGCCCATGTAGATGGTGCATTCGAGCCCGAACAGCGCGCACGCCGTGGCGGTGGCGACCCCGTGCTGGCCGGCGCCGGTCTCGGCGATGACGCGGGTCTTGCCCATCCGCTTCGTCAGCAGCGCCTGACCCAGCACATTGTTGATCTTGTGCGATCCGGTGTGGTTCAGGTCTTCCCTCTTGAGGAACACCCGGGCGCCACCGGCGTGTTCGGCGAACCGCGGGACCTCGGTCAGCGAGCTGGGCCGGCCGGTGTAGTTGACCAGGAGGTCGTCCAGCTCGGCGGAGAACTCCGGATCGGACTTGGCCTTCTCGTACTCGACGGCGACCTCGTCGACCGCGGCGACGAGCGCCTCGGGGATGAACTTGCCGCCGTAGGCGCCGAAGTACCCCGTGGCGCCGGGGACGAGACCCTCGGGGTCAGGAATGAAAAACTCGGACATCGAAGAACGACTCCTCAAGAAAACCAAGGGAAACCAACGGACAGGAACGGGCTGTTGCGCCGCCGGCGACGCCCTGCGGCCGTGCCACGGACGCGGGAGGGCGGGCCTGGAGTGTGCTGAAGGTCTTGGCCGGATCAGCGAGCGGCGTCCCGTGCGTCCAGCTGCGAGGCGGACGGATGCCCGGACAGTGGTGTCCTGTCCGGGGATTCGGCCAACGCGGCAGATGGGCGTGCGGGGCGCCGGGAGCCCGGCATAGGTCTTCAGTGCGCTCCTAAGGTGACCAGTCTCCGGACAGGGAGCGCCGAAGGACGGTGACCACGCGGAGAGGCCGCGTACCGATCACCGCTGAGCGGTCCGGGAACCGGGTCACGCGGGCGTGTCCTCGCGGGGCGCCACGCACCGGAACCGCCCCCGTGTGTCTGTCCGGGAACGGCACCGCGCGGGCACCGCGAAAAAACACCTACGACGCGGTTACGCGCGCCATCGCATTCCGTTGACCTGACCGGGCTCGTCCCCGATCACGTACCGCACCCGCCGCCCGTGCACCCGCCGGGCCGGTGCCCGGCAGCCACGCGGCCGGCACCCCCGCGCCAGCGGAGCGTGCGGCACGCGCGCCGGCACCCCGCCCGGGCAGTGCCGGGCGCCCGGCACACGGAGAACGACGGCTGTGGACATGGTGGGGGTCAGTCCCGCCCGTGGCGCAGCGCCGGGTGGGCGCCCGCCGCGACGAGGTCGGCCACCGCGGACTTCGGGTCGCGCCCGGTGACCAGCGACTCGCCGACGAGCACCGCGTCGGCCCCGGCGTTGGCATAGGCGATCAGGTCGTGCGGCCCGCGCACCCCGGACTCGGCGATCTTCACGATGCCGGCCGGGATCTCGGGCGCCACGCGCTCGAACGTGGCCCGGTCGACCTTCAGGGTCTTCAGGTCGCGCGCGTTCACACCGATGATCTTCGCTCCGGCGTCGACGGCCCGCTCGACTTCGTCCTCGTCGTGCACCTCGACGATCGGGGTGAGCCCGATCGACTCGGCCCGCTCGATCAGCGAGACCAGCGCCGGCTGCTCCAGCGCGGCGACGATCAGCAGCACCAGGTCGGCGCCGTAGGCGCGCGCCTCCCACAGCTGGTACGAGGTGACGATGAAGTCCTTGCGCAGGACCGGGATGTCGACCTTGGCCCGTACGGCCTCCAGGTCGGCGAGCGAACCGCCGAACCGCCGCTCCTCCGTCAGTACGGAGATGGCGGCGGCGCCGCCCGCCTCGTAGTCGGCGGCGAGCCCGGCCGGATCGGCGATCGCGGCGAGCGCGCCCTTCGACGGGCTGGAGCGCTTGACCTCGCAGATCACCTGGACGCCCTCGGCGCCCAGCGCGGCGACACCGTCCTTGGCCTGGGGTGCCCTGCCCGCGCGCTGCTTGAGCTCGTCGAGGCCGACACGCGCCTGCCGCTCTGCGAGGTCGGCGCGGACGCCTTCGATGATCTCGTCGAGCACACTCACGCGAGGGGCCCCCTTCCGGGACGGTGATGTCGATGCGGCCCCGGTCCTGTCGGACGCGGGCCGTATCACGTACGGATGGTGATCACGTCGGCCGTTGGACCAGGATCAGCCATATCGATGCTATCCGGAAGTGGCCGAAGGACCTGCATCCGGTTGAGCGAGCATGCCACCACCAGGTGCTTCACGGTGCGAGCGACGAGCCGAAGGGCAGATTTCTGATCACCGTGAAAGCCAGGATCACTCCGCCGAGCGCCCACCACCAGACGGGCCTGAGGCCGATCCGTACGGGGAGCCCCTTCCCGGCCCGCACGATCCAGACCGTCCACAGCACGGCGAAGACCGCGTATCCGACGACGGCCGGCGCGTTGGCCCCGAGGGCTCCGGCCAGGTCGCCGTGCGCGACGGCGTGGGCGCTGCGCAGACCGCCGCAGGCTGGGCAGTAGAGGCCGGTGAGGCCGTACAGCGGGCAGACGGGGTAGTGGCCGGTTTCGTTCGGGTCGACCAGCCCCACGTACGTGAAGGCGGCGGCGACCCCGGCGAGGGTGGCGAGCGGCGGGAGGAGCCGGCGGGCGAGCGAGGCCGGTGGCGGGACGGGCCGCCCGGGGCCGACGGGACCGGCGGGGCCCACCGGACCGACCGGGCGCATGGAGTCCGCGGAACTCGTCGGACCCGCACCCGGATCGGGCGCGGCGGGGATTGTCATGGCGTCCACCCGGTGATTGTCACTGCTCCTGCCGGACGACGCAGCCCGGTCCGGAGCTCTCGCCGGACTGCCCTCGGCCGGCTGCTGGTGCCCGTGCGGGGCGGCCGGCCCGGTCGGACGGTCCCGGAGTCTCAGACGGCCTGGGTCTGCGTCTGGGCCTTGGACTGCGCGTGGACCTCCGCGGTCCCGGACTCACCCTGGGACTTGGCCCTCCCGATCTCGGCCCTGGCGCGCGCGATCTCCTCGGACTCCTTGGGCATGCCGAGACCGGCGGCCTTCATCACCATGCCGACGACACCGCCGAGCACGGCGATGACCAGGCCGCCCCAGAACCCGAGCGAGTTCGCCGCCACCATGCAGACTCCCGAGATGCAGAAGCCGATGAAGGAGATGGTGACACCGGTCCAGGCCGCCGGGGTGTGTCCGTGGCTGCTGCCCGCCATGAGTTGCTCCTCGTTGCTGTAGCGCTGCGTGATTCGAGCGCTGTGTGAGTCGGACGCTCAACCGACATTGTCCCGCATGGGCGTACGGCACAGATCCGGGGGGTCGGGGTAGCCGCCGGGTCCGTGCGGCCCTCGGTCACCCGGCGGTCACTCCACGCGCCCCGCCCCTCCGGTCAGCCGTCGCGCGTCGGGTCCTCGCCCCGGTCCAGCGCCTTCCACACGTCCTCGGGACGGTCCGGGTCCACGACGGGTGCCCGGCGGGCGGCGCGCGCCCGTACCCCGCCGTGCTCCCCGGAGTCACCGGACGCGGCGGCGCCGTCGCGCTCGTACCGGCCGGACATCGCGGGCCACTGCCTCCCGTACCGGAGCGCGAGCAGCCCGGCGAGCAGGATCAGCACGCTGCCGGCGGCGGTCACGTACGGCCACCCGGTGTGGCTCAGCGCGTCGATGGTGGCGGCGGTGTCGCCGGTGGTCTTGGCGGCCTTCTCGTCCAGGGCCGTGCTGTCCGACGCCCCGAGGAACGCGGCGGCGGTCGCGCCCGCGCCGCTGAGCGTGAGCAGTACGGAGACGAGCAGCCGCCCCGCCCTGCGGACGGCGAAGACGGCGACGAGCGCCGCGAGGCCGACCACGGCGAGGGCGGCGGGAACGCCGGTGACATCACGGCCGTCGGCGTCGAGCGGTACGGAACCGCCCCCGACGGCCGCGCTGCCCTCGGCCCAGACCTGGCCGGAGGCGATCAGCACGACCGCCGCGCCGACGGCGCCGAGCAACAGCGCCACAGCGAGGCTGCGGCGGCTGCTCGGGGCGTCGGTCGCCGGGGTGGCGGTACGGGGCTGGGATACGGGTACGGCACTCACGCACCCCACTATCCCTCACCGCCCCGCGCGACCCGGGGCCCGGGGGTCCGGGATCCGGGCCGTCTCTTCGGCAGGGTGTTCGCGGCGGCAGCCCGGAAACCGTGGATCAGCCCTGCGAACGGGAGATCAGCCGCCGTTCAGCCGGTTCGCCGTGTGTACGGCGCGGAGCACCGCGGCCGCCTTGTTGCGGCACTCGGTGTCCTCGGAGACCGGGTCGGAGTCGGCGACGACGCCCGCTCCCGCCTGGACGTACGCCGTACCGTCGCGCAGCAGCGCCGTGCGGATGGCGATGGCGGTGTCGGAGTCCCCCGCGAAGTCGAGGTAGCCGACGCAGCCGCCGTACAGCCCGCGCCGGGTGGGCTCCAGCTCGTCGATGATCTGCATGGCGCGCGGCTTCGGCGCCCCGGAGAGGGTGCCCGCCGGGAAGCAGGCGGTCAGCACGTCGAAGGCGCTGCGGCCCTCGCCGACCTGTCCGGTGACCGTGGACACGATGTGCATGACGTGCGAGTACCGCTCGACGGACATGAAGTCCACGACCTCGACGCTGCCGGGCTCGCAGACCCGCCCCAGGTCGTTGCGGCCGAGGTCGACCAGCATCAGATGCTCGGCGCGCTCCTTGGGGTCGGCGAGGAGCTCGTCGGCGAGGGCCTGGTCCTCCTGCGGGGTCGCGCCGCGCGGCCGGGTACCGGCGATGGGGTGCACCATCGCGTGCCCGTCCTCGACCTTGACCAGCGCCTCCGGGCTGGAGCCGACGACATCGAAACCGTCGAAGCGGAAGAGGTACATGTACGGGCTCGGGTTGGTGGCCCGCAGCACCCGGTAGACGTCCAGCGCGCTCGCGGTGACGGGGGTCTCGAAGCGCTGCGAGGGCACGACCTGGAAGGCCTCGCCCGCCCTGATCCGCTCCTTGATGTCCTCGACGACGTCCTGGTAGGCGGCGCCGCCCCAGCGCTCCGTGTACTCCGGCACCTCGGAGGCGGGCAGCGAGGTGGGCGCGGTGTGGACCGGCTCGGCGAGGTCGGCGGCCATGGCGTCGAGGCGGGCGACGGCGTCCGCGTACGCGTCGTCCACCCCGGTGTCGAGGTCGTTGTGGTTGATCGCGTTGGCGATCAGCAGGACCGTGCCGTCCCAGTGGTCGAGTACGGCGAGGTCCGAGGTGAGCAGCATGGTCAGCTCGGGGATGCGCAGATCGTCCCGCGCGTGGTCACCGATCTTCTCCAGCCGCCGGACGATGTCGTATCCGAGGTAGCCGACCATGCCGCCGGTGAAGGGCGGCATGCCGGAGGACAGGTCGCGGGGGGTGTGCAGGGTCTCGACGGTGGCGCGCAGGGCGGCCAGCGGGTCGCCGTCGACGGGGACGCCGACGGGCGGGGTGCCGAGCCAGTGGGTGCGGCCGTCGCGTTCGGTGAGCGTGGCGGCCGACCGTACGCCGATGAAGGAGTAGCGGGACCAGGAGCGCCCGTTCTCCGCGGACTCCAGGAGGAACGTGCCGGGGCGCTCGGCGGCGAGCTTGCGGTACAGGCCGACCGGGGTGTCGCCGTCCGCGAGGAGCCGCCTGCTGACGGGGATGACACGGCGGTCCACCGCCAGCTTGCGGAAGGTCTCGAGATCCATGGGCGCTGACCCTACTCGTTGCTCGGCACTCGTCACTCGTTGCTCATCACTCGTCGTCGGGCTTGTGCGGCCCGCTCACCCGAGCGGTAGTACGTCGGCCTCGAAGCAGGTGCGCGCGCCGGTGTGGCAGGCGGCGCCGACCTGGTCGACCTGGACGAGGACGGTGTCGCCGTCGCAGTCCAGGGCCACGGACTTGACGTGCTGGACATGGCCCGAGGTGTCGCCCTTGACCCAGTACTCCTGGCGGCTGCGGGACCAGTAGGTGCCGCGGCCGGTGGTCAGGGTGCGGTGCAGGGCCTCGTCATCCATCCAGCCGAGCATCAGCACCTCACCGGTGTCGTACTGCTGGGCGATCGCCGGGACGAGCCCGTCGGCGCTGCGCTTGAGGCGGTCGGCGATGGCGGGATCGAGTCCGCCGGTGCCCGCGGTCGTGCTGCTCATACGGCCATTGTGCCGCGTCCGCGCGGCGGCCCGTGTGGGATGTCCACTGGGCGGACGGGGCCGGGCCGCCGTACGCTTGCGCACATGTCGACCCATGCCAAGCGTGAACGACTTCTGCTCGCCGACCTGTTGGAGGCGACGGGCCCCGATGCGCCGACGCTCTGCGAAGGCTGGCTGACCCGCGACCTCGCGGCCCATGTGGTGGTGCGCGAGCGCCGCCCGGACGCGGCCGGCGGCATGCTGCTGGCCGCGCTCAGGAACCGGCTGGAGCGGGTGACCGCCGAGTACCTCGCGAAGCCGTACGAGGAGCTGATCCAGCTGATCCGTACGGGACCGCCCCGGATGTCCCCGTACGGCATCAAGCAGCTCGACGAGGTGGCGAACACCGTCGAGTTCTACGTCCACACCGAGGACGTCCGGCGGGCCCAGCCGGACTGGACGCCCCGGGAGCTGGACCGTGTCTTCTCGGACACGCTGTGGGCACGGCTGGAGAAGGGCGGCCGGATGATGGGGCGGAAGTCGCCGGTGGGCCTGGTGCTGCGCCGCCCGGACGGCCAGACGGCGGTGGCCCACCGCGGTACGCCGGTGGTGACGGTCACCGGGGAGCCTGGTGAGCTGATTCTCTTCGCGTTCGGACGGCAGAGCGTGGCGGATGTACAGCTGGAGGGGGACAAGGAGGCGATCGAGCGGGTGCGGGAGACGAAGCTGGGCCTCGCGTAGACGGCTGCCCCCGCGACCACTGGCCGGCAATCGTCGGCCGGTGGTCGTCGCAGGTCAGAGGTCGCGGCTCAGGCCGTAACGGTCCCCCGCGCCCCTGTCCTCCCGGTCCAGCAACCGCGGGTCCAGCAGCCGCGCCAGCTCCGTGCGTGAGCGCACCCCCAGCGTCGCGAAGACGTTCCGCAGATGGTGATCGACGGTGCGGGTGCTCAGCGAGAGCCGTAGCGCCACCTCCCGGTTGGTCGCGCCCTCCGCCACGCACCGGGCGATGCGCTGCTGCTGGGGGGTGAGCAGGACCAGCGGTCCTGGCGAGGCCGCCCCGCGCTCTCCGGGCACCGCCTCGCCCGCGGCGCGCAGTTCGCCCCGTACCCGCCCGGACCAGAGGCGGGCGCCGGAGCGTTCGAAGCCGACCAGGGCGTCCCGCAACGGGCCGCGCGCCTCGCGGGTTCTGCGCCGCCTTCGGAGCCAGTGCCCGTACAGCAGTTGGGTACGGGCCCGCTCGAAGTCGCCGCCCGCGCGCTCGTGATGGGCGAGCGCCTCCTCGTAACGGGCCGCCACCTCGGCGGGTGGGGCCAACAGGGCTCGGCAGCGGGCCAGTTGGGCGGGTGTCTGAGGGTCGGCGGTCCGTGCGGTCCAGGCCGCGAACTCCTCGACCACCGCGTACGCCTCGGCGCCCCGGCCCGCCAGCACCGCCGCCTCCACGAAGCACGGGACGGCCGGCATGAGGGCGGCGAAGTGGCCGCGCCGGGGCCCGGGGCGGACCAGCGGGGCGAGCCGCGCGGCGGCCTGGGCGGATCGGCCGTCGGCCAGTTCGGCACGGCCGACCGCCCACCCGGCGAGCGTGGCCGCCTGGGTGAGTCCGTGCGGCCCCGCGTCCGCCAGAGCCGCGTCGGCGTGTTCGGCGCAGGTCCGGGCGTCGCCCTCGACGGACGCGGCGAGGGCGAGGATCGCGTGCAGATGGGCGGCGGCGTTGCGCTGGCCCAGGCGGCCGGCGGCGGCCAGCCCCTCGCGGGCGTGGGCGCGGGCGCTCGCGTGCCGGCCGGCACGGAGTTCGCCGTACGCGAGGTGTTCCAGGGCCTGGGGCAGCAGCGCGTCCGGGCCGCGTGCGCGGACGGCGGCCAGCGCCCTGGCGCCCGCCCGGCACGCGGTGTCCACCTCGCCGAGGACGAGCGCGGCGATCCCGGCCCGCAGGAGCCGGGCCGGATCACCGGGGCCGGGGCGAGTGCCGGTACGGGCGCTGATCCCGGCGCTACGGAGCGCCTCCCCGGCGGAACCGAATCCGGGAGAACCGGAGCCGGTATCAGCTCCCGCGTGCTCCGCGCAGCCCCGCAGCAGCGCCCGGCCCGTCTCCGGACGGCCGTCGAGTACGGCGCAGATGCCCGCCCGGTACCGCTCCAGCGCCGGATCGCTCCGGCTCACCGGGATCCGCCGCATCGCGTCGAGACAGGCCGGCGCGTCGCCCATGGCCCAGGCCGCCTCCGCCGCGCCCAGCAGGGCGCTCACCGTACGGCTCTCGTCGTACGGGGCGAGCAGCGACGCAGCCGTGAGCAGGGCCTCCCGCGCGTCCGCGACCGGCCCGTCGCGCAGGGCGAGCAGGCCCCGTACGTAATGGGCCCGGCCGGGCGCGGGTACGGCGCGTACCCGGGCCAGCAGGACGCGCGCCCGGCCCGGTTCCCCGGCGAGCCAGGCGAGTTCGGCGGCGGCGGCGAAACGGGCTGCGCGCAGGGATTCGTCCGCGGAGAGTCCGGCGGCCCGGGTCAGGGCGGCGGCGCGGTCGGCGTGGGGGCGCGGCGGGACGGCGGCGGCCGCCAGTTCCCCGGCCAGCGCCGGATCGCAGCCGTCCGCCGCGCAGGCCCGCTGGATCAGCCGGGGCAGGCTCTCGTGCGGTGCGTCGAGCGCGGCGGCCAGCAGTCGGTGCACCGCGCGCCGGCGCGCCGGAGGTGACCGTCGCAGCACCGCCCGGCGTACGAGCGG
Organism: Streptomyces sp. NPDC088400; assembly: GCF_044753355.1. Taxonomy (NCBI): domain Bacteria; kingdom Bacillati; phylum Actinomycetota; class Actinomycetes; order Kitasatosporales; family Streptomycetaceae; genus Streptomyces; species Streptomyces sp. NPDC088400. The sequence continues at coordinate 19,726 of NZ_JBIVMZ010000010.1, read as the reverse complement.
ATGCGTGAAGTGGACGCGGCCGGCCCCGCTGCGCACCACCCCGGCCGCCTCGGCCGGAGCGAGCGGGCCGAGGTCGATTCCGGCCGCCCGGCCCGCGCGCAGCAGCAGGACCGCGTCGGCGCCCGCCCCTTCGGGCTCGTGCTCCTCGGCCGCGGCGGCGAGGAGCAGCAGTGTGCGGGTGTCGTCGGACAGCGCCGCGAGTGGGGCGGCGTAGGCGTCGAGCAGGTCCTCGCCACCGGTCGGCGGCCGTGGCAGTGGGTGACGCCCCGTCAATTGGCTGTCTGTGAGGCGTGCGACGAGCGCCGTGAGCAGCCGGGGGTTGCCGACGCCCTCGTGCCGTAGCTCCTCCCGTACGGCAGCGTCGATCAGGCTGCCCGTCAATCGGTCGAGCAGCCCGGCCGAAGCGGCGGCGTCGAGCGGTGCGAGCCGTAGCGCGGGGAGTCCGGCGAAGGCCTCCGCGCCGTCCCGGTGGTCCGCGACGGTGAGCAGGACGGCGACGCGGGCTCCGGCGGCGAGCCGGCGTACCGCGAAGGCCAGTGCGGTACGCGAGTCGGGGTCCCAGGCGTGGGCGTCGTCGACACAGACCAGCAGCGGGCGACGGGCGCCGAGACCGGCCAGCAGGTCGAACAGGACGACGGGCGCGATCCCCGAGCGCAGGACGTCGGCGGGCGGTACGGGCAGCGGGAACCGCGCCGAGCAGAGCAGCGCGTGCACCCCGCTGTACGGCAGCAGCCGTTCGGCCGGGGCCGCCGTGGTGTGCAGGACCGGTCCGCCGCCGTGACGGTCGAGAGTGTGGCGTACCAGCGCGCTTCGGCCGAGTCCCGGCGGCGCGGTCAGTACGAGCGTGCCGCCGGTCCCGGCGGCCAGTCGGTTCACCATGGCGTCCAGGACGGCGAGTTCACCGCTTCGTCCGTACAGCCGTTGGGGGCGGTGCACGGTCGTCGATGGGGTCACGCCCGTCACGTTACTGCTGCGTAAACAACCCTGGAAGACTCGCGTCCAACACCGGATCGGCCGACGCGGCAAGGGCGGGGGCAGGGGTGTGGGCAGAGGTGTGGCAGAGGTGGGCCGACAGCCGCCCGGCCCGGTTGTGTACGGCACCGGGACACAGCGGAGTTGCCGGCGGCGACCGCATTGCACCACCGGCAACTCGCTTACCAGACAGGCTAGTTGAGTCAGGAGGCAGTGTGCGGGCAGTTGCCGCGGTATTCCTCGATCGTCGCGCTCGGCGCGGGGACCGGGCAGAGGAACTGTTCGTAGCGGGTGTCGCTGTCGATGAACCGCTTCAGCCAGGACACGCTGTACTTCGCGACGGTGGTGTTCGGCGAGGTCGGCGTGGAGTGGCTGGCGTTGTTGAGCTCCAGATACGCCTTGTCGAGCGTGCTGGGCAGCGACTGGTAGAACGGCTCGGAGAACGAGGCGACGGGGGCGACGGAATCGCCGTCCGCCCCGACCACCAGGGTCGGTGTACGGACCTCGGGCCAGGTGCTGTCCAGGTTCCAGCCGGTCAGCGGGATGGCCGCCTTCAGTGACGTACGGCTCTTGGCCGCCTCCAGCGAGCCGCCACCGCCCATCGAGTGCCCCATGACGCCGAGGCGCGCGCTGTCGATCCGGCCGCTGACCGTCGAACGCTGCGTCAGATAGTCCAGGGCGGCGAGGAGTTGACGGCCCCGGCTGTCGGGCGCGTCGAGAGTGGTGTTCGTGTCGATGGTGAAGACGACAAAGCCCTGGGAGGCCAGCCTCGGTCCGAGCCAGGCGACGCTGGACTGGGTGGCGGTGAAGCCGGGAGAGATCGCCACGGCCCCGAAGGTGCCGTCCGCGGTGGAGGTCGGGTAGTAGACCGTGCCACCGCCGAAGCCGGTGACGCTCGCCGAGGAGACGGTGATCTTCGAGACGGCGTAGTGGCCGCTGACGGCCTCGATGCCGGCCACAGTCGGCGCGGGACCACGCTCGTACGGATTGGCGGCGACCGTGGCGGTCGTGGTCTCGGTGGCGGCGGCCGTCGCGGTCGTTGCCTGGGCGCCCGAAACACCGGGGATCAGCGCGGCGAACAGACCGACGGTCGTGACCGAGGCCGCCCACAGGCTCCGGGCGCGACGCGAGCGGTCGGCGGTACGGCGGGGAACTCGCGCCTGAGAGTGCGGTCGCACCATGGGGGGTCCTCTCGGTCGTGGCGGAGCCACACCGGAGGCCGTGGGGGGTGCACCGGAGTGGGACCGCCATTTCACTGGCGGTCGCCACTGTCGCGGTGCAACTCGCACGGAAGCATCGGCAAGTTCACCGGTCTTGATGAACCGACCTCGTCACGAGTGGACGTCAACGCGGCCCATAGTCAGGGCTGATGACCGAAATCAACACTGCTACTCGACGCACCGCAGCTCGACGCACTGCAGCTCGATGCGCTGCTGCTCGATGCCCGGCGCCTGCACACCGGGCCCGACCCACCCGGCGTCGGCGCACCGGACTCAGCCCAACCCCGCTTCAGCCCACGGGACCTCACCACCCCGGCGTCAGCGCACCGGATGCCCCGCCTCCCGCAGCGTGCCCTTGACCTCCGAGATCCGCAGATCACCGAAGTGGAAGACGGAAGCGGCCAGTACGGCGTCGGCGCCCGCCGCGATGGCCGGCGGGAAGTCCGCCAGCCGGCCCGCGCCCCCGGACGCGATGACGGGCACGGAGACATGCTTGCGGACGGCCGCGATCATCTCCGTGTCGTAGCCGTCCTTCGTACCGTCGGCGTCCATCGAGTTCAGCAGGATCTCCCCGGCGCCCAACTCGGTGGCCCGGTGGGCCCATTCGACGGCGTCGATGCCCGTGCCCTTGCGTCCGCCGTGCGTGGTGACCTCGAACGACACCGCCCCGGACGCGGACGTGGTCCGCCGCGCGTCCACCGACAGGACCAGCACCTGGCGCCCGAAGCGCTCGGCGATCTCCCGGATGAGGTCGGGCCGCGCGATGGCCGCCGTGTTGACCCCGACCTTGTCGGCGCCGGCCCGCAGCAGTTTGTCGACGTCCTCGGGGGTACGGACGCCCCCGCCGACCGTGAGCGGGATGAAGACCTGCTCGGCGGTGCGGCGCACCACGTCGTACGTCGTCTCGCGGTCGCCGGACGACGCGGTGATGTCGAGGAACGTCAGCTCGTCGGCGCCCTCCGCGTCGTACAGGCGGGCCATCTCGACCGGGTCGCCGGCGTCCCGCAGGTTCTGGAAGTTGACGCCCTTGACGACCCGGCCGTTGTCGACGTCCAGGCAGGGGATCACCCGTACCGCGAGCGTCATCCGGCACCTCCGCGGTAGGCCTCGACCTCGACCTCGACGACCAGGCTCGGGTCGATGAAGCCGGAGACGACGATCATCGAGGAGACCGGTCGTACGGCGTCGAACAGTTCCTTGTGGGCGCGGCCCACGTCCTCGGCATCCCTCACATGGGTGATGTACATGCGCGTGCGCACCACGTGTTCGGCTCCGAGGCCCAGTTCCTCCAGCGCCTTGACGGCGACTCCGAAGGCGGTCCTGGCCTGCTCGTACGGGCCGCCGGAGGAGATCCTGCCGTCGACGACCGATGTGCAGCCCGCCACCAGGACAAGGCCGTTCGGAAGCTCCACCGCGCGGGAGTAGCCGATGGCCTCCTCCCACGGGCCGCCGGACGAGAGCTTCCGTACCGTCCCGGCCGGTACGACGCCGGTGCCGGCCTGAACGCCGTCCGTGCCCGTGCCGTCGCTCATCCGTTCACCGCCGCGAGCGCCTCTTCCAGGGTGAACGCCTTGGCGTAGAGCGCCTTGCCGACGATCGCGCCCTCGACTCCCGCGGGCACCAGCGTGGCGATCGCGCGCAGGTCGTCCAGCGAGGAGACACCGCCGGAGGCGACGACCGGCTTGTCGGTGGCGGCGCAGACGTTCTTCAGCAGTTCCAGGTTGGGCCCCTGGAGGGTGCCGTCCTTGGCGATGTCGGTGACGACGTAGCGCGCGCAGCCCTCGGTGTCGAGGCGGGCCAGGGTCTCGTACAGGTCGCCGCCGTCGCGGGTCCAGCCGCGGCCCCGGAGGGTCGTGCCGCGTACGTCGAGGCCGACCGCGATCCGGTCGCCGTGCTCGGCGATGATCTTGGCGACCCACTCGGGGGTCTCCAGCGCGGCGGTGCCGAGGTTGACCCGGGTGCAGCCGGTGGCGAGGGCGGCGGCGAGCGAGGCGTCGTCGCGAATGCCGCCGGACAGCTCGACCTTGATGTCCATGGCGGCGGCGACCTCGGCGATCAGCGCTCGGTTGTCGCCGGTGCCGAACGCCGCGTCGAGGTCGACCAGGTGCAGCCACTCGGCGCCGGAGCGCTGCCAGGAGAGCGCGGCTTCCAGGGGGGAGCCGTACGAGGTCTCCGAACCGGACTCGCCATGGACGAGCCGGACGGCCTGGCCGTCGCGGACATCGACGGCCGGAAGGAGTTCGAGCTTCGGCTCAAGAGACGCGGTGGACTCAGGAGACTGAGGAGACATCAGAGGGTTCCGATCCAGTTGGTCAGCAGCTGGGCGCCGGCGTCGCCGGACTTCTCGGGGTGGAACTGGGTGGCCCACAGTGCCCCGTTCTCCACGGCCGAGACGAACGGCTCGCCGTGGGTGGACCAGGTGACCCTGGGGGCACGGATCTTGGCGTTGGTGACTTCCAGGCTCCAGTCGTGCACGGCGTACGAGTGCACGAAGTAGAAGCGCTCCTCGGGGCCGAGCCCGGCGAACAGCCGGCTGTCCGACGGCGCCTCGACCGTGTTCCACCCCATGTGCGGGACGATCGGGGCCTGGAGCGGGCCGACCGTGCCGGGCCACTCGTCGAGGCCGTCGGTCTCCACGCCGTGCTCGATGCCGCGCTCGAAGAGGATCTGCATCCCGACGCAGATCCCCATGACGGGGCGTCCGCCGGCGAGCCTGCGGCCGACGATCCAGTCACCGCGGGCGGCGGTGAGCCCCTTCATGCAGGCGGAGAAGGCGCCGACGCCGGGCACGAGGAGCCCGTCGGCGTTCATGGCGCGGTCGAAGTCGCGGGTGATCTCGACCTCCGCGCCGGCGCGGGCGAGGGCGCGTTCGGCGGACCGGACATTGCCGAATCCGTAGTCGAACACCACGACGCTCTTGGTGCTCTTGCTCATTCCCAGATCCCTTGGATACGCAGGCCGCCGGCGACCAGACACAGCACGGAGCACAGGCCCAGCAGCACGATCACGCCCGTGGGCAGCTTCTGCTTGGAGAAGGAGTACACGCCTCCGGCCAGAAACAGACCGACAACGATCAAAATGGTGGACAGACCGGTCACAGAGCGCCCTTGGTCGAAGGAAGGATTCCGGCCGCGCGCGGGTCACGCTCCGACGCGTACCGCAGAGCGCGGGCGAGGGCCTTGAACTGGCACTCCACGATGTGGTGCGCGTTGCGCCCGTACGGGACGTGGACGTGCAGCGCGATCTGGGCCTGGGCGACGAAGGACTCCAGGATGTGCCGGGTCATCGTCGTGTCGTACTCGCCGATCATCGGCGCCATCTTCTCGGGCTCGGTGTGGATCAGGTACGGACGCCCGGAGAGGTCCACCGTCACCTGTGCCAGCGACTCGTCGAGCGGCACCGTGCAGTTGCCGAAGCGGTAGATGCCGACCTTGTCGCCGAGCGCCTGCCTGAACGCGGCGCCGAGGGCGAGGGCGGTGTCCTCGATGGTGTGGTGCGAGTCGATGTGCAGATCGCCCTCGGTCTTCACCGTGAGGTCGAACAGGCCGTGCCGGCCCAGCTGGTCGAGCATGTGGTCGTAGAAACCGACCCCGGTCGACACATCGACCTTGCCGCTGCCGTCGAGATCGATCTCGACGACGACGGAGGTCTCCTTCGTACTGCGTTCCACGCGGCCGATGCGGCTCATGCGCTCTGCTCCTTCTTGAGATCACGTACCGCGTCGAGGAACGCGTCGTTCTCGGGCGGGGTGCCGGCGGTGACCCGCAGCCAGCCCGGCACGCCGTTGTCGCGGATGAGGACACCCCGGTCGAGGATCCGCTGCCAGGCCGCGTGGGAATCCTCGAAGCGGCCGAACTGTACGAAGTTCGCGTCCGAGTCGGTGACCTCGTAACCGATCTCGCGCAACGCACCGACCAGGCGGTCCCGCTCGGCCTTGAGCGTCTCGACGTACCCCAACAGCGTATCGGTGTGTTCCAGCGCGGCCAGCGCGGTGGCCTGGGTGACGGCCGACAGGTGGTACGGCAGGCGCACCAGCTGGACGGCGTCGACCACGGCGGGGTGCGCGGCGAGGTAGCCGAGGCGCAGTCCGGCGGCGCCGAAGGCCTTGGACATCGTGCGGGACACGACAAGGTGCGGCCGGCCTTCGAGGAGCGGCAGCAGGGAGGGGCGGTGGCTGAATTCGACGTACGCCTCGTCCACCACGACCAGGGACGGCTTGGCCGCCTGGGCGGCCTCGTACAGCGCGAGGACCGTGTCGGCTTCGACCGCCGTGCCCGTCGGGTTGTTGGGCGAGGTGATGAAGACGACATCGGGCCGGTGCTCGGCGACGGCCTTCCGCGCGGCGTCCACATCGATGGTGAAGTCCTCGTTGCGCGGCCCGGAGAGCCAGCCGGTGCCGGTGCCGCGCGCGATGAGGCCGTGCATCGAGTACGAGGGCTCGAAACCGATCGCCGTACGGCCGGGGCCGCCGAAGGTCTGGAGCAACTGCTGGATAACCTCGTTGGAGCCGTTGGCGGCCCAGACGTTCGCCGCGGTCAGCGGGTGTTCCCCGGTACGGGACAGGTACGCGGCCAGCTCGGTGCGCAGCTCGACCGCGTCCCGGTCCGGGTACCGGTTGAGGCTCCGGGCGGCGTCGCGGACGCGCTCGGCGATCCGCTCGACCAGCGGCTCGGGCAGCGGGTAGGGGTTCTCGTTGGTGTTGAGCTGCACGGGGACGTCCAGCTGGGGGGCGCCGTACGGGGACTTGCCGCGCAGCTCGTCCCGTACGGGCAGGTCGTCGATCCCGAAATCGATCCCGAAGGATGAGGACGTGACGCCTTCGGTCGGACTCACTTGCCGGGCACCTTCCACTCGAACCGCGCCTTGAGCGCCGCGCCGTGCGCGGGCAGATCCTCCGCCTCGGCCAGCGTCACCACGTGATGGGTGACCTCGGCCAGCGCGTCCTTCGTGTAGTCCACGATGTGGATGCCGCGCAGGAAGGACTGGACGGACAGCCCCGAGGAGTGGCAGGCGCAGCCGCCGGTCGGCAGCACGTGGTTGGAGCCCGCGCAGTAGTCGCCGAGCGAGACGGGCGCGTACGGGCCGACGAAGATCGCGCCCGCATTGCGGACCCGCGCGGCCAGCGCGGCGGCGTCGGCGGTCTGGATCTCCAGGTGCTCGGCGCCGTACGCGTCGACGACCCGCAGGCCGTCCTCGACGGAGTCGACCAGCACGACGGCGGACTGCCGGCCGGCCAGCGCCGGGCGGACCCGGTCCTCGATGTGCTTGGTCGCGGCGACCTGGGGTGCCAGCTCCTTCTCCACCGAGTCGGCCAGCTCGGCCGAGTCGGTGACCAGGACGGCCGCGGCGAGCGGGTCGTGCTCGGCCTGGCTGATCAGGTCGGCGGCGACATGCACGGGGTCGGCGGTCGAGTCCGCGAGGACCGCGATCTCGGTGGGTCCGGCCTCGGCGTCGATACCGATCCGGCCGGTGAAGTAACGCTTGGCTGCGGCGACCCAGACGTTGCCGGGACCGGTGACCATGTTCACGGGCGCGCACTCGTCGGTCCCGTACGCGAACATCGCGACGGCCGTGGCGCCACCCGCCGCGTACACCTCGTCGATCCCGAGCAGCGCGCACGCGGCCAGGATCGTCGGGTGCGGCAGCCCGTCGAACTCACGCTGCGCCGGAGAGGCCAGGGCGATCGACTCGACGCCCGCCTCCTGGGCCGGCACCACATTCATGATCACGGACGACGGGTAGACGGACCGGCCGCCCGGCGCGTAGAGCCCCACGCGCTCGACCGGCACCCACTTCTCGGTGACCGAGCCACCGGGCACGACCTGGGTGGTGTGCGAGGTGCGCCGCTGAGCGCGGTGCACCAGCCTGGCCCGCCGGATCGACTCCTCCAGGGCGGCCCGTACAGCGGGGTCGAGCCCCTCCAGCGCCTCGGCGAGGGCGGCCACGGGCACCCGTACCCGCTCCAGCTTCACCCCGTCGAACCGCTCCGCGTACTCGATCAGCGCCGCGGTGCCCCGATGACGCACGTCCTCGCAGATGGGCCGCACCTTCTCCAGGGCGGCTTCCACATCGAACTCGGCTCGGGGCAGCAGGTCACGCAGGGCCGCACCCTCGGGGAGGGTGTCGCCGCGCAGATCGATTCGTGAGATCACGGGGTCAATTCTCGCAGACCGGATCAGACGCCCGGTCCCGTGTATCACTGGCTGATACATGTTCCGGAACCTGGGCTTCACGACTAGCGTTCAGTACGTCACCCAGCGGGAACAACGCTTGTGACAACCAACTGTCATCACGTGCACAGACCACTACCTGTCATCAGTTGTTCGGACCATCTGTACGCACACGGGGAAGCGGAGGCGCGGCAGTGACCGAGCCGCAGAACGACGAATCTCCCGACTGGCTCAGCGCGGCGGAACTCGGCATGTGGCAATCGTTCCGCAACGGCAGCACATACGACCTGAGCACTTCGGACCCACTGCTCGACGATCCTTTCTCGCCACACCCCTGGGGCACGGAACGCAGCGTCCGCGCCCGGGTGATCGCCCTGCTCCTGCTCAGCGGACCGGCCGCCCTGCCGGGCCGCGTCGCGGCGCTCAAGCTCCGCGGAGTGCAGATCACCGGCACGCTCAACCTCGCGGGCGGCACGGTCGCCCCGTACGTCGAGCTGAACCACTGCCGCTTCGAGAACGAGGTGGTGCTGCCCGAGTCACGCTTCACCACCCTGCGCATGGCCGGCTGCGCGATACCGCGGCTGGAGGCCGCCAGGCTGCAGACCGAGGGCGATCTGCACCTCCCACGCTGCCGGGTCGAGCGGGGCATCCGGCTCACCGACGCACAGATCGGCACCGATCTGCTGATCAGCCAGATCGATGTACGCCCCGACCGGCTCGGCCGGGCGATCACCGCCGACGGCATGTGTGTCGCCCAGGACCTCCAGGCCGACCAGATCGAGACCCACGGCGAGGTCAGCCTGCGCGGCGCCAAGGTCGGAGTGTCCCTGAGCATGCGCGGCAGCCGGCTGCGTGGCGCGCGGGAACGCCGCGCGCTCAACGCCCCGCAGCTGACCGTGGAGCGCTCGCTCTACCTGGCGAGCGCCTGGGTGAGCGACGAGACCGACACCGCCGGGGCCACTCCCCCGCACGGCACCGGGCGGGTCACCACACCGGTCCGCGGCACGCGATTACAGCGATTCGAGTGCCGCGGCGGGGTACGGCTGGACGACGGCCGGTTCGGTGACGCGATCGACCTGGAGCAGGCACGTTTCTTCCTGTCCCCCGAGGAAGAGCTGTCCCTGCGCCGGATCGCCACCCCCGAGCTGCGGTTCAAGTGCGAACGCGTCGAGGAGGGCCGGGTCGTCCTGAGCGGCGCGAAGATCATCACCCTGGTCGACATGTCGACCAGCTGGCCGGGGCCCGGCGGCCTCGCCATGGGTGGCTTCGTGTACGAGAACCTCGTCCCGTTCGGCCACTTCCCGCTGCTCAGGCGGCTGGAATGGGTGGAGGCGGCGACCCCGGAGTACTCCCCCGAGCCGTACGAACGCCTCGCCCAGGTGCTGCGCAACAGCGGCGAGGACGCGGACGCGCGCGAGGTCCTGCTGGCCAAGCAGCGACGCCGCCGCGCGACCATGCCCCTGGCCGCGAAGCTCTGGGGCTACCTCCAGGACTGGACGGTCGCGTACGGCTACCGCCCCGGCCGTGCGGCGCTGTGGATGGCGATCCTCTGGGGAGCCGGCACGATCGCCTTCACCCGCCACGCCCCACCGGCCATGAAAGCCGCCGAACACCCGGAGTGGAACCCGGCGCTCTACGCCCTGGACCTGCTGGTACCGGTGATCAACCTGGGCCAGGACGGGTACTGGCGGCTCCAGGGCGGGTGGCAGTGGCTGGGGGCGGCGCTGGTACTGCTGGGCTGGATCCTGGCGACAACGGTGGCGGCGGGCGCGAGCCGCCTCTTGCGGCGCAGCTGACGGTCGCCGTCCGGCGGGGTGCGGGTGCGGTGCGCCGTCCGGCGGGGGATGCGGGTGCGGGGCGGGTTTGTGGTGGGTGCGGGGGACGGGGTCTCCGGAGGCGCATGTCCGGACTGCATGCTGTGCTTTTCCGGGGGACACCCCCGGACCCCCGTACGCCGCGTGCGGGTGTGCTTTTCGGGTGCGGGTTCGCAAGCGGCACACATCACGCTCTACGTCCGGACACGTCACCTCCTGCGACCCCGACCCCCTCCCGCCGGCTCCCCGCCTGCGGGCCACGTCGGCCATACTTCTTTGCCGTTTCTTGACCTGGCCGGAGACAACCTTCGTTCCGATACCAAAGCTTGACAGCCGCCCCCTGGCGCCTCCGTCACCTGCGGTTTTCAATGGTCCGCACGATGTCCTTGCTCCGCGCCCTGATCAGCACCGCGCGCATGATCCGGCACACCCCGCAGCTGGCCGTCGGGCTGCCCCCGGACGACGCGGTGCTGCTCGACGCCCCCGACGAGCGGCTCGCCCCCGCCCTGGTGGCCGCCGCTGTCGGCGAGTACGAGCCCGCGGCGAAGCTGCTCGCGATCACACGGGAGTCCGCCGAGTGGGAGAACCGCGACCGCTATGTGGCCCGGCTGGCGGCCTTCGCCCACGGCCGTGACGCGTGGCTGGCGGCCTGGCTGCGCGCCGCGCCCCGCGATCCCGACGCGCTTCTCGTCCGGGCCGAGCTGGCTGTCCGCAGGGCCTGGGAGTCGCCGGCGCGGGCCGAGCGGCTCCGCGAGACCGGTCCGCTGATCGACGCGGCGGCCGACGGCGACCCGCGCGATCCGGTGCCGTGGCGCGTCGCGCTCGACCACGCGCGCGGTACGCATGTCCCGCACACCGCCTTCGAGTCGCTGTGGGAGCAGGCCGTGCGCCGCTCCCCGCACCACTACGGCTGCCATGTCTCGGCGCTCCAGTACCTGTCGGCCGAGTGGTACGGCTCGCACCGCGAGTGCTTCGACTTCGCCGAACAGGCGGCGCACGACACGCTGCCGGGTTCGCTCGTCCGGGCATTGCCGGTGCGGGCGGCCTTCACCCAGCTGCTGAGCGGTGAGCCCACCTCCGCACAGGCCGACCGGATCGACGCGGCGGCGGATCTCGCGATCGAGGTGTCCGCCGGGTACGAGGCGGGCGATCCCTGGCCGGCCGAGATCCGCAATCTGCTGACGTACGTCCTGGTGGAGCGGGGCCGCTGGGACGCGGCGCTGGAGCAGTTCCGGCTGATCGGGCCGTACGCGACCTCCTTCCCGTGGACTTGTTTCACCGACGATCCGCTCGGCCGGTTCCTGGAAACACGGGATGGCGTCAAGATCCAGGTGGCCTCGACAATGCCTTTAAGCAACCGGGCCGCCCGGAGAGGGGCCCATGGCCATTACGCTTGACCGTTGTGACCACCGCACGCCTCCCTCTCTTCCCGCTGAACGCGGTTCTGTTCCCGGGCCTCGTCCTGCCCCTGAACGTCTTCGAGGAGCGCTATCGCGCGATGATGCGTGAGTTGCTCAAGACCGACGAGTCCGAGCCGCGCCGCTTCGCCGTGGTCGCCATCCGCGACGGACACGAAGTCGCGCCGAGCGCACCCGGAATGCCGGACGGTACGGCCGCGCCCGAGCCGGGGCCCACCGCCGGCTTCGGCCCCGAACCCCTGACCGCCTTCAACTCGGTGGGCTGTGTCGCGGACGCGGCGACGATCCACGAACGCCCGGACGGCAGCTTCGAGGTGATGGCCACCGGCACGACCCGTGTCCGGCTGCTGTCGGTCGACGCGAGCGGCCCGTATCTGACGGCGGAGGTGGAAGAGCTGCCGGAGGAGACCGGGGAAGGCTCGGGCGCGCTCGCCGAGGGCGTACTGCGGGCGTTCCGCAGCTACCAGAAGCGACTGGCCGGGGCACGCGAGCGCTCGCTGTCCGCGAGCGACGAACTGCCGGACGAGCCCTCGGTGGTGTCGTATCTGGTCGCCGCCGCCGCCGTACTGGACAACCCGTCGAAGCAGCGGCTGCTGGAGGCCCCGGACGTCGCGGCGCGGCTGCGCGAGGAGCTGAAGCTGCTGCGGTCCGAGACGGCGGTGATCCGCCATCTCCCGTCGCTGCCCGCCACGGATCTGACCAAGGCGCCGACAAGCCCCAACTGACGCCCCAACTCACCAAGAAAAGAACCGCGTTGGCGAAGAAGTCCAAGAAACAGCAGTCCGGAGGCACCCCGGCGACGGTCGCGCTGACGGCGGCGGGCACGGCGTACACCCTGCACGCGTACGAGCACGACCCGGCCTCGCCCTCCTACGGAGAGGAGGCGGCCGAGGCACTGGGCGTCTCTCCCGACCGGGTCTTCAAGACGCTGGTCGCGGAGGTCGACGGCGAACTGACCGTGGCCGTCGTCCCGGTGGCCGGTTCGCTGGATCTCAAGGCCCTCGCGGCGGCAGTAGGCGGCAAACGGGCGGTGATGGCGGACCCGGCGGCCGCTGAGCGGACGACGGGCTATGTACGCGGCGGGATCTCCCCGCTCGGCCAGCGCAAGCGGCTGCGTACGGTCCTGGACAGCTCGGCGGACGGGCACGCGACGATCTGCGTCTCGGCGGGCCGCCGGGGCCTGGAGGTCGAGCTGTCCCCGACGGACCTGACAGCGCTCACCACGGCGGTACTGGCACCCATCGGCCGCGTTTAGGGCGTCCCGGAACGACTACGACGGGCCGTCCTGCGCCGGACCGTCGTGCGCCGACGGCGGCACCGGTCCCCAGTCCTCCTCCGGTTCCGGATCACGCGGACCGAACAGCGCCGTCAGGGCGAGGTGGACCACCATCGCCGCGACGGGCCACGCCAGCAGTCCGCCCTTCGCGTTCAGTTCGAGCGGCGCGTCGAAGGTGACCCCCTTGCCGGCCGCCTTCGCGTGCGCCACCACGTCCGACGTGGGGCCGAGGTACACGCCGAACCTCCAGGCGAGCACCGAGCCCAGCAGCCCGCCCATCGCCAGGCCCGCCACCAGCGGGATGCCGCCGTGCCTGCGGGCCAGGAAGACCAGCGCGCCACTGATCACGCCGAAGGCGAGCGCCAGCAGGATGAACGTACCGTCGGAGGCGATCGCCTCCTCGCCCTCCGTGTCCTTGAGGTAGACCGCCGTACTGTCGGAAATCAGGGGGACACGCGGCGCCAGCCACAGCCACAGCAGCCCGAGCAGCAGGCCCGGCACCGCGACCGCGACCAGTACCACGGCGGCCTGCCGCACCTCGGTCTTCATATCGGGCCCGTCCTGCGCCTCCTCAGCCCCCGGACAGGGCGAGGCTCCGCCCGGCGGCTTCTGCCACGGGTCGTCGTGCGGCGGCTGGTGAGGCGGTGTCAGAGGTGCGGTCACTCCGCCATCGTGCCAGGCCCGGCCCCCGCATGCCTCATCGGACCGCGGCCCGCCGGTACGCCCAGGTCGCGACGGCCAGCGAGAAGACGCCGACGGCCGCGCAGACCGCGAGGTCGAGGGCGACGGCCGTCCAGTCGGGATGCGCGTCGAACGTACGGGCGAGCGCCTCGACACCGTACGTGGACGGCAGCAGATCCCGTGCGTACGTGATCGGCCCCGGCAGCCTGTCCGCTGGCAGTACACCCAGCAGCAGCGCCGCGGTCATTCCCAGCTGGCCCAGCAGGGTCGCCAGTTCCTGGCGGGGCGCGAGCAGCCCGAGCGCCGCGCCGAGACCGGCGAGGGCCGCACCCGACAGCGGAATGACCGCCACCAGCACCCAGAGATGGGTCAGGGGCAGCTGGAAGAGGATGCTGCCGGTCACAGCCGTGACCGCGGTGCCGGGCACCGTGAAGGAGGCGTACGCCCCGGCCGCGCCGAGCACCACGGCGGCGGGCGGCACGGGCAGCGTCGCGTAGTGGTCCAGGCCGCCGCTCGCCCGCATCTGGCCGAAGTACTGGGCGAGGAGATTGAGCGCCACGAACGCGACGACGAGCACGGTCGACCCGGCGACCACCGCCCGCGCCTCGTCGCCCCCGTCCACCACGCCCCGCATCAGGATCATGATCCCGACGGACTGGAACGTCGCCACGAAGAGCAGCGGAATCCGGGCGACCCGGGCCCGCGACAGCTGCGCGCGGTAGACGGCGGCGAGCGAGGGAAACAACCGCGCCCGGGGCGCGAGAGGCGCGGGCCTGCCGCGCCCCGCCTGGGCGGGGATGTCTGCTGCCGGCCGGATTTTCCCGGACACGGCCTCCGCAGGCACGATGCTCACCTGACGCTGCTCCTGTTCGGTACGTGCGGTACGGACAGACGGATACGGTCCGCGTCACGGCGGGAAAAACCGACCGCCGCGGGGCCCCACCCTGTCACGGCATCCAGGAGCCCGTGACGAGAAGGCGACACCGCACGCGTCCGCCCGCACGTGACCGTACCGGCCCTCATGCCTTCACCAGCCCCTTCGCCCGCCCGCCGAGCGCCAGATACACGTCCTCCAGGCTCGGCGTCGCCAGCGTGAAATCGTCCAGCGCCGCGAACGCCGCGCCTCCGGTCACCGCGGCGACCGCCGCACGCGCCTCGTCCGGAGCGAGCCGCAGCACCCAGCGGCGCCCCGACTCCTCGGCGGAACCGCGCAGAGCCGCGACCTCGGGAACATCGAGCGGCGCACGCTCACGCCACACGAGCTCGACCCTGACCTCTCCCGCGACCTGTTCCTTCAGACCCGCCGGGGTGTCACAGGCGATGACCTTGCCACGCTCCAGCACGGCGACCCGGTCGAGCACCGTCTCCGCCTCGATGACGTTGTGGGTGACGAGCAGCACGGTCGCCCCGTGCTCGGCCCGCCGCCGGTCCACCGCGGCCCACACCGCACGCCGCGCGACGGGATCCATACCGGTGGTCGGCTCGTCGAGAATCAGTACGGACCGCTCCCCGACCAGCGCGGCGGCGACACAGGCCAGCCGCCGCTGCCCACCGGACAACTTCTTGAGCGGACGCCCGGCGATCTCGGTGAGCCCCAGCTCCCCCAGCACCACATCCCGCTCCACCCGCGCCTCCCGCAACGCGAGCCCCCGCAACCGGCCGGTGGTCTCCGCGGCGAGCGACACGGTCAACTCGTCCAGCGCGGACGATTCCTGACCGAGGTAACCGACAAGCCGGGAAGCCCGCTCGGGATGGCGCACCAGATCGTGCCCGAGAACCTCAACACTGCCGGAATCAGGCCGCATCAACCCGGTCAGCTGCCGTACGAGCGTGGACTTGCCCGCCCCGTTGGGCCCGAGCAGACCGAAGATCTCACCACGCCGGACCTCAAGAGAAATCCCATCGGTGGCACGCACCGCGGGCGTCGCGGGAACCCCACGCCTACCGCGCGCGGCGGGGTACGTCTTGACCAAATCGCGCACCACGCACACCGTACTCACGAACAATGACCATACGTTGTGCCGGAGCGGCCTGTTTTTTGGGGGCTCGGTTCGCCTCCGGGGCGCTTTCAGCCCCTGTCGACGGTCGACCGTGCTCGGTTCGCTCGTACCTCACAAACCTGCGCGCGCTCTCCCTCACGACAGCGGCGCGCCCCTTCGGCTCACTCGCCGGCGACGACACCACCCCAACGTCCAGGCACCCCAACACCAGAGACGCAGGCAGAAACCGACCGCGGCCCGCAGACGAGGACCGGCGGGAGGGGGACGGGGGCGCAGGAGGTGACGTGTCCGGACGTAGAGCGTGATTTGTGCCGCACACCGGCCCGCACCCGACCACGAAACCCGCACGCGGCGTAAATCATGCAGTCCGGACATGCGCCTCCGGAGGCCCCGGCCCCCGCACCCACCACAAACCCGCCCCGCACCCGCATCCCCCGCCGGACGGCGACACCGCACCCCACCTACACCGACGGCGCCTGATCCGCCGCCGCCCGAACATCGATCTCCCGCCAGAACCCGGCCCGAATCGCATACCGGTCGTGCTCGTCGATCTGGTCGTCCTTGTGCGCCAGCAGCCCGAACCGCGCCGCGTACCGCAGCAGTTCACCGTCGATCCGGTGCGGCACCCGCGGATACATCACGGACAGCTTCTGCACATGGTTCGCCTCCGGCAGCCGTTCCATCCAGCGCCGGGCGAAGACCTGCCCCACCTCGAAGGGGTCGCCCCCCACCGTCGTGATGTCCTCCTCGCGGTCCGCCCACCGCTGCTCGGCGCTGGTGAGCTGGGCCAGCGTCGGCAGGGACGCCGTCTCCGGGGGCTCGCCCGCCGTACCGGCGCCGGGCCGCTCGACCCATCCCTTGTCGGAGGACCAGCGGAGCGTCGCGCCCGCCGGATGCGGGCCCTGCGGCGGGGCGGCCGACGGGGCGGTGGCACCCGGACCGCGCAGGCTCGCCAGGTCCTTGGGGGTGGGGACGCTCCTGGCGCCTGGGGAACCGGCGTGGGGATCGGAGCCGTGCTCGGTGGACGGTACCGCCACCCCGTTCCGCCCGTGCGCGACACCAACCGGGCCCACCGGGCCCACCGCGCCGACCCCGCCGGCCGCACCCGCGCCCGCACCCGCCCCGGCCGCCGTACCCGCACCACCCGCCGCCGCCTCCGCCTCGGCCGCCCGCTCCGCCGACGCGGCGAGCGCCGATTCGGGCAGTGGCGCGGAGAGGATCGCCGCGATCTCGGGGCGCGGCGCGGGTGAGGGCGCGCAGACGCCGCCAAGGTCCTTCGGGCGTACGGCCTTGGTGATCCAGGTCCGGTCGAGCACGCGCCGTTCGTCGGCCTCGGCGACCAGGTCCTCGGACTGGTTGTAGTCGCCGTCCGCGGCCTGGACGGCCCAGAGGTGTACGGCGACGCCGTGTTCCTTGGCGGACATCAGGCCGGGCAGCAGATCGCCGTCGCCGGTCACCAGCACCACATCCGAGCAGGCGCGATTTCTGGCCAGTTCGGTCAGCTCTGCGTGCATCGCCGCGTCAACGCCTTTCTGCGCCCAGCGCCCGTCGCTGCGGGTGAGGGCGCCGAGCCGGACGGTCACACGGGGCATCACCCGCAGGCGTCTGTGCTCGGGCTGCGGGACCCGGTCGGGGGCTCCGTCGAACCAGTAGATACGGAGCAGCGGCTGTTCCGTATCGGCCTCGGCCCCTTCGCGCAGGCCCTGAATGAGGGCGGCGTGGTCGACGGTGATGCGGGAACGGGCCGGTTCTCCGGCGAGGAGACTCGCGGCGGCGCCCAGCAGGTAACCGGCGTCCACCAGGACGACGCAGCGGTCCACGTGTTCCACCCTCTTTCGGGAACCTCGGGGTAGCGGGACAGGGGAGATCGGGAGTTACTGCGGGTTTCCTTCGAGTCTGCCCGACAGCGAGAGGCTTAACGTCCGGAACTCGATCATCGGCGTGGCGTATCTCGGGGTGACCCGTTGACAAGGGCCCACTACACACGGCAATGATCCAAAATGCGCCTTTTCCTAGCCTATGTGAGGCTGAACGCGGCCCTGGCCCCCACATTCCCGCAGGAGGCACACCATGGCTAAGAACAAGAACCGAGATCGTGGTGGTAAGCAGCACAACCGGCCGGCCGCGGAGCACGAGTCCGAGCAGTCGAAGTCCTCGTCCTCGTCCCAGGACGCTTCGACAGAGGAGAAGCTGTCGCACATAACGCCGTCGGACGTAGCCCAGAAGGGCCGCCAGAAGCGCTTCGGCCACAACTGACGGCCCGCACACACGAATCTGCACACACGAATGAGGGGCACGCCCGTAACCGGGCGTGCCCCTCAGACACATGCAGGCGATACGACGCCCAGGACTCAGCCGGCCAGGCAGGCCGGCCCGAGCAGGACCTTCAGGTCCCCGAAGAGCGCCGGGTCGGGCTGGACCCGGTGCCGGTCGAGCCGGAGCACCGTGGTCTTCCTGGCGCCCTGGAGCTTGATCCGGACCTCCGAGTTGCCCCGGTGGTGGCTGAGGATCTCGCCGAGCCTGCTGATCATCGGCGGGGTGACCTTCACCGTGGGGATGGTGATGGTGACGGGCGCGTTCGTCCCGGCGGACGACAGGTCCGGGACGGCGAGTTCCATGGCGACCAGCCGGGGGATGTCCTCGCGCTTGTCGAGGCGGCCCTTGACGAAGACCACGGTGTCCTCGACCAGCTGGGTCGAGACCAGCTGGTAGGTGGCGGGGAAGAACATGCACTCGATCGAACCGGCCAGGTCCTCGACCGTCGCGATCGCCCAGGCGTTGCCCTGCTTGGTCATCTTGCGCTGGAGGCCGGAGATGATGCCGCCGATGGTCACGACCGCGCCGTCTCCGTGCTCGCCGCCGGTGAGCTGTGAGATCGCGGCGTCCGACTTGTCGGAGAGGACGTGCTCGATACCGAAGAGGGGGTGGTCGGACACGTACAGGCCGAGCATCTCGCGCTCCTGCGCGAGCAGATACGACTTGTCCCACTCGATGTCGGAGAATTCGATGTCGAGCCCGAAGCCGGGCTCGCTGGTCTCGTCGTCACCGCCGCCGAAGAGGTCGAACTGCCCCTCGGCCTCCTTGCGCTTGACCTGCACCACGTTGTCGATCATCGGCTCGTGGTGGGCGACCAGCCCCTTGCGGGTGTGGCCCATCTCGTCGAAGGCACCGGCCTTGATCAGCGACTCGACCGTCCGCTTGTTGCAGACGACCGCCTCGACCTTGTCGAGGAAGTCCGGGAACGTGGCGTACTTCCCCTTCGCCTTACGGCACCGGATGATCGAATCCACCACGTTCTGCCCGACGTTGCGCACCGCCGTCAGACCGAACAGGATCACATCGTCACCCTGCGCCGCGAAGTTCGGCTGCGACTCGTTCACACTCGGCGGCAGCACCTTGATCGCCATCCGTCGGCACTCGTTCAGATAGACCGCCGACTTGTCCTTGTCGTCCTTCACCGAGGTGAGCAGCGCCGCCATGTACTCGGCGGGGTAGTTCGCCTTCAGGTACGCGGTCCAGTAGGTGACCAGTCCGTACGCGGAGGAGTGCGCCTTGTTGAACGCGTATCCGGCGAAGGGGACCAGCACGTCCCACAGGGCCTTGATCGCCTCGTCGGAGTAGTCGTTCTTCTTGGCGCCGGCGTGGAAGAGGACGAAGTTCTTCTCCAGCTCGTCGGCCTTCTTCTTGCCCATCACGCGGCGCAGGATGTCGGCCTCGCCCAGGGAGTACCCGGCGATGATCTGGGCGGCCTTCTGCACCTGCTCCTGGTACACGATCAGGCCGTGGGTGAGGCCGAGGACCTCCTTGAGGGGCTCCTCCAGCTCCGGGTGGATCGGCGTGATCTCCTGCTGGCCGTTCTTGCGCAGCGCGTAGTTCGTATGCGAGTTCATGCCCATCGGGCCCGGCCGGTACAGGGCCGAGACGGCGGAAATGTCCTCGAAGTTGTCGGGCTTCATCAGCCGCAGCAGCGACCGCATGGGCCCGCCGTCGAACTGGAAGACGCCGAGCGTGTCGCCCCGGCAGAGCAGTTCGTACGTCTTGGGGTCGTCCAGCGGGATGGTCAGCAGGTCGAGGTCTTTGCCCTTGTTGGCCTTCACCATCTTGACGGCGTCGTCCATGATGGTCAGGTTCCGCAGGCCCAGGAAGTCCATCTTCAGCAGGCCGAGCGACTCACA